>JAJYJS010000017.1 GCA_021789215.1 Nitrospirota bacterium | reverse complement strand
GCTCCAGAATAAGCTCTTCCGGACGGCGACATCAAAAACCGCTGCCAAGGGAAACAGCAATTTCGGTTATAATCCCAATGAGGCAATCAATAAGCATTTCGTTTAGATTTTTACGTGAGGCAACGGGACACGCAAGTTGCCAAATTTCCGGTCTTTTCTTCATAATAATTACAATATTGGCAGATAAAATGAGGTATGTTCCCGGACCTGAAAGGTACATTGCCTTGATTTGTATCAACTGAAAAAAAGGAGCGTTTATGAAGAGATTTGTTTCCATTGTCCTGTTTCTGGCCTTCGCCACACTCCTCTACGGGTGCGACGAAGCCTACATGAGAGGCGCGGGGACCGGCGCGGCGCTTGGCGGCATAGCCGGGGCCCTTCTTGACCACAGGAACCCCTGGAGGGGAGGCGTAATCGGCGGCGCGCTCGGCGCAATCGGCGGCGCCACGATAACCGATATATCGAGGCGCGGCGCGGTGCAGGCGGCCGATACGGGGCAGCCGGTCGAATACAAGACTGCGGACGGACGGGGCGTTTACAGGGCTGAGCCCGTGCCGGGCGGAGACGACGAGGGCTATGACGATGGCGGCGACGCGCACACCAGGTGCAAGAAAGTGCGCGAGAGGGTCTGGGAAGACGGCCAGCTCGTGAAGAACCGCGTCAAGGAAGTCTGCGAGGGAGAGAAGTACGAAAACAGGTACTAGAAAGGCCTGAGTCCTTTTCATATTCATAGCTAAAAAGGGCCGGATTTTTCCCGGCCCTTTTTTATTTCCGGCCCTTTTTATCACCCATACCTCTGCCACTTTCCCCTGATTGCATTTTCCCCGATGTGAAATATAATTTGAAAACATGGGATGAATAAAAAATTTTTAACAAAGGAAAGAACATGAAAAGATCTGTTTCCGTGTTTTTGCTGATTGTGCTTGCATCGTTTCTGGCCGCTTCCTGCTACGGGCCTTACGGACGGGGCGCGGGGACTGGGGCGGCATTGGGCGGCGTTGCCGGGGCGATCCTGGACAGCAGGAACCCCTGGAGGGGAGGCGTAATCGGCGGCGTTCTGGGCGCGATTGCCGGGGCGACCATCACCGACATATCGCGGCGCGGCGCAATGGAGGCGGCAGAGTCGGGGCGCACCGTGGAGTACAGGACTGGCAACGGCGCCGGCGTTTACCAGGCCCAGCCCATGGGAGTCGATGAGCAGACACATTGCAGAAAGGTCCGGGAGCGAGTCTGGGAAAACGGCAGGCTGATAAAAAACACGGTAAAAGAGGTCTGCACGGGCGAAAAGTACGAGCCCGGATATTAAGAGAGGCAAATAACCGGAGTTTGTTATTTACCTGATCAGGGAGACGAGGCTTTCAACCTTCAGGCCGGCATATTTGGCGATGACATCGAAATGGGCGTCTGCGTGCAAAAGGAGCGCCTTCTCCCTAAGAGCGGAAGCGGATATCAGGACATCTCCTCGCTCTCCATGAGGATTTCTTCGATCCTTTTTTTCACAAGGGGATGGCAGTTCTTCTTGAGGGCGAACATCCAGGCCGAGGTGTCAATGAGGACCATGCTAGTTTTCAGCCCTCCTCTTTTTCAGTTCCTCAAGGGAGAGGTCAATGTCAAAGGTCCCCAGTTCCTGTCTCAATATCTCGCGGTTTCTCCTGCGAAGCAGTTCCCTCAGTCCTTTTTCAATGACTTCCTTTTTCGTTTTCAGGTTTGTTGCCTTCAGGGCCTCCTGCATAAGCTTCTCGTCAATGACAACGGTGGTCTTACCCATGTACATCTCCTTATACATCTTTTTGTTACAAAAAATAATACATCCATGGGATATGTCAATTGCCGGGGGTCTTGAACCACCCTCTCCCCCGGGGAGAGGGCCGGGGTAAGGGAGGTTTCACTTAGAACGGACATGTCATTCATGTTATATTGAAAGAAACGAAGATTCTGGAGGCAAGCAATGACCGCTAAAAACGGCGACACGGTAAAAGTGCATTATACGGGCAAATTCGACGACGGTTTCGTGTTCGACTCCTCTGACGGGCGCGAGCCGCTAGAGTTCACCATAGGGAAGCACCAGGTGATAAAGGGGTTTGAGGAAGGCGTCGAGGGGATGAGCGTCGGAGAATCGAAGAGCATAAAGATATCTTCCGATGAGGCATACGGCCCCCGCCATGAAAACCTCATGCTCCGGTTCAGGAGGGACCAGTTCCCGCCGAACATAAAGCCGGAGGTGGGGCTGACCCTTCAGCTGAGGCAGCCCGACGGCGGCATACTGGACGTGATGGTGACCGGGATAACGGAAGAGAAGGTAACACTCGACGCCAATCACCCGCTTGCGGGGAAAGACCTGAATTTCGACGTGAAACTGGTCGAGATAAAGGATTGAGCGGCGGGGGCTTAAACGCCCCCGCTCCCGCCTATTCGTACCTGAGCGCGTCTATCGGGTTTAAGAGCGAGGCCTTGTAGGCCGGGTAGAAGCCAAAGAATATGCCCACCGCCGCGGAAAAGCCCACGGCAAGAAATATCGAAAGCGGCGAAACGGCAACGGGCCACCCCGCGATTGCGGACAGCACCTTGGAGCCCCCCACCCCCAGTATGATGCCTGCAATCCCGCCGAGCATCGAGAGTATGAGGGCCTCTATGATGAACTGGAGCCGTATGTCCCATGTCTTTGCGCCGATGGCCATCCTTATGCCTATCTCCCTCGTCCTTTCGGTGACGGAGACAAGCATTATGTTCATTATGCCGATGCCTCCGACCAGGAGCGAGACAGACGCTATGGCCCCAAGCAGGAGGGTCATTATCTTTGTGGACTGCTCGGCCATCTGCATCATCTGCGTAAGGTTGCGGACGGTAAAGTCGTCATCCTGTTTGGGGCCGATGTGGTGTCTTTGCCTTAAAATACCGGTTATGTCGCTTTGAGCATTGTTAAGTTCGTCCGCGCTTTTGGCCTTCACGAGTATTATCCTCACCATTCCGGGGAAGGGCGTCCCGAAGAGCTTTTTCTGCGCGGTAGTGACCGGGACATAAATCGTGTCGTCCTGGTCCTGCCCCATGGTGGACTGCCCCTTCGGCGCAAGCGCCCCTATGACTGTAAAAGGCACGTTCATTATGTTCACGGTCTTGCCCACGGGGTCCGCGTCCCCAAAGAGGTTGTCGATGACCGTCTGTCCAAGGATGCAGACCTTCAGGGCGTTCTTCACGTCATCGGGCGTGAAAGACCTGCCGGAGGCAATCTGCCAGTCTCGCACGTTTATCATGCTGGGCGTTGTGCCCGTGATGACCGTGGACCAGTTCTGGTTGCCGTAAACCACCTGGGCGCTTCCCGAGAGCACAGGGGCAACGTCCGCCACGGCGGGGGATTCCCTTAGGATGGCGTCGGCATCGGCCATCGTGAGCGTGGGCTGGGTGCCTGCGCCCATGCGGAGCCCTCCGGAGGTCGTGCTGCCCGGAAGGATTATCAGCAGGTTGCTGCCCATGCTCTGCACCTGCGCCGCTATCTGCCTGCTCGCGCCTGTGCCCACGGCGAGCATGGTAATGACCGCCCCCACGCCGATTATAATGCCAAGCATCGTCAGGGCGGAGCGCATCTTGTTCACTCTGAGCGCCCTGAATGCCAGCCTGCCCGTCCAGGGGATGTTTATCATGCGTTCGCCTCGTCCGCCTTGAGTTGGCCGTCAAGGAACCTTAAGACCCTCTTGCTGAAGGCCGCTATGTCCGGCTCGTGAGTGACAAGGATAATCGTTATCCCGGACTCAGCGTTCAGCCTCGTAAAAAGCTCCATTATCTCCACGCTTGTCTTCGTATCCAGGTTGCCGGTGGGCTCGTCCGCAAGTATTATCGGGGCCTCGTTCACAAGCGCCCGCGCTATCGCCACCCTCTGCTGCTGGCCTCCGGAGAGCTGGTTGGGATGGTGCCTCTCCCTGCCCCCAAGCCCCACCTTCTTCAATGCGGCCATCGCGCGCTCGGAGCGCTCCTTGGCCTGCACGCCTCCGTATATGAGGGGCAGTTCCACATTCTCCAGCGCGGAGGTCCTTGGAAGGAGATTGAAGCCCTGAAAGACAAACCCCAGCTTGCTGTTCCTGATGGCCGCAAGTTCGTCTCTGCCGAGGCCCCCCACGTCTGTCCCCTCAAGCATGTATGTGCCGGAAGTGGGCTTGTCGAGGCATCCGATTATGTTCATGAAGGTGGACTTGCCAGAGCCCGAAGGCCCCATGACGGAGGCGAACTCCCCGCGGCCAATATCGATGGACACCCCCGAAAGGGCGTTTACCTCGATGTCCCCGATCTTGTAGACCTTGCTTACGTTTGAAATTTCTATGAGAGGCATTTTTTATTTTTTAATGCATGAACCTTGGGCCGCCAAACGGTGATCTGCCCGTCTGTTCCTTTGTGAGCGATTCCGTTATCACCTGCTGCCCTTCCTTGAGGCCGGACAGGATTTCCGTGTAACTGCCGTCGCTTATGCCCATCTCTACAGGGACCCTCTTTGGCAGTCCGTTTTCCAGCACCCAAATGCCCGGCCCTTTGGCAGGCCTCTGGCCCTTTGAGGGCATCCTGAACCTGAGCGCGGCGTTAGGGACCCTGAGGGCATTTTCACTCACGGCGGTTATGATGGACACGTTGGCCGTCATGCCCGGCTTCAGCATGAGGGAGGCGTTGTCCACGGTAATGACCACATCGTATGTGACCACGTTCTGGACCGTAACGGGCGCAATCCTCACCTGGGAGACTTTGCCCTTGAAGGTCGTGTCCGGATAGGCGTCAACGGTAAACTCCACGTCCTGGCCGGTCTTTATCCTGCCTATGTCGGCCTCGTTCACGCTCGTGTCTATCTGCATCTTTTTAAGGTCCTGGGCGATGGTGAAGAGCGTTGGCGTCTGGAAGCTCGCGGCCACCGTCTGCCCGGCGTCCACGTTCCTTGAGATGACGACGCCGTTTACGGGAGACACTATCCTTGTGTATGTCAGGTTGGTTTCGGCAAGCCTTGTGGCGGCTTCGGTCTGGGACACCTGCCCCTTCGCGGCGTCAAGCTGGGCCTTTGCGGAAAGCCAGTTGGTCTCGGCAGTATCGTAGTCGCTCTGCGCGATGAGTTTCCGCTTGAGCAATTCCCCGTTGCGCTCCATCGTCCTCTTCGCATCGGCAAGGGCGGCTTCGGCCTTGGCCACGTTTGCCTTTGCCGAATAAAGGTTCGCCCTCGCCTGGTTCACCTGCGCCTCGAACGGGGACGGGTCTATCTGCGCCAGGAGCTGGCCCTTCTTCACTGGCGAGTTGTAATCGGCGTATATCCGCTTTATCGTCCCGGAGACCTGCGTGCCGACAAGGACCGTGGTGACCGCGTTGACAGTTCCGTTTGCCGTAACGCTGGACTTGATCTCGCCGCGCGTGACCTTCTCCGTCCTGAAGCTGGGCGCATCGTCTTTCTTCCTGAGCATGACGAATGCCGTAACGCCCGACACAAGCACGGCCAGAATTACCGCGGCTGTGATTATCTTTTTCATTTCCGTGTCCTTTTCATTTCTATCTGATGCCCATGGCCTTCTCCAGGCTGGCCCTGGCGATTTTATGGTTATACAGTGCATTTATGTATGCCGTCTCAGCCGCGCTGTAAGTCGCCAGCGCGTCCGATATCTCTATGGGGCTCCCCACGCCCGCCGCGTACCTGCCGTTGGCCAGGTCCAGGTTCTCCTTCGCCTGCTTCACGCCTATTTCGGCCGTTGGTATGCTATCGCCGGCAGTCTTCAGGTTAAGGTATGCCTGTCTCACGTCAAGGAAAACCTGCTGCCTTACAGACAGTTCCGCCGCATCCGCCTGGCTGAGGTTCGCCTGGGACTCATCGACCTGGTATCTGGTCAAAAACCCGTTGAACACCGGGATCGATATGTTCAGCCCCGCGCTCCAGCCCCTGTCCATGGGAAGGCTGTCGCCCTGCCACGTATAGCTCGCCGTTCCAGTCAGGACTGGATAATAGCCCGATTTCGCAAACTTCACCGACTGCTCCGAGGCGGCTTTCAGGGCGAGCGCGGACTTGAGGTCCGGCCTGTTCTTGTATGCGGTGTTCAGGGCGTCCTCGAAGGTGATGCTGTATTTTGAATAGGATAGGGTGTCAACAATACCATATGCGGGCGCCCCTGGCACACCCATAGCGTTATTAAGCGTGGCCCATGCCGTCTCAAGGCTGTTATCGGCCTTTATGAGGCTGAGCCGGGCGTTGCTCAAATCGGCCTCCGCCTTGGTGACGTCTATCATCGGCTTTGTGCCCACCTCGTAAAAACCCTTTGCCTGCCTCAGATGGTCCTCGTACTGCTTCACGACATCTTTGGCGACATCCCTGTTCCTCCTGGCCTGCAACACCCCGTAATATGCCTGCTTAACACTCAGGATGACCAGCTCGGAGGTATTTTCGAGGTCCTCGCTTGAGGAGTTCAAGTTGAATTTGGCTATATTCACCTGGCTCCCCGTCCTGCCGAAATCATATATGGTCTGGTTGAGGGTGGGGCCGGTGGTAAAGTTGCTGCCCTCCGAAGCGAACCGGCTGTTTCCGGCCGGCGTGAATGAATCCCTGTTGTAACCGCCTTGCCAGTCTATCTGAGGATAGTAGCCGGACCTGGTCTGCCCTATCCTGCTCCGGGCCGCCTGCACCGCGCCGCGGGCGGAGAAGACCGCCGGGTTGTTCCCAAGCGCTACTGCTATGCACTGCTCCAGCGTAAGCGTCTGCCCTGCCTTTATCGGGCCCTGTGCCCCTGCCCCAAGGGGCTGAAGCAGCACCGCAAGAAAAAATATCGAAATAAGCGCCTTTTTCATGTATGTAATCACTTACTTATTATTGTAGACCAAACGCAAGAAAAAAGGTTTAAACGGACGGGTTTAGTTTTTTATGAATCTACAGTTATCATCTGGTAATCCCCCTTTCCCAATGCTAGAATGTAGCCAAAATATAAACTGCCGTTTGAAAGGAGACAGGGGATGAAGCTAAGAGGCGTTTTTGTTTTCATGTTGCTCGCTGCGGCCTTCCTTTTGACGACACCGTATCCACATGAATCTTTTGCGGCCGGCGGCAAGGTGCTTGACGTTTACGGCCCGAGCGGCCCTTTGGCCCCCATGCGCGAGTGCGCCGATGCGTTTTCAAGGATGAAGGGTGTAACGGTCAACGTGATAACCGGCCCCGATACCGAATGGATTGACAAGGCCAAAAAAGACGCCGACATAATTTTCGCCGGCGCCCAATACGAGCTGACCAATTTCATGCTAAAGAACCCGGGGCTCATAGACAAGCACACCAGGATTGAGATATATCCCAGGGGTACCGGCATCCTTGTGCGGGAAGGCAACCCCAAAAAAATCAGGTCACTCTACGACCTGACCAAAAAGGACATCCACATCCTTGAAGTCAACGGAGGGGCCCAGATAGGCCTGTGGGAAGACGCCGCCGGGCTCGTGGGGCTTATACCAAAGATACAGAACAACATAGCCGTGCCAGTCACGTCGAGCAAGGAGGCCATAGATATGTGGAACTCCCAGCCGGAGCTGGACGCCTGGATTACCTTCGAGTCCTGGCATTACAGGCTGCCCGCAAACACCGACCTGGTCCGGCTGCCGGATAAGGAGCGCATTTACAGGTGCACCCCTGCCGCCATCACGACCCATTCGAAAAACCGTGCGCTGGCCGCGGAATTCATAAAATTCCTCAAGTCCGCCCAGGGGCACAAGATATTCCAGAGGTGGGGCTGGAAATAGAAAAATAAATAAAATCGCTGGATTCCGGGTCAAGCCCGGAATGACGTATTGAAGCCGATGGTGAGAGAAACAATTTTGAGATAGTTTTTTTCTAGTAGTTTTTCTTGAGTTCCATGAGGACGAGCTTGGCCACGCCCTTCAGGGTCTCGAAAACGCCGCTGCCCCTGGTGGCCACCGCCTCGAACCATGGGGTGCTGTCTGTGTTTATGGCGCTGTTGATCTCGGTAAGGGGGACTGCCGTGGGCAGGTCCCTCTTGTTGTATTGAATGGCAAAGGGGAGTCTTTCAAGCTCGTAGCCCTGCTCGGCAAGGTTTATCTTCAGGTCTTCCATGCTCTCCAGGTTGGCGTCCATGCGCTCAAGCTGGCTGTCCGCCACGAACACCACCCCGTCCACGCCCTTTAATATCAGCTTGCGCGAGGCCGCGTAAAAGACCTGCCCAGGCACCGTGTAAAGGTGGAACCGGACCCTGAAGCCCTTTATGTCGCCAAGCGCCAGCGGCAGGAAGTCGAAAAAAAGCGTCCTTTCCGTCTCGGTGGCAAGCGATATGAGCTTGCCCTTCTGTTCGGGGTTCGTCTTGCGGTAGATGAATTGCAGGTTGGTCGTCTTTCCGCAGAGCCCGGGCCCGTAATAGACTATCTTGCAGTTTATCTCCCGTGAGGAATAGTTTATGAAGGACACTTTTTCCTTTTTTCCTTCTTTCCCTTACTTGAAGAGGTTGTCTATGTCCTCGTCGGTTATCTCCGCGAACGGGGACTCGTCCAGGCTCTTCTCATGCTGTTTCTTCTCGGACTTGGCGGATATCTCGTTGAATATCCTGAGCAGGTTTTCGCTCGCCTTCTTGACGCGGAGCCTGACCAGTCCTATCGAGGAGCGCTTGTCGAATATGACGACGAGGATGACCCTCTGGCCTATGAGCGAGATGTGGATGTTGTCGTTTTCGCCCTCGTGGAAAAGGATGGTGAACTCCTTTTCCCCCAGGAGCCGCGCGATGCCTCCCGTGGCGGCGATGTTCCCGGCCGTCAGGGAGGCAAGCGAGGTTGTATCTATCTCCGAGGTGTCCCCGGCCGAGGCGATGAGCTGGCCGTTCTTGTCTACCAGGAAGACCACGTTGGCGTTGGACTGCTGATAAAGCTTTTTAAGCTCTTCGTCAATGCGCCTGAACTCGTTCTCATACATTATGAGGTCAAAGTCAGGCATCCCGGCTACTCCGCCGCTTCCCCGGACTCCCTGAGGAGCCTCTGCCAGTTCCTGTCCACTTCCTCCTGGACCCGCGCCAGCATCCCGGCGTTTTCAGGGACAAAGAGGTGCTTGAACCTGCCCTGGGGCTTCATGAACTCAGCAACGGGCCTCTTCTGGGCGGGCTTCACCGTCACAGTGAGCTTGCCGTCCTCTATCTCGTAAAGCGGCCAGTAGCAGGTCTCGACCGCCAGCCTCGAAAGCTGGACAGAATTGTCCGTGGCCGTCCTCCATCCCCTGTTGCAGGGCGAGAGGACGTTTATGAACTTGGGCCCCTTTATCTCGTGAGCCTTCCGGACCTTCCTTATGAAGTCCGCCCAGTGGGATATGCTGGCCTGCGCGGCATAGGGGATGCCGTGCGCCGCCATTATCCTCGTGAGATCCTTGCGCGGCTGCACCTTCCCGGCAGGGTTCGCGGAACCAGCCGGCGATGTGGTCGTGTCGGCCCCAAGCGGGGTTGCGCTGGAACGCTGTATGCCCGTGTTCATGTACGCGCCGTTATCATAACAGATATAGAGCATGTCGTGCCTGCGCTCCATCGCGCCCGAAAGGCTCTGGAGCCCTATGTCGTATGTGCCGCCGTCGCCGCCGAAGGCTATGAACTTCACGTTCTCCGGCATCTTGCCCTTCTTGAGGAGCGCCCTGTACATCGTCTCCGCCCCGGAGAGGGTGGCCGCGGCGTTCTCGAAGGCGGTATGTATCCACGGTATCTTCCACGCGGTAAACTCCTGTATGCAGGAAGAGACCTCGAGACAGCCGGTTGCGTTGGAGGCCACTGCCGGGTAGTCGGTCGCCATCAGCACCATCTTAACGACGGTAGGCGCACCGCAGCCGGCGCACATCCTGTGCCCGTGGGTAAAAAGCTCCTCCTTCCTGGAAAGCTGCCTGAGCTTTGTCTCGGCAGACCACTTCAAAAGCTCTTTGACGTCGTAGCCTAGTTCCATTTATTCCCTCACTCCTATGTATTCTTTTACGGCCTTCACGGAGGCGCCCTTCGCAATGGCGTCAAGCTCGACGAGCACCTTCCCGGCATCCTCGGGCATGTAGTCCCTTCCGCCAAGCCCGTATATCTTGTTTACGAGCCTGGGGCCGGAGCCGGTCCCGGCTGCCTGGTAGATTGCGGAGCTTATCTCCATGAACATGGGCCCGTACCCGCCGTAGGAATCGGCCCTGTCCAGCACGCAGACGGCCTTCAGGTGCCTGAGCGCGCTGCCCACCTCCTCGTAGGGGAACGGCCTGAAAAGCCTTGGCTTTAAAAGGCCGGCCTTTATCCCCTTGTCCCTCATCGCGTCCACAACGTCCTTCGAGGTGCCCGCGGCGGAGTTCAGCACCACCAGGGCGACCTCCGCGTCCTCCAGCCGGTAGCTCTCGAAAAGCCCGTATTTCCTTCCGCTGAGTTTTGCGAACTCATCGGAGACCTGGAGTACGATGTTTTTGGCCCTGCCGATTATCTCGTGCTGGAGCCTCTTGTATTCATGGTAGAGGTCGGTCAGTATGAGGGGGCCGAAGCTCTTGGGGTGCTGGAGGTCGAGCAGGGGGTTCACCTGCTCGTAAGGGCCGATGAAGTCCTTCACAGGCTGGTCGTCGAGGTATTCCATCCTCTCTATGGAATGGCTGATTATGAACCCGTCCATGCAGACCATCGCGGGGAGCCTCAGGTCCTTGTGCTCGGCTATCCTGAATGCCATTATCGTGTTGTCGTATGCCTCCTGGGCGTTCTCGCTCCAGAGCTGAATCCATCCGGTGTCCCTGGCGCCCATCCCGTCGGAGTGGTCTCCGTGTATGTTGAGCGGGGCCGAAAGAGCCCTGTTCACAAGGGGCATTACTATGGGCAGGTTCATGCCGGAGGCTATATGGAGCATCTCCCACATGAGGGCAAGCCCCTGGGAGGATGTGGCTGTTATGACCCGCCCGCCTGCCGCCGCCGCACCGATTGCCGCGGACATGGCCGAGTGCTCGCTTTCGGCGTTTATAAGCTCGGTGTCAACAACCCCGTTTGAGACGAAGCTTGAAAACCTCTGGACTATATCGGTCTGGGGCGTTATGGGGTAAAGCGAGCAGACATCGGGGTTGGCCTGCCTCAGGGCGTTGGCCACCGCCTCGTTTCCGGTTACCGCTACGATCTTTCCCATTATTTGCCCTCCGGTTCCATGACTATCGCCTTCTGGCCCTTCTTGCCGGGGCACTCGACCGCGCAGATGCCGCAGCCCTTGCAATAGTCGTAAAGGTACTCTTTCCTCTTGCCGTCCTCAACCTTTATGGCCATGTCCGGGCAGTAGAGCCAGCAGAACAGGCACTGAATGCAGTTTTCCTCTATCCAGCGGGGCCTGAAACTCCGCCAGGAGCCGGTCTTGAACTTTTCGGCGCTCCCGGCCTCCAGCACCACGGCCCCGGGTACAAGCTCGTTCCATTTCTTCATCCTTCGGTTACCTCCTTGTATCCCCTTTCAACGGCCTTGACATTGCCGGTTATTATCTTTTCGGAGAATTTCTTGCCGAAACTCTTCCTCACCTCTTCAACAAGGTGGTCAAGCCCGACAAGGCCCGTCACCCTGGCGACGGCACCGAGCATCGGGGAGTTGGGAAGCGCCCTCCCTATCTCAGCCAGGGCGATGGCCGTGGCATCAATGGTAAAGACCTTCTGGCCGTCCTTCGCCTTCAACACCTTTCTTATATCTGACGCGTCCCTGGACGTGTTCACAAGAAAAATGGCGTCATCCAGGGCGCCTTCGGCGACATTCATGCTGTCAAGGAGCGTAGCGTCCACTATGCTTATGACCTTGGGATGCGTAACGGGGCAGTGGAGCCTCAGCTCTTTTTCGCTTATCCTGTTGTACGCCCTGAGCGGCGCACCGGCCCTTTCCGGCCCGTATTCGGGAAAGGCCTGAACGTACCTGCCCCCGCTCAAGCAAGCGTCGGCAAGCACCTTGGCGGCAGTGACCGTGCCCTGGCCGCCTCTTCCATGCCATCTGATTTCAAATATTTCGGACATTCTGCTCCCTCCAGAAGATAGTCTTTCTATATTAATGAAAAAATCTCCATTTTTCAAACAGGAAAAAACCGGCGGAAAACCGGCCCCGTCACGACCTATTCCTTTTTTCAATGCGATTCATTATTATTTATTTGTGGAAACTTTGAACGAGGACAAGAGGCAATTCAAGAGATACAGCCGCGGTTCTGGGCTGGTTCTCATCCTTAACGGCTCTGTCATCAGGGCGGCCGTCGAGAACTATTCCCTTCAGGGGGCCTGCGCCGTTCTGGACAAGCCGCTGCCCTTGAGGGAAGGCGAGGTCCTGAAGGCCCATTTCAAGCTTACGGGCGAAAACCATGACGCCAAGGTCGTGTGGGTAGTGCGCTCCGGCCCGAAGATGAGGCTTGGCCTTTTCATGCCGAGCCCTTATGAGGGTTCGCTTCTCAATTTCGAGATATCGGACATCCTGAGGGGCATCGGCAAGGGACGGAAGACGGGTGCGCTCATGGCCGAGGCGGGGGGTGAGGCAAAAAAGATATTCATCCGGGACGGGAACATGGTTTTTTCCGCCTCGGACAACGATGAGGACAGCCTTGCCCGGATGCTCCTTAAGGAGGGCAGGATAACCGGGGAGCAATACGACTCCGCCATGCGCACAGCATCTTCCACGGGCTGGAAGCCCGAGGCGATACTTGTCCGGCTCGGTTTCCTCAAGCCTGGCGAACTGCCGCTGGCGGTAAAAAACCGGGTTGAGGAGATAATAAAAAGCATTTTCAGTTACCGGGAAGGCCGTTTCCGTTTCATCGAGGGCGAGATGCCCGAGGAGGCCATCTCCCTGAACCTCTCCGGCCCCGGTATAATTTACGAAGGATTGAAACTGTCCTGCGACGTTGAAAGGTTCAAGGAAGAGGTAATAAGACAGTCAGTCGTGCAGTCCCCCATCGCGCCGCCTGGCGCGCTTCTTCCCTGCGAAGCGGGCAGGCACCTGCTCTCAAGGGTAAACGGCGGCACAAAAGTGAGCGACCTGCTTTTCCTCTCTCAATTCAGCGAAGATGAAACCCTGCGGGCGCTCTATGCGCTTATTGAGCAGGGCATCCTGAGGATAGCGGATTCCGCCCCGGATATATCTGCCGAGGAGGCGCTGGAAATAGAGGAGATGCACCGGAAGTGCGGAAAGGCGAGCCATTACGAGCTGCTTGGCCTTGAGCGGGATGCCGCGCAGGATGAGATAAAGAAGTCATATTACGAGCTTGCCAAAAGGTTCCATCCCGATGCCAATTTCCAGGCGCCTGAGGACATTAAAAACAAGCTTACGGTGATATTCTCCTCGCTTTCAACCGCCTACTCGGAAATATACACACCCCGGAAGCGGGCTGAATACGACGAACGGCTGAGTTCAAGGAAGCAAGTCAATCCGCTCTCGGTGGAGGAGACGGCCCTGAGCAAATTCGTCGAAGGCAGGAAACAGTTTGCCAAAGGCGGGTTCGAGGAGGCTGAAAAGCTCTTTGCCATAGCGGTGTATTATGACATGAAGCCGGAATACCTTTATTATCAGGGCATGGCGCTGATAAAACTGGAAAAATTCAAGAAAGCCGCGAGGGTGATTGAAAACGCCCTCAAGATGGACCCCTTCAACCCGGACATCCTGGCGGAAGCCGGGCATATCTTCCTCAAACTGGGCTATACTGAAAGGGCAAAGGGCAGCTTCGAACGCGCCCTGGCCCAGGAGCCCTCGCATCCGAGAGCGGCCGAAGGCCTGTCGCTGACCCGGAACAGCTAAAAATAAAAAATGGATTTCAAGGTAACCGCCATGGACGGCCCGGCGAGGGCCGGAAGCATAAAAACGCAAAGGGGCGAGATACACACGCCGGCCTTCATGCCGGTGGGCACTAACGCCACCGTCAAGGCGGTCTCGCCGGATGAGCTTATGGATATGGGGGCGGAGATAGTCCTCTCCAACACGTATCACCTTTACCTGCGCCCCGGAGACGGCCTCATAGAGCAGCTTGGCGGCCTGCACAAATTCATGAACTGGCCGCGCCCGATACTGACAGACAGCGGCGGCTTCCAGGTATACAGCCTCTCTCCTCTCAGAAAGGTATCTGATGAGGGGGTGGAGTTCCAGAGCCACATAGACGGCTCCACCCACTTCATGACCCCGGAGAAGGCAATCGAGATACAGTCGGCGCTGGGCTCCGACATCTTCATGATATTTGACGAGTGCCCGCCCTATCCATCCACCCGCGAGGAAGTCCTCCGTGCGGTGAAAAGGACTACGGCATGGGCCAGAAAGTGCAAGGAGAAAAAATCGGCCGTCCCGAAGGCGGAGCAAAGCGCCCTTTTTGGCATTGTGCAGGGAGGGGTGTACGAAGACCTTAGGCGGCAGAGCCTGGAGGAGCTTGCCCCGATGGATTTCGAGGGCTATGCCGTTGGAGGGCTGAGCGTGGGCGAGCCGAAGCCTGAAATGTACGAAATGATTGGCCTGATGGGCCCGGTGCTGCCCGCGGAAAAGCCGAGATACCTTATGGGTATAGGGGACCTGAAGGACTGCCTTACTGCTGTCGAGGCCGGGTTCGATATGTTCGACTGCGTAATGCCCACAAGAAACGCCAGGAACGGAACGCTTTTCACCTCCGAAGGCAGGATAAGCATAAAGAGGGCGGAGTTCAAGGAAGACCCCGCCCCGCTGGACCCCGCCTGCAACTGCTACACTTGCAGGAACTACTCAAGGGGCTATCTGCGCCACTTGTTCCTGACCCGGGAAATCCTCTCCATGAGGCTCAACACCATACATAACCTGCACTTCTATATCGAATTCTTCAGGAAGATGCGCGAGGCGATAGCGGGCGGAGCTTTCGGGGAATTCAAGAGCAGATGGGAGCAGGTGCAGTGGTAGACGATGAAGACCTTGCCGGAGAGCCGGTAGAGCTTCCAATAAACGGCGTCCTCGACCTGCACGCGTTTGACCCGCGCGAGGTGAAGGACCTTGTCCCTGATTACCTTGCCCTTTGCAGGCAGAAGAGCATCCTGGAGGTCCGGATAATACACGGCAAAGGGACGGGCGCGCTGCGCGAGACCGTCCACGCAATCCTGCGCCGCATGCCGGAGGTCGCCTCATTCAGGCTTGCCGATGAGACCGCAGGAGGCTGGGGAGCGACAATCGTTACGCTGGAAAAACCTGTTGCCCCTTCCTTACGGGCCTGAACGTTTCTTCACGGATGTTTTTGCGCGGGCCTGCTTTCCTACACCAGCTCCCGCCCAATCCAGCAGACCCTTCCCAGCACGTGATCGGCCACGGACTGGCCGGGCTTTATGGAAATCTCGAACGCTCCGAAGACCTTGTTGTCGCTCAGGCAAAGCAGGCCGGATTTTATCTGCACAAGCCTTTTGACGAGTATCCCGCCGTCGGCGCCCCGGACGATGTAGACCGCGTCGTTTTTAACCTCGTACCGGTCGCGCAGGTTCACAAGGACAAGCTCTCCGTCGTTGATGGTGGGCTGCATGGACTGCCCCCTTGCCCGCACAAGCACCAGTTTGCCTGTCCTCTCCTTACCCAGCCCGCCAGCCACCTTCTTTATCCAGTTCCGTTTGAACGGGTAGTGGTCCCTGATGGAGTCGTCGGGAATGGCCCCGGATATCCCGGCGGCCGCTTCCGTATCAACAAGGGGCACCATCAGGTATGAAGGTTCCATCCCGGCTGAGGGCTCCCTTATAACAAGCGGGGCTCCCCCTTTCAACTCCATCCCGCGCAGGAGGAGGTCCAGTGAACAGCCCTCTCTATCACAAAATGAAATAAGGGCCTCAAAAGGCACGGAGCCCCTCATCTTGGAGGTGGCAAGGGTCTGGGGCTTCAAACCAAGCTCCGAAGCCACTTCGCTGTCCGACTTGAGGCCCTTCATCCTCTTTATCGACTCTATTATCTCAGCCACCGTCAACAGCATCCGCAATTTTCCCCTTGACTTTTACATTTCATAATGTGATAATTATCACAATTAGTATATAGCATCCACTCACAATATGCAAGATTTTTTGATTTTTTACACTCTTTCGTACGGCAAAAGGAGTCATTATCATGAGGGGGATACGTTCTGAGCGGCTACGCGGGGATTTGGGGCGCATTGCGGAGGTGGCGGGGTTTGAAGCCGCAGTCAAGATAGGCATTGCATTCAGGGGGACGTACCTTTACATCCACGGGCTTGACGCACTCAAGCGCAGGCTCAGGGACGAGGAGATACGGAGGGCCTATGAAAAGGGCGCCACGGCAAAGGACATTTCGAACCGCTTCGGTCTGACCCAGAGGCAGGTCAGGAGGATACTGGGGGAAGAGCCCCTGGATTCCATCCCGGACTCCGTGCTCCATCTCCTCAAGGGCTGATATGCTATACTGCAATTTATGAAAAGGGCCATCGACGCGCTCTCATTAATAGGCAGCACCCCGCTTGTAAGGATAACCCGTCTTGTCCCGCCCGGCTCGGCAGAGGTCTGGGCAAAGCTTGAGGGCATGAACCCCGGCGGTTCCGTCAAGGACAGGGTCGCGCTTTCGATGATAGGGGCCGCGGAGAAAGAGGGCATGCTTGCTCCGGGCTCCACGATAATAGAGCCCACAAGCGGAAACACCGGCATCGGGCTTGCGATGGTGGGCAGACTCAAGGGCTACAAGGTAGTACTTACCATGTCCGAAGCGATGTCGCTTGAGAGGAGGCAGCTCCTTCAGGCCTTCGGGGCGGAACTCGTCCTTACGCCCTCAGACAAAGGCATGCTCGGGGCAATGGACAAGGCCTGCGAGCTTCTTCGCGATAAAAAAAACGCCGGATGGTTCATGCCGCTCCAGTTCGAGAACCCGGCAAACCCGGAGGCCCACAGGAGGACGACCGCACCGGAGATTATCGGACAGCTTGGAGGAGTTCCGGACGCGTTTGTCGCCGGTGTGGGCACGGGCGGCACGATAACAGGGGTGGGAGAGGTGTTCAGGGAAAGGAAGAAAGAAACCCTGATAGTTGCCGTGGAGCCCGCTTATTCCGCCGTGCTTTCTGGCGGGGCACCAGGCAGGCACAGGATTGCGGGAATAGGCGCGGGGTTCTATCCGGGCATACTCAACACCAAAATCTACGACGAGGTCATCCCCGTAAAAGACGAGGATGCCGCGCAGACGGCAAGGGAGCTTTCACTTAAGGAAGGGCTTTTGTGCGGCATATCCTCCGGGGCGGCGATGTTTGCGGCGCTCCAGGTGGCCAGGAGGCTCGGCCAGAACAAAAAAATAGCCGTAATCCTCCCCGACAGGGGCGAAAGATACCTGAGCACGGGGCTTTTCATCAGCGAGGGCCCGTAAGGGCCTTTTGAAACATCTCCCAGAGCGTTTTTTTCGTCATGCCTGTATCTATAAAATCCCAGGGCAGGGTCTCGTTAAAGCCCTTCTTCCTGAAGATGTAATAATCCCCGGAAAGGCCCGTCTCTTTTAACGCCTGCTTATAGTCCAGGCCGTCCGCCATCCTCTCCAGCACGGCCCCAAGCCTCCGGTCGCCCATCGCAAAAACCCCCTGCATGTAGGCGTATTTCGGCACGTCATGGAAAACTGACACACCGGGGACGTCTGAAAGCCCCTTTTTTATGCGCTTGAGCCTCTCCTTGACAACGGCCTGGGATTCCATCGGGTGCCACTGAAAGCATGTGAATGGTTTTGGCACGAATGTGCTCACGGTCAGCGTTATCTTTCCGGCCGGCGCTGAAGCCCTTATTTTTTTTACGAGGCCGACTATGCCCTCTATGTCCTCGCCGGTCTCGGTGGGCAGGCCCGCTATGAAATAAAGCCGCAGGTTCATGCCCTGGGCCAGTACCGCGCCTGAGGTCTCAAGTATATCCTGCTCCGATATCTTCTTGTTTATAACCTGGCGGAGCCTGTCCGTGCCCGCCTCGGCGGCAACCGAGAGGGTTTTTTTGTGCCTCTTCAGGGAGGGCAGGAGCCCTATGCTCTTTTTCCCCGCCCTGAGCGACGTGATTGAAAACTCCACCCCGGTTTCATCCAGAAGCTCGTTTATCCCCGGATAGTCCGAAATGGACGGCCCTATCAGCCCGACCCTCTCCCCGGCCGCAACCGCCTCGTCTATCTCCTCCCGGATGGCCTCTTTGGGCTTCCTCCGGGGCGGGTTGTAAACCTCGCCAGTAAGACAGAACGCGCAGTCCCAGGGGCAGCCCCTCATCAGCTCTACAAGGCGCATGTTCGAAAATTCCGTTTCAGGGGTCAGGATGCAATGCCTCATCCTGAAATCCCTGTAATCGGAAACGTATTTTTTTTCAATCACCTCAGGCGCTCCGGGGGCGGCCTCCCTCCGGCTTATTTTCCCGTCCGGGCCGTAGGTTATCTTGTAAAGAGAGGGCAGATAGAGGCCTTCCATGCGGGCAAGTGTTTTAAAGAGGCCTTCCCTGCCGGAGGATTTCCGGACGGCACCAATGAACCCGGGCAGGATGGCCTCGGCCTCCCCTGCAAAGACGATATCAAAGAAATCGGCAAGCGGCTCCGGGTTCGTGAACGCCATTATCCCCCCAAGCGCAAGGAGCGGCTCCCTCGGCCCCCTTTCCCCGGCCCTGGCGGGGATGTTTGCAAGCCTCAGGGCTCTGACGATGTTGGGGTAATCGTTCTCGAACGAGACCGAGAAGGCTATCATGTCGAATTCCCTGAGCGGCCTTTTGGATTCCAGGCTGAAAAGCTCCGCGCCCGAGCGCGCGTATTCGCCGGTGTCTTCCGGGTCCGGCAGGAATGCCCTTTCACAAAGCACCCCCGGCATGGCGTTCAGCATGCAGTAAACGCCCTGAAACCCCAGGCTGGACATCCCTACATGATAGGTGTTTGGGTAAACAAGGCAGATATTGAACTTCCCTCCGGGGTCCTTGAATACCGTCCCCTTCTCTTTTTTAATGAGGGCGTCCGCCTTTTCGATGAGTTTCCGGCTTTTTGCCATCGGCTAGAGCATCGCGAGCGTGGTGAGCATGGTGGCGCACCAGATGATGTCCAGGGGAAGGATGTGCTCTATGGAGGCGTCCAGAAGGAGGTCTGCCCTTGCGGGGAACTCTTCGTCCTCAAGCCAGAGTATCAAATCAACCGGGGAAAAACCCTGAACGGGCATAAGCTCCGCGGCGGCATCGCCCATCTCCCGCTTGCTGCCTCCAAGCTCCCCGGCCCTTTCCAGAAATTTTCCTGCATCGCGGGCATAGACTTGCGCAAGCCTGTCCAGCGGCAGGGTATGAGTGCCCCTGAAAAACATGTCCCCGCCCTTTAAGTCAGCGGGCCTTACCAGCCTGCCTGAAGGCGGCGTGCCCTTTGCATAGACAAGCCACCACAAGACCATATAATTGAAAAAATAGGAAAATTTCTTCAGGATGGCCCCGCCCTGTGGTGAAAGGGCCCGGATGGTCTCACTCGCCGGGTCCAGCTCGAAATCCATACCCAGCGAGCGCACCATGAAAAGGCCGTTTATGAAAGATATCCCTGAGCTGGCCGAAATCTTTTCAGGCCCCAGTTCCCGGATCTTCCCCCACGCCACTTTTTCGCCGCTTGAATACATGAATGATTATAAAAAAAACATTCACCGGGGAAGTTTTTTTCTTCTTTCCGGAGAGGCTATCTCGAAGCCCTCAGCCTTACCTTTTTCATCTTTTTTTTCAGGGCCTCGCGCTGCTTCCTGCGTGACCTGACAGAGGGTTTTTCGTAATACTGCCTTTCCCTTAGCTCCTTTAGGAGGCCGTCTTTCTGCACCTCGCGCTTGAATATCTTAAGCGCTTTTTCTATGTCGTTGCCGTTTACTTTTATCTCCAAGTGCCAGGCTTCCTCCCGCCTCTTTCTCCGCGGCCGCCTGCCGGCCTGCCGCCCTCTCTGGGCCTTGCCTCGCTCACGGTGAGCGTCCTGTCCTTGTAGACCGTCCCATTGAGCTTGGCAATCGCGGCGTCGGCCTCCTCGTCATTCATCTCGATGAAGCCAAAGCCCTTGGACCTTCCGCTTGCGGGGTCTTTGATAATGCGCGAGGAAAGCACTTCGCCCATGCCCGCGAACATCTCTTTCAATTCTTCGTCGTCGACCGAGTAAGGCAGATTCCCTACGTAGATTTTCTTGGCCATTTTCCCCCTCTTCAGGTTTTTTTAAATTATAGCGCAGGACAAAAAATAAAAAAGCCCCCGCAAGGCGGGGGCCCCTTTTTCACGGGTTAGGCCTTGACAACGTTGACGGCGCGGGGGCCTTTAGGTCCCTGCTCGATGTCAAAATTGACTTTTTCGCCTTCGGCAAGGGTCTTGAAACCATCGCCCTTGATCGCTGAAAAATGAACGAATACCTCTTTCCCCTCGTCCGTGGTTATGAAACCGAACCCCTTGGCTTCATTGAACCATTTGACTGAACCACTCGACATTCTGTACGTCCTCCTGCTGAATAAAATTATTTCGGGAATTGTGCAAATAAAACGGGCCGTTCTCTCTTTGGCCTTTATTTGACCAAAACTCCGATGCAATAAATATGGCATACCTCATTTGAAATGTCAATTGAAGATTGAAGATTACCGCAAGGAATATTGATGCAGGGAATTTCCTTTATATTCGCCCGCTTGCCCAGTGACACTACCGCTGGGAATACGCTCGCTGTCTATGGGGACTTGGAGGGTGGGGCCCCTTTGGGGGAAAAGGGGCCCCTGTCTACGTGGGGGGAAAACAAAGAACCTGAATTATTTCGTCTCTTTTGCCGTCACTTTCCTCAGGAAAGTGGGTATGTCAAAGGGGTCCTCAAAGGGCATCGAGGGCTCCGCTTTGAGCGACTTGGCAAGTATCCTGTGGGAATTGAGAGCGTTTATCTCCGGCTGCCTGGCGGCAACTTCCTTTTTAGGCCCGGATACGGGCTGCTCCTTGGGGACCCATTTCTTCACCTCGGGCATCTCGACCTTCTGCTTCCTCGGGGCAAAGCTTGTCGCGATGACCGTCACACGGCATTCGCCCTTCAGGTCGGGGTCTATGACCGCCCCGAAGATGATATTTGCCTCCGGATGGGCGGAATCGTACACCATGCTTGCGGACTCCTCCACATCCTTGAGCGAAAGTTCAAGCCCGCCGGTGATGTTGACAAGTATGCCCTTTGCCCCCTCGATGGAGTTGTTTTCAAGCAGGGGGTTCGATATAGCCTTCTTTGCCGCCTCTTTCGCCTCGGATGCCGCACCCATGCCCATGACGGCGTTTCCGGCGTTTTCCATTATCGTTTTCACATCGGCGAAATCGAGGTTTATGAGGCCGGGCACCACTATCAAATCGGATATGCCCTGAACGGCCTGCCTCAGCACGTCATTGGCCTTTGCAAATGATTCAATAAGCGAGGTGCCTTTATCGACCACATAGCTTATCCTGTCGTTGGGGATGACTATCAGGGTATCGACAGACTTTTCCAGCTCCTTTATGCCGTACTCGGCATTGTGCCTCCTGGTGGTGCCTTCATAGAAGAAAGGCTTCGTGACGACCGCGACCGTAAGGGCGCCAAGCTCCTTGGCCACCTGCGCCACTATCGGCGAGGCCCCGGTGCCGGTGCCTCCGCCCATGCCCGCCGTGATGAAGACCATGTCGGCCCCGGCAAGCGCGTCGGCGATCTCCTGCCTGCTTTCGAGGGCGGACTGCCTGCCCAGGTCAGGCTTGGAACCGGCCCCGAGTCCCCTGGTCACACCCTCGCCAAGCTGAATCTTCCTCGCGGCAAGGGAGATGCCAAGCGCCTGCGCGTCGGTGTTCACCGCCGCGAATTCCACATGCTTTAAGTTCGAGGCTATCATGTTGTTCACCATGTTGCCGCCAGCCCCGCCGACTCCGATCACCTTTATCCTGGCCAACTCGCTTTTTACTTCCTCCAGCTCGAACATCAGCACCTCCTCTTCCTTTTCTTTTTTTCTTTTTCCCAAAATTTCAATTTTTTTTCAAACCCCCGGCTCCGGGCGGCGTATCCTTGAGACCATCTTCTTCACCGAGGCCCACCCCTGCCCGAGGATTGTGTCCTTTATTGCGCCCAGGGAATCCTGGAGAACGGGAAGAGGGCCGGAAGACCCTTTCTCTCCCCCTTCGGCCTGCAAGGCATAAAGCAGAAGGCCTACTGCCGTCGAATACTGCGGCTCCCTCACCACATCCCTCACTATCGAGTTTTTCACCCGCTCCGGCACCCCCATGCGGACAGGCAGGCCCAGCCAGCGCTCCGCCATCTCGGTGATGTCCCGCATCTGGCTGCCGCCGCCGGTGAGCACGACGCACACGGGTTCGTGCTTGAGGATTGCCGCTTCGGCGCTGTTTTTCACAAGCTCGAAGGTCTCCTCGCACCGGAGCTTTATTATCTTTTCTATCTCGTCGTGGTCGAAGGATTTCGTCTTGCCGCTCATGTTCACGGCCTCTATCTTCTCATCGCTGAAGAGATTGCCCTTCTCGCCGCCCGCGGTGCCGTAGCGTTTCTTGAGCCGCTCGGCCTCCTTCTGCGGCAGCTTCATCCCCAGCGCAAGGTCGTTTGTTATGTGCTGGCTGCCGACCGGAATGACGGATGTGAACCGCAGCGCCCCTCCCTTCAGGAGCGCCAGGTCGGTCGTGCCCCCGCCCATGTCCACAAGCAGCGCGCCCTGCTCCATCTCCTCGTCCTTGAGCACGGCCAGCGCGGAGGCAAGCGGCTGAAACACCATCTCCGTCACCTTGAGCCCCGTGCGGGAAAGCGCCCTGTCCAGGTTTTCAAGAACGGCCTGGGAGGCGGTAAGCACCTGCACCTTCACCTCAAGACGGACACCCGCCATCCCGTACGGCCTGGCGATGCCGTCCTGCCCGTCTATCACGAACTCCGAGGGGAGCACGTGCAGTATCTCCCTGTCCAGGGGGACATACACCGCCGAGGCGGCGTCTATAACCCGCTCTATGTCCTTTGCTTTTACTTCCTTGCCCTTTATGCCCGTTGCGCCGTAGCTTTCCGCCGATTTTATGTGCGCACCGGAGATGCCTATATAGGCCGACTTTATATCTATGCCCGAGACGGACTCGGCCTCTTTCACGGCCATATTTATGGAGTTCGCCGTCTCGTCCATGTCCACCACCACGCCCTTGCGCAGCCCCGAAGAGGGCACCGTGCCGGAGGCGATTATCTCCATTCCCCTGGAATCGACCCGCGCGACCGCCGCGCAGACCTTCGTGGAGCCAACGTCTATCCCCGCGATATAGCGGCCCCTCATTTCCTGACCTCCATTACGGGCGTGACAAACACCCGGTTTGCAAATCTCAGGTCTATGGTGCTGGCCTGTATGCCCCGTTTCTGTATCTCCGATTCAAGCTCGGCCAGCTTGTCCAATTTCTGTTCGTAGTCCCCGAAACCCACCTTTATGACGACATCCCCGGCCTTGAGCGAAAGATCCTCCGGGAAGGTATCGGCCTCTATCACTATGGGACGCTGGAAATAACCCCTGATTTTAAGGAGCCTTGCAAGGAGCATCGCCTCCTTGAACGTGTCCCTGTAATTCTTCACGTCCGCCTGGATGACGGGCAGAAAAGGCGTGACGCCTTCCCGCACCGGCTCAAGGAGCCTCCCCTGAATGTCGGCAAGCCATGTGACCCCTTCCCTCCTTATAAGGACGAAGGGCTGTCTCTCCTCCACCCTGACAAGTATCCTGCCGCTCAGTATCTCGTTGCGGACGGCGGCATTTTTCACCCACGGGTTTGCAAGGAGCCGCCTCGAAAGCGCAGTCTTTGAAAAGCCAAGCATGTTCTGCCCCTTTTTCACGTTCAACAGAGAAAAAAGCTCGCCTGAAGAGAGATTCCTGTTCCCGGTAAAGACAACCTTTCTGAGCGGGAAAAATCCCCGGCCGTATCTCAGGTATCCAAGAAAGCCCGCGACAAGCAGCACTGCGACGATAAACGGCGCCGCCTTTAGCAGTAAAGACCTGCCCCTGCCTTCGCCCTGTGTGTTCTTTGCCTTCCTGTTCTTCCTTCTCATCTTTCCCCTTTAAAGGCCCAGCGCCTCTTTCAATATCTCTTCCACGAGCGCCGTGAAATCCAGGCCGGAGAGGCGGGCAATCTTGGGCAGGAGGCTCGTCTCCGTCATGCCGGGGATGGTGTTGACCTCCAGCACGTAGGGCGTGCCGTTTGCGTCCAGTATAAGGTCAACCCTCGATGCCCCCCGGCAGCCAAGCGCAAGGTGCGCCTGGAGCCCGGTCTCGTGCGCCTTCCCAAGCATCTTCGCGTCAATCTCCGGCGGCAGGATGTATTGAGTTTTCCCGGCCGTGTATTTGGCCTCGTAGCTATAGAAATCGGTGGACGGCCTCACCTCGACCGAGCCAAGCACTTTTCCGCCAAGGATGCCCACCTGGACCTCTTTCCCATAGACCCGCCGCTCCACTATCACCCTTTCGCTCAGCCCGAAGGCCTTCTCAAGCGCGGGGGCAAGCCCGGCGGCATCATCGACCATGCTCACGCCTATGCTGGAGCCCTCGGTCGCGGGCTTCACCACCCAGGGGAGCGGGAACCTTATCTCCGGCACCCTTCCGCCCCTTTTCAGGACGATAAACTCCGGCACCGGAAGGCCGTGGAACACGAAGACCTTCTTTGAAAATTCCTTGTCCATCGCGATGGCGGAGGCCAGCACACCGGAGCCGGTATATGGTATGCCGATCACCTCAAGGAGCCCCTGTATGGAGCCGTCCTCTCCCGCGCCGCCGTGCAGGGCTATGAAGGCGGCCTCGACGGCCTCCCTCCTCACAGCCTCCGCTATGTCCCTGCCCGCGTCTATCCGGCAGGCATTGTATCCCGCCCTCACCAGGGCGTTATAAATGGCCTCGCCCGTCTTCAGGGAGACTTCCCTTTCGGCTGAAAGGCCGCCCATCAGCACACCTATTTTTTTATTTGTCACAGGCATTACTTTAGTATCCTTATCTCCGGATCGAGGACAGCCCCTGAGCGTTTTCTGACCTCTGCGGCCACCATGTCCATAAGGGCAAAAAAATCGGAAGCCGTGCCGTTTCCCCGGTTCACGAAGAAATTGGCGTGGATTCCGCTTACCTCTATGCCACCCCTGCTTGCGCCCTTCAGCCCCGCTTCGTCGATGAGTTTCCCGGCTGGCGGAAAACCTTCCGGGTTCTTGAAGACGCACCCGGCCGAGCGGGCCGATAGGGGCTGGCTCTTTTTCTTCATCCCGAAGTGTTCATTCATCCTTTTTCTTATCTCTTCGGGGCCGTCCTTTTTAAGACGTATCTCCGCCCTCAGGACCATCTCGCTTTCGGAGAGACCGGAGCCCCTGTATTTAAAGCCCATGGCCTCCGCGCTCCGAGCCTCAAGAGTGCCGTCCCTGCGGGCGACGGCCACTTTTTCCACGATGTCCTTCATCTCCGTCCCATGCGCTCCGGCGTTGCCTTTGACCGCGCCGCCCACGCTGCCGGGTATTCCGGCAAGCCCTTCGAGCCCCGAAAACCCGTTCCTCTGGCAAAAGGAGAGGAGCCCTTTAAGCGGCTCACCTGCCCATACCCCAAGCACAACGCCGCCTCCGTCTTCGTCTATCTTCTCGATGCCCCGGAGCCCCGATGTGGAGATGACGAGCATCTCCAGCGGCCCGTCAGCCACAAGGAGGTTCGTCCCGCCTCCCATGATATACACGGGCATGCCGGCTGAGAGTCTTAAAAGCCCCTCAAGCTGCCCGGCGTCTGATGGTTCGGCAAATATCTCTGCCGCGCCCCCGATGCCAAGCGACGTATGGGCCTTCAGAGGCTCGCCATAGCGGACCTTTGCGCCCGTTTCCCTCAGGCTATCCCTGATTGCCGCTTCCATCCTTCTCCTTTAGCGCGCTCACCAGCGCCTCGGAAATCTTCCATACGTCCCCCGCGCCAAGCGAAAGCACGACATCGCCTTCCTTCAGGTGCTCGACAAGCCAACCCGCAATCTCTTCCCTTTTGGGCATGTAATGTGTCCCCTTTTCGCCGTTTTTTTTCTTTATCAGTCCGAAGAGCGCCTCGGATGTTATCCCCGCTATGGGCTTTTCCCCGGCGGGGTAGATGTCCATAAGCAAAAGGTTGTCCACCTCCTGGAAGGAACCGGAAAACTCCTCCATCAGGTCCCTCGTCCTGGTGAACCTGTGGGGCTGGAACAGGACAAAGAGCCTGGAGCCGCCAGAAAACCCTTCCCTCAGCGAACGTATGGTCGCCCTCACCTCCGTGGGGTGGTGGCCGTAGTCGTCATAGACGGAAATGCCGCCCACCTTTCCCTTAAGCTCAAGCCTGCGGCCTATGCCCTGGAAGCCCTCAAGCGCCTCTTTTATCGTTTCGGGTTTTATGTCAAGCTCAAGCCCGGCGCTGATTGCGGCAAGGCTGTTGAGCACGCTGTGGTCTCCGGGGATGGGCAGCTTCACGCTGAAAAGTTTTTTGCCTTTAAGGAGCACGTCGTAGTGCGAACTCATGAAAAAGCCTTTTTCAACGTTCACGGCCCTTAAATCGGCGTCCTCCGAAAACCCGTAAGTGATGAAGCGCCTTTTAATGTCTGGCAGCAACTCCCTCACGCGGCTGTCTTCCACGCAGAGGATGTCCAGCCCGTAGAACGGGACCTTGTTCACAAACTCAAGGAACGCGCCTTTTAAAGAGTGCATGGACTTGAAGAACTCCATGTGCTCCTTGTCTATGTTGGTAACGACGGCGATGGTCGGGCTCAGCTTGAGGAAGGAGCCGTCGGACTCGTCGGCCTCGGCTACAAGGAACTCCCCCTGCCCAAGCCGCGCGTTGCTGCCCAGGGCATTGAGCCTCCCGCCGATTACGACGGTCGGGTCCAGCCCGGCGCGCGCAAGCACAGTCGCGATAAGGGAGGTTGTGGTCGTCTTCCCGTGGCTTCCCGCAATGAGCACGCCGTACTTGAGCCTCCCAAGCTCCGCGAGCATCTCGGCCCTGGGTATCACGGGGATGCCCTGCCGCATGGCCTCCCTCACCTCCGGGTTTTCGCCGCCAACCGCGGAGGATATCACCACCACCTGCGCGTCCTTCACATTCTCGGCCCGGTGCCCCAGGTCTATGCGGATGCCAAGCCTTCCAAGCCTTTCCGTGGTGTCCGAGGCCCTCAGGTCGGAGCCCGTGACCCGGTAGCCAAGCGTATGCAGCACCTCGGCTATGCCGCTCATGCCCACCCCGCCTATGCCAACAAAATGTATGGATTTATAGCGCTTGAACATTCTTTTTCTTTATTCCTTTTATGTTTTTCCCACTCAGTTTCACGAGGCTCCGGGCTATGTCCGCAACCTTCTGGGCCGCGTCGGGCTTTCCGATGGACCTGCTCCTGTTTGCCATCTCCGCCCTTTCAGCGCCGTTTTCCATGAGCCGCCTTATCTCCACTGCGACAAGCCCGCCGTCCAGCTCGCTGTCCCTGATGACCCTTGCCGCGCCGAACTCCTCCAGCTTCCTGGCGTTCGGGTCCTGGTGCTCGCCCGCATAAGGGTATGGGACGAGTATGGCCGGCTTGCCAAGCGCGGTAAGCTCCGCAAGCGTCGTGGCCCCGGCCCTCGATATGACCATGTCGGCAACGGCGTAAGCCTCGGGCATCTGGTAGATGAACGGCGCGACCATCGCCCTGAAACCGAGTTTCCTATATGCTTCTCTTACAGTTTGGTAGCCCTGCTCCCCGCTCTGGTGCAGGAACTGTATCTTCCTCTGGCCTTCCTTCAGGTCTGTCAGACTGTTAAGCGCGTTGATCAGGGCGTTGTTTATGCTCCGCGCACCGCTGGAGCCCCCGAACACGAACACCGTGAACGCGTCCGGTTCCAGCCCGAAGAGCGCGCAGGAGGCCTCTCTCGATGCGGAAAATATCTCCGCCCGGACGGGGTTGCCCGTGAGATACGTCTTTGCCCTCGGAAAATGCTCCAGGCTCTCAGGGTACGTGGCGGCAACCGCGCAGCTGAGCTTGGCCAGCATTTTGTTGGCGGCGCCGGGCACCACGTTCTGCTCCATTATCAGTGTGGGGATGGAGGACATGCGGGCCGCGAGCACCGGGGCGACGGACACATAGCCCCCCGTGCCGATAACGATATCGGGCTCCAGCGAGCCGATCAGTTTTTTCGATTCCAGGAATGAGGCAAGGAGCTTGAAGGCCGCCTTCAGCTTTCCGCCCGCCGTGCGCCCCATCACACCCTCCGCCTGGATGTATTTTATCTGGTATCCGCGTTTGGGGACCACTTTCGATTCAAGCCCCCGCTCGGTGCCCACAAACATTATCTCAGCGCCCTCTTTCTGGAGCTCGTCCGCGAGCGCAATGCCCGGGAAAAGATGCCCGCCCGTGCCCCCACCCGCTATTATCGCCCTCACAGGCCCGCTCCGTATATGGCCCTTCTGGCCTTCTTGCGCTCTATCGTCTCCCTGAACTTGTCCTGCCTCGCGTCCGCCATGGCCTCTCCCTTTGAAAGCCTCAGGAGGATGCCCACAGCCATGAGGTTCACAATCAGCGAGGAGCCCCCGTAGCTGATAAAGGGAAGCGGAAGCCCCTTGGTGGGCAGAAGCCCCGTGACCACGCCGAAGTTGACCATCGCGGGCAGCGCTATCATCAGCGCTATGCCGTATGCAAGGAGCTGGCGGTACTTGTCACCCATCCTTCCGGCAATCCTGGTGCTCCTTAAAAAGAACCCGGCAAACGCGAGCACGACAAGCGTTGCCCCCATGAAGCCAAGCTCCTCACCTATGATGGAGAAGATGAAGTCCGTGTGCATCTCCGGCAGGAACGAGAGCTTCTGCATGCTCCTGCCAAGCCCCACTCCCCCGAAGCCGCCCCTTCCAAGCGCTATGAAGGACTGCACAAGCTGAAAGCCGTCCCCCCTGGCTTCCGCCCAGGGGTCCAGGAAGGACGTTATCCTCCGCAGGCGGTAAGGCTCGTGGGCCAGGTAATAGGCAAGGGGCAGCGCAAGCAGAAGCAGCCCCGCCAGATAACGGAGCCGCACCCCGGCAAGGAAAAGCATGCATATGGTTATTACGCCAAGCGTCAGCGCCCCGCCGAAATCGGGCTGTTTCAGGAAAACGGCCTGGAAGACAGCCATGACCCCAAGCGGCGCAAGCGCTATCGGCAGGTTATCAGGGTCGAAGAAATCCCTCGACAGGTACCACGCGAGGAAGATGACCATCGAGAGTTTCACAAGCTCCGATGGCTGGAACGTGGAGGGCCAGAGCCTGAGCCACCTCCTTGCGCCGCCCGCGGAGATGCCAAGCCTCGTGAAGACCAGCAGCAAAAGCGCGAGCGAGAGGAACAGGAGCACCGGGGAGAGTTTCCCAAGCAGGTCCGTCCTTATCCTGTACGCCACGGAAGCCGCAAGGAGCGCCAGGAAAATCGTTATAAGATGCCTTTTGAAGTAGAAAAGAGGCGTCGTTATCTGCTTTTGCTGCATCGCGTACGTTATGACGCTGGTGCTGGAGTAGATCATCAGCGCGCCCAGAAAGACAAGCGCCGCGGTGAGTATTATTATCACCCTGTCGGGCCTGCCCGGCCCCTTTTCCACGGCAAGCGCGTTTTGTCCCGTATAGAAGGTCCTGCCGTTCAAAGCGCGGCCACCTCCTCCTTGAACTTCCTCCCCCTGTCCTCGAAGTCCTTGAACATATCGAAGCTCGCACAGGCCGGGGAAAGGAGGACAATGTCTCCGGGGCTGGCGGCCTGTTTCGATATCCGGAGCGCCCCGGCCAGGCTGTCCGCGAATTTTATCTCCGTTGCGCCCGAAAGGGCCTTGCTCATCTTCTCCGCCGCCTCACCCATGAGCACCAGGAGCTTCACATGCTTTTTTACGGCGTCCCTCATGCTTTCGAAGTCTCCGTTTTTGTCCCTGCCCCCCGCTATGAGTATGAGGGGGCTGCCGCCGAAACTCTCTATGGAGCGCAGGGCGGCGGGGGGGTTCGTCCCCTTGGAGTCGTTTATGTAGGTCACCCCGTCCAGCTCGCGCGTTATCTCTATCCGGTGCTCAAGGCCGGGGAACTCCATGAGGACGGCCCTTATCGTCTCCGGCCCGACCCCGGCAAGGAGCGCCATGCAGGCGGCGGCCATCGCGTTTTCGAGGTTGTGCACGCCCTTTATCCTTATCTCGTCCGCGCGGAGAAGCTCCCCGGAGCGGGCGGGAAGGTTCATATAAACAACCCCGTCCTTCTCGTAAACGCCTTCATGTTTTTTGCCCTTGCCGAAAAACAATACCCGCGGGCGTTTTTTCCCTTTTTCCCCCGAAAGCCTTTCCGAGACCTGCGCACAGCCAGGGTCGCCGGCGTTCAGCACTATATAGTCAAGGCCAGTCTGGTTCTCGAATATCCTCATCTTGGCCGCGGCGTAGTCCGAAAGCTCATGGTAGCGGTCCATGTGGTCCGGTGCGATATTGAGTATGGCCGAGATGCGGGGCCTGAACTCGTGGATGGTCTCAAGCTGGAAGCTGGACACCTCCACAACAACCGAATCGCTCCGCCTTGCCTCATCGAGAAGCCCTGTCAGCGCATGGCCGATGTTGCCCGCAAGCACCGTTTTCTTCCCGGCGCTCTCAAGCATCCTGTGGAGGAGCACCGTCGTGGTCGATTTCCCGTTTGTGCCCGTGATGGCATAAAACTCCAAATCCGGGTTGGCCGATTTTGAAAGCACAAAGCCCACCTCAAGCTCCCCGGCCACCTTTATCCCAAGCTCCCTGGCACGCCTCAAAGGCGCGATGCCGGAGGGCACGCCGGGGCTTATCACCACGAGGCCGGCGTCTTTGTATGCCTCCTCCGGGTGCCCCCCGAGATAGAGCTTTATGCCGGAGGGGAGCCCTTCAAGCTCGTCCGCAAGCGCGGCCTCTTTTTTGGAGTCCGTCACGGAAACATCCGCGCCGAGGGCATGGAGGGCGAGCACAGCGCCCCTGCCGCTCCTTTTGAGCCCGAATACGGTTATCTTCATCCCGTTCAAGTCCATCTACCTCACCTTGAAAGTCGCCAGCGACAGGAGCGCAAGCATTATCCCTATTATCCAGAACCGCACTATGACCTTCGGCTCCGCCCAGCCCTTCAGCTCGAAGTGATGGTGTATCGGGGCCATCCTGAATATCCTCTTTCCGGTCAGCTTGAAAGACATCACCTGGAGTATCACCGAGAAGGTCTCCACCACGAATATCCCGCCCACAACGGCAAGTATTATCTCCTGCTTGGAGATTATGGCGAGCGTGCCAAGGGAGCCCCCCAGCCCCAGCGAGCCCACGTCCCCCATGAACAGGTCGGCGGGATAGGCGTTATACCACAGGAAGCCAAGGGAAGCGCCGAATATCGCGCCGCAGTAGACCGTAAGCTCCCCCATGGCAGGGATGTGAAGCACGTGAAGGTATTCGGCGAGCCCCTTGTGGCCCGATATGTATATGAGCACCCCGTTTGCGAGCGTGGCTATCGCCACCAGCCCGATGGCAAGCCCGTCTATGCCGTCGGTAAGGTTGACGGCGTTGGAGGAGCCCACTATCACGAGCACGGAGAATGGCACATAGAACCAGCCGAACTGAAGGAGCCATTTCTTGAAAAACGGTATCGAGAGCATGCTTGCGTAGGGGTCGTTGGGGTTTATGTAGACCAGTACCCCCAGCACGAGCGCAAGCGCTATCTGGAGCCCGAACTTGTCCCTTGCCCTGAGGCCCTTTGAATTTTTTTTCGACACCTTGAGGTAATCGTCATAGAACCCGATGGCGGAAAAGCCCGCTGTCGAGACCATCATCATTATCACGTAGGGGTTCGTGAGGTCTCCCCAGCAGAGCATTGCAAAGAGGATGGCCCCCGCTATCACGATGCCGCCCATCGTCGGGGTGCCCTGCTTGGCAAGGTGCCTCTGCGGGCCATCGTCCCTCACGTTCTGTGTGCCACCCAGTTTTTTCACCCATCTTATGAACGGCGGCACCATGAAGTATGTGACAAGGGCGGCAGTAATCACCGCAAGCGCCGTCCTGAAGGTTATATACCTGAATACGTTGAATGGCGTGAACCAGTTGTGGAGCCAGTAAAAAAGACTAAACAGCATTTTTTATTTCATTTCCTCCAGGACTTTTTCCATCCTCATTCCCCTTGAACCCTTTATGAGCACGGCGTCGCCTTTTTTAAGGCTGCCGGCAAGGGCCTTCGCCGCCTGCGCCGAATCCTTGCAGGCGATGGCCTCTTTCCCTTCCTTTGTGAACTCCGCGTAAGCGCGGCCCATCATGGGCCCCACGGCGATGAACAAATCCACGGGCAGCGAGGCCATCCATCCGCCAAGCCTCCTGTGCGCGTCCTCCGAATAGCCGCCAAGCTCGAGCATGTCGCCGAGCACGGCCACGGCCCTGCCCTTCCTGAGCCTTACAAGCTCCTTCAGGGCCTCCTCCATCGAGGCGGGGTTCGCATTGTAGATGTCGCTCAGGATAGTTGCGCCCGCCATCTCTTTTATCTCGTACCTCATGGGCACGCCGCCAAACGCCCCCAATGCCGCAGCCGTCTCTTCAAGGCCCACATCGAAGAAAAGGCCGCACGCGGCGGCGGCAAGCGAGTTATATATATTGAATGCGCCGGGGATGCCGAGCTTTATGTCCGCATGGCCGTCCTCGGCTATCCGGAGCGTGAACTCGGAGCCCCGCTCCGTGAGTCTTACGCCTGAGGCCATAACGTCCGCCCTTGCCTTGACACCAAAGCTGATGAGGGCCTTGTTCCGGAAGCCGGACTGTATCGCAGGGGCGAGCCTCTCGTCGTCGGCGTTGTAGATTATGCTCTGCACCGCCTGGGCAAGCTCAAGCTTCGTCCTCAAAAGCACCTCCATCGAGCCGAACCCCTCAAGGTGGCTGAAGCCAACGTTGGTGAGCACGCCCATCGTGGGCCTCGCTATGCCGCAAAGTTCATCTATGTCGCCGGGCGCGCTTGCCCCCATCTCCAAAACCGCTATCTCGTGCTCCGGCCCGAGCCCGCACAGGTTCAGGGGAAGCCCTATGTGGTTGTTCAGGTTGCCGGAGCTTTTCAGCACCCGGTATTTCCCGCCAAGCACGGCTGCCGCAAGCTCCTTCGTGGTGGTCTTGCCGTTTGAGCCCGTAATGCCCACAAGCGGCAGCCGGGGCCGCCCGGCCCTCACGCTTCTGGCAATGTCCTGAAGCGCCTTGAGCGTGTCTTCCACAAGCACGATGCTCTTTTTTGCAAACAGGCCGTCAGGGATCGAGCCTGCGCGGCTTATCACCGCGCCGGAGGCCTTTTCGAGCGCGGAGGCGGCAAATTCGTTCCCGTCAAAGTTGTCGCCCGTCAGCGCTATGAAAAGCTCTCCTCCGTTTATCTTCCTGGAGTCCGTCGATACCGCCCTGAAATCCTCAGGGCCGCGGCTCAGCGCCTTCCCGCCAGTCGCCTTCAGTATATCGTCAAGCCTCAGCATGCCTGGCCCCCGGCCTTGCCCCTTATGGCGTCCCGTGCAGTGAGCTGGTCGCTGAAGAAGTGGCGCCTGCCGTTTACAATCTGGTAGTCCTCGTGGCCCTTTCCGGCTATGAGCACCGTGTCTCCGGGCAGCGCCGCATCTATCGCCTGTTTTATGGCTTCCGCCCTGTCCGGCACAACACGGCAGTTCCCGCCCGCCGCGCCGCCCGCAACATCCTCTATTATCTTCACGGGGTCTTCGCTTCTGGGATTGTCGGAGGTGATGATGACCAGGTCGCTCAGGCTGGCCGCTATGCTTCCCATCTGGGGCCGCTTGCCCCTGTCCCTGTCTCCCCCGCATCCGAAGACCGTGATTATCCTGCCTTTTGAGATGGCGCGGGCCGCAGTGATAAGGCGCTCCAGCGCGTCGGGGGAATGGGCGTAGTCCACTATCACAAGAAAGTCCTGCCCGCAATCGACCTTTTCAAACCTGCCCTTCACGTCCGTCAGGGACTCTGTACCGCGTACCGCTTCCTCCGGGGAGAAGCCCAGCGCCAGGAGCGCACCGGAGGCGGCCAGGATGTTATAGACGTTGTGGGCGCCTGCAAGTTTTGAGTTTATCCTGAACCGGCCTCCCCTGTAAGTGATGTCGAACACAACCCCGGAGGTCGAATAGCTTGCGCCCTCCGCCCTGATATCCGCATCGTGGTTTTCAAGCGCATATGTGAGGACGCGCCTTTTTTCGCGCGTCTCACCGGCAAGCCTCCGCCCGTAAGGGTCGTCGATATTTATCACGGCTGCGCCGTCCTCATCCAGAAGCTCCGAGAAGAGGCGCTTTTTCGCCTCGTAGTACTCGTCCATCGTCTTGTGGAAGTCCAGGTGGTCTCTCGTCAGATTGGTGAATACGGCCGCCTTGAAGCCGGTGCCGTCCACACGCCTCTGGGCGAGGGCGTGAGAAGAGACCTCCGAGACGGCATGCGTTGCTCCCGCGCCAAGCATGGCCGAGAGCATGGACTGGAACTCCGGGGCCTCCGGGGTCGTATAGGGCGCTGGCCTTTCCACCCCGTTTATGATGTAGCTGATGGTGCCTATGAGCCCCGGCTTTTTTCCGAGCGCCCTCAGGGCGGCATATATAAGGAAGGATGTCGTGGTCTTGCCGTTTGTGCCGGTGATGCCCGTTACCGGGAGTTTTTGGGAAGGGTTGCCGTAAAAATTCGCGGCTATCCTGGCCAGGGCGTCTTTAGAGTCCGGGACCTCGACAAACGCCGCGCCACCCTGCTGGTCCGCCGCGGGGATATGCTCCGTGACCACCGCCGCCGCGCCCTTTCCAAGCGCGTCTTTTATGAAAGCATTGCCGTCGGCGTGCCCGCCCCTGACGGCGATGAAAATGTCGCCGGGTTTAGTGTTTCTTGAGTCCGGAGAAATCCCCTTTATATCGGGATTGCCTCCTGCCGTGCGCCTAATTCCTACTCCACTGAGGAGCGCCTTTAACTCCATTTTGATTCTCGTCCCCCAAATAAACCAGGTTGTTCTTGAACGCGTCGTCCCTCGGCACGTTCATATAAGCGAAGGCCTTTTCCGCTATCTCGCTGAACACAGGCCCCGCCACCACTCCGCCGTAGACCTCCCCCTTTGCCCCCTTGAAGACCACTATCATCGCTATCCTCGGGTTGTGCTCCGGCACAAACCCCACGAAAGAGCTTGAATACAGGCCGGAATACCTTCCCGTCCTCGGGTCGAAGAGCCTCGACGTGCCGGTCTTGCCCGAAACATGGTTGCCGGATATGGCCGCCTGTTTGGCCGTGCCGCCGTCTTCGGTGACAAGCGAAAATATCCGCTTGAATGTCGCCGCCGTCTCCGGCTTCAATATCCGCGTCCTCGTGCCGTGAAAGCTGCTTATCACCTCGCCGTCGGGCGAGAGTATCTGCGCCACGACATGCGGGGTCACCAGGTATCCGCCGTTTGCCACGGCGGAATAAGCCCTCAGTATCTGGAGCGGGGTGACTGCCACGCCGTAGCCTATGGCCATCGAGGGCAGCGAAGCGCCGTTGAAGCGTTTCAGGTCCGGCAGCCTGCCCGCGGCCTCCCAGGGCAGGTCGATGCCGGTCTTCTGCCCGAAGCCGAATTTTTTCGCGTACGCGTAATATTTGCCGGCCCCCACGCGCATGGCCACCTGTATGGCCCCTACGTTGGAGGACTTCTGGAAAATCTCCTCAAACGGTATCACGCCCAGCTTGTGCACGTCGTGGTACTTCCTGCCCCCGGCCTCTATATACCCCTTGCTGCAATCGAACATCGAGCCCAGCGAGACCGCCCCGGTCTCTATCGCGGAGGTGCCGGCGACTATCTTGAACGTGGAGCCCGGCTCGTAGAGGTCCATGATGGCCCTGTTCTTTCTGCCTTCCGGGCCTGTCTTGCCGGGGTCGTTAGGGTCGTAGCCCGGCCTGTTGGCCATCGCGAGGATGTCCCCGGTGAAGGGGTCCATCATGATGACGGAGGCGGAGTCCGCCCGCCACTTGCGCATGGCCTCGTCGAGCGCCGTCTCCGCTATGTACTGGAGCCCCTCGTCGATGGTGAGCACGAGGTTGTTGCCCTTGGACTCAAGCTCAAGCCCCTGCGAGAGCACCTTGCCCGTGGCGTCCCTTTCGAGGACCACCTTTCCGCCCTTGTTCGTGAGCGTGCTTTCGTACATGCGCTCCACGCCGCCCTCGGCCTTGTTGTCCACATTCACGAAGCCAAGCACGTGGGAGGCGAGCGAGCCGTTCGGATAGTATCTGCGGGTCTCGTTCACAAAGCCGAACCCCCCCGGCGCGAGGTTTTTAAGTTTCAGGACTTCGTCATCGCCAAGCTTGCGCTTAAGCCACACGAAATGTTTCTTTCCCCCTGACTGAGAGACTTTTTCAAGCACGTCGGAGTATTTCATCCCGGTGACGGAGGATATCTCAAGGGCGGCGGTCCTGGGGGAGGCCACCTCCGTGGGGTCGCAGTAAAGCGATTCCTCGTCCAGGTTCACTGCCAGCTCCCTGCCGCGCCTGTCGTATATCACCCCGCGCTTTACGTCTATCTGCTTTTCCCGCTGGTACTGGCTCTGGGCCTTTGCCCAAAGGCGCTCGTGGTCCAGCAGCATCAGGTTGCCCAGACGCACAATGACCACCAGGAACCCGAACGCAACCGCGGTGCTGAGAAAAAGCGCCCTGTTCATGCGCTGCGGGCAAAACGGATGATTTTTTTGCCTTCCCTACTTTCTGTAAGCCGCCTCATAAGGGATATCCCCTTTATCCCTCTGCACATAAAACACCTTTGTCCTGTCCGGGAATCCCAGACCCAGTTTGCCCGATGCCGCCGTTTCCACCTGCTGGATTGAAAAAAGGGAAGCGCGTTCGGCCACAAGCAGCTTGCGCTCCTTGAGGACTCCCCCGAGTTCCTTCTGGAGCGCACCTATCTCGTACTCCACCGACCTTATGCTTGAGCGAAGCCAGACCAACCCGAAGATGCCAAAAATAACTGCGAGGCATGCTAAAACCTTGACTGTATATGATAACACACTTTCCCTCATGTGGGCCGCTCTCATGCCTTTTCCGCCCCCCTTAATTTCGCGCTCCTTGCCGACGGGTTTTCCCTGAGCTCCTCAGGGCCCGGCCTCAAGGGTTTTTTAGTGAGTATTACCGCCGCGCCTGCCCTCTCCGCGTCCTTCAGGGAGTGCTTCACTATCCTGTCTTCAAGCGAATGGTAAGAGATGACGGCCAGCCTGCCGCCCGGAGAGAGGCGGTTGAGGGAGGAACCGATTCCGGTCCTGAGCTCACCAAGCTCGTCGTTCACTTCAATTCTCAGGGCTTGAAATGTCCGCGTAGCCGGGTGAATCCTTTCCCTCCCTCCGCCGTGAGACACCTTTTTGACAATGTCAGCCAGTTCCCTGCACGTCCTTACGGGGCGCTTCTGCCGGGCAACGGCAATCGCCCTTGCGATCCGCCTGGCAAACCGCTCCTCCCCATACTCGCGCAGTATCCTCTCAAGCTCCTTTTCGGGGTACCTGCCCACCACTTCCCGGGCGGAAAGCCGCTGGGTCTTGTCCATCCTCATGTCCAGAAGCTCCTCGGACATGAAGCTGAAACCCCTTTCAGCCTTCTTGAGCTGAAGCATCGAGACGCCAAGGTCGAAAAGCACGCCGTCTATCTTCTCCACCCCGAGCCCGTCCAACACGGCTTCCAGCTCCGAAAACCTGGCGTGCCTGAGTTTTACGTTACCGTGGGCCTGGAGCGCCGCCTGGGCCACCTTCAACGCCTCCTCATCCCTGTCGATGCCGATGAGGAGGCCCCTGCCGCCCATCTCCCCCAGGATATGGGATGCGTGCCCCCCAAGACCGACAGTCGCGTCAACATATATGCCCCCTCTTGCGGGCCTTAAAATCCCGTTCACTTCCCTCGACAAAACGGGAAGGTGAACGACCATCGCTAAATGCCATACCTGCTGAGGGACGCCTCAAGGGCCTCCCTGTCCACCTTGGCCGGGTCTGTCTCGCTGGCCCACTCGGCCTTGCTCCACAGCTCTATCATCTCCACCTGGCCCACGAGCACGACCTCGCCGTCCAGCCTGGAGTCCTGCCTGTGCGCCGAGGGGACCAGCACCCTGCCCTGCTTGTCAAGCTCGACCTCGGCTGCCGAGGCGACCACTCTTCGCAAAAAGTACCTGACCGCCCTGTCCGAGCGCGGGAGGTTCTTCACCTTCTCCTCAAGCCGCAGCCACTCCTCGAACGGGTAGACGTTGAGGCAGTTGTCAAACGCCGAGTTGGCCACGAACAGCTTGGGGCTGTAGTTGGCATAGATTATTTCCCTGAATGGAGCCGGAATCATCAGCCGGCCTTTTTCATCCAGCGTATAATAATACTTGCCGGAAAATGCTGGCATTCCAACCACCTTTCCCCACGTTTTACCACTAAATGATATGGAAACCCGCCCTAAGTTGTCAAGAAAAAAAGGAAAAATCAGGGCAGGCGCATATATTGTGGGGGAAAGAGGGCTAAAATCGCAAGATGTTGTGCCCTTGAAGACTAATGCAGATTACTTTTCCGGACGATTAGGCCCGGCAAAGGGGAATCTTTCGTCCAGTACTCCTCGTCTTGTGCCATGCTACAAATTGTGCGGAGTTTGCCTCGCTACTCCGCAGTCTCTGCCAGCTTGGCTGACTCACATATTTTGGTTGAAAACGACAGCGGATTACGTAAGACGTCCTAGGAATCCGGGAGGCTCGTTAGAGATGAGCACCAATCTTAATCCACTGGTCAACGAGCTTTTTGGAGCTCTCTTCTTTCTGAAAGAGAGATTTTGATTTTTTAAACAGTTGGCAATATGCCTGAATCATATTAGCCATCGCAACCATTATAAGTTTCATGGTAGCAACACAAAGGGCCTTTTGAGTTTCCGCGTCATCAACATTGCTTACCTGTTGGACGCTTTTGCAGCCAGAATGGGCATAACAACATAAATGACTATAAAACTTTTCCGCAAAAATCTTACTTAGGCCAGCATTGAGCCCAAGCTCCCTCCAAGAACAAAGGCGCCAATATCCCTTGTCAAGCAAATTGTTCTTTTGTTTCTGCACAAGGAGATTAAACGATTGGTTTTTTTCAAGTTTGCTTTTTAGTTCCTTAATTTTTTCTTTACCGTAATCGAGTATCTTTTTGCCCTCATCGGACTGCGCAGGAAATGTCTCTATTTCAAGATAGCTTGCAAGAAGCCAAGAGTAATATCTAAAATCTTTCTCGTCATCGCTTGTAGGCGATAATCGAAGCGAGGACGATTTCGATAATGGTGTCCTTGGAAAAACGCTGTCCTCTGCGTAAGTGGGCGACGAGCGTCCTGGATAAAAACGCAAGATGCCAATTTTTTTAAACCCCGA
>JAJYJS010000016.1 GCA_021789215.1 Nitrospirota bacterium | reverse complement strand
CTGCTTTACAGGGGAGATTACGCCTTCAGGGCGGCGGAGGCGCCAGGGGCTGGTAAATCATTGAAAAAAACAGGCCTCCTCTTTCTGGCCGCGGCCTTGTGGCTGGTTTTTCTTTTCCTTGCCGACAAAAGGCTTTTCAGCCTGTCCGCGCTGATGATGAGGATAGACATCTTTGCCTTTGGCGGGGGCTTCGCGTCGCTGCCCCTCATGATGAGGGAGATAGTGGAGGTGAGGGGCTGGCTTGACTACAAGACCTTCATGGACGGCATAGCGCTGGGGCAGGTCACCCCAGGGCCGATAGTTATTACGGCGGCCTTCATAGGGTATCAGCTATACAGGCTGGCAGGCGCGGCTGCGGCAACCGTCTCCATATTTACGCCTTCATTCCTGATGGTGGTCGCGGTAACGCCGTTTTTTGACAGACTGAAGACATCCAGGTATTTCCTGAGGGCGATAAAGGGCATTCTTGCCTCCTTTGCCGGCCTGCTTTTTTATGTGGCGGTCAAGTTCGGGCTTGCCGTCCCCTGGGACGCGGCAAGGACAGCGTTCGGGGTTGCCGCGCTTATCGCCCTCGTGAGAAAGACAAACATCCTTTACGTCGTGCTTGCGGGTGCGGTTGTCTCTTTTTTTATTTTTTAAAATTTTTTATCGCTATATATAATATATTTCATTGATTAAGAGGTAATTCAGAAAGGAGAGCGCAAAAAAATGTTTTCATCTGGAAAGAATTTTTTCCTTAAGGCGGCGCTGTTTTCCATATTGATGATGGTGTTTGTCTCACCGGCGGCCTTTGCCGCAAAAAGCATCATATGCGCGTCAACGACAAGCACCCAGAATTCGGGGTTTTTCGACTATATCCTGCCCATCTTCGAAAAAAAGACGGGCATAGCCGTCAAGGTGGTTGCCGTTGGCACCGGTGCGGCGATAGAGATAGGCAAGCGGGGTGACGCGGACGTGGTGCTCTGCCATGCCAAAGGCCTTGAGATGATAGCCCTCAAGGAGGGGTTTTTCGTAAACAGGCACGACCTCATGTACAACGATTTCGTGATAGTGGGGCCGGCAAAGGACCCCGCCGGGGTGGCCTCATCCAAAACCGCGGTCGAGGCGTTCAGGAAGATATCCTCGGCAAGGAGGACTTTCATAAGCAGGGGCGACAGGTCGGGGACCAATATCAAGGAAAACGCGATATGGGGGATGGCCGAATTGAACCCGAAAGGCCGGCCCTGGTACCTGGAGTCCGGTCAGGGCATGGGTAAAACCCTTATGGCCGCCAGCGAAAAAGGGGCCTACACCCTTACGGACAGGAGCACTTATTACAACCTCAAGGACAGGCTCGGCCTGAAGATACTTTTCCAGGGGGACAAGACCCTTTTCAACCAGTACGGCGTGATGGCCGTGAACCCGGCAAAGCACCCCAATGTGAAATTCAGCGACGCGATGGCCTTTGTCAACTGGCTCATATCCTCTGAAGGGCAGAAGTTCATCGCCGAATACAAGGACAAACACGGAAACCAGCTCTTCTTCCCTGATGCGGACTGAATTGACGAGATGCTGAAAAAGCCTCGTTTTTGAGTCATTGCGAGGAGCTTAAAGCGCCGACTGGCGCAAGCCTGACTAGCACAAGCGACGAAGCAATCTCATAAGTTGCTGATTAATATAAAAAACAGGATTGCTTCGCTCGCAATGACGGTCAAAACAGTTTTTCAGCATCCTTTACTGCCTCAGCAGAGCCAGTATTATCTCAAGCGCGATGAGCAGCACTATCACGATTTCGAGGAACTCCGTCCTCTTGTTGGCTATCTCCTGGTAGAGCATCTGGTACACCCGTGAGGCCACGTCCAGCTTCCGCCTGATGCTGCCTTCCCACTGCTTGACCTTGAAGAGCCTGAGGGCGGTGTCGTAAACCCTTGCGTAATAGACGTCTTCAGTCACCTTCACGGAGTTGTCTATCTTTTCCGTTATCTCCGTCAGCTCCGTTACGGTGCGCATCACCTTGGCCGCAAGCTCTTCATATTTTTTTATGTGCCAAAGGGGCAGCGTGCCTTTAGGCGCGATGCGGCCGTAAATGGCCTCAAGCTCCCTGTCCAGCATATTGTCGTAGACCCTCAGTTCAAGGAGTTGGGCGTTTGCGTATTCGATGAGGTCGGGGATGTCCATGCTGCCCGAGGGCTCCAGGACGAAGGCGTTGTCCCAGTTTATCACCACAAGGTCCCCCTCGGAGTAGGAAAAGCTGTTGTAAAGCAGCTCCTTCGCTATGTTTCTGCCTGGCTGTTCCCCGCCCTCCTCATACAAAAGCAGGCTGCTCAGGTCGTACTGTTTCAGGAAATCCTCCGCGTTCAGGGAGGGCGCTGTTTTCTTTACGTAATAAATGGCGTAGTCCTCCTCGAAGCGGCCTATGTTGAGCCCCGTGATTTCGTCCTTGAGGACATTTGCGAGCAGACCCACCTCTCTCTTGAAATCCTCGCCGAAGGGTTTTGTCCTCTCGATCTCCCTGGAAAGGCGTTCGATCTGCCAGAGGGCAAGCCCGCTCAAAGGGACCTCGAAGATTATGGAGAGGACGCCGTAATCATAGACCCTGGCGTACGCGTTTACCCTGTAAAGGGCCCCTCCGATGTTCTTTTCGAGCGGTTTTAGTGCCAGGGATACGGGCGGGTTGGCGAACTCGAATGCCTTGCTGAAGTGTTTTCTGTCTATGGTGAGCCGCTTGGACTCGGCCAGCCGCCGCTCTATGCGGTGGAGGTCTATTTCCCATGCCACATCGAAGAGATTGTAAAGGAGCAGGCTTCCGGCGGCTATTCCGATCCCCTCTTCCCCCATAGGGAGATTTTAACAGAATATGGCCCGGCGTCATCCCTTTGTGTTATATCTAGTAGATGGGGTTCATCTACATGGCCTTCAGGCAGGCGGCAATGCTCGTCATTTCGCCTGGCAGGGAGCTGCTTGGGATAATAGGGCTTTCGCTGCTGGTTTCGGGCACGGCTGTCTGCCTTGCCTCGGCGCTGGGCGTGGGCTTCGCCTCCGTCCTTGCGCTTTCAAGGAGGTTCCCCCTGAGGGGGGCCATAATGAACATAATGAACACGTTCATGGGGCTTCCGCCCGTTGTGGTAGGGCTTGCGCTCTATCTCCTGCTTTCAAACAGCGGCCCGCTGGGCTTCCTCCAGCTCCTCTACACGCCAAAGGCCATGATACTGGCCCAGTTCGTGATAGCCTTCCCGATAGTGACGGCGATTTCCCATTCGGCCATTGTCAGCATAGACCCCTCCATCAGCAGCGCGGCAAAGACGCTTGGGGCCACAGCGGTCCAGCATACATGGACGCTGATACGCGAGGCCCGTTTCGGAATCTTTTCAGGCATAATGGCCGCCTTGGGAAGGGTCATGGCCGAGGTCGGGGCCATACTGATTGTGGGCGGGAACATCAAGGGTTTTACGCGCGTGATGACAACGGCCATCGCCCTTGAGACCTCCCAGGGGGATTTTGAGCTTGCCATTGCGCTTGGGATCGTGCTCATAACGATAAGCCTTGCCGTCAATTCGGCCCTGTTCATGATACAAAAAAAAGGCAGGAGAGGGTTTTTTTATAAATCATGAGCCTGGGGCTGAGGGCAGAGGCAATAGTGAAGTCCTACGGCGGGAAACCCGTTCTGGGCGGCATAAATTACAATTTCAGCACCGGGAAGATATATGCCCTTATGGGGGCCAACGGCTGCGGAAAATCCACCCTGATGCGCATACTGAGCTTGCTGGAGTCCCCTGATTCAGGCGGGGTTGTCTATACCGGGGAGAACGGCATGGCGCTTAAACATGACATCGGACTCAGGAGGAGGATAACACTGCTCCTGCCCAATGCGGGCCTGTTCAACACAACCGCTCTTAAGAACGCCGCCTACGGGCTTGGCGTGAGGGGTTTTGGCCGCTCCGAGGCGAAAAAACTCGCCCTCAGGGCACTTGCCGCAGTCGGGCTTGGACACAAGACGAAACAGAACGCCCTGACGCTTTCAAGCGGGGAGTCCCAGAGGCTTGCGCTTGCAAGGGCCGTCGCCATAGAGCCGGAGCTTCTTTTCCTTGACGAACCCACCGCCTCGGTTGACCCCTACAACAAGGAAGTCATCGAGGACGCAATCCTTGGGATGAAAGGCAGGCGGGGGATTATCATGACAACCCACGACGAGGCGCAGGCGTTCAGGCTGGCCGATGTCGTCCTTGTGCTTGAAAACGGGGTATTGAGGGAGGCCGGGCGGTAGGTTTTTCCCTTATCCGCAGTTGCAGTTCTTCCCGGTCATCTTAAGCTCCCAGTGGCCGTCTTTTTCCGATAAGTCTACGTTGCACCCGGACATGACCATGAAGGACCTCATCTGTCTGGCCTCATGCTCCGTGCCGACAAGCACGTTTACGAGTTCACCTTCCTCGCAGCGGCCAAGCGCTTCGCGCACCTTTTTAAAGGGCTCTTTGTCCTTCAAGCCCCTGACATCCACTGTGACCATCCCTTATTGTACAATATTGTACAATGAAGACGCCGGTATTGAAAATATTTTTAAAGCCACCGGCTTTTTAAGGCCCTCAGGTGCTCGATAAAAAGTTCCAGCACCCTGGGCAGGCTCCTCCTTTTGTGCGTGACTACGTAGAAATTCCTCGTCATCCTGAGCCCTTTTATCTTTACCTCCTTCAGGATGCCCTTTTCAAGCTCGCCGGAGAGGCAGGCGCGCGAGAGCACCGAGACACCGAGGCCGGACTTGACCGCCTCCTTGATGGCGGAATTGGAGCCCAGCGACGCCACCACCTTTAATTTGGAGGGCTGGACCCCTTTTTCCATGAAAAACTGCTCCGCGGTCTTTCTCGTCCCGGAGCCTTCCTCGCGTATGAGAAAAGGCAGCCCCGTAAGCTCCTCAGGCGTGATGACGGGCTTGTTCAGGATGTCCTGCCTGGCCGCAAGCACCAACTCGTCATTCATCAGGGGCGTAAAGGAGAGGGACTTCCGTTCCAGTTTTGCGCCCGCTATGCCAAGGGGCAGTTCGTGCTCCGCCACCATGTTTATGATGGACTTGGAATCCTTTACGGTGAGCCTGAAAGAGACATCCGGGTATAGCTCTTTGAATTCCCGTGTCGCCGCCGGTATGAAATACGTGCCCGGGATGGTGCTTGCTCCTATATGCAGTTCGCCGTTGGGGTCGTTCCTTGAGAGCTTTATGTCGGACTTTATGGCCTCCAGCTTCTCTATCAGTTCGACGGCCCTGGGATAAAGCAGGATAGACTCCCTGGTCGGAGCTATGCTCCTGCCCAGCCTGTCAAACAGTCTGGAGCCGAGGGTCTCCTCAAGGCTTTTTATATGGTCGCTTATTGTAGGCTGGCTTAAAAACAGTTCTTCGGATGCCCTTGAGAAGCTGCGGTTTTTGAAGACTGAGCAGAATACCCTGAGCTGATGAATGTCCATCATGTACCCCTCCTGTAATAAAAATTAATAAGCAACTGCAAGTAGAGCAGCCAAATCATTTAAAAATGCCAATTGCGGCCATATTTAGGCTTTTTGTCTGCATGCAATAGCAACTATAAGTTGCATAGAGACAGATTATATACATAAGGGGTTTTAATTACAAGTGGAAAAAATTACCGGCGGTTTTTGCCGGTTTTTTTAAGCCTGTCGATTACTTCCCTGAGGGGGAGCCCCGTTTTTTTGGCGGCCTTTACGCAGTCGTCATACTCGGGGCTTTTAACGGCTTTGCCTTCAATGGACGAGATTTTGAACCTGACCGGGCCGAATTCGGTGTCAACCGTTTTTATCTCCCTGTGGAGCACGGTCCTTTCCACAGGGTAGCACCTTACGCCAAGGGTGGTGGTCTCCCTGAAGAGGATGCGCTTCATCTCATGGGCGTTTTTCTCTTCTGAGAGCACGGAGACCTTTGTGCCGGGGCGGGACTTCTTCATTATTACCGGCGTGAGGAAAACATCCAGCGCGCCAGCCTTCAGCAGTTTTTCCATCAGGTGCCCGTAAATCTGCGGGTTCATGTCGTCTATGTTCGTTTCGAGGACGGTCACGGATTCCGCCGCGGCGGGGCCAGCCTCTCCTATGAATACCCTGAGCACGTTTGCACACTCCTTCAAATCCCTCAGGCCAGCGCCAAGGCCGCTCGCTTCCAGTTTCATCGCGGGCATCGGCCCGAAACCGGACGAGAGCGATTTTATCAGCGCGGCTCCGGTGGGGGTCGTAAGCTCATATGGGATTCCCGAAGAGTAAACGGGTACGCCCTTCAAAAGCAGGGCGGTTGCCGGGGCGGGCACGGGGAGCACTCCATGCTCCGCATGCACATGGCCGGAACCCAGGTTCAGCGGCGATGAATAGACGGCGTCTATGCTCAGCGCATCAAGGCAGACAAGGGTCCCAAGGACGTCCACCACGGTATCGGGAGAGCCAAGCTCGTGCAGGTGCACGTCTTCGATGTGCCGGATGCCGTGTACCTTCGCCTCGGCCTCGAAAATGCTTTTTATTATCGAAAGCCCTTTCCGCCTGGTTTCTTCCCTTAGGCTTGGTGTCTTTTCCACGGCATCCTTCATCTCCGCCCAGCCAAGAGGTTTTGAACCTTTGTCAATCCCCACATCGAACTTGAGCGCGGCCAGGCCCATTCGGCGCACGTCCCTGGCGCCCGTTTTGAAGCCGAGGGGGATTTTTTTGAGTGCCCTTTCAAGTGCTTTTGCGGGCGCTCCGGCGGAAAGCAGGGCCCCTATGCACATGTCCCCGCTTATGCCGGAGGGGCACTGGAAATATGCTATCCTCATCTTCCGCCCCTCACCTTGAGCACATCCCCGGTTGAGAACGTGAGCCTCCCCCCCAGCTTTGTCCTGAGCAGGAGCCTGCCTTCCCCGTCGATGCCCGAAGCCGTCCCCTTGTATGTCTTCCCTTCCGTATGGACAAGTATTTCTTTTCCGATTGTCTCGGACAGCCCGCTGTATGCCTTGAGGAGCGCGGCCCCCGCCTTTTCCGGGTTCTTGCGGAACCGTTCGATCCAGTGGGCAAGCTCCTTGTGAATGGAGGCTATAAGCGCGGCCCTGTTTGCCTTCCTGCCGGTCTCTGCAAGTATGGAGGTGGCCTTTGCCTTCAGGTTCCGGGGCAGGTCTTTTCTGGAAATGTTCACGTTTATCCCGATGCCCGCAACCGCAAAAAGCACGTTGTCCGGGTCGGAGCGCAGCTCAAGCAGGATGCCGCCCAGTTTTTTGCTCTTCCTCTTGCTGCTGTTTTTCCCGGCCATCAGGTCGTTTGGCCATTTAAGGCGCACGTCCAGCCCCGTCTGCGCCCTGATTGCCAGCGCGGAGGCAAGCCCCGCCGCAAGCGCGAGCAAAGGGGCCCTGCGGGGCGGCATTGCAGGCCTGAAGACGATGCTCATGTAGATGTTTGCGCCTGGCGGGGACTGCCAGCTCCTGCCGAGCCTGCCCCTGCCTGCGCCCTGGGAGTCGGCTATTACCGAGGCCGCGATTGCCGGACCCTCCCTGCCCAGCTTTTCACAGAGGGAAAGGGCCAGGCCGTTTGTGGAGCCAAGGTTTTTTTTATAGATGATATTTACCGGGGGCAGCAGCAGGCGCAGCTCCTCGGCCGAGAGGTCGGGGGACTCGACGAGGCCGTAGCCGCCTTTGCCTGCGTCAATTTTGTATCCGTTTTGCCTCAGACGGGTTATCTGCTTCCAGACGGCGGAGCGGGTTATCCCGAGCGTTCTGGACAGCTCCGGGCCGGGGATTTGCCCCCTTCCGGCCCCCTTTGCGGATTTCAGAATGCCAAGCAGACCCGCAGGCAATTTTTTACTGTTCTTCCTGTGGCAGAAGGACAGCCTTCGGTCCGGTCTTTCCCTCCGCCTTTATCTTTGTCTCAAGCAGCTTCCTGAACCGTTCGGCGTCTTCCTTCGTCCCCACAATCGAGCCGTAGTGCATGGGGATGGCCACCCCGGGCCTTATCTCAAGGGCGGCCTGCACCGCCTCTTCGGCTGTCATCACGTATGTGCCGGACACAGGCAGGAGGGCTATGTCGCAGCGGTAATCCTTCATCTCCGGTATCAGGTCGGTGTCCCCGGCGATATAAATCCTCTTGCCCCCCGCCGTGAAGATGTAGCCTACCCAGTCGTTGCCCTTTGGATGGAATTTTTTGTTTACGTTGTAGGACCGGACGGCCTCTATGCCGATGCCCTCTATGTTAATCCGGTCTCCGGGCCTTGCCAGATGGATGTTGCCCTTCAGCTTTGCCGCGCAGTCCGGCGGGGCCACTATGACGGTGTCCGGCCCCTGTATCTTTGCCACGTCTTCGGGCGAGCAATGGTCGTAGTGCTCATGGGTTATAAGGATTATGCCCGCGCGGACGGGCCTTTCCCTGATGCGGAACGGGTCGGTGTAGATGACCTTTCCGGCATTTATCCTGAACGTGTCATGTCCAAGCCAGTGGATGTTTTTCAGCATGTCCATATCTGTGCCTCCTTTTGCTCCGGCCCCTGCCGCCGTGAGGGGCAGGAGCATGGAAAGAAAAAGCGCGAACAAGAAACGCAATGGCGAACAAACCCCCGTCGCTTTTTTGCCTGACATTATATCACAGGGCCCCGCCGCCGTTTGAAGACAGTTGATGAAGACAGTTTGTCTCAGGCGTTACCGGTAAGCAAATGGCAGGCGGGGACCCGCCAGCCATGATTTCAGCGTCCTTTCATCCCCAGGAACTCCAGCGGGTTGCTCCTGCCCGCCATGCGTATGGACTTGGGGCTGACGCCCACGCCCTGCAGGACGGGAGCGCATTCCAGCAGGGTCTTGCCCCCGCCGGTGAGCTTGCCCTTCCTGACCACCGGCCTGCCCATGCGTCCCTTTACGCTGTCCGAAACTATTATTATCTTTTCGGGCCGCTTCATCCTGAATACCAGTTTCAGGGTTTCAGGGCTCAGGTGCACGCCGTCCGGTATTATTTCCACATACATGCCATCGTCCAGCAGGGCGAAACCGGCAAGCCCCGGCTCCCTGTGGTGCAGGTGCCGCATGGCGTTGAAAAGGTGCGTGACAGAGGACGCGCCAGCCTTTTTCCCTTCCCTGGCCTCTTCGAAGGTGGCGTCGGAGTGCCCCATGCTGACCCTTATGCCCATCGACGCGCATTTTTCTATTACCTCCAGCGCGCCGGGAAGCTCAGGCGCTACCGTTATAATCTTCACGGCGTCCCCGAACCCCTCAAGCAGCTGGTCGAGGGCGGAAAGCGACGGAGTCAAAAAGGCGTCCCGGTTCAGCGCCCCGCATCTGGCCGGATTTACGAACGGCCCTTCAAGGTTGATGCCGCCTATCGAACGGCTGCTCCGCATGGCCTCCTTCACGGCGCCCATCTGGGCGCGCATGGTCTTCATGTCCGAGGGGTATATGGTGGGCAATATCATGCCGGTGCCCTTTTCCCCGTGGAGGGCGGCTATCTTCAGGATGACCTCGGCGTATCTCGTCCTCGTGTCGTACTGGCCAAGCCCGTGCGTATGGATGTCGACAAAATCGAAAGGAGCTTTCAAAAACATCCCCCTCTCACCCCTTGTATGGGTTTTTTCCCCTGAGCCTTTTTTCGACGGCGGGCGTAAGGGCCGCCGCGACTTCGAACCCCGGCTCTTCAAGCCCGTCTTTTTTCTTGATGAGGAGCCAGTTGTCCGGCCCCCTGCCTTTCATCCTGGCCAGGACGAACAGTCCTTTCAGCTTCCTGCCCGAAAGCGTAAACTCCAGGATGCCCTCTTCAATGCTCCCTCTTACAGGCGTGAAGTCCCCCTTGTCCCAGATGAGCACAAGGCCCGCGCCGTAGCTGCCCTCAGGTATCACCCCTTCGAAGGAGCCGTATTCCACCGTGTGGTCTTCCACCATCACCGCAAGCCTCTTGTCCTTCGGGTCCATGGAAGGCCCCTTGGGTATGGCCCAGCTTTTCAGCACGCCGCCAATTTCCAGCCTGAAGTCATAGTGAAGCCTTGTTGCGTGGTGCTCCTGGACGACGAAGAAAGGCATTTTTTTCTTTGTCCCCCGCCCTTTTTCTCAGACCATTATACCTGAAAACGGTCCGTTGCAAACGGCATTTTTCATTATTCCTGCCTTATCCTCAGGGCCACCAGCGCAACCGTGCCCAGGATGAAAAGCACGCCGCCCGCCAGCGCCCAGGGCGCACCCGGCTCCCTGCTGGCCTCTATCAGGGCGGCGGGTTCCGGCCCTGGCCTCAGGTCCCTGAGATAAAAACCGTATCCCCTGAAAAAGGCGGGCTTGTTGGGCGCAAGCAGGCCCTCCTTCAAGACCTTTCCCCCAGAGATAAACTGGATGACCGCGTGCCATCCTGTAATGTAGCCATCCGGCGAGGTTTTTTGGACCTCTATATCTCCAATCCTGAAATTGAAACCCAGGGGCGTTTCAACCTCCGGGCCCGCCTGCACATAGCCCATGGCCTTGGCCCCGCCCACGGAGCTTAGCAGGTGGGCAAGCAGTATGAACAGGAACCCGAGGTGTATTACCTGCGGCGATATCGAAAGGAGCAGGCCGCCCCTTTTTTTAATTATGGAATCCACGCTGCAAAGCACCGTGGAGAGCGCAAGCAGGGCCAGGGCCGCTATCGAAGCCCACAGCCACCAGGAGAGGGCAAGCGGCGCGGCCACCAGCCACCACAGGAGAGGCCCGGAGTCCATGCCCTGCATGGCGCCCTGTGAAGGCGCTATCGAGCCGTAGAGCATGAAGAGGATAACCGCCCCCAGAAGCCACAGGGCCGTCTTCATGGACGTGAAAAACCTCCATATGAATTTAAGAGCGGCCATCTAGAAAGAATGGGAGCTTTTCATTAAAAGCCCCACCCCCATATAGGTGAAAAGCACGAGCGCAAAGCCCAGGATGCCCGTCAGGACCGCCTTTCTGCCCCGCCACCCCGGCTGGCTCCTGGCGTGGAGATAGAAGCTGTAAAAAAGCCACAGGATGGATGTCCACAGCTCCTTCGGCGTCCAGAGCCAGTATGTCCCCCAGGCCAGAAAAGCCCATATCCCGCCGAATATCATCGATGCGCTGAAGAGCAGGTAGCCAAAGAATATGGCCTTGTACTGCTTTTTCTCCAAGTCGGCAAGCGACTCATCCCTCAGAGAGAGGATGCCTATGAAGGCCCCTATGCCGAAGAGCGCATAGGAGAAGAACGAGAGCGCCACGTGGAGTTCAAACCAGTACGTGTCCAGCACCGGCGGGAGCGGCCCTTCATGCGGGGCCGACAACTGGGCGGCAGCCGCAAGTATCAGGGCGGAAACGCCAAGCATCCGGTAAAAGAGCATTCTTTTCTCTTTCATCGGCCTGTAAAAGGGGGCCGAAAAAATGACAAGGCTTGAGCTGAAAAAGATGAGCGTGTCATGAAGCCCGGCCAGAGGGATTCGCCCCAGGTGGACGCCCCTGGCCAACAGATAGGCAAACTGCGCCAGCGCCCCCGCAAAGAGAAGCGGCGTGTAAAAAATTCCAAGCAGGTAAAGGGGCAGCGCCGAAAGCGCCAGGTACGCTGTCATCTCATTATAATAACACTCATGCGGGCCAAGACATAGAGCCCATCCGGCTCCTGTGTATCATTCCGGACCTGCCCCGGCTTCCGCCGTATGACAGACTTTCTGAAATATTCAGAACCGGCGCTGAAAAAGCAGCCCGCCACCTTGTATTCCCCTCTCCTCTGGGAGAGGGGCAGGGGGTGAGGGGCCTTTTATTTCGTCCTGAACCCGGTTGTCGAGTCCCTGAGCGCCTGCACGACCCCGCTCAGCCTGTTGACCTGCTCCATGAGGTCCTGGGATGTCATGTCCATTTCGCGGGCGATAGAGGACGAGGATTCCATGTTCTCAGTAATCTGGGATGCCACGCTGGACTGTTCGTCAACCGATACGGCTATCTGCGTTATCTGGTCTTTCATCTTCATGGCCTGCTCCACAATGGCGGAAAGGGCCGTGCCGAGGCCGCTTATCTCTCCGGTTGCCTTCTTCACCTCATCGGTGGAAACCTTCATGGCCCTGCTTGTGTCGCGCGTCTCCCTCTGGACCTGCCTTATGCGCCCGGAGACGTCCGCCGTGGCCTTTATCGTTTTTTCGGCCAGCTTGCGGACCTCCTCGGCCACAACGGCGAACCCCTTGCCGTGCTCGTTCGCACGTGCCGCTTCTATGGAGGCGTTCAGGGCCAGCAGGGTCGTCTGGTCGGCGATGTCGTTGATGACGGAAACGATATCGCCTATCTCTGACGCCTTCTGGTCGAGGTGCACCATCTTTTTTTCAAGCTCCGCGGTTGATTCGTAAACCCTTTCCGAAGTGGCTATGGCCCCGGACGCGGCCGTCCTGCCCGCTTCGGCTATATCGCAGGCCTTCCTGGAGTTCTCGGAGACGTTGGCCGCGTTCCTGGCTATCTCGTTAATGGTCTGGGTCATCTCCTCGCTGGCCGCCGCCGTCTGGGAGGCCTGGAGCGACTGGCCCTGCGCCCTCTCGGATGTCTTTTGCGCATCGTCCCTGAGCGCGCCGACGGTCTCCACCACCTTGCTGGCGGAGCCGGTTATTTCCGCTATCATGGCATTGAATGAGGACGCCACCTTGTCCATGCTGGCAAACAGCATGGACATCTCGTCGCCCCCTTTTGCTTTTTCCCCGAAGTCCACGGTCAGGTCGCCGGAGGCCAGCGTCTCAGCGGCCTGTATCATGTCCGCTATCGAGCGGGTGATAGAGTTCCTTACGGCTACCATGCCCATGATTATCAGGCCCCCCATGAGCCCAAGCAGGACCGCTATCGCGGCCATGACTTTCACCGCGCCAGCCAGCATGCGGGAGACTGCGCCTATCCCGGCATCCGCATCGGCCTCCCTTTTTTCGAGGATTGAGGCGATGCCTTTTATGCTGCTGTCGCCCGCCGAATCGAATTTTCCCATTATGGCGTTCCCCTGTTTCAGGCCGGCCCCATAAGCGTCGTACATCGAATTGCCGGTCTGCCACATGCTCTCGATATTGTCCCTGATGGTCTTCAGCTTGTCCGAGATCTCAGGCCTGGCCGCGTTGAATCCGGCCAGTTGTCCGATGTCTTTCCTGGCCGCTTCAAGCGCCCCCTGCGCGTCCCTGTCTATGGAAGCCCTGTCCCTGGTCAGCGAGGCATCCGTGAAAAACTGCCACATGTCTGCCGTCTGGAGCTGGAGGTCCTGCCATGTCTTCAGCTCCTCCCGCGAACCCCTGTACCGCAGGACCGCTTTGCTCAAATCCCTTGTGTTTACGACCAGAAAGACCGAAAAAAAAGCCATGAAGACAACGGCAAGGACTACAAGGGATATCGAGATATTCAGCTTGGATTTGATGCTGCGCCTGCTCATGAATAGGGACCTCCTCCGGACAATAAGGGTTTTTTGTTTGCCAATAAATTTCTAATCAGGTCTTAATAAAAAACTTGCTGCTTACTTATCGGGAAAAATCTTGCCGGGGTTTAATATGTTTTTCGGGTCGAAGGTTTTTTTGATCTCCCGCATGAGCCTTAGCTCCTCCGGGGGTATTTCCATGTCTATGAAGGACTTTTTTGTAAGCCCGACCCCGTGCTCGCCGGATATCGTACCGCCAAGCGACAGGACCTTTGTGAAAAGCTCCGTGAGCACCGGGGTGAAGTCCTGTTCCTTCGGCGGCAGGAGGTTCACATGCAGGTTGCCGTCTCCCGCGTGGCCGAATGTGGCTATGGGTATGCCCGTCTTTTCCGAAAGCGCCCTGAGGGCCGAAAGCATCTCAGGTATGCGGCTCCTGGGCACTACGATGTCCTCGCTTATCTTTCCTGTGCAGAGGTGGTAGAGGGCAGGGGATATGCCGCGCCTTGCCTTCCAGAGGGCGTCCCTTGCCTCGTCGTCCTCGGCCATGGTGACCTCCGCGCCAAGTTTTTCACAGATGCCCACGACCTGCCCGGCCTCGGCCCTTATCGCGGCCGGATGGCCGTCCAGCTCAATAAGGAGGAGCGCGGCGGCGTTTTTGGGCAGCCCCACGGGGCTGTAGCCCTCCACCGCCCGGATGCATTCGCTGTCTATTATCTCAAGGGTGCGGGGGATTATCTTGGCCGCCGTTATGCGGGAGACCGCCTCGCCCGACCTCTCCACATCCCTGAATATTACAAGCAGCGTCAGTATGTCCTCCGGCATCGGGAGCACCTTGAGCCTTATCTTTGTGACCACGGCGAGCGTGCCCTCGGAGCCGACAAGGAGCCGGGCCAAATCGTACCCGACAACGCCCTTTCTGGTCTGCACCCCGGCGTTTATCAGCCTGCCCTCCGGCAGGGCCGCCTCAAGCTGGAGGACATAGTCCCGCGTAACGCCGTATTTGAGCGCCCTCGGCCCCCCGGCGTTCTCGGCCACGTTCCCCCCCAGCGTGCAGAACTCCATGCTGGCCGGGTCTGGCGGGTAGAAAAAGCCGTAGGAGTAAAGCTCCCTTTGCAGCCTCCCGTTTATTACGCCGGGCTCGACGAGGACGGTCAGGTTCTCTTCATCGACATCCAGTATCCTGTTCATCCGCTCGAAGCTGATGACGATGGCGCCCCTGGAGGGCACGGAGCCGCCCGTCATCCCGGTGCCCGCCCCGCGCGGGATTACGGCCAGACTGTTGGCGCTTGCGTAGCGGAGTATCCTGAGCACATCTTCCGCATTCTCCGGCCAGGCGACGGCGGCGGGCATCTCCATGAGGCCGGAGGCGTCGAAGCCGTAGGCCAGGAGGTCTTCCGGTTCCCGGGAAAAATGCGCTATGTCCAAAGGCAGGAGTTTTGACTTGTCTTCCAAGGCGTGCCGTCCTAATGGTAATCGTGGGTGCCCAGGACGACTTTTATGCCTGTTTTCCCCTCGACCAGCTTTGCCAGTTCCTCCGCGGAGATGTAAGGACAGCCGGGTTTGGAGTTTGCGAGACAGGAACTGAAGTGTATCACGTCCGGCTTGATCTCTGAGAGCTTCGCGGCCATCCCGAGCGTTGGCACGAGCGTGCGGCCGGGGCACTCGCATTTCACAAAGGCCACCACAGAGGACTTTTCCCCGAAATTCCCCTCGCCAAGGGCCGCGGCCTTGAGACAGCGCCACTCCCCGGGGCATCCGTAACCGCTTTCCATATATGCGCCGCAGCCCACTACAGCCACTTTCTTCATTTCCGCCTCCGATAGTCCATTTTCCGATTCCGGTCCAGGAAAAATTATAACATTCCTTCCAAAAAAGAAGCCCCCTTGGAAGGGGGCTTCCCGCTGGTCTGTGCGCCGGGCCTACTTTGCCGCCGCTTCCACCTTTACGGCTATGGTCGGGGCCTCGCCGTTTTTGGAAGGCGTCGTAAGCAGGTTCACCTTCGCGTGGGCGAAGTGGGCCGGGGCGAATGTCATGCCCTGCGGCACCTCATCGGTCACCTTTATCTTGAGGTAAATCGCCGCGCCCTGTCTGCCGCTTATCTTCGCGTATCCCTCGTCGGCCAGGCCAAGGGACTTCGCGTCCTTCGGGTTCACCTGGAGATAGGCGTCCGATATGGCCGAGCCAAGGTTTTTGGATATCGTCGTCAGGCTTCCGGAGTGCTGCATCAGGTTGCCCGTGGCAAAAAGGAGCGGGTAGCCGCTGTCCGGCACCTCGTTCACCGAGTATTCGACCGGGTTGAAGACCGGCGTTGCCTTGTCGGCGCTGAACCGGAAGTCCACATTGCTTGCGACCTCCGCGGCCAGCTCCTCGCCGCTTTTTGCGCCCATGTCCACCTGCATCGCCCTCCCGAGGTTGCGGAGTATCTTCCAGTCCGCGGTGGAGGTGCCGGTCTCCGGCAGGCACTTCACGAATTTCTGAGGCTTGCCCGTCAGTCCCACGAAGGTCCCTTCCTTCTCCGCCCAGCTTGAGGCGGGAAGGACGACATGGGCCATGGCGGCGGTCTCGGTGAGCATTATGTCCTGCACTATGAGAAGCTCAAGCCCCTTCAGCGTCTCTTCGACCTTTGCGGTGTCTGGGAAGGTGATGACCGGGTTCTCGCCCATCAGGTAAAGGGCCTTGATGCCCTTGCCGTAGAGCATGTCCCTGGTGTTCAGGCCGCCCTTTCCGGCATCGCCGAACGCAAGCTGGAGCCCTATGGAGTTGGCGAACTCCGCAGGCATGCCAAGGGCCTCCGGCCCCCTGCCAACCAGTATCGCAAGGTTGGCCAGCGCGAGCGCCGCGCTTTCGCCCTTGGTGTTCTCCGCGCTCCCTATGGAGAGGAAAAACATCGGGTTTTTCGCCTCCGCGATGGCCTTCGCGGTCTTTTTAATCTCTTCGGCCGGGATGCCGGTCAATGCCTGGGCCTTTTCCGGGGCGTAGTTTTCGAGGCCCTTTTTGAGCGCATCGAACCCTTTTACGCCCTCGGCCTTCCTGTCGTGGAGCCCTGCGTCGATGATGGCCTTCATTATGCCGTTGACCAGGGCAACACCCGTTGCGGGCCTGATCCTCAGCCAGTTGTTGCTCCACCTGGCGAGTTTCGATTCCTTCGAGTCGGCCACTATCAGGTTGCCCCCGAAATCGCGGCTCGCGGCAAGCACTTTAAGGCCGTATATCGGATGGGTGGAGGTGAGGTCGGACTCCAGCACAAAGAGTACGTCCGCAGTAAGCGGGGCGTTCAGGTCCATGGGAAGGACTTCCATGCCGAAGGCCTTCCTTAACGCCTCCACCTGCTTTGAGTATCCGAAATGCGCGCGGGAGTCCAGGTTTTTCGAGCCTATGGCGGCTGTCATGAACTTGCGCAGCATGTAGTTGTCCTCGACCGAGCACCTTTCGGAGCCGATTGCGCCTATGGAGCCGGCCCCGTGCCGGGCCTTTATCTCTCCAAGCCGCTGCGCGATGTAATCGAACGCCTCCTGCCAGCTTACCGGCTCGAGCTTTTCGCCCTTCCTCAGCAGCGGGGTGGAGAGCCTGTGTTCCGACTCTATGAAGTCGAAGCCGAACCTGCCGCGCGGGCAGAGGTCTCCCTCGTTGAGTCCGGCCCCGTCCTTTCCGCGCGCGCGGATGATCCTCCCCTCGCGCAGGGAGAGCACGGTGGTGCAGCCCACGCTGCAATAGGGGCAGATGTTCTCCTGGTCGTCCATGAACCAGACCCTTGAACGGAACCTGTAGGGCTTCGTCCCGAGCGCTCCCACGGGGCAGGAGTCCACGCACTGGCCGCAGAACTCGCAGTCAAGCGTCTCCTCGAACGCGGGGCTCACCTTGGACTTGAACCCTCTTCCGATGAGGTTTATCGCGCCGACCCCCTGGTGCTCCTTGCATACCCTCACGCACTTGCCGCACAGGATGCACCTGTTGGGGTTGCGCTCTATGAGCGGGGCCGCAAGGAATTCGGGGTCGTGTTTCCTCTCCGCCTGGAACCTGCTTTCCGAGGGGCCGTATTTGAACGCCAGTTCCTGAAGCTCGCACTCCCCGGCCTTGTCGCAGACAGGGCAGTCAAGCGGATGGTGCACGAGCAGGAGTTCCAGCACCGTGCGCCTTGCCTTTGCGAGCTTGGGCGTTTCGGTGTGGACTATCATATTGGGCTCTGCCGGCGTGGAGCAGGCTGCAAGCAGCTTTTTCTGCCCCTCCACCTCCACAAGGCAGAGGCGGCACCCGCCGTAGGGCAGCAGCCTCCTGTCCCAGCAGAGGTGCGGTATGTAAATGCCGTTGCCAAGCGCGGCCTGCAAAATGGTGCTCTTGGGCGGGGCCTGTACCTTCTTGCCGTTTATCGTAAGCTCTGTCATGCCGTTTCCACTCCTTTCGCTGTCTGGGCCTCTTTGGCCTTTGCGATAAGCTCTTCGCGGAGCTTGCCAGGGCCTACCTTCAGGGCCCCGAATTTGCAGGTCTCGTAACAGGAGCGGCACTTGACGCAAAGCTCCTGATTGATTACATGGGCCTGTTTCTTTTCGCCCGATATCGCCTTCTGAGGGCACACCCTTGCGCACGCGCCGCAGCCCTTGCAGGCCTCGGCGTCAACGTAGAAGGTGACAAGCGGCCTGCACACCCCCGCCTTGCACCATCCCTCTTTTATGTGGGACTCGTATTCATCCCTGAAGTACCTTATCGTGCTCAGGACGGGGTTCGGGGCCGTCTGGCCAAGCCCGCAGAGCGATGTGTTTATGATGTCCTGGGCCAGGTCCTGCAGGAGCTCGATATCGCCTTCCCTGCCCCTGCCCTCGGTTATGTCCGCAAGCTTGTCGTGCATCACCTTGGTGCCTATCCTGCACGGGGGGCACTTGCCGCAGGACTCGTCCGTGGTGAACTCCAGGAAGAACTTGGCCACGCTCACCATGCAGTTGTAGTCGTCTATGACGACCATGCCGCCGGAGCCCACGATGGCCCCGGTCTGGACGATGTCCTCGTAGGTGACCGGGGTGTCCAGGAGGTTTTCAGGTATGCAGCCGCCGGAGGGGCCGCCAAGCTGCACGGCCTTGAACTTCCTGCCCTTCTTTATGCCGCCGCCGATGTCGAATATGACTTTCCGCAGCGGTATCCCCATCGGCACCTCGATAAGCCCTATGTTGTTGACCGCGCCCGTCAGGGCGAAGACCTTCGTGCCGGTGGACTTTTCCGTGCCGAGGCTCTTGTACCATGCCGCTCCGTTAAGGATTATGGACGGGATGTTGGCGTAGGTCTCGACGTTGTTGAGCACGGTGGGTTTTCTCCACAGGCCCTGGACGGCGGGGAAGGGCGGCCTTGGTATGGGCATGCCGCGTTTGCCTTCGAGGGAGCGCATGAGGGCCGTCTCCTCGCCGCAGACGAACGCGCCCGCGCCCTGGTATATCTCTATGTCCAGGTTGAACCCCGTGCCCAGGATGTTCTCGCCCAGCAGGCCGTACTCCCTTGCCTGCTCTATCGCTTTCTGGAGCCTGGCGACGGCCAGCGGGTATTCGGCCCTGACATATATATAACCCCTGCTTGCGCCTATCGCCTTCGCGCCGATTATCATGCCCTCAAGCACGACGTGCGGGTCGGCCTCCATGACGCTCCTGTCCATGAACGCGCCGGGGTCTCCCTCGTCGCCGTTGCAGAGGATGTACTTGAGCTCTCCGGGCACCCTGGAGCAAAGCTCCCACTTGAGTCCGGTGGGGAAGCCCGCGCCGCCCCTTCCGCGGAGCCCGGAGTCCTTTATCTCCTTTACGACCTGCTCCGGGGTCATCTGCGTGAGCGCCCTGGCCGCGGCCTGGTAGCCGTCCCTCGCTATGTATTCGTCTATCTTTTCCGGGTCTATAAGCCCCTTGTTCCTCAGCGCCCTCAGCACCTGGAGATTGAAGAAGGGGATGTCCTTCATGACCGGAAGGACCTGCTTCTTGTCGGGCTCCTTGTACATGAGCCGCTCTATCGGCCTGCCCTTGAGCAGGTGCTCCTCCACGATGAGGGGCACGTCCGCCGTGGTGAGTTTTTCGTAGAATGTGCCGTCAGGGTAAACGATCATGATCGGCCCCTGGGCGCAGAACCCGTTGCAGCCGGTTATGACCAGGCCTATCTCGTTTTCGAGCCCCCGGTTCCTGATCTCATCCTCGAGGGCGTGCTTTATCTTCAGGCCGCCGCCCGCTATGCAGCCGGTGCCCCCGCATATCATAAGGTTGGCTCTGTAGCTTTTTTCCATTCCTGGATTCCTCCGTTATAGATTGAAAAAACCCTAAAAGTCCGCATTAATAAGATGTCTCGCTTCCCATTACGAGGGCGTACTCCTCCACGATCTTGCCGCCCTGTATGTGCTCCCTGAATATCTTTTTCATCTTCTCTTCGTTAAGGTAGCAGTATTTGACGGGGGCGCTGCCAAGAAGCTCCACTGTCGCCATCGGCTCCTTGCTGCAAAACCCGGCGCACCCCGATGTGGTCACGATTACGTCCTTCACGCCGCTTGCGGCAAGGTCCTCAACGAGGGCGTTCATAACTGCGCGCGCCCCGGCGGCGATGCCGCAGGTGCCCATGTGGACGGTCACCTTGGCCCGGTAACCCCCCTCTCTCAACGTGAGGGTGGCCTTGTACTGCTCTTTGATCTTCTTGAGGTCGTCTATCGTAAGCTTGGGCATTTTCTTCAGTCCTCCTTTTATTCGTATTGGGCAAGGATGTCCAGGGCCTTTACGGGGTTGACCGAGCCGTGCGTGTCCTTGTCCACGACGACGACCGGCGCCAGGCCGCAGGCGCCCAGGCAGCGGACGCTCTCCAGCGAGAACTTCCTGTCCGGCGTGACCTCGCCTATGTCTATCTTGAGCCTGTCCCTGAGTTTTGCCAGGATCTCCTCGGAGCGCTTGACGTAGCAGGCCGTGCCCAGGCATACGCGCACGTTGTGCCTGCCCTTGGGCTTCATCGTGAAGAAGGAATAGAAGGAAACGACGCCGTGGACCTCGCTCACCGGGAGATTAAGCCCGCGTGCTATGTGCCTCTGCACCGCGGGGGGCAGGTAGCCCACAAGCTCCTGCGCCTCCTGCAGGACGGGGATGAGGCTGCCGGGCTTGGTCTTGTATCTGTTTATGATGTCATCCAGCTTCGCGGCGGTCTCCTCCGTGTAGTCCTGCACCTCGGGCTTCTGCGTCTTTTTGCTGAACTCCATCGCCTTCTGGGCCACCTCGATCAGGAGCGCCGGGGAGAAGGGCTTTGGCAGGTAGTCCACTATCCTCAGGGCCAGCGCCTCCCTGATGCTCTCCTGGGAAGGGTATCCGGTTATGAGCACGATGCTTACGTCCGGCCTCTTCTGCCTCACCCGCCTCATGAACTCTATGCCGTCCATGCCCGGCATTTTTATGTCCGTGATGACAAGGTCGTAGGAGCCGTTTCTGTCCATCATCTCCAGGGCCTCGGCCGGGGAACCCGACGTATCGACGCCGTACCCTTCGGGCTTCAGTATCCTTTCGCAGCTTTTCAGCACAACCTGTTCGTCGTCAACGACGAGTATGTTCCCTTTCATCTACTTGCATCCTCCTTGACTTGAGGGTTTTTTATTGTTTTTCTGCTTGTCTTTTCTGGAGTATCCTTTTTGTTTACGGAACTGTTTATGGACTCCTTTACGAGGGCAAGGACCGATGGCAGGTTTACCGGCACGCCTTCCAGGGCCTCCTTGAGGGTCTCGGTGTCGAAGCCGTAGTAATAGTGGTCTTTCTCATAAAAGAGCACATAGTGTATCTCGGGGTGGCCGCTTATCAGCGCGAGCATCGTCTGGCCGATATCGCCGAGGGGTTTCCTGTCTATGTGGCTCCGCTTGAACGAAGCCTGAAGCACCGTCCCTTTCCCGGGCTCAGACCTGATGTTGAAATCGCCGCCCGTCTCGCAGGCCGCCTGCTTCAGCAGCGGTATCCCAAGCCCCCATCTTTTCCCCTTTTTGGATGTGAAGAAGGGGTTGTCAACCATCATGAGCGTCTCGGCGTTCATCCCCGAGCCGTTGTCCTCCACGCTCAGGGAGAGCCTGTCCGCCGCGGAGTCTTCCTTTATCCGTATGACTATCTTTGTGGCCCCCGCGTTTATCGAGTTTTCAGCTATGTCCAGTATGTGCAATGACAGGTCTTCCATTTCAGATATCGAAAAACACCTTTCTGCCCTGCCCCCCCCTGAAGGCGAGCGCAATCTCCGGGAATTCAGGGCCGTCAATTAAAAAACGGGTGCTCCGCGCCCCTATGTCCTCGGGGCGGTGTGCGTCCGAGGAGCGGATGAGGGCCGTTCCGGCGGGGACCATGGCAAGCGCCTCCGCGCCGCCTGAAAATACCTCGAAGGCGTCGAAGGCGATGCCCTCCGGCACGAATCCAAGCTGTGAGATGACGCTGAACGCCCCCTTGTCGAAGTGGCTTGCCACCGCAAGCCCCCCAAGGGCGTGTATCTCCGGTACAAGCTCACTTAGCGGGATGGTGGTCGCGCCTATCAGGAGCCTCGGGTTGAAGCCAAGCACCTCGTCCGCCTCGTTGACGACCACCTGCTCGCCCCAGAGTTTCTCATCGTTTTGGGCCCCCTGCGGCAGCCTGCCATAGACCAGCTCCTGCATCCGGGCGGCCTTTTCCAGCGACCCGAAATACGCAAGCACGTGCACCTCCTCGGAGGAGGTTATCTCCATCGCGGGCATCACCGTTATGCCGGCCTTTTCCGCCGCTGCGATTGCCGTCTCCAGGTTCTCGGCGGAATTATGGTCGGCTATGGCTATGATGTCCAGCCCTTTCTCCTTTGCCCTGCCTATTATCCGCCTGGGGGTCATATCCAGCTCCCCGCAGGGAGACAGGCAACTGTGTATGTGCAAGTCCGCTGTGAATAAAATATCCTTTTCTCCGTCGGGGGCAGGCGGCCTTCAAGGCTGTCCGGCCTCCGGATGCCTGAGGAGCAGGTTGTAAAGCATTCCCGCCATCTCGCAAGTCTGGATCCCGGTGCCCATAACGGGTATGTCTTCGGACTCGGCCTTTTCCAGCGTCTCCGCTTCCACCGGCTTGTTTCCGGTCACCACTATGCCAGCGAGCCCTTTTATCGCCGCCACCGCGACGATGTTGGGATGCGTCTGCCTCGTAACCCACAGGTTGCCCTCCTTGCCGTTTGCAAGGACGTCAGAGAGCATGTCGCTTACGTAACAGCCCTTGATGGCGGAATCGAGACAGCCCTTGTTCAGTACGCTCAGGTTCAATTTTTTAGTCAGCTCGTATATCGTCATTTTTCCCGTTGCTCTTAAGGTTGATTATTATTTCCAGGGTCGTCCCCTCGCCGATGATGGAGTCTATCTTGAGGCCGTCGGAATTCCTCTTTATATTGGGCAGTCCCATGCCGCTGCCCCAGCCGAACTCCCTGGCCCAGTCGGGGGCCGTTGTGTACCCTTCCTGCATGGCAAGTTCGATGTCCTCAATCCCGGGGCCCATGTCCGTAACGGTGATTATCAGCCTGTCGCCCTCGACCTTAAAATGCAGGGTGCCGGCAACCGCATGGATTATCACGTTTATCTCCGCCTCGAACGCCGATATGGCCGCCCGCCGTATCGTCTCGGAAGGGATGCCCAAGGCGGCAAGCTGAGAGCGGAGTTCCTTGGATGCCGCCCCCGCCTCCGAGAAATCCCCTCCTTTAAGCGGATAACTGCCCTCTATCCTGTTTTTTCCCAGATCAGCCACTTTTCCCCTGTATCTAAATTTATAAACTAAACACTTTATTTATTTTATAAACTGACGGCCCTTTTAGTCCAATTACCCCTGTTCGGCCATCACCTTGGGGTTGACCCTGAGCAGCCAGACGAGCCAGTTCTCCGAGAGGCATTCGCTTACGAAGCTGCAAAGCGTCTCGTTCACCCTGTCGTTCTTCTCATGCACGCTGCCGCTCATGGGGGCCTTGAGCTCTATTATCTTGCCCTCGCCAAGCAGTATCCTTGCGAAGGGCTCACCGGAGCTTACGGCTGGCTTTTCGATCATGTCCACATAAAGAAGCTGGCCGCTCAGATACCATTGCCGGACGTCGAACCCCAGCTCCCAGCGGCCGTCGTTGAGGGGCCTCGCCCACGTGCCGTCCTTGTAGTAAATGGTGGAGTTGTCAAGCTCCGACGCGGGAGTTATATACTGTTTGAACTGGTCGATGAATGCCTTCCGGAGTATCCAGCCCCTCTTGTCGAATGCCTTGTGCGCCACCTTCCGCATGAAATCCGGCGTGAAGGGCTTTTCCAGGAACTCGAACGCGCCAAGCCTGATGGCCTCTTTCGCGTCTTCGAGCGTGGGGTAGCCGGTTATCATGACCACGTCCGTCCTGGGCTGGATTGTCCGGGCCTCCCCCAGCACCTCGATGCCGTATATGTCGGGGAGCCTTATGTCCGATATGAGCAGGTCTATCTCCTCCGACCCCAGCATCTTCAGGGCGTCCTCGCCCTTCGTGACCGTATTTACAATGTATCCCTCCGCCCCGAGTATCCTCTTGCAGCTAAGGCCCACAACAGGGTCGTCATCCACTACCAGTATCCTTTTTCCATCCGCCATTTTAAGCACCTCCTTCAGGTCTGACTAATTATAAGCAATCCTTATGCCAAAATAAAAACACCTGTTTTTCAAGCATTTTAATGAAAGATGAAAAAATAATAAAGAAAAAAAGACCAAAAACCGTATATTTTTTTTATACAGTAAAGGCAAAAAGGCGTGAGTCTCCGCGTACAGGTTTTTATCGGGTGGTAACCCGAAAGTCTTTAGGGGAAAATATGAAAAAACAAGGTCCGGGGTGGGAAATTGGGTAAAATGCCTTCTATAATAAGTGATGCCTTCTTCCAGGGAACTGGCCCTTCAGATGAAAGAGGCCTTTGAAAGACTGAGTCCGTACATAGAGCGGCACACCGGCGAGGTCTGCCCCTTTTGCGTGAAGGTCTGCTGCGCCAACAAGCATGGGACGCCGGAGGCCCAGGATTTTTTCTTTTTCGGGTCTCTTGGCATCGAAGCGGTCCCCGCCCAGGGGCCTGCCGATGCCGTATGCAGCCTCCTTTCCGCCGCCGGGTGCACCCTGCCCCGGTGGCAGAGGCCTTTCCGTTGCACATGGTATTTTTGCGGACCGCTCCTGGAGGCGATGAGAAACGGAAGCGGCAGGGAATACAGGGCCTTCGTCAGCGAGCTTGAACGGCTTGTGGGGCTACGCAGGGAGCTTCTCGAAAAGCAAAAAACCCCCTGATGCCGGACCTCGTAAAAATAGCCGTCACGCTCGTATTCCTGATAATCCTCCTGAGAAAAAAGATGCAGGTGGGCTATGTGCTGCTGCTTGGCTCGCTCCTGCTGGCGGTCCTCTACCTCATGCCTCCCGCGGCAGTCTTCATCACATTGAGAAAGGCCCTGGCCGGCGAAGAGACCGTAAAGCTTGCCCTCTCCCTTACCGCCATAAAAGGTTTTGAGCTTGTGCTCAGGGAGAAGGACGTCATGAAGGGCATGATGGAGGCCGCGCGGGGGATTTTCAGCCGGAGGAGGGCGTTCATCGTTTCGATGCCCGTGCTCATAGGGATGCTCCCTTCGGTTGGAGGGGCGTACTTCTCGGCCCCGATGGTGGAGGAGGCCACGCGGGAGCTGGAAAAACTCTCCGCCGAGGAAAAGGGTTTTATCAATTACTGGTTCAGGCATCCCTGGGAATACATCCTGCCGCTCTATCCGGGGATAGTCCTTGCGGCGGCGGTGACGCGGCTGGGGCTCAGGGGCCTTATACTGGCCAATCTCCCCTATTCCCTCATGGTGGCCGCCACCGGTTTTTTTTTCGGGATGAGAAACGCGGGAGGCAGACTGGGGGACACGGGGAAGCGGTTTTCAGTAAAGGATTTTTTCAGCTTTTTGCCCATTATCGGCGTGCTCATGATGGTCATCCTCTTCGGGGTCGAACTGGAATGGGCCCTTCTTACCGGGCTCGCGGGGCTGGTTGTTTTCTTCAGGTATCCGCCCCGGGACATCTGGCGGCTTGTACGGCACTGCCTGTCCCTGGACGTCCTGGTGCTTATAGCCGGGGTGATGATACTCAAGCAGACGATGGAGGATTCCGGGGCGGTTGCCAGACTGGGTGGTTTTTTCAGCAGCGAGGGCGTGCCGCTGATTCTTCTGCTTGCGGTGCTGCCTTTTGTGAGCGGGCTGCTGACCGGCCTTACGGTGGGGTTTGTGAGCGCCACTTTCCCCCTGCTCATGAGCTTGCAGGGCGGCGGCACACTCCATGCCCTCTCGTTCGCGTTCGCATGCGGTTTTCTGGGGGTGCTCCTTAGCCCCGTGCACGTCTGCCTCATCCTCTCAAGGGAGTATTTCAAGGCGGACTTATGGGGCATTTATAAGAGGATTATCCCCTCGGCCATGCTCATTTTTTCGGTCGCGCTGGGGGAATACCTGCTCTTTCATTCCGGCGGTTAAGGTGAAAACCCTTCCAGCCTTCCCGTTTTACATTTAAATTTATTTTGTGCTATGGTGATATTTGTTTCCATAAAAAACACCGTGATTTTTTCTGAAATAAATAAAGGCGGAGCGAAATAATGAAAATAGTGCTTGCATATTCGGGGGGGCTGGACACATCCGTCGCCATCAAATGGCTCAAGGAGACTTACAACGCGGAGGTCATCGCCTTCTGCGCCGACCTGGGCCAGGAAGAGGAGCTTGGAGGCGTTCACGAAAAGGCGATAAACACGGGGGCGGTAAAGGCCTTCGTGGAGGACTTGAGGGAGGAGTTCGTAAGGGACTACATATTCCCGATGCTCCGGGCAAACGCCGTTTACGAGGGCGTGTACCTCATGGGCACCTCCATAGCAAGGCCGCTCATCGCCAAAAGGCTCATAGACATAGCAAACAGCGAGGGGGCCGACGCCGTCGCGCACGGGGCCACGGGCAAGGGCAACGATCAGGTCCGCTTCGAGCTTACCTGCTATGCCCTGAAGCCGGACATAAAGATAATCGCTCCCTGGAGGGTGTGGCCTTTCAAATCGAGGCAAAGCCTTATCGAATATGCCTCGGAGCACGGCATCCCCGTTACGGCAACGAAGGAAAAACCCTACAGCACGGACAGGAACATCTTCCATATAAGCTACGAGGGCGGCATACTCGAAGACCCATGGGCCGAGCCTCCTGCCGGCATGTACACCATGATGCTCCCGCCGGAGAAGGCAAAGGACAAGCCTGTATATATCGAGATCGAATACGAGGGGGGCAACCCCGTGGCGATAGACGGCAACCGCATGGGGCCGCTTGAAATAATGCAGACGCTGAACCGTGTTGCGGGTGAAAACGGCATCGGCAGGGTCGACCTTGTCGAAAACCGCTACGTGGGGATGAAATCGCGCGGGGTTTATGAGACCCCTGGCGGCACCGTGCTGCACGCGGCCCACAGGGCCGTTGAATCCCTTGCGCTGGACAGGGAGGTCCTGCACCTGCGGGACAGCCTCATCCCCAGGTACGCGGAGCTTGTATATTACGGGTACTGGTTCTCGCCGGAGAGAAAGATGCTCCAGGGGCTTATGGACGGCGCCCAGACGGATGTGTCCGGCACGGTCCGGCTGAAACTCTACAAAGGCAGTTGCCAGGTCGCGGGCAGGAAGTCCGGCAGGAGCCTCTATCACCCGGAGCTTGCCACCTTCGAGGAAGAGCGGATATACGACCAGAAGGACGCGGAAGGCTTTATAAAGCTGAACGCACTCAGGCTCAGGGTCCAAAAATTGCTTCGCGGCAACTGAAGGGGGAAGGCGGCACTTGTCTCATACCCTGAAGCATCACGGAGAAAAAAGCGGCAACCCCGGCGTGAATGATTGCAGACACAATGATTGCAGGCACCTGGTCGCGCTTTCGTGCGTTCCCGATATCGGGCCGCTGACGATAAGGAAACTAATAGCCCGCTTCGGCAGCGCGGAGGCCGTGTTCGGCATGGGGGCAAGGGAGCTGGAGTCCGCGGGGATTTCCAGGGGCAGGGCGGAGGCGATAGCCGGTTTTTCGGGCTGGGCCGAAATCGGAAAATGGCTTGAAGCGGCCGGCAAAAAAGGCATAGACGTCCTTACTTATGAGTCTGAAAATTATCCGGAGATGCTTAAGGACATCCCTGATGCGCCGCCTGTAATCTATGTGCGGGGAAGCCTTAATGCGGAAGACAGGTTTGCAATCGGGATAGTGGGGACGAGGACGCCCACGGCATACGGCCTCTCCCAGGCCGAGAGGCTCGCGGGCGAGCTTGCCCGGATGGGCTTTACCATTGTAAGCGGGCTGGCAAGGGGCATAGACACGGCCGCCCACAAGGGCGCGCTCAAGGCTGGCGGAAGGAGTTTCGGGATCATGGGCTCCGGGGTTGATGTCCCCTATCCGCAGGAAAACAAGGGTTTGATGGACATGCTTTCCGCCTCCGGGGCCGTCATGAGCGAGTTCCCTCTTGGCGCGGAGCCCAGCAAGGAGAATTTCCCCAGGAGAAACAGGATAATAAGCGGGCTGGCGCTAGGCGTAATCGTGGTTGAGGCGGCAAAGGGCAGCGGCTCGCTGATCACGGCAAACTGCGCTCTTGAGCAGGGCAGGGAGGTGTTCTCAATTCCCGGCAATATAAACTCCGCCTTCTCGAAAGGCACCAACGAGCTTATTAAAAGGGGGGCCAGGATTGTGACAGGGGCCGAGGACATCTTGGAAGAGCTTGCCCCCGTGCTTAAGGGGTTTCTCGCAAAAAGACCGGATGAAGGGGGGCTAAAGGTCCAGCTCAATGAGGACGAAAAGAGGCTTGTGGGCGTGATGAGCCCGGAGCCCAGGCACATAGACGAAATAGCCAGGGAGCTTGGGATGGCCATGCCGGCGGTTTCGGGGCTGCTCCTGGCGCTGGAGCTTAAGGGAGTGGTCAGGCAGGGTGCTGGAAAAAGATTTTCCATCTGCTAAAATGCTTTCTAGACTGGCAATTGATGTTTTTTGAAAAAAGCTCGTGATTCACGGGTAGATAAAATTTTTAATGAAATAGATGAGGTTCAAAAAATGGGTTTTCTTGTTATAGTCGAGTCGCCCGCCAAGGCGCGCACGCTAAATAAGATACTCGGCAAGGACTATACCGTTCAGGCCTCGATAGGGCACGTGAAGGACCTTCCGGAAAAGGAACTGGGTGTGGACAAGGACAATGAGTTCACCCCAAAGTACGTCACTATTCCGGGGAAGGAAAAGGTGCTGAGGGAGCTCAAGAGCGCATCGAAGAAGGCCGAAAAGGTCTTCCTGGCCCCGGACCCCGACCGCGAGGGTGAGGCGATCGCCTTCCATATAGCCTCGGAGCTTAACGGGAAAAAGAAAGACAGCGATAAAAAACTTTTCCGGGTGAGCTTCCACGAGATAACGGCCAGGGCCGTGCAGGAAGCGATGCAGCACCCGGGGGCCATAGACCTGCACAAGGTGGACGCACAGCAGGCCAGAAGGGTGCTGGACAGGCTGGTGGGCTACGAGCTTTCCCCGCTGCTTTGGCGGAAGGTGCGCAGGGGGCTCAGCGCGGGGCGCGTGCAGTCGGTTGCCGTGAGGCTCGTGGCCGAGCGCGAGCGCGAGATAGAGGCGTTCCAGAAAGAGGAATACTGGTCGATAGACGCCGTGATGGAGGGCTCTGTGCCGCCGCCGTTTCCGGCAAGGCTGCACCTCTACGGCGGGCAGCCCGTCATAGAGCGCGACCCCAAAAACGGCGACAAGTTCCTGCTCAGGACGGAGGAGGACGCAAAAAAGGCCGCCGGCTCCATAGAGGGCAGGGGGAAACTGGTGCTGGGCGCGGTGGAGAAAAAGCGCAGGAAGCGCTCGCCCAACCCGCCTTTCATCACGAGCACGCTTCAGCAGGAGTCCGTCCAGAGGCTTGGCTTCACGGCCAAAAAGACGATGATGCTGGCGCAGCAGCTATACGAGGGCATAGAGCTTGGCGAAGAAGGCCCGGTCGGCCTCATCACCTACATGAGGACCGACTCCGTGCGCATCGCCCCGGAGGCCCAGCAGTGGGCCAGGAGGCTTATAGTGGAGCAGTTCGGGGAGAGATACGCGCCGGGCACCCCCCCGCAGTACAAGAGCAAGGAGTCCGCTCAGGAGGCCCACGAGGCGATAAGACCCACTTACATTGACAGGCCTCCCCAGGCGGTGAAGAAATTCCTCTCCAAGGAGCAGTTCAAGCTCTATAACCTCATCTGGAACCGTTTCCTTGCGAGCCAGATGTCGCCTGCCGAACTGGAGCAGACCACCTTCAACATAAATGCGGAAGGCACGCCGGAGGCAGCCTTCAGGGCCTCGGGCACCGTAATAAAATTCGACGGCTTCCTTACCCTTTACAAGGACGCGGGGGAGGCGGAGGAAGGGTTGCTGCCGCCCCTTGGCGAAGGGGAGGAGATAAGGCTTGTCGAGCTAAAGCCCAACCAGCACTTCACGCAGCCCCCGCCCAGGTATTCGGAGGCAAGCCTGGTAAAAGCGCTTGAGGAAAAGGGCATCGGCCGGCCGAGCACGTATGCCGCCATTCTCTCCACGATACAGGACAGGAAATACGTGTCGAAGGACGCCGGGCGGTTCAAGCCCACGGACCTGGGCATCCTGGTAAACGACCTGCTCGTCGAGAGGTTCCCCGAGCTTATGGACATAGGGTTCACGGCGCGCATGGAGAACGAGCTTGACGAGATAGAGAGCGGCAAGATGGAATGGGTTTCGGTCGTGAAGGACTTCTACCGCCCGTTCAGCAAGGAGCTTGACGACGCGCTCAAGATACCCGGCAAGGTAAGGCCGGAGGACGTGGCCACCGACGTGGTGTGCGAGAAATGCGGCCTGCCGATGGTGAAGCGCTGGGGAAGGCACGGATGGTTTCTTGCGTGCTCCGGCTATCCCGAATGCAAGAACACGAAACCCCTGGAGGGCGGCGAGCCCGTTACCGGGCAGACCGGCGAGGTCTGCGACAAATGCGGCGCGCCTATGGTGCTGAAGATGGGGCGGTTCGGCAAGTTCCTTGCCTGCTCAGGATACCCGGAGTGCAAGAACACAAGGCCCCTCTCGCTCGGGGTCAAATGCCCGATGGACGGCGGCAATATCGTCGAGAGGCGTTCAAAGAAGGGAAAGCTTTTCTACAGCTGCAGCAATTACCCCAACTGCAAGTTCATATCATGGTACAAGCCCGTGAACAGGGCCTGCCCCAACTGCGGCAACAGCTACCTGCTTGAAAAGAAGGGCAAACTTTCCACCGTCATCTTCTGTCCGCAGAAGGAATGCGGCTACAAGGAAGAGACCAGGGAAGAGGCGGCAAAAGAATAGCAGGTCCGCTCACCATAGGGATTACTGGCGGGGGGAGCGGCTCCGGCAAGACTTTAATGGCGGGTCTGCTGCTTGCCAGGCTCCGCGGCTGGGGGGCGATAAAGTTCACCCGTACGGAGTTTTATACCTCGCTTATCGATGATGAGGAAACACTGAGGACCCCTGGCAAGGACACCTCGCGCATGCTTGAGGCCGGGGCGGAAAAGGCCATCTGGGTCCAGAGCCCGGGCGGCGAGGAATTGGCCGAGGCCCTGGGGATGGCGGTCTTCAAGCTCTCCGGCCAGAAGGGCATCATAATAGAGGGCAACAGCGCCGTTGAGCTTTTAAAGCCCGATATTGTAATATTTATTAGTGCTTCCGTACCTAAAGGCACCGCCTCCGCCGTCATGCGGATGGCGGACATTGTTTTTTTGCCGGGTGAAGTCCGTGCGGATTTTTCTTCGGGACGGGAGCGGGCCTTCAGGGAGGACGCCGTTTTTTGCGAAACGGAGGAAGCTTGCGTTGAAGAGGTCCTCAGGCGTGTGAAGGAGAAGGTAAAGGAATTGATAAAGGCCCGGGCCGCTGGCGGCAGGATAACCTGCCGCGACGCAAGGGAGATAGCCGAACGGCTGGGCGTTGAATACAGATTGGTGGGCGAGTCCGCCGACGCTCTCGGCATCAGGATATCCGCCTGCGAGCTTGGCTGTTTCTGAATATGGGTGAAATTACATTCGATATAAGTCTCCTGTTCTATTTCGGCGCCATGCTCCTGGCACTCCTGGAGCTTTTCAAGGAAACAAAGCTGCTGCCAAAGTTCATCCTGCTCCTGGCCGGTATCGGCTTCGGCTTCCATACGGTCTTCATCCTGTACAGGGGGGTTGCCGCCGGGCACGTCCCGATAGTGAACCCGCACGAGGCGACGTCCTTTTTCGCCTGGTGCATATTCCTCGTCTTCTTCGCGCTTGAATACAGGTACAAGCTGGGGCTCCTGGGCTCTTTCATAATCCCTGTGGCGTTCTCGCTGATGCTGGCCTCCTCACTCCTCCCAAAGGAGATCAAGCCGCTCAGCCCCATACTGCGCAGCAACTGGCTTGGCGTGCATGCGGTCTTCGCCTTTCTGGCCAATGCGGCCTTCGCGATGGCCGCCGGGGTGGGCCTCATGTACCTTGTGCAGGAGCACTATGTAAAAAGCAAGCACCTTGGGGGGCTTTTCGAAAGGCTCCCTTCCCTCAAGCAGCTTGACGAGATAAACTACCGGCTGATAACCATAGGGTTCCCGCTCTTCACCGTGGCGATCATAACAGGGGCCTTCTGGGCGGAAAACGCCTGGGGCAGCTACTTGAGCTGGGAGCCCCGGCAGGTTTGGTCGATAGTCACATGGCTGATATTCGGCATCGTGCTGCACGCGAGGCTCCTGGCGGGGTGGAGGGGCAGGCGGGCGGCCTTCCTCTCGATTCTGGGATTCCTCACCATAATAGTGGCCTTTGCGGGCCTTGCGCTGCTCCAGAAAGGGCAGCACATATTCCAATGAGGGTCCTCGTCGCGGGGCTGAACCATAAAAGCGCCGACGTGGAGGTCAGGGAGAAGCTGGCCTTTGGCGGCGACAAGCTGGAGCCGGGCCTCAGGGGCATACGGGGCCTGCCCGGCGTGAGCGAGACCATTATCGTATCGACCTGCAACCGCGTGGAGATATACGCCGGCGTCGAAGACCCGGAAGAGGCCGCGGGCAGGATAAAGCAGTTCATAAGCTCGTTTCATTCGATACCTTTAAAACTTCTGGACGGGGCGCTTTATTTTTATTCCGGTCCGGACGCCGTGAGGCACATATTCCGCGTGGCCTCAAGCCTCGATTCCATGGTCGTGGGAGAGCCCCAGATACTTGGCCAGGTAAAGGGGGCCTTTGCGTTTGCCCTCGACAAAAAGGCCACCGGCGTACTCATGAACAAGCTCCTCAAAAAGGCCATATCCGTTGCCAAGAGGGTGAGGACGGAGACAAAGGTGGCGGAGAACGCCGTTTCCATCAGCTTTGCGGCGGTGGAGCTGGCAAAGAAGATATTCAACGACCTCACCGGCAAGTCCGTTCTGCTTTTGGGGGCCGGGGAGATGGCCGAGCTTGCCGCCAAGCACCTCATAAACAGCGGGGTCAGGGAGATCGCGGTGGCCAACAGGACGTTCGAGCGCGGCCAGGAGCTGGCCAGGGCCTTTAACGGCAGGCCTGTAAGGTTCGAGGGCTTCAAGGAGGAGATGTTCCGCTCCGATATAGTGCTCTGCTCCACCGGAGCGGCCGGTTATGTCCTCCACAAGCAGGACATGCATAATATAATGAAGGGCCGCAGGCAGGAGCCTGTGTTTCTTATAGACATATCGGTGCCAAGAAACATAGACCCCAAAATCAACGGGCTGGAGAACGTCTATCTGTACGACGTGGATGATTTGCAGGGTGTTGTGGACGCAAACAGGAACGAGCGCGGCAAAGAGGCCGAGAAGGCCGAAAAGATAATCGGCGAGGAGGTGGAGAGCTTCGAACGCTGGCTCTCTTCCCTTCAGAGCGTGCCCGCGATTGTGGAACTGCGGGAGAAGGCCGAGGAGATAAGGAAATGCGAGCTTGCCAGGCTTTTCAACAAGCTCCAGCTTGGCGAGAAGGAGCAGAAGGCCGTTGAATACATGGCAAGCGCGATAGTGAACAAGCTCATCCACCCGCCCACCGCGGCGCTCAAGGAAGATGCCGTGGACCGTGAGCTTCTCATAGAGACCATCAGAAAACTATACGGGCTGAACGGAGATTGCACCAGATGAAGGGGAAAAAACTTGTAATCGGCACTCGCGGGAGCAAACTGGCGCTGTGGCAGGCGGAGTGGGTAAGGTCCCAGCTTTTGGAGATGGAGCCTTCGCTTGAGATAGAGCTGAACAAGATCAAGACCACCGGGGACAAGATACTGGATGTGGCCCTGTCCCAGGTGGGCGGCAAGGGGCTTTTCGTAAAGGAGATAGAGGAGGCGCTGCTTGAGGGCAGGGCCGATATTGCCGTGCACAGCATGAAGGACGTACCTACGGAGTTCCCGGAAGGGCTGCATCTGGCCGCCATCTGCAAGCGGGAGGTGCCGGGGGACGCGCTTGTCTCAAAAAACGGGGCAAGGTTCAGGGACCTTCCGCAGGGGGCGCACATCGGCACCAGCAGCCTCAGGCGCTCCTGCCAGCTGCTTTACGCCAGGCCCGATCTGAAGATTACGAGCCTGAGGGGCAACCTGGACACCCGCCTGAGGAAGCTTGACGAGGGCGCGTTCGACGCCATAGTGCTTGCCGTTGCCGGGATGAAAAGGCTTGGCTTCGAGGGGCGGATAACGGAGATTATCGCCCCGCAGGTGATGCTTCCGGCGATAGGGCAGGGGGCCGTGGGAATCGAGTGCAGAAAGGACGACAGGGAGATAAACGCCCTTGTGGCAAGGCTGAACCACCAGGAGACGGCGGTCTGCGTGCGGGCGGAGAGGGCCTTTCTGCTGAGGCTTGAGGGCGGCTGCCAGGTGCCCATTGCGGCCTATGCGGCGGTGCAGGACGGGAAAATCAGGATGGAGGGGCTGGTTGGGAGCCCTTCCGGCGAAAAGGTTATAAAAAACGGCCGGGAAGGCTCGCCCGAGGCCCCCGAGGCCCTTGGCACCGGGCTTGCGGAATCCCTCCTTGGCAGGGGCGCGGGCGAAATCCTTGCGGAGGTCTATGGAAGGCCCATCCCGCCAGTCGAAAACGATATCGCTACATAGTGCACTCCCGGTTATCCTGTGGTAAGCTTTTTCTGATTAATCAAGTATGCAGGGAGGGGGCATGATGGAGCAGGAAGAAAAAAAACTGCCTTACGAGGAGTTCATCAAGAGGGCGATACTCAGTCTCCGGAAGGAGCCCTACAAGGGCATACATACTGTTTATTCAGGGTTCAACGAGGCGTTCAAACAGTATTATGAGGGCGCTGACCCCATTGAGGTGACCAACAGGCTTGCGCGGGAGGGCAAGGTCGTCATACGCCCCGTCCGCGGGGGCGTCATGCTTTATCTTCCCGATGAAGCTCCGCTGGGGAGCAAGACCGAAGACGTGCTGAAGAAAATGGGGCTCTAGGGGTCCTTTCCTTTGGGCAAAAGAGGCATCTTCGGCGGCACGTTCAACCCCATACACCTGGCCCATTTGAGGGCCGCGGAAGAGGCCAGAGAGGCCCTGGGCCTGGAGAAAGTGGTGTTCGTGCCCGCGGGCACGCCCCCCTTAAAGAACACCGGCGCCCAGCTTGCCCCGGTCAGTGAGCGGCTCCGCATGGTGGAGCTTGCCATAAAGGGCAACCCCTTTTTTGAGCTGTCGGATGTGGAATGCAGGGAGGGGAAAAAAAGCTCTCCCTCCTATACCGTCAATACGCTTGAGGAACTGAAACTCTCCCACCCGGAAGACGACCTCGTTTTCATTACAGGCATGGACGTATTCATGGAGCTTCACCTCTGGTGGCGGCCCGAAAGGCTCATAGAGCTGGCCGATTTCGCAGTGCTTTCAAGGCCGGGCTGGTCTTTTGGCAGCATCATGGATTCCCCTTACATTGACGGTCCCGAAGGCCTGAGGGCTGGATTATCGGAGCTGGACGGAAAAGGCAGAGGGGTATTCAGCCTTAGGCTCAAAAGCGGCAGGGGGCTGCACCTTGTGAGGATAAGGGACATGGAAATAGCGGCCAGGGACATAAGGTCGCTCGTCAAACGGGGCGGGAGCATAAGGTATTTGTTGCCAGAAGCTGTTGAATCTTTTATAATTTCTTACAAACTTTATTTGTAAAGAAAGGTTTTTGTTTTTTGCAGGAAGAAAAAAAAGGGCCGTCCGCGGAGAGTAGGGAGAAAGCGCTCGCAATCGCGCAGTTTGCCCTGGATAAGAAGGCCGGTGACGTAGTTGTGCTTGAAATGCATGAACTCACCTCGTTCACCGATTTTTTTGTCATATGTTCGGGCGAAAGCACCACCCAGGTAAAGACGATAGCGGAGCACGTGATAGAGAGCCTTAAGGCAAAAAAGATAAGGCCCTCCGGCACGGAAGGGCTCTCGAACGCCAAATGGGTGCTTGTGGATTACAATGACGTGGTCGTGCATGTCTTTGAGAAGGATACCAGGCAGTTCTACGAGCTTGAAAAGCTCTGGCTGGATGCCCCGAGGGTATCCGTTTCCTGAATGCGGCTGACCCTTATCTGGCCCGGCAAGACGAAAGAGGGCTTCATAAAAGAGGGCATAAAGAAGTATATTAAAGACCTGAGCACGATGGCCGAGGTCAGGGTCGTGGAGATAAAAGAGGAGAAGGGCAGGCCTGTTGAGGCGGCCCTGAGAGAGGAAGGCAGGCGGATTCTGAAACAGACAGGGGGTAAGGATTACGTGCTCCTTGACGAGAAGGGAAAGATGATGAGCTCCGAGGGGCTGGCCCGCTTCCTTGACGGGAGGGACGAATGGCAGTTCGTGCTCGGCGGCCCGTACGGGCTGTCCGCGGAGGTCAAGGGGGCCGCGCCGGCAGCGCTGTCTCTTTCTCAAATGACGTTCCCTCATGAGCTTGCCAGGGTGGTGCTCCTTGAGCAGCTCTACAGGGCGGTTTCCATTTTGAAAGGCAGGGGTTACCACCACTCTTGAACAAGATAGCCGTCTTCATATTGATCCTGTTTTTCGGGGTGGCCGCGCTTTTTGCCTTCCACAATTACGACACGACCACATTCAACGTCCCGTTCGACAAGACATATGAGGTCCCGAAGATAGGCCTTGTGCTGTTTTCTGTTTTCATCGGGGCCGCGCTTATGCTCATACTGGTCGTCCTGAGGGACACCCGCCGCTTCATGAACAACTACAAGCTCACGAAGATGCAGAAGAAAGAGGAGCGCCTTGAGGGGCTTTATTCCAGGGCCATAAACGCCATACTGGCCAACGACAGGGAAGAGGCCAGGGACCTGCTGGAAGGGATATTGAAGGAAGAGCCAAACCACACGAACGCCCTGCTCAGGCTGGGGGACATCATGGCCCATATGGGCCAGCGGGGCAAGGCGGTGGAATATTACAAGAACGCGCTGCGCGCCTCGGGCGGCAAGAGCCTCGAGGCCCTTTTCTCGATGGAAGAGCAGATGCGGGAGATGAACCGCTGGGACGAGGCCCTCACATACACCGAGGAGATACTCGAGATAGACGCCGACAACCTTTCAGCCCTCGGACGGAAAAGCTCCACCCTTGAAAGGCTTGAGCGCTGGGCGGACCTGGTCGAGGTCCAGAAATCAGTTCTCAAGCACCAGCACCTGCCAGACCAGAAGGCCGAGGAGGCAAGGCTCCACGGGTACAGGTATGAATACGCCAAGCAGTCGCTTGAGGCAAACGACCTGGACAGGGCAGGGAAGATATTCCGCTCCGTGCTAAGGTACGACAAGGAATTCATACCCGCCTACCTTGGTGCCGCCGAGGTGCTCCTGCACGAGGGAGAGGGCGAGCAGGCGGTGGAATTCCTTGAGAGGGGATACGACCAGACGGGCTCTATCATAATACTTGCCAGGCTTGAGGACCTGCTCATAAACCTGGGCGAGCCCGACAGGATAATAAAGCTCTACCAGACGGCCATCCTTAGGAGGCCGGGCGAGCCGGTACTGAAATTTCTTCTGGGCAAGCTCTATTACAGGCTCGAGATGGTGGACGACGCGCTGGAAATCCTCAAAGGCTTCGACTCCGCCGAGAGCTACCAGCCCCTTTACACGCTCCTTGGGGAGCTTTACATGAGAAGGGAACATTACAAGGAAGCCGCGCGCGCCTTCAGAAAGGCGATGGACATAACGCCGTGGAACCTCTTCTACAGCTGCAAGTCGTGCGGACACCTTTCAGCCGAATGGTCCGGAAGGTGCCCCGGATGCGGACAGTGGAACACATACAGTTTTGACCTTTATGGAAGAAGCAAGCTTTAAGAAAGACCGGGCCGTCCTCGATACGAGCCTGTTTGTGAACCCCGATGTGCGCAGGAGCTTCGGGCCGACGCCCACTGCCGCGCTGGAGGCGTTCCTGTTCATGGCCGCCCAGGTGCCCATATTCGACTTCTACATGCCCCCCTCCATCTTCAACGAGCTGAGGAACTTCCTGGAAGAGGAAAAGATACCGGGCGAGCTGCTAGTGTACCTCCACCAGAAGCCGCCCAGGAAACACGAGATACCAATACCGGGGTTTCTTCTCTACGAGCTTGTCGAGGACATAAGGGAACGGGTCAACAGGGGCCTTCGCTCCGCCGAAAAGGCAGTGAGGAACGTGGAGGGCAAAAGCCCTGAGGAGGTCATACAGGACCTCCGGCGCAAGTACCGCGAGGCGCTCCGCGAAGGGATAATAGACAGCAAGGAAGACGTCGACCTCATACTGCTTGCCAGGGAGCTTGACGCCCTTCTCGTCACCGCAGACCAGGGGATAATCAAATGGGCCGACAAGCTTGGCATAAGGTGGCTGATACCGGAGAAGTTCAAGGAATACATGACTGGCCTGATAAAAAAATCGAAGGACCTTCAGGCCTCCGAGGAAGTAAGACAGGAAGAGCTTTAGTCGTAAAACCCGCGCCCCTTGAGCCTTCCGGCAAGCTCCCTCGTCCCTTTTATGTAAGTCCTCTGGATCCGGGCCTTCCAGTGCCCCTGGACCTTCTCCATCGATATTATCCTTGCACGCACCCCGGCCCTCTTCAGGTGGAGCAAAAGCTCTTCGGCGACCTGCGGTTTCGTGACCCGGATTTGAAAGTCCTCCGTAATGCTGCCGCCCTTTTCGATGCACCTTAGAAGCTCAAGGTTTTCCACATAGAGCGACTTGATGAACCGGAGCAGAAACGGGTCATCAGCCCGCAAGCCGGACTCCTGGGCTGAAAAGATGCTCCTCCAGAGCCTTTGCAGATAGTATCCCGGAGGGATCTCCGCCATCAGTCCCGCAGTGGACTCCACATCCCTCAGGCACGAGCCTGCGGTCACATATTTAACCATCTCCCCCCGGCCGGAGGGGCTTTTAAGGACGAGGCCCTCCCTGCCATCCTCGTTGAGACCTGACACGATTTCCCTGATTTCAGGGATGTCCCGCGTCGTGAATGGCCCCCAGCGCCTCACGTGCTCTATGCCGTATTCCCGGAACAGACTTGTTTTTTCGTCCGCCGGAAGGAGGCTGCCGCCGCCATCCATGATATCGAAGCCGAAGAATTTCACGTCCTCCTTTATGTAGGCAACGGGTTCGGTGTTATAGGGGTTTTCGGGCCCGGCCATCTCGCCGCACAGGACATAGCCGGGATTGTCCTTGAGAAATGAGATGTTAATAAGGTCTGGAAGCCTGTCAACCGTGAAGGGGCAGACGAACCCCCCTCGCGTGAAGGCAAGGAGCCTGCCCTCCGCGAAAACGGCCCTTACGTTGTAGCCGTCTATCTTTTCCTCGGCGAAAAAATCAGCATCCTTGAAATACCTTTTTATCCCGTTTTCAAGGTGCAATATCCTTTTTATGCGGGGAAAGCTGTGGACTATAAGCTCCGCCGGTAAAACCACCGCCCCCCTGCTTACGCCATCGGCGTCGTGTCTTATCCTTACTATCTGCAAATCCCCGTAGGTGTATGGGGAAAGCGCCTTTTTGTCCAGCAGTCTTTTGAGTGTGCCGGGGGGCATCAGTTTTTCGAGGGATGAGGGGAAAGGAAGAACAAAACCCTTCATAGCTCATTATATTTGAAAGGGCGGATACCGGCAATTGAAAAAGGGGGCGGCGGTGCCGCCCCCGGTCGTTTACACCGGCTTTAGTTGTCGGAAGAGCCGGAAGACCCAGAGGACGTTGTGGTGTTTGTAGAGCCCGTTACGTTGCTGTTTCTCCACTGGTAAGCGTGCGGCCATTCGGATGTGTCCGTTGAGACCGCCGTGTGGCAGATGTTGCATGCCGTCATGTGCTCCGGGTTAGGCCCCGCATGCGTTTCGGAGAAATCGGAGATGCTGCCGCCGCCCCTTGAGCTGTCGTGGCAGACGCCGCAGCTCCCGATTGTCTTTGCCTTGCCCTGGTACTGGATTGCCTGGTAATTGTCTGAGGCCTGGTTCGAGGGCACCATTGCGTGCGGGCTCCCGTGGCAGCTCTCGCAATACATCCCGCCGTGTCCGGTGGAGTTCCTGTAAAGGCTGCTCCCGGTGTCCACGCCCGCTACGTTATGGCAGGTGACGCACTTGGGCTCGTTCACCCACGGGAGCCTTGCCCCGGAGGAGACGGAGGAAGACACCTGGTACAGGTCCCCGTGGCATGCCGTGCAGTTGCCGTCGGGAGCGGTATGCGCGATGCTCCTGCTGCATTGGGTCTTCTGCCCGGGGTGGCAGTCGTAGCAGGCCGCGCCCTTGTTTGCGTGGAAACCGTGAATGGCCTGCGAGAGGTACTCCCCTGAAGACCCCTTGCCGCTTGTGGCGAGGATGGGGCTCCCGTGGCAGCTTGCGCACAGCACGGGCCGGCTTGCCACAAGATTGGTGCCCTCGTTGGCGTCATGTTTTTGCAGGATGTCCAGAAACGGATTACTGCCGTGGCACTTGGAGCAGTTTATTTCGTCGGAGACCGGGGCCGTGGTGCGCGTCTGGGCCACAGTCTTTCCGGTGGAGTCCAATACGGTAATCTCCGCAACCTGATAGGGGTTCCAAGTGCCGGAGTCGTCCAGCGGAGTCAGTGGCACGCCGTCGGCCTCGAAGTGGCCGCTCTTTGCCGCCATCTGCCCGGTCAGCCCGTTATGAAGCGTGGGGGTTACAAGGTTCAGGCCCGTATTTTTTGCCAGGGTGATGCCAAAGAGCTTCAAGGCATTGTCCCAGAACTGGCCGAAACTCCCTTTGCCGTAGGAATAGGTGTTGTTTATGAACCTGTACTGCACCGTAAGGCCCTTCGTGACTACCTGGGGCGGGTTGCCCCTCTTGACGACCTGCGCCCAGATGGTGTTGTAGGGCGGCAGTATGACCGCCGAATTATATGTGGGGTTTGCGCAGTGCATGCCCAGGTCGTTCCAGGCGAACACCACATACTGGCTGT
>JAJYJS010000004.1 GCA_021789215.1 Nitrospirota bacterium | reverse complement strand
CAAAGCCGTAGTTGGTCTGGCCGTCCGCCCCGGTTAGGCCCACCTTGTAGCTCCTCAGAAAAAGATATACGGGTCTTAGTACGCCCGATGTCGTTGTAAGAATGCCGATTGCAAAGCCAAGGACCGCAAGCATTGCCGCCGTGAGGCCTTCGCCCACCCTGTAGAGGATGCCGCTGCCGCAGCCGCCAGCCAGCACCATGCCCAGACCGAAGACATAGCCGCCAACGATGTTTGCCACGGGGGCAAATGCCTGTCTGGCAAGCGTGAACGGGGTGCCGTCAACGTCGGTGCCCAGCCAGTGCATGTCTTCAAGGAAATTCGCTCCGATTATGGCGATGACTACCGCCAGAAGATAGGCCCTGAAGAGCGTCACGTCATTTATGAAGATTATGTCCCTGAATGCCGTGTTGACGCAAAACCTGCCCCTCTGCAGCACGAAACCGAAGGCAAGTCCCACAATAAGGGCGGTCGCTGCTACCATAATGCTGCCGCTCATAGGTTCCATGCTTCTCTCCCCTCCTTTTCTCTGGAATTTTTTTCCCTCAAAGAGGGCTTATGAAATGGAATGATAATAAAATTCAATTCCAAATTTCAATAAAAATGACTATAAGATTTAATTATAGATACTTATCCGGCGGAAATAATTTACGTTTGGGGGCTATCGGAAGCGCAATCAGAAATACCTGTTCAGCTTCATAATCGCTTCCGGCCTGGAACTCCCATAGGCCCAGGAACCGGAGAAGATTAAATCCAGAGCTTCTTCCGGGCCGAGCCTGAACCTGTGGGCCGATTCCAGGGACAGCTCCGTGTGCCTGTCTCCGGCCACGTATTGGGTCCATCTGCCGCAAGTATGGGTTTTCCATCCGCCAGCCACGCTGGCGATAATGCCTGCCGAAGCCCCAGGCCCGATTGCGTACTTGTCCCTAAGCCTGTCCCCGGCATTTACATCGGTCTCCAGGAGTGCATAAAAAAGACCGTTATTTCCCGCGTTCCAGGCGAACCCGCCACCGGGGTTCAGGAAAAAGACGGTCGAGTCCCTGTCCGCGCTCACGGCCTTTTCCAGCAGGCCCGTGTCTATCTTCCATGACACAGGCTTGAAAAACCAGTCCCTTGGGGCAAGCGAGACGATGCTTATGAAATTCATCCTGCTCAGCCTGAGCCTGTTTTCCCTTATGTAGTACCTGGCGCTTATGCTTAAAAATTCTATCTGCGAGCCTGAAACATAGCCCTGTGAGGGGTCCAGCAGGTCGTGGTAGGCGGGCCTGTAGGACATTTCGATGAAGGGCGCCCCGCGCCTGAACCCAAACCCAATGCCTGCCCTCCGGGAGCCGTGCCCCCTGTCGGGGCGCTCCGCGCCGGTGTCATTTGGGTCTTCCCCATCCATGGATGGTTCAGCCCCGAGCTTTCCACGTGCCTCAAGGACGCTCAAAAAAGCTTTCTTGTATTTGGTTTTGGGTATTTTGCCTTTCGAGAAGTTGTATTGCAGGAGTTCTATTGCGAGGTCGTCAGTCAGGATGCGCTCGTTCCTGCTTTCAGTCCTCCAGTTGAATGTGTCAGCGCCGGTTTTGCCCTCGGATATTGCAAGCGCTTCGGCCCTGTCCGGCCCATTGACCAGGGCCGCTTTTTCTCTTATGACCGTGGCCTGTGAAGGACGGTATTCCACCCCGGATATCAGGCCCGCCTCACCCACAGCCTTTATCGTGTCCACCGGGATGGCGGAGAGCCTGAACCTGTCGGTCAGGTCCAGCGGCGGCCTTGCGGCCTCAAGCAGGAAAAGGAGGTTGTAGGAGCAGTTCTCGTCCAGGAAATAATAATAGGAATATATGCCCTGAAGCTCCCAGATGTGCAGCACCATCCGCCTTATCTCTTCAGGGGTGAGGTCCAGGTTGTATTCCCACATGTCCCTCTGGTCCATGTTGTTGTACTCTTTGACTTTTTCGTAGTAGGGGAGAATGGAAAAATATCCCTTGTAGAACCCGAACAGTCCCTTGAACGCAAACAGCAGGCCGTTGGTGTCCGTTGCGTTGGCTGAGTAGTTTACCGCATAGGAGAGTAGTTTGCTCCTGTACCCGGTGTCTATCCTTATAAGGGTGTGGCCGAACATGGAGGCCGGGCTGTTCATGTGGGCCGTGGGGAAAACCAGCACGGCCCTGCGGAACTCCTTGCCGCCGATTGCCTTTTCGAACGCGGGACAATAGGCCCCTGGCAGTCTGGACTCGTCAATCCGGAGGGCTGTTTTCAGCCAGTCGTAACGCGCGGGAAACCTGCACCTGGCGCTGCCGTCTCCGGTCTCCGGACTGAAAAAGGCCCTTATAGTGGCTTCCAGTTCGGATTCCGGGTTGTCCCTGCCATCTGGCGCGAGGAAGAATTTCGGGTCGTCCACCAGGCTGTGCATGCCTGTAAGGAAAAGTCCGCGTTTTTTATAATGGAGCAGGGCTTCCCATGTCCTGTCCCGGTACAGCTCTTTCTGCCTTGCGCGGGCCAGGAGTCCGTCCAAATAGGAACCGTTCTCTCCGGCAAGGCATGCGCGGGCGGATAAAATAAACAGGAAAGCAGCCGTTATTAAAGCCGGCAGACGCTTTCTTTTCATTCTACACTGTGCTTACAACGGAAAAAGGGACACCGGCCCCGATGCCAGCTCCCTTCTTCCGGACTGCATCTATAGACTTTGATGCTCTTTTTTTTCTTTCTAGCTCAGGGCCACTGAGACTATATTGTCAATGACATCCGCGCTCTGGACGTTTTCGGAGGTGAATATTTTTGCGAAATTGGCCTGGAGCTTCGAATAGAAAGCGGCCCTGCCGCCGGAAGGTATTTTCATAAGCTCCGCAAGGGTGTCGAGGGATTCGCCTTTGCCGGCGGCGATGTCTTTTGCAAGCGAGTCCATGTTGGCCGCGACGAACTGGTTAAGCTCGTTGGAGGCCCATCTCGCAGGCTGCCGGCAGCCAAGGGTGCCGGAGGATATGCCGAATGTCTGGTTGCCCAGTGTGGCGTTTGTGGTCGCGGCAAGTATCTCGATGAGTATGCTGTCTTTTGATTTCTCAAGCAGCATGGTCCCAAGGCCGCATCCGACGTTTTCGTGGATATTCTCGGCAAATCCGGCAGTTGTAAAGCCAAGCAGGGCCAAAACCGTTATGAACGATAGAACAAGCCTTTTCATTCACATCCTCCTTTTAGGAATTTTTGCAGTTGGCGGTTTTTTGTATCCAGAGCAAATCCTACAAGGGAACGCCAGGGTTGTCAATACGGAAAATTCAGGCTATTCTCCCACCTTCGGGATGATGCCTTTCATGAGCACCCGTTTGTATATCCGGGCAAAAAAGACAAGCGAAAGGGATATGTAGAGCAGGTTGAACCCGGTTGCCCACAGTACGTCCGCAACCGGGAACGCGGAGGTGTTTATCACCTCCCTCATCCCCTCGAACGCGTGCGAGGCGGGAATGAAAAACGCCACGGCCTGAAGTGCATTGGGCAGTATCCTTACGGGGTAGAACACAGCCGAAAAGGGCATGAAGAAAAGCGCCAGCGCCCAGGCCAGTATCTCCGCCTCGAAGCCGAACCGCAATATCAGGGCGCTGGTGAAAAGCCCTATCGTCCAGCCCATCGCGACCAGGTTCAGCATCAGCGGCAGGAGCGAGATCCCCAGCTTGAAGATATTGAACGAATAAAGGAGCCAGCCGAGCGAGGACGTCACAGCGAAGGCGGCAATCACCTTGAACGTGCTTATCAGCAGCAGCCCCACTAAATATTCCGTCACGCTTATCGGGGAGACGAATATATTGATAAGGTTCCTCGACCACATGTCTTCAAGGAACGACACCGCGACCCCCTGCTCGGCCCTGAAGAGGATGTCCCACAGGATGAGCGCCCCTATGAAATAGGAGACGAACATGGGGATGCCTTCCGCCGTCTTGCGGAGGTACATTGTTACGAACCCCCAGAGCAGCAGGTCCATAGTCGGCCAGTAGAATATCTCCATCAGCCTTGTGAGGCTCCGTTTGTAGAGATAGAGCTGTCTCAGTATGACAGCTGTTATGTGCCTTGGGTTCATCCGGCCGTCTTCAGGGCCTTGAAGAAAAGCTCCTCAAGGTTTTCCACGTTGTATTTGCCGAGGAGTTCGCTTGACGGCCCCTGCATCAGTATCTCCCCGGCCTTAAGGAATATCACCCTGTCGGCGACCTCCTGCATCTCCCAGAGGTTATGGGACGTGTAGATCACGCTCAGGCCCTGCCTGCTGGCCATGTCCTTGAGCAGTTCCCTTGTTTTCCGCGCTATTTCGGGGTCCAGCCCGGATGTGGGCTCATCCAGCAGAAGGATCTCGGGGTTGTTCAGCAGGGCCTTGGCCAGGGTCAGGCGCATCATCTGGCCGGACGAAAGGGAGCGCGAAATCTTTTTTCTCAGATGGTAGAGATCAAATAGCTCAAGCATCCGGGCGCACCTTTCCCTGGGGTTTTCGACCTCGTACATGAGGGCGTAGACCATAAGGTTTTCCCACGGGGTGAGCGTCTGCGGCAATGAAACGTAATTTGAAGCGAAATTCATCCTTGACAGCAGCTCCAGACGGTTGCCGTGGTCGAGCTTTTTGCCGAATATCTCTATGCTCCCGGATGTGGGAGTGATGAGGCCCAATATCGAGTGGATGAGAGTGGTCTTGCCAGCCCCGTTCGGGCCGAGGATGCCCACTATCTCACCGCTTGAAACGCTCAAACTTACGTTTTTGAGCGCAAAAAAACCGTGCTCGAAGGACTTGCTCAGGCCCCTCACTTCGAGGATCCTCATATAGGCGACTCTATCATCAAATCCGGCGGGCAGTCAATCATCAATGTGCGGACACGATCCGCGAGTCCTTTGCACCCTTTCTCCCTCACCCCGGCCCCTCTCCATGGGGGAAAGGGGTTGGGGGGGGAGGGAATTTATCATGCCTTTTAAACGTAAGCCTCCGAGACCTTGCCCACGAACTCCGGGGCCGGTTTCATGGTTTTTTCCCCTTCCTGCCATTTGGCCGGGCAGACCTCTTCCGCATGAAGGGACTTGTACATGTTGGCCTTGAGTTTTCTCAAAAGCTCGTCCGAGTTCCTGCCCACATCGATATGGCTTACCTCGGTGCCGGCAAGTTTTCCTTCGGGGCTGATTATGAAGGTCCCGCGCTGGGCGAGCCCGCTGTCTTCGTCATAAACGCCGAAAAGCCTGGAGAGCTTTCCGGCAGGGTCGGCCCCCATCGGGTATTTGGCGTCCTTCAGCATGGCTTCGTCCAGATGCCATGCCAGGTGGACGAATTTTGTGTCCGTGCTTACCGTAACAAGCTCCGCTCCGGCATTCCTGAAGTTTTCATACTGACCTGCCAGGTCAGCGAATTCGGTCGCTCAGACAAATGTGAAGTCCGCCGGATAGAAGAAGAGGATTGTCCACTTCCCGCCCTTCTTCATCTGTTCGAGGCTTATCTCCCCGAACCCGCCTATGGCCGGTTCAAAAGTCTCAATCCTGAAATCCGGCACCGTGTCCCCGACTCTCAACGCGCAGCACCCTTGCATGGCCAAGACCTCCTTTTTTTAGAACCTGTCTCAAAATTGCTTCTGGCTGCAAGAGGCTGAAATCAGGCATACGGCGTCATCAAGGGAAAACCGTCCTCAACGCAGCGCTGCTGCGCCTCCGGGCGGTTTCCCCTTTCTTCCTTGCCTGCCACTATTTCCCCTCTCTTTCGCTTCAAAATCAATTTTGAGACAGGTTCCAGTAAAATATTTGCCGCCTCACTTACTTCCCTTTTCCGGTTTTTTTGCCCTTGCAGGCGGGGCATACGCCGTAGAAATCGACCCTGCTGCTCACTATATCGAACCCTTTTTTTTCAGTATCAGCCAGTTTGGGTTCCGAGTCAATGCGCACGTCAATCACCTTGCCGCACTGGATGCACATCAAGTGAGGGTGGGGGGCCGTGTTCGGGTCATAGCGCCTCCTGCCGGGGTCTATGCCTATCTCCATGACCTCGCCCGCCTGCCTGAAGGTCTCAAGGGTATTGTAAACGGTCGCGAGGGATATCGCCTTCAGCTCCTTAGAGACAGCGCCATAGACGTCCTCAACCGAGGGGTGCGTCCTGTTGCCCTCCAGAAACCTGCCAATCGCAAGCCTCTGCGGCGTGTTTTTCATCTTTTTGCCACCTGCCTGCTTCAAATCCTTCATCTCCTTTTGCATTATCGAGTCATTATTAATTAATAATAATTCTAATTTATTTGGATGTCAAGGGGCTTTTTAGGGATCAATGACTTATGATGGAAATTTACGGGGCACCACACCAAGACTTCTTTTTCAGGTATTCGATGAGGGCATTTGCATTGTTGTATTTTTCCTCTTTCGAGCCAAAGAGGAACGTGACCCTTTTGGTTTTTTTCACGATGTTGCGGAGTTCGGAAACGGGTCCGTCCATCGCGTCAAGCTCGGAAAAATACCTTTTCCTGAATTCTTCCCATTTCGTCTCGTCATGGGAGAACCATTTCCTCAACCCGGATGAAGGGGCTATGTCCCGTATCCAGATGTCGACCCTGGCCTTTTCCCTTGTGAGGCCGCGCGGCCACACCCTGTCCACAAGAACCCTGAGGCCGTCGTCCGGGGCGGGAGCATCGTAAACCCTCTTTGTCTTTACCATTTCCCCGCACCCTGCGCGTCAGCGGCCCTTCAGCTTTCGTATGTCCTTGAGCCACCTGCCGCATTTGGGGCACCTGTCCACGGAAAAGACCTCTACGCGCAGGAACCCGCCCATCCTGACCTCGATTTCTATGTAGGGTACGTCTATGAATATCTGGCAGCAGTAGTCGAGGCCAGTGTCAACCGGCTCGTACCTGTAAAAGTCCTTCCAGATGGCCTCGTTCTCTTCCTGTCTGATGCCTCTGCGGTCGCTGGAAAAATCAAAGTAGTCGGAATTCATCAAGGGGGCCTCCCCTATGTGCTTCAGAGCATTTTTTTCACGCCTTTAGCGGCATCCCCTTTCCTGGTTAGATTCTATCACCTGAAATCCGCTTGTCTACAACAGGGGGCGGAATGAAAAAAACTGTTTGCAGCCGCCGGATTTTGGTATAGATTAATTTTATGGAAAACGTAAAGACCGATGAGCTGGGGCCTCTTAAAATCACGTACCTGCATTCCCAAAAAGCGGATTTGAATGCCGTTATTGTGGTGGACAATACCGCCCTCGGCCCCTCGATAGGCGGGGTCAGGGTGTCGCCTTCCGTAAGCGCCCTTGAAGTGGCAAGGCTTGCGCGCACCATGACGCTCAAGAACTCCATTGCGGGCCTGCCCCATGGGGGAGGGAAGGCTGGCATAATCGCCGGCCCCAGAAGGGCCGACAAGGAGCATATGTTCAGGGTTTTCGCAAAGCTCATAAGGGGCCTGGACGAATACATACCCGGCCCGGACATGGGAAGCGACGAGCAGTGCATGGAATGGGTGCATGAGGAGACAGGCAGGGCAACGGGGCTCCCGGCGGAGATAGGCGGTCTGCCGCTGGACAAGTACGGGGCGACAGGCTTCGGGCTTTCGGAATGCGCCCAGGTGGCCTGCCCCTATGTGGAAGTGGAGCTTGAAGGGGCAAAGGTGGCGCTGCACGGTTTCGGCAACGTGGGGAGGGCGGCCGCAAGCTTCCTTGCAAAAAAGGGCGCTGTCCTTGTCGCCGCGTCGGACTCTCAGGGGGCGGTCTTCAACGGCGAGGGGCTGGACCTGGAAGAACTCCTTGAAATAAAAAAGGGCACCGGAAGCGTAATAAATTACGGGGACGCAACGCGAATGGGGGCGGAGGACGTCCTTACCGTCCCGTGCGACATCCTGATACCGGCGGCAACTCCGGATGTCATCAGCATGGACAATGTGCATTCAATAAAGGCCAGGCTCATATTGCAGGGGGCAAATATCCCCGCCACGAATGAGGCCGAGCAGGAGCTTGCGCGGATGGGCATCCTCTGCATCCCGGATTTCATAGCCAACGCCGGAGGGGTCATAATGGCCGCGATGGAATACGCGAGGAAAACGGCGGAGGACGCGTTCAAGGCTATATCGGACAGGATACGGCAGAACACATATTTGATAATCGGGAAGTCCAGGTCTGAAAACAAGCTGCCGAGAACGGCCGCCGAGGAGATCGCAAAGGAGAGGGTCTTCGAGGCGATGAAGGCGCGGGATTATTAGCCCCGTTTTCAGGACAGAAATTTTTTCAGGGCAGGAAGATCTTCGCGTCAAGCACCACTGCCCTGTCCGGGAAAAGCGCAACAGGGTTCAGGTCTATTTCCGCTACGAGCCCCGTGGCGATAATCTCCGACACCGTGACAACGGCCCCGGCAAGCGCATCCATATCGACAGGCGGCATCCCGCGGAGCCCCTTCAGTATTTTATGTCCCTTTATTTGAGAAACAAGCCACAAGGCGCCTTCCCTGTTTACGGGCGCAAGCGCGAAGGCCACATCCTCGAACACCTCGACAAAGAGCCCGCCGAGTCCGAACATCACGACAGGGCCGAACTGGGCATCCATGGTCCCGCCTGCTATGGCCTCAATGCCGCCCGTTACCATCTCCTCGACAAGCACGCCAAGGGCGCCTTCCATGCCCGCCAGTTCGTCAATGGCCTGTCCGAGTCCATTTTCATCCCTCACGCCGAGCCTGAGCGCCTGTGCGCCGGATTTTGATTTTATCAACCTCGAAACCGTCTTTACCGCCGCCGGAAATACCGTCTCTCCGGCGGGGGCTGATTTTTTCCCTCTTTCAATGAAGACGCCCCTTGGCACATCGAGGCCAAGCTCTCTGAGCAGCCCTTTGGCCTCATGCTCCAGGATAATTTTTTCGCCGCCCGCGCTTTCAATCAGCCTTTGAATTTTTTCTTTAAGCATTTTTTTTATTCCAGCAGCTTTCCAAGCGCCCTCACGCAGCGCTCCGGCGTGGGATAGCAGGGTATCCCTGCCGTTTCGGCCATAAGGGCAAGCTGCTTCCCGACGGCATCCCTTCCCGTATGGAAGACGGCTGGCTTGCCAGCATCTTTAATGAACCCGGAAAGTATTCCACCCAGTTTTTCTGTTATTCCGGTTACGGCCGAGAGCGCGATTATGACAAACCCGTCGTAGCCGTCTTTTATTTCATTCAATACCGTCTGGTAGTCCTCATCGCGCACCTGGGCCGTTAAATCCAGGGGGTTTCCAATCGCATAGAATGGCGGGAACAACGCCTTCAGTTTTTTTAACTTGTCTTTGGGCAGGGCATTTACCTGAAGGCCCTGCCTCGCGCTTTCATCCGAGGCAAGCACCCCGGCGCCCCCGCCGTTTGTGATTATGAAGACGCTCCTGCCTTTTTTGGGCCTCTGGTATGAAAGGGCCTTTGCCCCGTCTATCAGCTCCTCGAATGTGGCCGCCTCCCGGAGGCCGAACTGCCTCATTACGGACCTGAAAACTTCGTATCTTCCGGCCAGCCGCCCGGTATGAGAGAAGGCGGCGGCCTGCCCCGCGCGGCCCTTTCCCGCCTTCAGCACGAGAAGGGGTTTTTTTAGCGACAGGGCGCTGGCCTTTTCCAGAAACCTGCGCCCGTCGCGCACGGATTCGATATATGAGATGACCGCCGACGTCTGGTCATCGTCAGCCAGGTATTCATAAACGTCCGACTCGTCTATGTCCGCCGCATTTCCGTAGTGGGCGGTAATCGATGTGCCGATTCCGCCCTCCACCATGGACTCGAATACGGAACTCATGACGGCCCCGCTTTGCGTGGTGACCGCCACGTTGCCGCACGCGGGCCTGCGGAGCCTCTCCGGAGGCAGGATGAGCGTGTCGAGCCCGCTGCACGTATTGAAAATCCCCATGCAGTTTGGCCCCACAACCCTTATTCCGCCCTGTGAGGCGGCCTTTTTTACCTCTTCCTGGAGCCCGGCCTCCCCCGCCTCCGCAAACCCCGCGCTGACTATGATGGCAAAGGAAGCCCTGTTGGCAAGTTCGCGCAGGATGCCCGGCACCTCCGGGGCCGGCCGCATTAATATGGCAAGATCTACGCGGCCCGGCAATTCGGCGGCCGACCGGAGAGACTTTATTCCCATGATGGACCCGTATTTGGGGTTTATGGGAAAAATCGACGCCTTCCGGCTCATTGGGAGCAGGTTTTTCATCACGGTGCCGCCAAGTTTGGCTTCGGTGTGGGCCGCGCCGAATACGGCTATGCTCCGTGGGTTGAACAGTGCTTCAAGCGCTTTCAATGAATATGAGTGCCGGGTCTTCCAGATAGCGGACTATTTTCGTGAGGAACCTGGAGGCGTCCGCGCCATCGGTGACCCTGTGGTCGAATGTTAATGAAAGGTGCAGCACCTTTCTGATCTCAATCCTGCCGTTTCTGACCCAGGGCTTCTCCGCAATCCGCCCCAGGCCGAGGATGGCCGTGTCGGGGGAATTTATTATCGGGGTGGCGAAGAGCCCGCCGAAATGGCCGTAATTCGTAATTGTGAAGCTGTTGCCCTTCAGCTCTTCCATAGATATCTTTCTCTGCCGCGCCCTGTCCGATATCTCTTGCAGCTCCATCGCGAGCTGAAGGATGGTCTTTTTCTCCACCTCTTTTATTACAGGCACCATGAGCCCTTCGGGGGTGTCCACTGCAATCCCCATGTTGATGTATTTCTTGATGACTATCTCTTCCCTTTCCTCGTCCATCGAGGCGTTCAGCATCGGGTGCTCCTTCAGGGCGTGCTGCACGGCCTTTATGAAAAAGGGCAAAAAGGTCAGGTGTATTCCCTTCTCCCTGAATGCCGTCTTTTCGCGCTCGCGCAATTCCCACAGGTCTGTTACGTCGGCCTCCTCCATCCCGGTCACAAACGCGGTGCCCTTTTGCGTCTTCACGAGGTTTTTTGCGATTGTCTTCCTCAGCCCTCTGAGGGGCACCCTTTCCAGTTCGCCGTATTCATCTGAGGTCTGTCTGAAGATGCTCCTTGAGGAAAAACGTATGATGTCCTCTTTAGTAACGCTTCCGCCCGGGCCGGTGCCCCTGACCTGATTGATGTCCTTTACGCCCATCTCCTTTGCAAACTCCCGAACGGCGGGTGCAGCCAGCACGGCTTCCTCTTCCGGGGCCTCCGGAAGCTCGCCCACAACGGTAACGGATTCCCTGCGTTTCTCATCCGGGGGCTTCCCTTCTTTTTCAACCCCGGCCTCGCCTTTGGCCTCTATGGTCAGAAGGACGTCCCCCACCGCCGCTGTTTCGCCTTCATCTTTTTTAATGGCCAAAACTTTTCCGCCCTTTGGCGACGGGACCTCGACGACCGCCTTGTCGGTCTCCACTTCAAGGACGCTCTGGTGCTCCCCGATGACATCGCCCTCCTTGACGAGCCACTTTCTAATCTCGGCTTCCGTTATGCCTTCGCCCAAATCCGGCAGTCTGAATTCATATGGCATGTTCAGTACCTCAATGTCTCCTCTATGGCCTCTCTAATATTTTTTATGCCGGGCATATAGTATTCTTCCAGCCTGGCAAAAGGCAGGACGACATCGAACGCGGCGACCCTCATGACAGGCGCCCTCAGGTGGAGGATGGCCTTTTCCGCTATGCAGGCCGATATCTCCGAGGCAAAACCGCAGCTCTTCGGGGCCTCCTGGACTATCACAACCCGCCCCGTTTTTTTAACGGAGGCCAGTACCGCCCCCTCGTCATACGGGCTCAGGGTAAGCAGGTCCAGCACATCGGCATCGTAAGGCTCAGCCGCTTTCAGGGCGCGATGGAGCATGCTCCCCCATGATATTATTGTCACGGCGTTTCCCTCTTTGGCATTTCTTGCCTTTCCAAGCGGTATGGCGTATTCCTCCGCCGGAAGTTCCTCTTTTATCATCCTGTACAGTCTTGTGGGCTCCAGGAAGATTACCGGGTCGGGGTCTCTTATGGCGGAAACAAGGAGCCCCTTTGCCGTATACGGCGTGGAGGGCACCACGACCTTCAGCCCCGGGATATGGGAAAAAAGCGCCTCGGTGCTCTCAGAGTGAAGCTCAATCGCCTTCACCCCTGCCCCGTACGGCGTCCTCACGACAATCGGGCAGGAGAACCTGCCCCTGCTGCGTGCGCGTATCCTTGCCGCGTTTGTCACAAGCTGGTCGAAAGCGGGATAGATGAACCCCATGAACTGTATCTCGACGACGGGGACAAGCCCGTGGGCCGCCATCCCTATGGCCATTCCAACGATGCCGGATTCCGAAAGCGGGGTGTCAATTACCCGCTGAGGCCCGAAGGCGTCGTAGAGCCCCTCCGTAACGCGGAAGACGCCCCCATCCCGGCCAACGTCCTCGCCCATGACGACCACGTCCGGGTTCCTGGCCATCTCCTCTTTCAGGGCGGAGTTGAGGGCCTGCACCATGTTGAATGCGGGAAGGACCTGGCTAGACGGCACCTGGGCTGAAACTCCTTATCTGGGCCGAAAGCCTTGCTGTCGGGCCCTGATACGTATAGGTGAACATGTCCTGAGGTTCAGCGGGGCCGGTTTCTTCCATCTTTTTTATCCCGTCATCCACAAGGGACTCCGCCTTCTCCCTCACTTCCTCTTCGTATTTCCCGCCGGACAGCCCCTGTTTTTCCATATAGAGCCTGAGCCTCGCTATGGGGTCCCGCGCGAGCCAGTATTCGACCTCTTCCCGGGACCTGTACCGTGAGGCGTCGTCAGCCGTCGTGTGGTCCGAGAGCCTGTACGTGTAACATTCAATAAGCGTCGGGCCGCCGCCCGCCTTTGCGTTTTCAACGGCCTCTTTTGTTGCCCTGTAAACGGCGAATACGTCGTTGCCGTCCACCTGTATGCCCTTGAACCCGTAAGCCACCGCCTTCTGCGCGATTGTCTTTGCGGCAGTCTGCCTCGAGCGCGGCATGGAGATGGCGTACTGGTTGTTCTGACAGATGAACACGGCAGGGGCGTTGAAAACGCCTGCCAGGTTCATCCCTTCGTGAAAATCCCCTTTCGATGTCGCCCCGTCGCCGAAATAGGCCGCGACTGCCGTCTTTTCCTTTTTATATACGGCCGCGGCCGCCGCTCCGGCTGCGTGCGGCAGATGCGTGCTGACCGATATGCATATTGGAAAGATATTTATATCACCGGGCACCTTCATCCCGCGCTCGTCTCCGGACCAGAACTGAAAAAGCATGTGGAGCGGATAGTCCCGCGCGATGAAAACCCCGCTCTCCCTGTACGAGGGGAAAATCAAATCCTTTTTATCAAAGGCCAACGCGCTGCCCACCTGAGATGCCTCCTGCCCTCTTATCGAGGCATACGTCCCGATGCGTCCTTCCCTCTGCATGCTCAGCGCCCGGTCATCGAATGTCCTCGCAATCGCAAGGTACTCGTACATCTTTTTTATTTCGGCCCCGCCAAGCGGCGGCATGAGCGCCGGATCGGCGTTTCCCCGGGCATCCAGTATGTCAAGCCGTTTTATTTCGAAGGTGTCGAGGACCGTTTCAGGCATTGGGTGGAAAAAACTCCTTCCGGTTTTTTTTCTAAGCGCAGTCTAGCCCAATAAGCCATGCTTGTCAATTTATTGCAGCCTCCTTTTTTGCCCGCCCCAAAAAGGCATGCCGGGTGTAAACCCGTCTTGACACGCCCCAAGTCCTCTGATAAAAGTGAAGTTAAAGGGTGGGAAGTTTTTTCCGTCCGTCAAAGGGCCTTTGACCGTCAAGGCCAAAGGCTGCCAGCTTAAAAAAATCCCGATGCAGGAGGTGAGGACACGTCTATTCACAAAGCGTTTCAGGTCACCAGCTAAAACCAAAAAATAAAAAGGAGAATTGAGGATATGAGATCAAGATTCGCAACGATTACGGTCATGTTTCTGGCACTGGCGCTGATGCTGGGCATCGGCATGGTATGGGCGGCCGGCACGGGTTACGACCGCGGCGGGATGCACAACGCGCCGGGCATGGAAAATGCGCCAGGCGCGCCCGGAATGGAGAACGCGCCCGGAATGGAAAAGGGCCGCCCAAGGAGCATGACTGACACCGGCGTGAAGATGGCGGCGGGCTACGATGCAGGCCAGGGCGGAGGCGCGCCGGGCATGCTGCCCACGCTCAAGGGCAACATGACGGAGACCTTCACGGCGGCCTCAAAGAGCGATGCCGACAAGACCTGCAAGGCCGTCGCAAGCGCCAATAACTTCAAGGATTGCACGGCAAAGTCGTCGGGCAAGGACATGTACTATTGCGAGTGCAGCCAGTAAGGGAAGCGGGAAAAAACCCTCGCGGGGCCTGGCAATGCGCGGGCCCCGCGGCCTTACGGGGATTTAAAAACCACGTTTCGAAAGGAGGATGTATGAAAAGACTGCCGTTTTTTGCGCTTGTGATTTTAATGGTGCTGGTGGGCTCCGGCTTTACCACGCTGTCCTGGGCCGCTGATAGCGCTCAAGGCTCCGGAAACCTTCCTGCGCTGCATGAATTCGAGACAGACCCGTTCAACGCCCACTCGAACGAAGAAGCCCAGTCCATCTGCGACCAGGTGGCAAAAGCCAACAACAAGGAAAAATGCGTCTCCTTCGAAGTGACCCGTAAAGGAGGCGAGCGCCCCGAGCCGGAATTCAAGACATTTTATTGCACGTGCAAATAAGACCCGGACGACTTTGAACATCCCGATGATTGGACCAGTTGGCTGAAGTCATACATATAGCGGAAACCGGGTTCAACACATCCCGCAGGTTTTTTCCTCCTGCGGGGTGGTTTTATGGTGGTTTTATGTTTATGTTATTGACAAGGCCCGGTGCATTTGATAAATAAAAAATAAGGACCTTCCCTCAAAGATCACACAGGCAAATCTTTCAGCGCGGTTTTAAACCGGAGGCAAATCCCATGAGGACCATAACGCTTGCATTCACGGCAATCATGACATCGGCGTTGCTCTTCTTTTCGGCTCCTGTCCGGGCGCAAACGGAACACCGGATAGTGCAAGGCGGGTTCATTCCCAAGCTCCTCGGAACGGAAACGGAATCGTTCACTGCGGGCACGAGGGATGAGGCGGCTAAAATATGCGACGAGGTGGCCCGCATCAATAAGAAGCAGTCATGCGAGCCCAGGCAGGCGGCCCCCATGATGCCGGAAGACAAGAACATCGCCCTGTGGTACTGCTCCTGTAAATAGGTTTTTCCCCGGTCTTTCCCAAGGCGCGGAATCAGGCATTTCCAAAAGGAGCGCTCATGCCGAAAATAAATCTCACAAAAAATATCAGCCTGAAAAACCTTACAGAGGAAGAAAAGGGCCTCATAAAAATAATTCTGTTGCTGCCTTCGGTAATAGCCACGCTGGGCTTCATGCTCGCCCCGCTGATAAGCTATTTATTGGAATGAAAACACCGGGGTTCAGCGCGCCGGGGAAAAGGTCTTTTTCTCCCATCCGGCGGCTTTTTCGTAATCCCGGAAGAGCCTTTCGCGCCGCCTGAACTCCCTGGAATGCACAACGCGCCTGCGGCCTTTTTTTTCAGGCCCCATATGGGCGTGCAGCATCTCGTGATAGACCACGAATTCCACAAAAAAGGCGGGGCACTTTCCGCTGTCCAGCACCGGGCTTATCCGTATGGTATTGGTGCGTGCGCTGTAGCTTCCAAGTGTCCTTTTCCTGACGGCCTTTCTGCACAGCCTTGTCCTTGCCCCCCATGTGATGTCGCAGCAGACCGAATTATTGAAATACCGCCCGTTCAATTCCCTGTAAACCGGAAGCAGGTCGTGGTATTTTCCTCTGGTATGTGCTCTGGTCTTTCTGGGAGGCTTTTTGCTTTCTGCCTTCCCGATATTTTGTTTTATGAATTCCCTTATAAGGGGCGTCTCTCTTTTTTCCCCCTTGATATATTGGACAAGCTCCGCCAGGACATCCGCGCCGGCGTCGAGGAACATCCGCTGGAGCCTCACGGAAATGGAGCTTGAGGTCTTTTTTCTGACCGAGACCATGCTCGTTGTGTTGGCGGTGATTTTCAATTCAACGGATTTGCCGGCAAGGGTTTTTTCAAAAAACTCCCTGACGTGTTCCTCTTTGTTAAAGCAAAGCGCAAGCTGCTCCGGTTGGGATGCGGACATTAAATAAAGTCCCCTTTAACGTCAAATGCGGAGAGGTATTTTTTGACCAGTTCCAGGTAATCATGCCTGCATGCCTTTTCTGTTTCCATGAGCCTGTCAAACGGCCCCTGGAAACTGTTGCTGCCGCAGGTGAAAACGCCGTGCCCGTAAACTATCGCCGCTCCATGCCGGGCAACGGCTGGCGGCACGGTGTTTGACAGTCCGGAGGGGCCGGTGCCTATCTCGCCGGGGACGACCGGGATGCCGGCGGCATACCGCTTTTCAGGACATGCCTTGTGGCAAAAAAACCCCCTGTTCGGGCAGGAAGCCTCCTTTTCGCATAACAGCGACATTATGACCGGGAACCTGGGATGAGCGTGCAGGATGGCGTTTGCCCCTGTTAGGGCATGAATCCCCTTATGCGCGGAAAGCTCGGAAGAGGCAGTTATGCCAACAGACGAAGACCCGTCCAGCGGCACGGAGTCTATGCAGCCCTCAAGCTCGTCCAGTGAGCTGCCCGTCTGGCTTATATGTATGAGGCCGCCTTCAATATAGGATATGTTGCCGAAATAGGAATCCACAAGCCTGTTTTCGACGACCGCCCTGCCTGCCTGTGCAAGCATCTCCATTATCTCATCCACGGTTTCCGGAGGGCCTGGAATGAGCCGGGGGCTTTCATTCCCCGGAAGGACCGGTGCGGAGGCGCTTGATATCTCCAGGAATTTTTTTATGAACGCCTCTTCCGGCGGGGACTTCCTTTTATAACAGCCCTCCAGATAGAGGAGGCTGTCATAAAAGTATTTCACCGACAGTGAGAAGCAGGTTGAACTGAAAGACACGAACGCCTGCTCCGGCGTTACGACGCCATAGCTGATGATAGCGCCGTCTTTGGTTATGGCGGATTTCCTTTTGGAGAGGGCGGCCGCTATTTTTTCAGGCGTAATCTCATCCAGCACGGGTATGTCATGAAAGAAGGTCCTCGTCTCGCAGTCTATCGGGACCACCTTCCTGTCCCTTCTGGCCGCCTCGTCCCTTTCCGCTAACTCCCGGATTATCATCCTGTAAACAGGGGAGGGCGGGGAATAGAGGATGGAGTTTATGTTCATGAGCCCGAATACGCGCAGAAGGGCGCTGAAATCGCTGTCATCCGGAGATTTTTTGTTGGAAACCGGCCAGGCATCGAGCGCGATGAAGACGGGGGCGTCCTTTTCAGCCAGCATCTGGTCTTCGAGCTTTTTTACATATTTATTTATAAGGCGTTCCAATCAGAGGTATCCCCTTATGGTGTAATAATTCTCCCTCGCGGCAAGAAACGCATCCCTGTCTATTGGGGGCACCGTAAGGGTGCCTTTTTTAGTATGAATTATGCCCGTGCCTTCCTCCTCGAAAAACCTTGCGGGCAGGTCGTCATCGTCTTTCGTGAATCCGTTCATGGCGTTCAGCTTGTGTTCCAGGTCCCAGATGCGCTCCCCGGTCCTGAGGAGCGACTGGACGTTTTGCTCCTTTCCCGTTACGGCCGAGACGGCCCTTGCGTACTCCTCAAGCCCCGCGGCGAAGAAGACGAACTTGCAGGCGGTAAGGGAGTCTACGGCGGCGTTCAGGTCCTCGGCTATCTTTATAATCCTCGCCTTGCCCTCGAAGGAAAACCTGTCGGTTGCGACGGGTTTTCTCAGTATCTCATGGCTTACCGGGTACGCCCTCAAATGGCAGCCGCCCCTGTTGGATGTTGCATAGGCAAGGGCCATGCCGTAAGCGCCACGCGGGTCGTAGGCGGGAAGCTCAAGCCCCTTCACCGACATGCTGAGTTCCGGGCGCCCCATGGAAAGCGCATACCTGTAAGAGCCCTCTGCAAGCGCCCGGCCGGCATCGCCATCCCGGAGCGCAATCCGTCGCAGGAGGGCAGACACTTCCTCCGGGGCCGGTTTTACTCCGTTAATCTCCGAGTAGCAGGCGATGGTGGAGGCCGCGCTGATAGCGTCAATCCCGTACTCGTTGCAGAGGCGGTTCGCCTCGACTATGGCCTCAAGGCTGTCTATGCCGTTCAAGGCACCAAAGTGGGAGACCGTTTCGTATTCGGGAAGCGGCACGCCCTCAAAGGATATCTTCTTGCATAGGACGGGGCAGCCCGCGCAGCCCGTCTTTTTGGGGCGGTAGCGGGCCTTCATGGCGTAGCCCGAGTAATTGGACGAGCCGCTGAAGAGGGTCTTCCTGAAATTGTGCGTGGGCTCCATCTTTCTTGCGTGTATCAGGTCCACGAGGGCGGTTGTGCCGAACTCCGCAAGGCCGAATTCGCCAAAAACGGCCTGTGATGCCCGGAGCAGCCTCATTATCTCCTCACGGGCCTTCCTGAGCCCGTCGGGGTCGGCGACTATGACCTTTTTGCCCTCTCCGCCGGAAAAAACCCTTATGGCCTTGAGCCTCTTTGCCCCCATCACCGCGCCAAGCCCGCCCCTTCCGGCCAGATAATGCCCGTCGAATACGATAGAGGCGTACCTGACGCCGTTTTCTCCGGCAATGCCGGTTACCGCAGTCGAGCCTTTTCCAAGCAGGAGGCCGGTCTCGCCGGTGCCTTTGCCCTGCAGGGCGGAGGCGTCCTCGATCCGGGCATGGCCGTTTCCGATATCGAGCCACACCCATTTATCCGACTGTCCCGTGATTTCAATGAAATCGAAACCCGCTTTTTTCAACTCCGTCCCGAACCTGCCTCCTACAGAGCAGTCGAATACCGTCCCTGTAAGCGGGGACCTGGAAACGACGGACATCCGGCCCGATGTTGGGGCGGCCGTTCCCACGAGCGGGCCTGTGGCAAAGACGATCGGCATCCGGGGGGAGTCCCATGCCTCCGTAAAAATGCTTCCGGCAACCATCGCCACCCCGGCCCCCCTGCCTCCCAGGAACTCCCCGCAAATGGCGGCGGGGGTCTCCAAAACCTGAATTTCCCCTCTTGAAAGGTCTACGCGGAGGCTTTTTCCCATGTAGCCGGACATGACCTTTTATTTTAGCATTTTGAGGGTGACTACCCTCTGAGGGGGCGGCGGCCTTCTTTTCAGCCCTGAACTTATTGCTTGGCTCGCCTGAAAGCTCTGATATAATCTGAATAGTCCATCAGGCCAGTCAAAATAAAAAAAACCAAGGAGAGGTGATTTTCTGAATGCCAGTTTTTCTTAGCCGGATGATACGCGCCTCCAGGCTGGACCCCGCCCTTTACGAAGAGGTGGAGGCCGACAGCGGTGCGTTCAGGCAGGCCGTTGCCGTTGTGGTGCTTTCAAGCATTGCGGCTGGGATAGGCGTTGTCCAGAAGGCGGGGGCCTCGGGCATTCTGGCCGGTGCCCTTTCGGCCCTAATCTCCTGGCTCGTCTGGTCTTATATCATTTTCATTATAGGGGGCAGGCTGCTGCCGGAGCCCCAGACATCTACGGATTATGGCGAACTGCTCCGCACGATAGGTTTCGCCAGCGCCCCCGGCCTCATCCGCGTGCTTGGCGTGATACCGGGGTTTGCCGGGTTTATTTTCCTTCTGGCCTCCATATGGATGGTTGCGGCGATGGTCGTCGGCGTGCGGCAGGCGCTTGATTACAAGAGCACCCTGCGGGCCGTGGCCGTCTGCGTGGCTGGCTGGATAGTCCAGGCCGTTATACTGGGCATTATCCTTTATTTTGCGGGCAGGATGTAGCCCGGAGCCCCCTCAGATATAAACTCCTTTTTGGAATATCTTTTTATACAGGGGGTCGTAGTTTTCGCTGTTGTAGAAATCGCACTTGGTGCAGTCCTTCAGCTTCCGCGCAAAAGTGCCCTGCACCTTCCCGCTGCAGAGGGTCCCGGCTATCCGGGCACAGCTTGCGCCATAGTTGGGGTACGCGGGGCAGATGCCATACTGCTCCGCATTCACGCCGCCCTTTTCCCGTCCGCATTTCTTGAATTCCCAGCAGTTCATGAAGGAATACATCTCCCGGTTTTAAGAATTTTTTATTTTTTAAAGCGCCCTGTATATTTATCGGGAAAAAGAGGAGGAAACTTTAAGGGGGTACAATTAGCGGAATAGATGTGTCTGGTATATCAATAAGTGTTTACGGATGGTTCCCTCCAAAAAAGTTAAGGGTTGCGGAATGCTCCGCAACCCTTTGATTTTAAAGCGCGCCCAGAGGGATTCGAACCCCCGACCTGCGGATTCGTAGGCTCAACCAGGCCCCCTCCGCAATTTCTCCCTTGTTTCTTACTGCTTGATTTTGTTTGAAAATTTCCGTTTCAGGGGATGGCATCTTACCCGGTGTCGTCCCCTGTTTTGTCCTGTCAGGTTCACATTAACTGCACAGTCTCCGGCCATCGGATTCCAGTCCGATGGGCCGGATTGGCCTTGACTTATGATTATGATTATGATGATAATTAAGTTGAGCGGTAAGACCGCTGTGGGTTCCCTTGGTGTTCCCTTCCGTAGGTTGGTATAAGCCAGGGGGCAAGGCACCCACAGGGCGCGCTCTTTTTTTATGGCAGATAGACATCATCGTGTTTTATCTTGTTCCTGAAGACATCAAACCATTCCCTATCGGTTTTTTCGTATTTTCGGAATACTCCCCATGAAAACAGGTCAACTGCTTGAAGGGGCAGGTCTTCATGTGAAAGATGGTGATCTATATCGAGCGGAATTCGCGGCTCTATTTTCCCGCTTAATTGCCGGACCAGGTAATCATTGAATTCCCTTATTTCCGCTCTGCTTTTACTTCTGTCTACGACAAGGCTGATTTTTACCGAGGCATTTTCAAACGGGATAAGGTCTAAAACCTTTCTGGAGATAAAATTGTAGACCCTTTCCTTCTTCTGAGAGAGATAATCATAGACACGCCTCTTATTGAGTGTTAGAGCATAAAGCTCAAAAGGAACAGGTTCTACACGCTTGTAAAAATACCGTTTGATTTCTATCGGCTGTTTTGCCCCTTTTAACTCCCGCTCGTTCGGAAGCTTTTTTTGAAGTGTCCGTTTTACCGCTTTAGCAATTTGTTTCCTGTTTTCCATGCCCTGAACCATCAATACGGTAATGGTGAAATACTTCGACGGCCTCTTAGCAAAGAAATCGAAGCCCAGGTCTCCGCTCTCGTCGAGGTATAAATAGAGCATCCGTTATCTTACCCGAAAAGCCGGGGCGGAATATACGAAAAGAAACAGTTGCTCTAATACCGGATGAGGGCGGCCAGATTACGGGCTGATGAAACTGAGGTCTTCCCTTTGTTCGTTTTTTAGATAACGCCGTTTGTTGCCTTGATTGATCGTTTGATCGTTTGTTTGTGGCCGTTGAGCATCTGAAATAATCCTCAAGCGTGTTGCTTCCGTTATCACCAAACCAATCATCGACTCGCTATTGATTTCCTTAAAAGTTAAGGTCTAAAATACCGGGAAATTCCAGAGAGGGGCGATTCTTCAGTGGCTATCAGGCGAGGGGCCTCAGGTCATAAACGTAATGGCCGTAGTGTTCACGTCGGCAGCGGGGAAGCAAAAGAGAACCATACTAAAAATCAGCCACTGGCCCATATCAGTGAGGATGGTCGGATGCATCTCCTTTATGACCATCTGACCGGGACTGCCAAACTTGCAGCAGATTTTGCCTCCGAATTCGGGAGCCGTGAATGGGGATATTTGGCGGGGCTATGGCATGACCTGGGGAAATATTCACGGGAATTTCAGAAATATATCCTTGCTGCAAACGGACTGGATGCGCATATAGAAAATGTGCCTGGAAGGGTTGATCATTCTACCGCCGGCAGTATTCATTCAATTAATAGGTTTGGCAAGAAAGGGCGAATATTTGCTTATACAATAGCCGGGCATCATGCCGGGTTGCCAGATTGGCTAAGCTATACCGCAGGACGAAAGTCCCTGGCACACAGACTAGAGAATGAAGAGTTTTTACAATCTGCGCTGTTGGGTAACATACCGGCGAATGTTTCAGGTCATCCTTTACCTTCTGAACGGCCGAAAGCAGGATCGGACTTGTCATTATCGATTTGGATACGAATGCTTTTCTCATGCCTGGTAGATGCCGATTTCCTCGATACCGAGGCTTTCTTTGATCCTGAAAAATCCAAATCACGCGGATGGCATACGGCATTAAAAGAACTCCTGCCGGTTTTTAATGAATTCATGGCTCTCAAGGCAAAACAATGCGAAAAAACCAAGGTCAACGGGATCAGGCAAGAAATACTGGAGCAATGTCAAAACAAAGCAACCGGTAAACCGGGTTTTTACACCCTTACTGTGCCAACCGGCGGCGGCAAAACACTTTCCTCGCTGGCCTTTGCCCTGAACCATGCGGCTGCTTATGGTAAAAGCAGGATTATTTATGTGATTCCGTATACGAGCATAATCGAGCAAACGGCAGACCAATTCAGGGAAATCTTCGGAGATGCCGTCATAGAACACCATAGCAACCTTGATGTGGAAGACGCAAAAAAAGAAAATGCTCGGGCACGTCTTGCATGCGAAAACTGGGACGCTCCGATTATTGCCACTACATCGGTCCAATTTTTTGAGTCTCTTTTTGCCAATCGCACAAGCCGCTGTCGCAAGCTCCATAACATTGTTAATAGTGTAGTCGTTCTCGATGAAGCTCAACTCATGCCGCCCGATTTTTTAAATCCTATACTCGAATCTCTTATAGAACTACAAAGGAACTATGGAGTGTCAGTTCTTTTAAGCACGGCCACGCAGCCTGCCCTCGGACCTCATAAGACATTGGATTTTAATTTCAAAGGCATTCAGGGGTTGACGGAAATAATGGATGATCCCGGCGGCCTTTTCCGAGAACTGGACAGGGTAAAAGTCCAGATTTATGGCCGGCTTAAAGAGCCGGTTCCATGGGAAGACATTTCAATTCGCTTGCAGTCGCATGAATCCGTGATATGCATAGTGAACCGCCGTGACGACGCCAGAATGTTATGGGAGATGATGCCGGAAGGGACGTATCACCTCTCCGCGCTTATGTGCGGCGCGCACCGGTCGAAGAAGATCGCGGAAATAAAAGAGCGTACGAGGAGAGGCGAGCATATTCGGGTAATCAGCACACAATTAGTGGAGGCCGGTGTGGATTTGGATTTCCCTGTAGTCTATCGTGCCCTGGCGGGGCTTGATTCCATCGCGCAGGCGGCGGGGAGGTGCAATCGAGAAGGTTTGCTGGAGAAGGGTGATGTTTATGTTTTTAATCCGCCCAGTTCAATCCCCGCCGGACATCTTAGACAGGCTGCCGAGATAGGACTGCGATTGCTGGAAGAAAACATGGGTGATCCCCTTTCACCAAGCCGCTTTGAGACATTCTTCAAGGAATTTTATTGGCTAAAAGGAGAACGGCTGGATAGCAAGCAAATTCTTGCAGATTTGAAAAATGATCCTGAACTTATGGTCAGCTTCCGCGAAGCGGCAAGGAAATTCAAATTGATTGACGAGACCGCTTATGCGCCGGTGATAGTACGGTTCCATAATGAGGAAGTTATCAATATTTTGGAGCGAAGCAAGCCTGAACGATGGCTTTTGCGGCGGCTGCAACGGTATGTGGTCAATCTTCCCAGATATTTACACGGCCAGTTGGTTGGTTCCGGCGCTATCAGAGAAGTCCATTCAGGCGTTTTCATCCAGCAATATGGGGCGGCTTATCATGATGAACTGGGCTTCTGTCCCGATAAATCAATGATTTATGAGCCCGATGACTTAATGTGTTAAGGAGGTGGTCTTTGTGGAAGAACAGACGGGAAAAAGAAGCCGTATATTTTGCCTGAAGGTATGGGGAGCAAATGCCTGCTTTACCAGACCAGAAATGAAAGTAGAGCGTGTCTCTTATGACGTAATGACACCATCCGCGGCGAGGGGCGTACTGGAGGCTATCTTATGGAAACCGGCGATCCGGTGGCATATCTCACAGATAGATGTGCTGAAACCAATACGCTGGGAGTCCGTCAGGCGTAACGAGGTTGGGTGCGTTATGTCACCTCGCGCTGGTGAAATCTTTATTGAGGATCAGCGACAGCAGCGGGCCGGGCTTCTCCTGAGGGATGTGGCTTATACCATTCATGCCTACTTTGAATTAACTGGCAAGGCAGGGCCAGAGGACACTTCAATCAAATTCCAGGAGATGTTCCTACGCCGTGCGGAAAAAGGCCAGAGCTTCCACAGACCATATCTCGGATGCAGGGAGTTCGCGGCCAATTTTGAGCTATTGCCAGATGGGGCGGTGCCGGAACCGATGAACGTGGACCGCGAAGACCTGGGCTATATGCTGCACGACATTGTCCATGACAATACATGCGATAAAAAGAACAGCCATTTCTGCACGGAAAAGTGCAAACCGATTTTCTTCAAGGCTGTCCTGGAAAACGGCCGGCTTAAAATCCCGCCCTTTAACGGACTGGAGGCGAAATGATACTTCGAGCGCTTCATGACCTGTGTCTCAGAAGAGAGAACGAGTTCCCTCCCGAAGGATTTGAAGAGAAGGCCATTCCTTTCCTCATAGTTCTTGATCGAGAAGGTAGGTTCATCGGACTTCAAGATACACGATCTCCTCAAGGTAAGAAGCTGATCGCAAGAAAATTCAGGGTTCCGAAAGAAAACGAAAGATCCGGTAAAAATGCTTGGCAGATAACTAATCTGCTCTGGGACCATTACGGGTATGTATTGGAATGGCCTAAGTCTGACTCCCAAAAAGACAAGGAAATGGCTAGAAACCAGCATGAAACATTCAGAAGAAATATCGAAGCCATTTCTAAAAACTTACCCAAGGATGCAGGCATAGCAGCTGTCCGGAACTTTTTGAACTCAGACCAGAAAGAAAGGGTATTGCGGGACCCTCTATGGAACGAATGCAAAAAAATACCGGGCTGTATTCTCAGTTTCAGGCTGGATGACGAACTGGACCTTATATGTCAGAGCGACGATCTTCGTGAATATGCGGCTGGTTTGTCTATAGCTGATGACGGTGAAAGCGATTTGCCGGCCTCGGCTAATTTTGAAGGTATTTGTCTTATAACTGGCCGGAAGGCCAGGATTGCCCGTCTTCATCCACGAACACCCATTGCGGGGGCAAAGAGCAACGCCAAGATCGTTTCTTTTCAGAAGGGAATGGGGTTTGACTCATATGGGAAAGAGCAGAGTTATAATGCGCCTGTCAGCAGCCAGGCGGCCTTTGCATACAGCACAGCGCTTAACCACATGCTCGCTAAAGACTCGCGCCAGAAAATCCAGGTGGGAGATGCAACAGCCGTCTTCTGGGCCAAGCAAAAAAACATCATAGAAGATATTTTCGCAGACATCTTTGGAGTGTCTTCAAAAGAAAACCCTGAGCAGATGAATATGGCTATCCGCGCTCTTTACGAAGCTCCCAAAGCTGGCACGCCACCCCTGGACCAAGACTACACACCTTTTTATGTACTTGGACTGGCTCCGAATGCCGCCAGGATTGCCGTTCGATTCTGGCATGCTGGGACAGTTGGGGAAACCGCTGCACATATTAAGCAGCATTTTGATGACTGCTCAATCGTACACGGGGCGAACCAGCCAGAGCACCTCTCGCTATTTCGCATGCTCGTATCTACGGCAGTGCAGGGCAAATCTGAAAACATTCAACCCAATTTAGCTGGCGATTTCATGAAGGCAATACTGAATGGGACGCCTTATCCCCAAACAATACTTTCCGCTGTAATTTTACGGATAAGAGCCGAACAATCAAAAAGAGACCAAAACGGAAAATCTTTGCAGAACGTTACATATCCAAGGACCGCGCTTATTAAGGCATATCTTTCGAGAAATGCTAGATATTACAAACAAAATGCAAAGGAGGCAGGTATGGCATTAGACCCAGGCAACAAGAATATCGGCTATATTCTTGGCCGTTTGTTTTCCACTCTTGAAAAAATCCAGGAAGAGACCAGCCCCGAAATCAATGCGACTATTCGGGACCGTTTTTATGGGAGCGCTTCTAGCACACCTGGAACAGTATTCCCACACCTTATGGCGCTGACGAAGCATCATTTATCAAAACTGGGCTCAAGGCCGGAGAAGCGGGGCAGGGTTGTTAACCTTGAAAAACTTATTGGCGAGATCGTTGCCGGGATTAACGATTTTCCGACACATCTGACCCTTCCCGACCAAGGACGCTTTGCAATTGGTTATTACCACCAGCGGCAGGACTTTTTCACAAAGAAAGACAATAACAAGGAGGATTGAATAAATGACCGCGATCAAGAACCGTTATGATTTCATGCTGTTTTTTGATGTAAAGGACGGCAATCCCAATGGCGACCCGGATGCCGGAAATCTTCCCCGTATCGATCCGGAAACCAGCAATGGCCTTGTCACTGACGTTTGCCTAAAACGCAAGGTGCGGAATTTCGTGCAGCTTGCGAAAAATGGTAGCGCCGGTTATGACATATTTGTAAAAGAGAAAGCCATACTCAACAACCTTATTGCCGATGCCCATAAAGAAGATGGGGTTAAGCAGAAAGAAAAAGGGGAAAAGACCGAGGCGGCCAGACAGGTAATGTGCAAAAAGTATTTCGATGTCCGCACATTTGGCGCCGTGATGTCCACCGGGGAAAATGCGGGCCAAGTACGCGGGCCGGTTCAGCTCACCTTTGCTAGGAGTGTGGATCAGGTGGTCCCTCTGGAGCACAGCATCACGCGCATGGCCGTTGCCACAGAAGCCGAAGCTGAAAAGCAGCAGGGCGACAACCGGACAATGGGCCGCAAGTTTACCATTCCCTACGCGCTTTACCGGTGTCATGGATTTATTTCCGCTCCGCTTGCCGCTCAGACCGGTTTCAGTGAAGATGATCTCGAACTTTTCTGGCAAGCCCTTGTGAATATGTTCGAACATGATCGCTCAGCCGCGCGCGGCGAGATGTCTGCGCGCAAATTAATTGTTTTCAAGCATGATTCTTCCATGGGAAATGCGCCGGCGCACGTACTGTTTGACAAGGTAAAGGCAAAAGCAAATCACAATCCAGTGAGGGACTTCGCGGATTATGCGTTTACTGTGCCCTCTCAAGCTGATATGCCTCAGGGGATTGCGTTAGAAATAAAACTCTAACTATGTATGACGAAGAAAATTTATTGCCTCTTTCCGCCTTGCAGCACTTTGCATACTGCCCAAGGCAATGCGCGCTTATACACATCGAGCAGGTGTGGAGCGAGAATGTCTTCACCGCCCAGGGCCGGATAATGCACGAGAAGGCCGATACCGCCAGGTATGAATCCCGTGCGGACATTCGCATCGAATACGGTGTACCCATGCGTTCACTAAGGCTTGGACTTATAGGCAAGGCTGACGTGGTTGAGTTCCATCGTATGGAAGGCGGCCAGTGGCAGCCCTTCCCCGTGGAATACAAACGTGGGAAACCCAAGATGGATGATTGCGACAGGGTGCAGCTTTGCGCACAGGCAATCTGCCTTGAAGAAATGCTCAATATCGAGATTATGGAGGGCTCTCTCTTTTACGGGCAGACCCGGCGCAGGGAAGACGTCTTTTTTGATGCAGGGTTGCGGCGGGAAACGGAGGACATCGCCAGGAAAGTGCATGAACTTATCGATTCAGGGATTACCCCTAACGCGGAGTTCTCTAAAAAATGCGAGCAATGCTCCCTCCTGGAGTTATGCATGCCTAAGGCTTGCAGCAAAGGCACCGTTAAAAAATATCTGCTGAAAGCGGCGGAAGAATAATGAAAAGGCATCTAAACACCCTTTTCGTGACCACGCAGGGGGCGTATCTGCTAAAAGAGGGCGAAACCGTAGCGGTGAAGATTGATGGTGAAATCTCAATGCGCGTGCCCGTGCACACGCTGGGCGGCATCGTCTGTTTCGGGCAGGTATCGTGCAGCCCGTACCTGATGGGCTTCTGCGCCGAAAACGGCGTGGCAATCAGCTTTCTTACGGAGAACGGCAGCTTTCTTGCCAAGGTGCAGGGGCCGGTATCGGGCAATGTGCTTCTCCGGCGTGAACAATACCGCAGGGCGGACGACCTGAAATCCTCTTCATTCATAGCGCGCTCAATAGTGACCGGGAAGATCGCAAACTGCCGCACCGTGCTTCAGAGGTCGTTGAGAGATCATTCGGAAAAAATCGAGACGGACGAGGTTTCCATGGCTTCACGCAGCCTTGCCAATTCCCTCAGGCAGTTGGAGCGGGAAAATCCCCTGGACGGGGTGCGCGGTATTGAGGGCGATGCGGCCAATACTTATTTCGAGGTGTTTAATCACCTTATCACAGCGCAGAAAGACGATTTTGTTTTCTGTGAGCGCAACCGCAGACCCCCTCTGGATAATGTAAACTGCCTTCTTTCGTTTCTTTACACCATTTTGATGCACGATGTCCGGTCCGCCCTGGAAACGGTAGGGCTGGACCCAGCCGTTGGCTTTCTGCACAGGGACCGTCCGGGGCGATATGGCCTGGCACTTGACATGATGGAGGAATTCCGTCCGTTTTTAGCCGACCGGCTGACTCTCTCTTTGATAAATCTTTGCCAGGTGCAGGACAAATGTTTCCAGAAGAAAGAGTCCGGGGCCGTATGGATGGATGGCGATACTAGAAAGGCTGTCCTCATCGCTTATCAGAAACGCAAGCAGGAAGAGATATTGCACCCGTTTACCAATGAGAAGGTCACGATTGGCCTGTTGCCTCATATACAAGCCATGTTGATGGCCCGGTATCTGCGTGGAGACCTTGATGGTTATCCGCCTTTTATCTGGAGATGAGGATAAAACATGTTTGTGCTTGTAAGCTATGATGTTGCCGAAGACGAGGGGAAGGGCCAGCGCCGCCTGCGCCGGGTGGCCAGGGCCTGCCAGGATTACGGCCAGAGGGTTCAGTATTCCGTGTTTGAATGTATTGTGGACCCGGCACAGTGGACCGTGCTGAAAAACCGGTTGATTAAGGAAATAGACCCCAAAAAAGACAGTCTGAGATTTTATTATTTAGGCGCCAACTGGAAAAACCGGGTAGAGCACGTTGGCGCTAAAGAGCCTTTGGACCAGGAAGGACCATTGCTTATTTAGGCCGGTGCGAACCTGCAGCGCACATGATTTTGCCTGAAGGTTCGCAGCAGACGGAAATTTATTGAAAAACACGTACTTAGGTTTTTAAGCTCTTTGACAACGAAAGATTCGCGGGAAGCAAAAACCGCCTTCGCGGATCGTCTTAATTTTCTGTCTTTTTTTTCAAGAAGTTATAGCTGTACAGTCGCTCCCCGCGCGGGAGCGTGGATTGAAACAAATATGGACGGTGCGGGAATGCTCCAATCTATGGTCGCTCCCCGCGCGGGAGCGTGGATTGAAACTGCGAAGGCAGGGGCCGGGGCGCAGAGCCTCATAGAGTCGCTCCCCGCGCGGGAGCGTGGATTGAAACTTCTGAAAACGCCAGTAGTAATCGCCATCGATCTTGTCGCTCCCCGCGCGGGAGCGTGGATTGAAACCCGCCGGGTCGCTGATATACTCCAGGCCGGAGCCGGTCGCTCCCCGCGCGGGAGCGTGGATTGAAACCTCATGCAGCTTGTAAAACCCTGCAAAACAACGTCGCTCCCCGCGCGGGAGCGTGGATTGAAACCTTACCATCTGGTCCAGGTCCGCATCCGTGTAGGTCGCTCCCCGCGCGGGAGCGTGGATTGAAACAAGCACTTAGCCAGAAAAACCCTGTCCCCAATTTGTCGCTCCCCGCGCGGGAGCGTGGATTGAAACCACTCAAAGTTAAAGTCCTTAATTTTTGCGCCCGTCGCTCCCCGCGCGGGAGCGTGGATTGAAACTGGTAAGCGGTATCACCAACCAGCCTTTTGGGAGTCGCTCCCCGCGCGGGAGCGTGGATTGAAACTTAAAAGATACCGGATTGCCGGGGATGATAAAGGGTCGCTCCCCGCGCGGGAGCGTGGATTGAAACAAGATCGCGCTGAAGGCCCGGCAGATAGGATTTGTCGCTCCCCGCGCGGGAGCGTGGATTGAAACCGGATAGACAGGTGGTATCTCTCAGCATGGGCGCGTCGCTCCCCGCGCGGGAGCGTGGATTGAAACCAGTGGTCGATAAACCATCGGCAGCCAGAAAGAGCGTCGCTCCCCGCGCGGGAGCGTGGATTGAAACCTGGTGCTGACCGACGACGGCCTGAAGAAAATCGTCGCTCCCCGCGCGGGAGCGTGGATTGAAACAGCAGGACGCGCACCGGGTTGAGCGTTTGGAGCAGTCGCTCCCCGCGCGGGAGCGTGGATTGAAACCCATGCACGCTTTTATAAACTCGGCTCCGAGAATAGTCGCTCCCCGCGCGGGAGCGTGGATTGAAACTAACTCCTCGTCACTCCCATACCAGTCACTGTGCGTCGCTCCCCGCGCGGGAGCGTGGATTGAAACTACGTACTCCGGCCATAAAGCTGAGCCTTCCAGTCGTCGCTCCCCGCGCGGGAGCGTGGATTGAAACCACCACGCCCCGCACGAGCTGGCGCATCCCCATATGTCGCTCCCCGCGCGGGAGCGTGGATTGAAACACGATGAAGGTGAAAGAGGACCTCGCCACCTATGCGTCGCTCCCCGCGCGGGAGCGTGGATTGAAACGATTGTAATACCGGTTGTTGCCCAGCTCCACGATGTCGCTCCCCGCGCGGGAGCGTGGATTGAAACTTTGCATATGCGCCTCCAGCCGGTGGGCATGGGCCAGTCGCTCCCCGCGCGGGAGCGTGGATTGAAACTAGCCTCATGTAATAACTGCTCCCCGAGTAGACGTCGCTCCCCGCGCGGGAGCGTGGATTGAAACCCCAATAAACGGGCGGTGGAATATCCCCTCGCAACGTCGCTCCCCGCGCGGGAGCGTGGATTGAAACACGATATCGCACATCTCCCCAATGTTTTCGCCAATGTCGCTCCCCGCGCGGGAGCGTGGATTGAAACCGGTATCTCCGAAGGGAAGCCCGCTGGCACCCGCCGTCGCTCCCCGCGCGGGAGCGTGGATTGAAACGGGTTCAATTTAAACATCTTGGCCGATTTATCAAAGTCGCTCCCCGCGCGGGAGCGTGGATTGAAACTGAGTCCTTGCCCTTACTGAAGGCAACCACATCGTGTCGCTCCCCGCGCGGGAGCGTGGATTGAAACAACGTGGTGTCCCGGAGCTGGTTGTAAGTGTTAGTCGCTCCCCGCGCGGGAGCGTGGATTGAAACTCGGCGAGCCTCACGGCCATCTCCATGCCGCATGTCGCTCCCCGCGCGGGAGCGTGGATTGAAACGGCAAACGCCTTCATGGCCAGCTCAAGCGCCGCGTCGCTCCCCGCGCGGGAGCGTGGATTGAAACTTTTCAGACGGGAAAGCCGCCCCTTGATTTTCGTCGCTCCCCGCGCGGGAGCGTGGATTGAAACGTTTGGAGGGCGGACTGAATCATCTGGGAATAAGGTCGCTCCCCGCGCGGGAGCGTGGATTGAAACTTATCTTTACCCTTTGCCAGATTGTGGTAATAGTCGCTCCCCGCGCGGGAGCGTGGATTGAAACATGGTCTATGCCTCAAATCCAGGGATGCTTGCCGTCGCTCCCCGCGCGGGAGCGTGGATTGAAACTATCTCCATTCCTCGGATGCCCGTGATATAAAAGTCGCTCCCCGCGCGGGAGCGTGGATTGAAACGTTGAGGTCCCTGACTGGGCGAATCGGTTGAGAGGTCGCTCCCCGCGCGGGAGCGTGGATTGAAACGAGTCCATCAGCTATAGTGGAAAGGATTTTTATAGTCGCTCCCCGCGCGGGAGCGTGGATTGAAACTGGTATCCAGTTGAATCCGGCGGCAAATTATTGCATGTCGCTCCCCGCGCCGGGCGGCCGTCTGGCTTTATTTCCCGATAAGTTTTAGCAGGTAGGCTTTTGTAAGCTCTACGTCCCTCAATATCTTGGACAGGAGGCCGGGGCCGATTGCTTCGCCGGTATGCGCCGGGACCACGGTGGCCCGGCCGTCCAGATGTCTCAGGAAGACATGGCTGCCCCTTTGTCTCTCCACAGCGAAACCGGTTTTCTTCAAGGCCGCGATCACCTGCTTCCCTGTTAAACGGGAAGTTTTGTCATATGGCGATTTTCTGTACGCCTACAAGGTGAGTTGAAGGACGGCCTTTCCCTGCAACCTCAAGGCAGAGTTGAATGGCCTCCCTGGTCCTCTCCATGAGTTTATCGAGGGATTTAGCCTGGGTGTGGCATCCGGGCAGCTCCGGCACTTCCGAAACGTAGTAGCCTTCTTCATCCTGCTCGATGATTACGGTAAATTCTTTCGCCATATATTCTCTCCTATGCCGAATCTTAAAATACCTTCAAATTATACCATCAGCAGAGCTTTCGATCACGACCGCACGGCATTAACGGCATTATCAAGCCCTTCATGGCTGAAGACCAAAAATGTTTCTGGTCGCGGTCTGTTCGTCGAATGAGCTGCGGCCACCCTGCCGGGCGGCCGCCCGGTTTTCAGCCCGAGGCCTTCTCTGCCCGTTCTTGCCCGGCTTTTGCCTATACCTTGTCATATAGACCTGCCCCCGCATTTTCCTGACTACTCCCTTGGCTATACCTTCAGGCATGCCGTAATTCATTGAAAGCTCTGCGGCTACCGTCCCAATCGAAAGCCGCCCCTTGGCGTTCAGGTAACGGTTCAGGACGTACCGCTCGGGCTTGGTCAGGTCCAGTTCTCGGATAAATTTTTCCCTTAGCGCCTTTGACTTGATCCGCCTCCGGAGGCTTATCTTCAGCCAGTCCAGGTCCTGCCATATCTGGCCCAAATCCGAAAGAAAATCCAGATTCCTTTCGGTCAAATCTTCCTGGATGATCCCGTGCCTGATTAGAAACCTCAAGGAGGCCTCCGTCATGCCGTAGTGCCAGGCAATTTCTTCTAGCATTTTTTGTTCTCCTTTCATTCACCGGCAAATGGTTGCCCGGAATCTCACAATTTCAAAAAAATAACAAGGTTATCAATTCTCACATTTTCAAAAAAGAACAAACGTTCGTTATTGGTCTCTTTCAAACCCTCCATATATAAATAGCAGGGGGGGCAACCCCCTTGCCTTCTGAAAATGGCCGGAAAACCCACGGAAATAACCCGGAAATACCCACGGAAAACCCTGTGTTTTTGAGAGGAGGGGGTTGCCCCCATGTCTATATCTCTATAAGGGGGAAAAAGCCAAGGAGGCAATATGAGCGAAAAAGTACTTGAAATCCGGAACATAAGGGGAAAAGAGCAGTTCGTGGTCGATGACGCCTGCCTGAACGGCAGTGCTATAATATTGTCGGTATTTTCAAGCCTTGTTTAGTCCCGGAAAGGAGGGCAGTTTAACATGGGACTATACAGGCGGCCTGATTCGCCGATCTGGTGGATGAGTTTTTCAGCCGATGGGAAACAGCACCGGCAAAGCACCGGCACTGCCAATAAAAAGCTGGCGGAAAAGATACTTGCCAAGGTCGAGACCCAAATTGTTGAGGGCAGATGGTTTGAGGTCGACAGGGCCAAACAGTACACCTTTAAGGACATGATGGAAAGATTCATGGCGGAACATGCCCCAACAAAAGAGCCGATGACTCAAAGGCGGTATAAAAGCATGCTGCCCCATCTGGACAGCTTCTTTTCCGGTCTGACCCTGGACAAGATCGATACCGACCTTGTAATGCGGTATGTTTCCTATCGCCGGGAGCAGACGTGCGTGCCGGGCTCCGGGCAATGCGGGAATTGCAGGCATGAACCGCAGACGGAAGATTGCCTGGAATTGCGGCAAGAGCGAAAGTGCCGGCCCGGAACTAGAAACAGGGAGCTTGCCATGCTCAGCAAGGCCTTTAATCTGGCGCGGCTTTGGAGGTGGGTAAAAGAGAATCCCTGCCAGCTCGTTCCACGGGAGAAAGAGGACAATGACAATACCGGCAGATGCCTAACCCTAGAGGAAGAAAACAGGCTTTTGGAGGCCTGTAAGGGCTTTCTTGGCGGTCAATTGGCGGAGATGGCTATCATTGCCCTGAACACCGGGATAAGAGAAGGAGAGGTCCTTAAGATGCGTTGGGAGAAGATCGATCTTCCGGGCAGGGCTTTCGAGTCCTATAACGAAAAGACGAACTCCTGGAGGGCGGTGCCCATGAATGAGACCGTCTGCCGCCTGCTTAACGAGAAGGCGAAAACCCGATCAATTTCGGGTTATGTGTTTACAACATCCGCAGGGACCCCTTTTATCGCCCGGAACATGCTAAGGGAGTGGTACAAGGCGCTGAAGCTGGCGAAAGTCGGCAGGCTCCGGTTTCATGACCTAAGGCATACCGTGGGTACCCGCCTGGGACGCGCGGGCAAGGATATTTACGCGATTGCCTCTGTGCTCGATCATTCGCAGCTTCAGACGACCATGAGATACGCCAGGCACAATGCCGAGAGCCTGCGGGGCCTGGTCGATGCGCTGGAGGCAGGGCGTGATTATCACGATTTTATCACGTTGGGCGGCAGGGGAGTGGAGACGTATGAGGGAAACTCCTTGAAAATAAAGCGCGCCCAGAGGGATTCGAACCCCCGACCTGCGGATTCGTAGTCCGACGCTCTATCCAGCTGAGCTATGGGCGCACATGACGGGTTTTTCTATTCTAACATATGCGGCGGCAAGGGTGAACGGATTTCTTTCCGCCCGTGCCTGCGCTAACTTATGAATTTTAAAAAAACTTTTGCTGCAATGTCCTTTACAGGGATACTGCAGTTGTGCTATTGTATCAAATTGAAGGTAAAATAGAATATAAACTGAAAAGCAGGAAAGGAGCTTAAAAGGAGTACAGATGGCACTCGACAAGGAGAAAAAACAGGATATAATCGGACAATATAAAATCCACGAAACGGACACCGGTTCAGCCGAGGTCCAGATAGCGCTCCTCAGCGAGCGTATAAGCTATCTCACTGAACATTTCAAGACTCACGCTAAAGATCACCACTCCAGAAGGGGCCTTCTGATGCTCGTCGGCAAGCGCAGGAAGCTGCTTGATTACCTCAAGTCCAGCAACCGCCCGCGCTACGAAAAGGTAGTCGAGAGCCTGGGCCTCCGGAAATAAGAGAAAAAGGAAAAAATGACAAGATTAGAGACCGAAATCGGCCGGGGCAAGCTTGTAATCGAAACCGGCGAAATGGCGAGACAGTCTGATGGCGCGGTCGTGGCAAGATACGGGGACACCGTGGTGCTTGCGACAGTCGTGGCCGAAAAAAGGGTAAAGGAAGGGCTCGATTTCTTCCCGCTTACCATAGATTACCAGGAAAAGGCGTATGCCGCGGGAAAGATACCCGGCGGCTTTTTCAAGAGAGAGGGGAAGCCCTCCGAAAAAGAGGTGCTTACATCGAGGCTCATAGACAGGCCGATAAGGCCGCTCTTCCCCAAGGGGTTCTTCTCCGAAACGCAGGGCATAGCCTCGCTCCTGTCCTTTGGAGAGGAGAACATCTCCGATGTCCTGGGCATAATAGGCATGTCCTCGGCGCTCATGCTCTCCGACATCCCGTTCAACGGGCCGGTCGGGGCCGTGAAGATAGGCTCGAAGGAGGGCCAGCTCATAGTCAACCCCACGCTGGCCGAGGCCGAGGGCCTCGACCTGAACATCACGGTGGCCGGGACGGAGGAGTTCATAGTCATGGTCGAGGGCGGGGCGAACGAGATTTCCGAATCGCTGCTGCTTGAGGCCATAGACACGGCCCACGCCGAGATAAGGAAGATATGCCGTTTCCAGCACGAACTGCGCGAAAAGGCCGGCAAGCCCAAGAGGGAGGTCGTCCCTCCGGCCAAGGACGAGGAGTTCAAGCAGAAGATAAAGGATCTGGTGCTTGGACAGATGTCCGAGTGCCTTGTGATACCGGACAAGCTCAAGAGGCAGACGGCGCTTGACCAGATAAGGGCCGAGGCCATCGAAAAGCTGAACGACCCTGAGAATGACAGGAGCCGCGAGATATCCGACCTCTTCTTCGACATAGAGAAGGAGCTGGTGCGGGCCATGATAATAAACGAGAACAAGAGGGCCGACGGCAGAAGGCCCGACGAGATAAGGCCCATTTACGGAAAGGCCGGGTTCCTTCCCAGGGCGCATGGCTCGGCCCTGTTCGTGAGGGGCGAGACCCAGGCGCTCTGCGTTGCCACCCTTGGCACCTCGGAAGACGAGCAGAAGATAGACGCCCTCGAGGGCGAGAGCTACAAGACTTTCATGCTCCACTACAATTTCCCGCCGTTCAGCGTGGGCGAAGTGAAATTCCTGAGGGGGCCCGGCAGGAGGGAGATCGGCCACGGCGCGCTTGCCGAAAGGGCGATAAGGCCGATGATACCGCCCAAGGAGACATTTCCCTATACGATAAGGATAGTTTCCGACATCCTGGAGTCCAACGGCTCCTCGTCGATGGCCACGGTCTGCGCGTCAACGCTTGCGCTGATGGACGGGGGCATCCCCATAAAGGCGCCCGTTGCGGGCATAGCGATGGGGCTCGTTATCGAGGGCGAAAAGATAGTCATCCTTACGGACATCCTTGGCCTTGAGGACCACCTTGGGGACATGGACTTCAAGGTGACCGGAACGGACAAGGGTATAACAGCATTCCAGATGGATGTGAAAAAAGCCGGGATCAACAGGGACATTATGGCTCAGGCCCTGGAGAGGGCCCGCGCTGGCAGGCTGCACATCCTCGGCAAGATGAGCGAGGTGCTTTCGGCCCCGAGAGAAAACCTTGCGCCGCACGCGCCGCGCATTTATACCATGCAGATAAAGCCCGACAAGATAAGGGAAGTAATCGGCACGGGCGGCAAGGTCATAAGGGGCATTGTGGAGGAGACGGGCGTCAAAATAGATATCGACGATTCCGGCCTCGTGAACATCGCCTCCGCCGATGAGGCCTCCGCCATGAAGGCCAAGGAGATAATTCTGGGCATCGTTGCCGAGGCCGAGCTTGGCAAGGTCTACAAGGGCAAGGTCGTGCGGATAACCGACTTTGGCGCGTTCGTGGAGATACTGCCCGGCGTTGACGGGCTCGTGCACATATCCCAGATAGCCCATAAGCGCATAGCGAAGGTCACCGACGTCCTCCAGGTGGGCGACGAGGTGGACGTGAAGGTGATAGAGATAGACAAGCAGGGCCGCGTCAGGCTTTCAAGGAAAGAGCTTCTTAAGCAGGACGAATAGTCCGGCGAATAAACGGGGGCGCTGAGATAAAAAACGCCCCCGGAAAAAATCCCAGGCAGCGCTGAATCACAACATGGGCGGATTTTTTTTCAGGTCTGTCCCCCTGTCTTCAAAGATAAAGAGCAAGGAAAAACCGGGGAAGGGAAAAAGAAAAGAAGTGTTCAGGAAAGAGCATCTCGAAAACGGGATAACCGTTGTGTCCGAGCAGTTGAAAGGGGTGCGCTCCTTTGCCGTGGGCATATGGGTGAAGGTGGGTTCCAGGCACGAGGCCCAGGGCAAAAACGGCATCTCCCATTTCCTTGAGCACATGTTCTTCAAGGGCACGAAAAGGCGCTCGGCCAGGGACATAGCCGTGACCATAGACGGGATAGGCGGCGACCTCAACGCCTTCACCGCCAAGGAAAACACCACGTTTTACGTGAAGGTGCTGGACGAGCACATAGAGACCGGCATCGACCTTCTCTCGGACATTTTCTGCCATTCCACGCTTTCCGAAGAGGACATCGAGAAGGAGCGCGGCGTAATCAAGGAAGAGATAAAGATGGTGGAGGACACGCCGGACGACCTCGTCCACGACCTCTTCAGCCGGGACGTATGGGGAGCGGAGGGTGTGGGCCAGCCGGTGCTTGGCACAAGGGCCACCATAAAGGCCATGAAAAGGCAGGATTTCCTGAACCACATCAAGAAGTTCTATGGCACCAAGGACACCATAGTCTCCTGCGCCGGAAGCTTCGACCACGACAGGCTGCTGGGCATCCTGAACGAGAAGCTTGGCGGGCTCAGGAGGGGCTCCGAGCCTGCGGCCCCGCACGCGCCGGCCTTCGGCAAGGGTGTCTTCATGCACAGGAAAGACCTCTCCGAGGTGCACCTCTGTTTTGGCGTCCAGGGGTTTTCGCAGGCACACCCGCTCCGCTACGAGTACTATGTGCTGAACACCATCATTGGGGCAGGCATAAGCTCCAGGCTTTTCCAGGAGATAAGGGAGAAGCGCGGGCTTGTCTATACCATATATTCCTTCATTTCATCCTACGTCGATACGGGCACCTTCGGGATTTACGCGGGCACCGGGAAGAAGAATTTCGAGGAGGTCGTCTCGCTGGTCTTGAAAGACCTCTCTGGCCTGCCCGAAAGCCTTGAGCAGGCGGAACTGGACAGGGCAAAGGAGCAGTTGAAGGGGAACCTCATCCTGGGGCTTGAGTCCACAAACAGCAGGATGCAGAACATAGCCAAGCAGGAGATCTACTTCCAGAAACACTTTACGCCGCAGGAGATAATCAGGGACATAGATGCAGTGAGCCTTTCAGGGCTGAAAGAGGCCGCTGAGAAGTTGTTTACAGGCAGAAGCCCCGTCCTGACCGTGCTTGGGCCAGTTGAAGACAAGCCCTTTGGAGATGTCCTGCCGCCTCTCTGATTTCCTCCTCCGTCGTGTATCTGCCGAGGCTTATCCTCACAGTTGAAAATGCTTCCTCATCTGACAGACCTATCGCCTTCAGCACGCCGGACGGGCTTTTGGTCCCCTCATGGCAGGCCGAGCCCGCGGAAATGGCAACGCTCTCCTTCAGGGCAGAAACGAGCGCGGGGCCGTCAATCCCGGGGATGCGGAGGCTGAGCGTATTGGGAAGCCTTCCCGCTCCTTCGCAGTTCACCGCAATATCCGGCATCTCTTTTTTCAGCAGGCTGAAAAGAAGCTCTCCCAGCCTTGAGACGGCCTCCGGGCTGCCGGATAAAAAAGCCTTTCCCGCCAGTTCGCAGGCCTTTCCAAGCCCCGCGATGTAAGGGGTGTTCTCGGTGCCCGGCCTCATTCCGCGCTCATGCCCGGCCCCGTACATTATTGTATTTTTTATCTTCACGCCCTCTCTTACGTAGAGCGCGCCAATACCCTTTGGGGCGTGGAACTTGTGTCCCGCTATCGAGAGCATGTCTACATTCATCTTCCGCACGTCGACGGCGATCTTGCCCACGGACTGCGCGGCGTCCGTATGGAAGAGGATGCCCCTTTGCCTGGCCAGGGCCCCTATCTCTTCAACCGGCTCTATAGTCCCGGTCTCGTTGTTGGCGTGCATTACGGTAATGAGCGCGGTGTCTTTCCTCATGGCCTTTTCTATCTCCCGTACGCTGGCAATGCCGTTTCCGTCCACCGGGACAAGAGTTATCTCAAAAAATCCTGCGTCTTTAAGCGCCTTTAAAGGGTTCAGCACAGCGGGGTGCTCTATCACCGTGCTTATTATATGGCCGCGCCCTGCGAGCGCCGCAGCCCCGGATATGGCGATGTTGTTGGATTCCGTACCGCCGGATGTGAAATACACCTCGCCCGGCGAGGACGCCCCTATCAGGGCCGCCGTCTGCTCCCGCGCATTTTCGATGGCCTTTCTTGCTTCAATTCCCGGTATATGGCTGCTTGAGGGGTTCCCATAAGAACCGTTCAGGAGCCCGCAAATCAACTCCGTCACCTCCGGCGCGGGCCGGGTGCTTGCGTTATTGTCCAGGTAGACCATATTAGATTATAAAACAGGCCGAGCTAAAAAGGCCTTGTAGGGCTTTTATAAGGTTTTTAGTTTAAAAATGGCTGAAATCTATTTGAAATATTTATAATACGATAGTGGATTGAATTTGTATTTTTTCCGCTGGTAAAATAATAAACTTGCTGGTTTCCGCATCAAAAACAAGGAGAGCAAATAGAAAAATGCCAGAAACAGCGCTTACCGAAGCAGAAATAGAGAAACTTGAAGGCATCTGCGCGAAATACGCCGGCCAGAAGGGCAGCGTGATAGCCGTCCTCCAGGAGCTTGAAAGCTCATTCGGCTATGTAGCTGAAAAGGCGGTGAATTTTGTGGCAGACAAGATGGAGATGCCGAGGAGCCATTTTTATGGCGTGGCGACCTTTTATGCGCAGTTCCATTTCAAGCCCAGGGGCAGGAACATCATAACGGCCTGTTCCGGCACGGCCTGTCACGTCAAGGGCTCCGACAGGCTCATAGACAACATGGTGAGGGAGTTTGGCTTGCCTGAGGGCGAAGACACCTCGGCGGACATGAGGTTCACGCTGGAGAAGGTGAACTGTGTCGGCGCGTGCAGCATAGCGCCGGTCATCATCATAAACAAGGAAGTCCACGGCAAGATGACAACCGACAAATTGAACAAAGAGATAAAGAAGCTGAAGGGCGGGCAATGATGGCCATGAACCTGGAAATAAAGGTTTGCATGGGCACGGGCGGCATGGCCGCCGGGGGCGAAGGCGTGCTCAAGGCCTTCGAGGCCGAACTCAAACATAACGGGCTTGAAGCCGGCTTCGGCAAATGCTCTTCCGGAAAAGTCGGCTGCAGGGGCTTTTGCGCGAGGGACGTCCTTGTGGATGTCATAGTGGACGGGCAGAAGACCACTTACCAGTACATAAAGCCCGAGATGGTGTCCAGGATTGTTAAAGAGCACATCATGGAGGGCAGGCCCGTTGCCGAATGGGAAGTGAAGGAAGACTACCACATATTTCATGACAAGCAGATAAAGGTCGTCCTCCACGACTGCGGGGAGATAGACCCCGAAGACATAGGGGCCTATATCGAAAGGGGCGGCTACGAGGCGGCAAAGAAGGTCCTCTCGGAGCTTGGCCCGGCGGACGTCATAGAGCTTGTCAAGAAATCGGGCCTCAGGGGCCGCGGGGGAGCGGGCTTCCCCACGGGCGTGAAATGGGAGGCCGCGAGGAAGTCCCCCGGGGATGTCAAATACATAATCTGCAACGCGGACGAGGGGGACCCCGGCGCATTCATGGACCGCTCGGTCATAGAGGGCAATCCCCACTCGGTTATAGAGGGCATGATTATCGCGGCGTATTCGGTGGGCGCCAGCAACGGATATGTATATATCAGGGCGGAGTACCCGCTTGCGGTGGAGCGGCTCAGGATTGCGCTGGATGCCGCGAGGCAGAAAAACCTGCTTGGTAAAAACATACTTGGCTCCGGGCTGGACTTCGACATAAAGGTCAAGCTTGGGGCGGGCGCATTCGTATGCGGCGAGGAGACGGCGCTCATAGCCTCGATAGAGGGCGAAAGGGGCATGCCGCGGGCGAAGCCGCCGTTTCCGGTGGCGAGCGGCCTTTGGGGAAAGCCCACCGTCATCAATAACGTGGAGACCCTTGCCAACATCCCCTGCATCATAAGGAAGGGGGCGGAATGGTTCGCCTCTCTGGGGACTGAAAAGTCCAGGGGCACGAAGGTCTTCGCGCTCACCGGAAAGGTGAAGAATACGGGCCTCATAGAGATACCGATGGGCATTCCGCTAAGGGACATCGTGTTCGAGATAGGCGGAGGGATCGAGAACGGGAAGAAATACAAGGCGGTGCAGACGGGAGGTCCGTCAGGCGGCTGCATCCCGGAGGACTGCCTTGACGTGAAGATAGATTACGAGAGCCTCATGCAGCTTGGCGCGATTGTGGGCTCTGGCGGCATGATAGTGCTCGATGAGGACGACTGCATGGTGAACGTGGCGCGTTATTTCCTCAACTTCACCCAGTCGGAGTCCTGCGGCAAGTGCGTGCCATGCAGAGTAGGGACCAAGAGGCTCCTTGAGATACTGGACCGCATCACAAAAGGGGAGGGCAGGGAAGGAGACATAGAGCTCCTTGAAAAGCTCTCTCAGGACATTAAGCTCACCTCCCTTTGCGGACTGGGGCAGACGGCCCCGAACCCCGTCCTGAGCACGCTGAAGTATTTCAGGCATGAATACGAGGCCCATATAAGGGACAGGAAATGTCCGGCCAAGGCGTGCAGGGCGCTGATCACCTTCAGCATTAGCGAGGCGCTTTGCAAGGGATGCGGCGCGTGCATGAGGGCGTGTCCGGCAGGGGCCATAACAGGAGAGAAGAAACAGCCTCACAAGCTGAACCAGGCATTGTGCATTAAATGCGGGAGCTGTTTCGACGTATGCAAGTTCAAGGCTGTAGTGAAGGAGTAAGCGGAGTAGAAGAAAAAATGATTACACTTACGATAGACGGGAAAAAGACGCAGGTTGTCGGAGGCGCTACTGTCCTGGAGGCGGCCAGGAAACTGGGTGTTTACATCCCAACGCTCTGCCAGCACCCCAAACTAACGCCCTTTGGCGGGTGCAGGCTCTGCATCGTGGAGGTGAAAGGGGTCCCAAGGCCTCTGGCCTCCTGTACGACGCCTGCTGCGGAAGGCATGGAGGTAACGACCTCCACCCCTCAGCTTGAAGGGCTCAGGAAGACGGTGCTTGAGCTTATTCTCTCCGACCATCCTGACGACTGTATGACATGCGAGAAGGCCGGCAACTGCACCCTTCAGGAGCTTGCCTATTCCTACGGCATGAGGGAGAACAGGTTCAGGGGCGAGAGGAGGACGTATGCGAAGCGAGACGCAAACCCGTTCATAGAGCGCGACCTGGAAAAGTGCATCCTCTGCGGGCGGTGCGTAAAGGTCTGCAAGGAGGTGCAGGGCGTAAGCGCGATAGATTTCGCTTACAGGGGGTTCCAGGCAAAGATATCCACCCCGTTCGAACACGACCTGAACTGCGAGTTCTGCGGACAGTGCGTGTCCGTATGCCCCACCGGGGCCTTGACCGGAAAGGGATGGGCTAAGAAGGGCAGACAGGTGGAGGTGAACGAGGTCGACACCGTCTGCGGGTACTGCGGCGTGGGATGCAACCTTACGCTCAATGTTAAGGGCAACGAGATCGCAAGGGTAACCTCCAGGGAAGACACATGGAACGAGGGCTGGCTTTGCGTGAAGGGCAGGTTCGGGTACAAGTTCGTGAACAGCCCGGACAGGCTGACCACCCCGCTCATAAAGAAGGACGGCAAATTCGTAGAGGCAGGCTGGGACGAGGCCCTTCAGTACGCCACGGACCGGCTGATGGAGATAAAGGGCAAATACGGCCCTGACGCCATAGGCGGGCTCTCTTCGGCGCGGTGCACCAACGAGGAAAACTACCTCTTCCAGAAGATAATACGCGCGGGGTTCGGCACCAACAACGTTGACCACTGCGCGCGTCTCTGACACGCCCCCACCGTGGCCAGTCTGGCCGCGATACTGGGCTCCGGCTCCATGACCAATTCCATACCGGAGATAGAGGGCATGGAGGTCATATTCATAATAGGCTCCAATACGAAGGAGTCCCACCCCGTCATAGCAAACAGGATGATAAAGGCGTACAGGAATGGGGCAAGGATAATCCTTGCCGACCCGCGCGGCATCCCGATGGCCAGGTTCGCTGAGGTCCACCTGCAATTGAGGCCGGGCACGGATTTGGCGCTCCTGAACGGGATAGCCCGCGTCATCGTCAAAGAGGGGCTCAAAAACACGGAGTTCATAAGGGACAATACACAAAAATTCGAAGAGTGGGAAAAATCCCTGGAGCCGTTCACGCCGGAATACGTTGAGAGCGTAACGGGCGTGCCCGCGGGACTCATAGTGAAGGCCGCGCGCCTTTACGGGGGCTCAAGGAAGGCCGGGCTCTTTTACACGATGGGCATCACCCAGCACACCCACGGCACGGACAACGTGAGCGCGGTGGCCAACCTTGCGCTGGTTACCGGAAACATCGGCAGGGAATCTACCGGCATAAACCCGCTCAGGGGACAAAACAACGTCCAGGGGGCCTGCGACTCCGGCGCGCTGCCGAATGTCTATCCGGGTTACCAGAAGGTGAACGCCCCTGAAAACAGGGAGAAGTTCGAAAAGGCCTGGGGCCCGGCGCTCCCGGACAAACCCGGGCTTACGGCGACCGAGATGTTTAACGGCAGCATAAAGGCCCTTTACATAATGGGGGAAAACCCCGTCCTCACGGACGCAAACCAGGGCCATGTCGTCCACGCGCTCGAGGGGATGGAGTTCATCGTGGTCCAGGACATATTCATGACCGAGACGGCTAAGCTTGCGGACGTGGTGCTCCCCGCCGCGTGCTTCGCTGAAAAGGAAGGCACATTCACCAATACCGAAAGAAGGGTGCAGCTTGTGAGAAAGGCCGTAAACCCTCCCGGAGAGGCCAGGGAAGACCTTTCCATACTGATGGGTATCGCCGGCCGCATCGGCCTGCCTGCCTCCTATTGTGGAGCGGAGGACGTGTTTGCTGAGATGGGCTCGCTCTGGCAGGGCGTGCAGGGCATCACATACGGCAGGCTCCGGAGGGGAGGCATTCAATGGCCATGCCCCTCGAAAGACCACCCCGGCACACGGTATCTTTACAAAACGGGCTTCCCTGTGGGCAGGCCGCCTTTCACGGTGGTGCCGTTTACGCCTCCGGCCGAACTGCCTGACGCCCAGTACCCGTATCTGCTTACAACGGGCAGGAACCTCTTCCAGTACCATTCGGGCTCGATGACCAGGCGGGTGCGCCAGATAGAGGAGCACGCGGGCAGGGCGTACGCGGAGATAAGCCCCGCGGACGCCGCGGCGCTCGGCGTGAAGGAAGGGGACGTGATCAGCATTACTTCCAGGAGGGGGACGATTGACATCAGCGCCAGGGTGACCGGCGGCATCAGGAAGGGCATCGTCTTCATACCGATGCACTACGCTGAGGCGGCCGCAAACGTCATAACCAACAACGCGCTGGACCCTGTGGCCAAGATACCGGAGTTCAAGGCCTGTGCGGCGAGAATCGAGAAAAAAACGGCTTGAGGATTTTTTGTTTTCTTTTTCACGGCAACAACATCTTAATATAGGAGGTCTTAAAAACTATGCCGCTTGATCCTACCAAGCACCCCGACTGGCAGATTGCAGAGGATTCCGAAAAGAGCATGAAGACTGTTTACCAGCTCGCCGAGGAGCTGGGCCTTGAGAAGGAAGAGCTTCTCCCCCACGGCCATTACGTGGCCAAACTCGATTTCAAGAAGATAATCAAACGTCTCTCCGGCAGGCCCGACGCCAAGTACGTCGACGTCACAGCGATAACCCCCACGCCGCTTGGAGAGGGGAAATCCACCACCACGATGGGCCTTACCGAGGGCCTCGGCAAGAGGGGCAAGAAGGTCATCGCCGCAATCAGGCAGCCTTCCGGCGGCCCCACCATGAACATCAAGGGTTCCGCGGCTGGCGGCGGCCTCTCGCAGTGCATACCGCTTACGCCTTTTTCCCTGGGCCTGACGGGCGACATCAACGCGATAATGAACGCCCACAACCTTGCGATGGTGGCCCTTACGTCCCGCATGCAGCACGAGTTCAACTACAACGACGACCAGCTCGCCAAAAGGAAGCTCAAGAGGCTCGGCATCGACCCCAGGAACGTGGAGATGAAGTGGATAATGGATTTTTGCGCCCAGGCGCTGAGGGACATCGTAATCGGCCTTGGCGGCAAGCAGGACGGCTTCATGATGAATTCCGGCTTCGCAATAGCCGTCTCCTCCGAGGTCATGGCGATACTGGCCGTGGCCAAGGACCTTGCAGACATGCGCGAACGCATGGGCAAGATAGTGGCCGCCTATGACAAGGCTGGCAACCCCGTCACCACGGAAGACCTCCAGGTGGCTGGCGCGATGACGGCGTGGATGGTCGAGGCGATAAACCCCAACCTGATGCAGACGATAGAGGGCCAGCCCGTGCTTGTGCACGCGGGGCCTTTCGCGAACATCGCGATAGGGCAGTCCTCGATTATAGCGGACAGGGTAGGGCTCAAGCTGGCCGACTACCACATCACCGAAAGCGGCTTCGGCGCGGACATAGGCTTCGAGAAGTTCTGGAACCTGAAATGCAGGTTCTCCGGCCTCAAGCCGCACGCTGCCGTCGTCGTTGCGACCATCAGGGCGCTCAAGTGCCACGGCGGGGCGCCGATACCGGTGCCCGGCAAGCCTATCCCGGCGGAGTACGGCCAGGAGAACGTGGGCTGGGTGGAAGCAGGAACGGCGAACCTGATACACCACATCAATACGGTGAAGAAGGCGGGCATCAACCCCGTCGTTTGCATAAACGCCTTCTATACGGATACGGAAAACGAGATAAAGGCCGTCAAGAGGCTTGCCGAGGCGGCCGGGGCGAGGGTGGCTGTCTCCAGGCATTGGCAGTTTGGCGGCGATGGCGCGCTTGAGCTGGCCGACGCCGTTGTGGACGCCTGCAACGAGCCCAACGATTTCAAGTTCCTCTACGACCTCAGCACCCCGCTCAGGGAGCGCATAGACCTCATGGCGAAAGAGGTCTACGGGGCCGACGGCGTGGAATACTCCCCCGAGGCGCTGGCCAAGGCGAAACGCCTGGAGGCCGACCCGGAGACCTCGAAGCTGGGCACCTGCATGGTGAAAACGCACCTGAGCCTTTCGGACAACCCGAACTTAAAGGGCGTTCCCAAGGGCTGGAAGCTCCACGTGCGGGACATACTCACCTACAAGGGCGCGGGCTTCGTCGTCCCTGTCGCAGGGGCCATAAAGCTTATGCCCGGCACAAGCTCAGACCCAGCCTACAGACGCATAGATGTTGACGGCGAGACCGGAAAGGTTAAGGGACTGTTCTAGGACAGAATAGAGAATTTGCAGCAACCAAAAAGGGCTTAAGGTAAAAAACAAAAACCTTAAGCCCTTTTTATATTAAAAGCCCCCGGCCCTTCAGCGATGGGGCCTGGCGTGGCTGGTTATCAGCCGCATGCGCCTGGCGAGTTCCCTCAGCGCTTCGGGAAGCGAAAGGCCTTCCTCTTCCATCAGGGTCTTTACGAAGGCCGCCTTTGCCAGGTCGGCGACGACCTTCTCATGTGCTTCGTCTTCGAGGCAGACATTCGCGCCGGTCTCCACCTGCTGGATTATGCACTCCTCAATCTGCTCCGGCGAGTACTTGTTCGCGATGTCCCTTATGCTGTTGAGATAAGCAGGCATTTTCCCCCGACCTCAAAAGCGGCACAGGCAATTTTTTAGCCCTTCAGACCGCGACTACTTCTTTTACTCCGGGGACCTTTTCCTTGATGCGCTTTTCGATGCCCATCTTCAATGTCATTATCGACATCGGGCAATGTCCGCAAGCGCCAAGGAGTTTCAGCTTCACCACGCCCTGCTCCGTGACCTCTACAAGCTCGGCGTCTCCGCCGTCGGCCTTCAGGAAGGGCCTTATTTCCTCTATTACTTTTTTAACGTCTTCCTGGATCATTTTCTTTCCCGCACCTCCTTTGTTTTATTATAACAATATCAGCGCCCGGGTGCGGGACGCACTGATGCAGATCATACCGGGGGAAAGAGGCGTCTTTTTGGTATTTGTCCTTTTTCGGATTTTATCATCCGGGGGCGGGATGTCAATCTATACTTAGCAGGTTTTCTTTTTCGCTAATTTTATGTTAGATTATAATGCTTTTTGGTAATGGCATGAGAACTACCCGGTCCAGGAATCTTTTCAGGAAGGCGCAGGCCCTGATGCCAGGCGGCGTCAACAGCCCCGTCCGGGCATTCAAGGCAGTCGGCGGGAACCCTCTTTTCATAAAGAGGGCCAATGGCTCAAAGCTCTATGACGCCGACGGGAACCGGTATATAGATTACGTCCTTTCATGGGGGCCGATGATACTGGGCCATGCCCATCCGAGGGTGACACGGGCCCTGAAAAAAGCCATAGACAATGGGACAAGCTTTGGAGCGCCCACCGGACTGGAAGTCCGGCTGGCGGAGCTTGTGCTTGGTGCCTATCCCTCGATGGAAAAGCTGCGCATGGTGAACTCCGGGACCGAGGCCACCATGAGCGCCATAAGGGCCGCAAGAGGGTTTACCGGAAGGGACAGGATAATAAAATTCGAGGGGTGCTATCACGGGCATGCGGACGGCCTGCTTGTAAAGGCGGGCTCCGGCGCGACCACTTTCGGGGTTCCGGACAGCCCCGGCGTCCCAAAATCATATGCAAAAAACACCATAACTCTTCCCTTCAACGACACCAGAGCGCTTAAAAGCACAATAGAAAAAGAGTGGCGGCAGATAGCGTGTGTCATCACCGAGCCTGTGGTAGGCAACATAGGCTGCGTTCTGCCCAGGCCCGGTTTTCTTGAGGCCCTGAGGAAGCTGACCAGAAAATACGGCGTAGTGCTTATATTCGATGAGGTAATGACTGGCTTCCGCGTCTCCTATGGCGGGGCCCAGGAGCATTACGGGATAGACCCCGACATGACCTGCCTTGGCAAGGTCATCGGAGGGGGCCTTCCCGTGGGCGCATATGGCGGAAAGAAGGAGATAATGGATATGATAGCGCCGGAGGGGCCTGTTTATCAGGCAGGGACCCTCTCGGGCAATCCGCTTGCGATGACGGCGGGCATCGAGACCCTGAAGGTGCTTTCCTCAAAGGGTGTTTATAAAAAGATACTGGACAGGGCGGCCCAGCTTGAAGAGACATTGGGGGATGCCGCTATCAGGGCGGGCGCCACCGTCAGGTTCTACAGGGCGGGCACGATGTTCTGCACTTATTTCACAGATAGAGAAGTGTTCGATTATGAAAGCGCGAAGACCGCCGACACCGCCAGGTTCGGGTTGTTCTTCAAGGGCATGCTGGAGAGGGGCATCAACCTGGCTCCGAGCCAGTTCGAGGCTGGCTTCATGAGTCTTGCTCATACGGGCGCTGATGTGGAAAAAACTGCCAAAGCGGCATATGAAACTCTTAAAAGCATACAGTTTTGAATAAACCACATTTAGAATTACGGGGAGGTCTCATTTAAATGGCATCGATTTCAGGGAAGATGAAAACGACGTTGGTCATTGCCGTAATCGCCTTTATCGCAATAGGCGGGTTTGGCGCGTGGAAGTTCTGGGACTTCAAGGAAAACAACCCAAAGTTCTGCATCGCCTGCCACCTGATGACCCCGGCCTACAACGCATGGGCCACCAGCGAGCACGCTGGCATCAACTGCCACAACTGCCATCACCTGAGCCTGATGGACCAGAACAAGCTCCTCATCAGCTTCGTGTTCAAGAACCCCAAGACTGTACCGCCCAGGCACGGCGAGGTGATAGTCCCGTGGAAGCTCTGCGTCAACTGCCACTATGATACGAACAAGGAGTATCCGAACGCGCCGAAGATAAACAACTCGCCTTTCCACTCCAGGCACTTCTTCGCGTCCAAGATAGAGTGCACCAAGTGCCACGGCTATATAATCCACAGGTTCACGCCGGAGCCCAGGTTCTGCGTCAGGTGCCACCAGGGCAAGGAAGTGCATGGGACGGGAATGGAAGGGCTTGCCTGCCTGAACTGCCATACGGACAGGACCCTTAACCTGAAGCCCGACAGGCTCAAATGCCTCTACTGCCATGGCGGCGATAACGTGAGGAAACAGCTCAAGGAAGAAGACGTCCTGGATGTTACTCATTATCAGCCGGACCCGGGCCTTGTCAAAAAGGCCGTGAAGATAAAGGTGGCCGAGGACTCGCCGATGCAGTTCTACTGCTACGAGTGCCATAAGCCCCACCAGAAAAACATCATGCCAACATCGGCTGACTGCCTGAGGTGCCACAAGAACGTGCCCAATACCGGCAAGCACCCGATACACGTCGGGATGATGAAGATGCAGTGCACGCAGTGCCACGAACCCCATCTCTGGAGGGTAACGCCCCAGGTGGCAAAGAAGAAATGCGTCACCTGTCACGAGTACAGGGCGCCTTCCAAGTTCCTTGAGTAAAAAAGGCATCAGGCCTTGAGAAAGGGGGAGCCATATGGCTCCCCCTTTTGTTTGTGCCTGAATTTCCTTTATTTTTCGCTCCAATACTGTTAAAATTTATAGAGCTTATCTTTTTCCTTTGGAGGAAATGCAAAGTGAACAGGATCCTGGTGACGCACGATGGCTCGAAGGCCTCTGACAAGGCGTTGAAAAAGGCCGTCGAGATTGGGTTGAAATTCGGTGCCTCGATCACCGTCCTTTCAGTAATACCGGAGCTTTACCTGACCGAGCTGTCCGATGTGGACAGGGAGCGCATCGTGCAGGTCATGACTGAAGAGACGCAGAACGCGATGGAAAAGATCAGGTCTTCGCTGTCGGGCAAGTCCATAGACGCCAAGATCATCCTGAGGCAGGGCGACCCCGCCGAGAAGATACTGGAAACCGCAAAAAAAATGAAGGTCGACCTGATCGTTACCGGTTCTCACGGGAGGCACGGGGCGAAAAAATTCCTGCTTGGAAGCGTCTCCTCCAGGATTGTGGACTATTCTACCTGTCCTGTGCTTGTGGTGAAATAAATTCCTTAAGGTAGTCTTCCATCTTCAGGGGTTCAAACCCGAACTGCTTCCTTATTGAGTCTATATCAGTGATGTTATCGGTGCCCAGTAATTCCAGTTGCTCCGCGCTGACCGGAGGGATATGCCCTTTCAGCCCCGGTACAAGCGCCGCAATGCCCATTATGCTGACCCCGGTCTTCACCAGCGCCATCGGCATGTGGGTGAGCTTTTTATGAATGCCCAGTGCGTCCATGTACTTTTCAAGCATCTGGTTATATTCCAGGTGCTCCGGCCCGCCCATTTCGTATGTCCTGTCCTCGTGTCCGGATTTATCCAGCACGGCTTGGAAGCATTTCAGCCAGTCCTTGATGTATAAAGGCTGGAATTTGGCCTTTCCGTTCCCAGGCACTGGCACGACAGGAGCCGTCCTGATAAGCGATATCATCTGCCTGGTGAAGCCGTCGTCCTCGCCGAGCACAAGAGAGGGGCGGAATATGATGTAGTGCATTCCCGAGTCCTTCACGAAGCTTTCGGCCATGGCCTTTGTCTTCTGGTACATGCTTTGCGATTCGAGTGAGGCGCCGAGGCTGCTCTGGTAAAAAAAACGCCTTACCCCCGCCTTCAGGGATTCATTCACGAGGTTATGAGTGCCGTTCACATGGACGGACTGGAACGTCTCCCGGCCTTCCTCCCTGATGATCCCCACCAGGTGGATTACCATATCGACGCCGTCAAGCGCGCCAGAAGGGATGTTGTTCAGGTCTCCCGCAACCATCTCGAAACCCGAACAGAGCGGGGCGCTTTTTTGCGGGTTGCGCACGAGGCAGCGGGCGTTTATCCCCTGCTGTCTCAAAAAGGACACAAGGTTCCTGCCGATGAAACCGGTGCCTCCGGCGATAAAAAGCAGCATTTTGCCCCCTCTTTTTCCTTCTAGCCTGAGATGAGGATCTCTTCCAGTCTCTGCCTGGACAGGTCTTCTATCTGCCGGTGCATGCTGTTTCCCTGGGAGTCTATGGTCACGACGGCAGGGAAATCTTCCACCTCAAATGCCCACATGGCCTCCGCCGGGCCGAATTCCTCAAGCAGCCATACGCCTGAGACCTTTTTTATCCTCTGCGCCAGGAGCGCCCCCGCGCCCCCGATGGCGTGAAAATATACACAGCCGGACTCCTTCATCGCATTGGCCACGGCGCCGGACATCCCGCCCTTGCCCATTATGCCCCTTACATTGTAATGCTCTATGATGAAAGGCTCGTACATCTGCATCCGGGCGCTGGTCGTAGGTCCGGCGGCTATTACCCTTGCCCCCTCCGGCGACTGCCTTATAATCGGGCCGCAATGGTAGATTACCCCGCCTTCAAGGGAGAAAGGCATCGCTCCGGCATCCGGTCTTTTGCTGAACAGGTATTTATGCACCTTGTCCCTTGCGGTGAGGACGATGCCGTTCAGGAGGACATACTGCCCCACGCGGAGTCCTCTGGCCGTCTCCTTGCTTATAGGTATCTTTATATTTATGGCTGGTTTGCCTGTCATTGCTTTACCAGACCAGCCTTCCGCGCCTGTTTGCCCAGCAGGCGACGGAGACATCGACAAAATATGAGCCCGTGTGCCTGTGGGCATGGTTTATCTTTACGCCAAGGGCCGTGCAGTTGCCGCCAAAACCCATTACGCCTATGCCAAGCCTGTTGATGCCGGCAAGCAGCCTGCGTTCAAGCTCCCGTATCGCCCCCACACCGGATTCATCATCGAGCTTCCGCATCAGTGCCTTTCTGGAGAGCCGCACGGCTGTCAGCCTTGTCCCGGCGATGCCCACGCCTACTGTATAGGGCGGGCAGGCCCTGCCTTGTATCCTGTATATGGCGTCGAGGACGCACCTGCGCACCCCGTCCAGGTCCCTTTCGGCCTTGAGCCCTTCGTCGGGCAGTTTATAGAACATGCCCGCGTTCTCGCATCCCGCCCCTCTCAGGGCAACGTCTATTGAAAGCGTCCCTTCCTCCGATTGTTCAAAATGCACCTCGGGGAAGGCAATGCCCGTGTTGTCGCCGCTGTTTTTCTCGGTGAGCACGTCAACCGCGTTCGGCCTGAGAGGTATGCTTTCGGTGGCAAGCCTTACGGCATCGTATATGGACTTCCCGACCGTATCGAAGCTCAGGTCCTTGGGCACGCTGGCGTAGAACACAGGGGTGCCCGTGTCCTGGCACAACGGGAGCTGGTTTTTCTTTGCGGTGCGCACGTTTTCAAGGATATTTTCGAGCGCCTTTCTTGAGGGGCTGTCTTCGGGCTCTCTTTCGCATGCGGCAACAAGCGCCTCCTCCACGTCCCTGGGGAGGGTCGTGGCGACCTTTTTGATGATCTCCTTTAATCCGTCATGAAGCCTGAGCATGTCTCTATGCAGTCAATTCCGAAGGGGAGAACACTATCTCGTCCCTGAATGATTTAATGAAGTAGAGGGCCTTCTGGATGCCGGGATCCAGCACGTCCACCATTGCAGCATCGAGCCCGGCCCCGGCAAGATATATGAGCAGGCTGGTCTCCGCGGCCTTTTTTGTCTTCCGGGGCAGGCCGGAAGAGATGTTGGATATCCAGGCGATAGTGCTTGCCGGAGGGTCTACCATCTCTCTTATTGCAAGCAGGCATTCGTGCGAGTTCACTATATGGTCCTGCCCGGCGCCTCTTCCAAGATGGATTATGGAGGGGTCGAGGAAAAGCCTTTCGTTGGGGATGTCGCTCCGGTTGGCCTCTTCGAGCAGTCCCTCCAGTATCTGGAGTTTCGCCTCAAAGGAGGTCGGCACGGTGCCCCTTGAGGCCCTGAGCACAAGATAAGCCTTCGCCCTTTGCACTATCGAAAAAAGCTCTCCCCTGTCCACGGGTTCCGTTTCAGACATATAATTAATAAGCGGTGGCTTCCTGACCACGCTAAGCGATTTTCTTACCGCCTCAAGATTTCTGGAGTCTATGGAAATTACCAGGTCCCCGGCGGCCTTCTCGATTACCTCAATGGCCCATGGCAGCCTTTCCTCGTCGCCTGCGCCGTCCAGCGAACACTGCACATTTATCACGTCGGCATGGGCGCTTGCAAGCTTCCCGGCCATCGACCGGAGGTATTTTTCATCCCTGCCATCGAGTGCGGACATGTAAGCCTTGTTTCTGGTGTTCAGGTTGTCGGCTATGACTATCATCAGCACCTCCGGGTCATTTTTCTGCGCGTATTTTGCCCCTTTTTTTCCCTGTAATATTATACCACCTCAAAAACGGCCTAAAAAGGCGATTTTCGCTTTTTTTTAAAAAATATTTACAAAAATATAAAATTATGTTAATTTTTCGTCATGCGCATGGAAGAGGGTCAAACCAAGGACCGGATTATCATGCTGCTTAAAAAGACCGGGGGGCTCACTGCGGAGGATTTAAGCAGACACGTTGGAATTACACCCATGGGCATAAGGCAGCACCTGCTGGCGCTTGAACGCAAGGGCATGGTCGAATACGAGGCCAGGAAGCACGGCATCGGCCGTCCGGTCTTCATCTACAAGCTCACCGACAAGGCGGACGAGATCTTCCCGAAAGGCTACCACCAGTTTTCCATCGACATGCTCAGGGACCTCGAGGCCCTTGACGGCCGGGGCAAGATAAAAGAGCTCTTCAGGATGAGGAAAGAAAGGCTTTTAAAGGAGAAAAGCTCCCAGTTGAACGGGGCCGGCCCTCTTTCCGAAAGGCTGAAGGCCCTTTCCAGGCTGCTTGAAAACGACGGTTATATAGTTGAGCTGAAGACCGAGGGCAGCGACTATGTCCTTAGCAAGTACAACTGCCCTCTTTCAAGGATTGCCAGCGTATACAACGAGGCCTGCTTCTATGAGGTAGAGCTCCTTAAAGACCTGCTTGGAGCGCCGGTCGTGCAGCAGACGTCTCTTTCCCGGGGCGACACGTCCTGCGGCTTCCGCATCCCGCTTGCCTGAAAAAAAGCTTTTTTTACTTTAATTTGCTCACTTCCTGCTGGTTTATCTCCACCTTGTTGGATTTCTTGAGGCCGTTCAGGTAGTCGTTGAACGCCTGTTCCTGCCTCCTGGAATTGAGCCGCTGGCGTATAAGCTCCTTTACCATGTCGAAATCTACCGTCTTGCCCTTGTCCTTGCCTGAGAGCACCTTGAAGTCCTGCTTGTTCTGGTCGTAGAACTTCTTCACATCGTCATCGGATACGGATGTCTTGTTCTCTATCTGGTCCTGGAGCAGGAGTTTTACCATGGTTATTTTCCTGTAGTCCTCAACCGCCTTGGCAAGGCGCTGGTCTTTATCAAGCCCTTTCTTCCTGGCCTCCTGGTAGAGAAGCTCCTTGTTCACAAGCTCGTTCAGGAATGCCTCCGGGCCGCCCTGCCTCAGGAAAACTTGGCGGAGCTGTTCGGGGAGCGCATTCAGCTCCTCGTCATACATCTGTTTTGTTATCACCACATCGTTTACCTTGGCCAGGTACGCCTGGCTGCTGGCGGACGGGGCGCTCCCGGATGTTTCGGTCCCTGTTTTCTGCCTGTTGCAGGAGATGAGGGCGAGCGCCATCATCAAAAAAACCAGCATTATTTTCTTCATTCATTCCTCCTTGGGTTGGTAAGGCATCTTTACTTTATACCATAGAATACGCCGTTTTGGAAAGCTTTTAGCCGCCTGTTTGCAACTGTTATAATAGGTATCATGCGCAGGAAAAGGCTGTATCTCAGGCCGGGCGACAAGGTCCAGCACATAAGGTACAGTTTCTGGGGAATAGGTGAGGTGGTGGAAGAGAAGCACTCGGCTTTGGAGGGGGGGACGTGCCTTGTGCGGGTGCTCTTCGAGGATGGAGAAGAGAGATCATTCATAAACGACCTGGACAGCGAACTCTGCTGCTATTATGCCGGGCTGAGGCTTTGCGATGAACACCTTCTTTGACCGCATAGAGAGTCCATTTGGCGTCATATACCTTCTGCTTAAAGACGGGAAAAAACTTGCGGGCGTTTCGTTTGGCCAGAGGCCGCAGGGGGTCAAGAGGGGCGCGGCCCCGGCCCTTTTGATAAGTGAATTCAATGCGTATTTCGCCGGAGGACTGAGGGAATTCAAGTCCCCGGTTGTCCTGCTCTCCGGCACCCAATTTGAGCAGGACGTCTGGCTTTGCCTGCGGGAGATACCCTATGGCGGCACCAGGACTTACAAGTGGGTTTCCGAAAGGGTCGGCAGGCCCGGCGCATCGAGGGCCGTCGGCCAGGCGCTCTCCAGGAACCCCATACCGCTTGTGCTTCCGTGCCACAGGGTTATAGAGTCCAACGGCGGTCTGGGCGGCTACTCTCCAAGCGTGGAGATAAAGAGGCGGATACTGGACATGGAATATTATCATTCGCTCCTGGACCGGCCCGCCGATGCCTTCCTCCCCCGTTCTTGACTTGCCGCTGGATTCTGCTAATCTTTTGAAAAGGAAAAAACGCTGAAAAAAGAAATGCCTGTTCTTTCCGGCCCTGAAAAGAGGAGGTGGTGAATCCTTATTCAGGCACATAAATAATGAAATAAAAAATCTGCGCGGAGATGAGATATCTGAACGCAGCATAAAAAGGAGGGATGATATGAAGTATCTGGTAAGTCTGTTCCTGAGCATTTTGATGGCTTTTTCACTCCTGACATTCACTTCCTGCAAAAAGAAGGAGGCCCCGGCGCCGACTGAAGCGCCCGCGCCTGCCGCGCCATCGAATGCCCCCGGCGCAACCAACGCGCCCGGCAAGTAGAAGGCCGCTCCCGCAGAGGGCCGGAAGTAATTTCCAAAAGGGGAAGGGGAAAGGGCGTTTTCCGCCTTTTCCCCTTCCCCATGCGTTTGCGCTTTCGCACGTCATTCAGAGCGAACCGAAGAATCACTCAAAAACCCTTGCATTATTAATGTCCTGAATTCCCTCTCTCTCCTGCTTGACGCTTTTGGCCGGATTGGTTTACCGTAAACCGATGCGGCGGCGTTTTTTTAAGATTCTTTCTCTGCTGGCAGGGGTAGGGGTAATTATGTACATGGCCGCGCCCCCGAAGCCAAAAGAGGGCACGCTGGAAAGGATAAAAGAGCGCGGCTATCTTCTCTGGGGAGCTGACGCCGAGGGCGGCGCGCCATACGCTTTTCCGGACCCCGGGGACCCTTCTAAAATCATAGGTTTCGAGGTGGACCTCGCTGATGCCATAGCCCACGAACTTGGCGTTAAAGCCGTGCAGTCCCAGAATGCCTGGGACAGCCTCATCCCGGCGCTCGAACGCGGGGACTTCGATTTCGCCATGAACGGGATAGAGGTTACGGAAGGAAGAAAAAACCATGTCCTCTTCAGCGAGCCGTATTACATCTACACCGAACAGCTTGTAGTGCAAAAGGACAATACGGATATAAAAAGCATCGTGGACCTGAAGGGCAGGAGGGTTGGCACGCTCTCAGGGACGGTGGCCCAGGATATTTTAATGGGCATGGGGGGCGTGAACGTAAAGATTTACTCCGGGCAGGTGGAGCCCTATCAGGACCTTGCGCTCTCCCGGCTGGATGCCGTTCTGCTTGACCTCCCGATAGCGGCCTATTACGCAAAGCCCAACCCAAAGCTGAAATACGCCGGGCCGCCGGTGGGGGAGGGGCTTTATGCAATAGCCGTCCGCAAGAACGATACGGAGCTGAAAAAGAAGCTGGACGGCATACTGGCAAAACTTTACAGCACGGGCGAGCTTAAAAAAATCTATGAAAAATGGGGCCTCTGGAATAAAAAACAGGAGAAGCTTGCCTCTTTTTTCGAGGATTCCGGCGCCACGACACTGGAGGAGGGCCGGCGGGCGCCTGTAAAGAACTTCTTCCCGATGCTTTTAAAGGGCGCCGGGGTCACGGTGCTCATTTCAGTTTCATCTATGGCCCTGGCCATTGGGCTTGGGCTTCTGCTTACGCTGATGCGTCTTTATGCCGGGCCGCCCTTTGAATGGCTTGCCACGTCTTATATAGAGGTCTACAGGGGGACCCCGCTCCTCATACAGCTTTTCATCCTTTATTATGGCCTGCCCAACGTCGGCATCTCTCTTAATCCCGTGATGGCCGCTTTCCTGGGGCTTGGGATGAATTACGCCGCTTATGAGGCCGAGCTTTACCGGGCCGGGATAAACGCCGTGCCCAATGGCCAGATGGAGGCCGCGCTCACACTTGGCATGACCAGGGGGCTCGCCGTAAGGCGCGTCATCCTGCCCCAGGCTGTAAAGATTGCCCTTCCGGGCATAACCAACGACTTCATCGCCCTGTTCAAGGACTCTTCCCTCGTATCCGTGATTGCGATGGTGGAGCTTACCAAGACCTACAGCATGCTTGCCGCAAGCACGCTCCGTTTCTTCCAGCTTGGGCTTATAACCGCGCTCCTTTACTTCGGGATGAGCTATCCGCTCTCCTTGCTGGCCCGGAGGCTGGAGAAAAGGCTTAAAAAAGACCAGAGATGATAACCGTCCACGGCCTTTATAAATCCTACGGGGCGCACCCGCTCTTCCAGGGCATTTCCATTCAGGTGGAAAAAGGGGAGGCTGTGGTCCTTATCGGCCCTTCGGGAAGTGGAAAGAGCACGATGCTCCGCTGCATAAACGGGCTCGAAACTTTCGAGCGGGGCGAGGTCATAGTCGACGGAATTGAGCTCCATTCCATAAACTCCAAACGGCCTTCGAAACAGGAGGCTGAAAGGATAAGGAATGTAAGGCTAAAGCTGGGAATGGTCTTTCAGCAGTTCAATCTTTTTCCGCATATGACCGTGCTGCAAAATATAATCGAGGCCCCTGTGAGAGTGCTTGGGATGAGCAGGGAGCAATCCGTGGCGGACGCGAGAGAGATATTGAGGCAGATAAACCTTGAGGGCAAGATAAACAGCTATCCAGGCCAGCTCTCAGGCGGCGAGCAGCAGCGCGTCGCGATAGCCAGGGCGCTTGCCATGCGTCCGGAGGCGATGCTTTTTGACGAACCCACGTCCTCTCTTGACCCGGAGATGGCCGGAGAGGTGCTCTCCGTGATAAGGAAACTTGTGGACGGGGGGATGACCACCATTATTGCCACTCACGAGATGGGATTTGCGCACGAAGCGGCCGACAGGGTGGTGGTATTCGATAAAGGAAATATCATAGAGACCGGCCCGCCAACGGAGATATTCACCGACCCGAAAGTCCCGAGGACAAGGGAGTTTCTAAACAGGGTGTTGGGAAGGTTCAGGATTTGAACCGCTCCTGATTCTTTTTACCTTCCGATGCTACAAAACATGTTCTAAAAGATGCTGCTGCCGTAACTCGACGAATAATTAAAAACAAAAATGCCGGAGACGGGAATTGAACCCGTACGGGGGTTCCCCCCCGAGGGATTTTAAGTCCCTTGCGTCTGCCAGTTCCGCCACTCCGGCATGGTTGATTTTAAAGGATTTTTCGGATTTCCGTCAACAAAGAAACAACCTTAGTGTAGCAGATTGTAACTGGCATCGAGAGAAATCCTGTCTTTTATGGTTCCTCTCCGTCAGTCCGGTTACGGTATCCAGATGGGAAAGCGGCAAGGAGAAGGTGGGCAGCGTGAGTATTTTCAGGGTTTAAAGAATGGATAAGAATGTCATCATTTATCAATATATAGGTACAAAATTATCCAAAAAAGGGAGCCATGCTTTTTATTGCTTTTGTTTTTTGTAAAACACAAGAAATTCCTTCGGAGAAAAAACCTTAACGCCCTGGCACAGGCCAGCCGGAAAATGTTTTTGATTTCCGGTAACTATGCATGCCGCTTTATTGGCCGTGGCAGCCTCAAGGAACGGCATATCATCGGCATCCGGCAGTGGGTCCGCGCAGGGCAGCGACGCTGCCGCCTTCCCGCTGTGGACAATGTATTCCATAAGCGCCGCCACCTTTTCCTCCTCAAACCCGAACCAGGGCCGTCGCAAGACCTCGTCATACTCGGCAAGAATTCTGGCGTCGAAAGAGAGTGTCAGCTTGCCCGAGGAAACCATGCGGACGATCTCGCCGCAGGCGCCAAAGGGAGACAGAAGGCCGGCAACAAGGACATTGGTGTCCAGGACGATATTCATCGGTTCCGCTGCTTGCGGACGGCCTTGATTTGGGCGTCTATGTCCTCCATCGTCAGTTTGTCTTTTCCGCGCGCCACGGAGCCGCGCTGGAGCGACAAGACCGCTTCGGCCGCGCGTGCCTGCCGGAAGGCCGCCAGAGATTCTTCAATGTTCGATTCGTTTATCGCCGCAAGGATTGCGATTGGCCGCCCGTTGCTAGTAACTATCATCTCCCTCTCCTTGGGAAGCTCTTTCCAGACCTGGGCGGACTTGCCCCTCAGGTCCCGAACGCTCAGAAATTTCATAATCGTGTCCTCCTTTGTATACTTTATTATGTACACAAATGTCTCTCGAGTCAACTGAATGGATATGAGAGATGAACGAATTTACCTCTTCGGCGCTATATCAAGCTTTACAGTCATAAACACACCACCTATGGTGTTCAGACCACTTCCTGAAGCACGTCGGGATGTTTCGCCGCTATTTGGAGAAGTGTTTTGGCGGCTCCCGAAGGTGTTCTACGGCCTTGCTCCCAATCGCGGAGGGTGCGTGCGGAAATTCCGAGCAGCGCCGCGAATTTATCCTGGGACAGGCCAGTCTTTGCGCGGGCTTCGGCCACCAGCATACGATCTTCGGAAATGATCTCGTCTTTCTCCACAGTTCCATCCTTGCGCTGTACCAGCCGCCGGAGCGATCCGTCGCGCTGCGGAATAAACCGGGTTTTACGGGCCCATTCGACTTTGCCGCCCTTATCTATAGTTTCCATGAGGCGGCGGACTGATTCTTTAGCTCTGCTCATGTTCAAATACCTCCTTGATTCGTTTAAGCCATGCTCGCGGCACGTCGTCCCGTTCTCCTTTACCGTATGCGGCGACCAGCACAATCTGATCATCCGTCATACGGAGAAAATAGATCACTCGCGCACCGCCACGCTTACCTTTCCCTTTAGCTGCCCAACGCAACTTACGGCAGCCACCCGTTTCAGGGATAACGTCGCCCGCTTTGGGTTGATCGATCAAAAATATCTGTAAATCCCGAAACTCCTCATCAGAAAACAACTTATCCCTAAGCTCTGCAAAGGGAGGCAGTTCTATAAGCTCCCATGACATAATTAAATATACGGCGATGCCGTATATTTGTCAATGCAAATGGGCAGAATCAGAATCGCAGTTGTTCTCTCGCCTTCCTTTTTGACTGTAGCAGAATTGTAGCGGAAAATATCCGGAAGGGCAGAAAATATGGGAACAGCTATAAAAAACAGAAGCGGTTTTTGCCCTTAAAAATCGAGTACTTTGCTAAATATCCAGACCAGAGGCCAAGTTACGAAATTAGCCCAAAAAAAATTTTAAGTCCCTTGCGTCTGCCAGTTCCGCCACTCCGGCAGGAATACGATTTTATATGATGGCTTGGGGGGAGGTCAATTCAGTCAATAAAACCGCTCAAGCTCGGCCTCGTCTATATTGAGCTCCTTTGAAAGATGCCTGGCGGTCGCTTTTGTCTGGCTTATGACCTCTTTCAGGTATTCCTCAAAGGGCACCGCTGCCGCCCAGCAGGACTCGAAGTGCTCCTTCAGGATGGAATTGAGCCCCTCGGAAGCTATTTTGTAGCCCTTCTTTGTGGCTTCCTTTTGCCCGACGCTCTCCGGTATGCCGATGATGGTGACCCCTTCATCCACGGTCATATAGCGCAGGTCGTGCAGGATGGGGCATGTGCTGAACCTTATCTGGGCCCCGGCTTTCGAGTACAGATATCCTATGTGCAGCCTGTCGTGGAACTGGGGAAGAAGGTATCTTATCCGCACCTGAGACTTGCTCATTTTCTCTATAGCATCGATTATGTCCCGCGACCTTTTTATATCGCTCCCGGAGGGCGGCCTGCCAGTTATAAGCCCGGCAATCTCAACCTTGGCATCTGACATGGAATCGACTACGGCAAGGAAATACTCCAGCCGGGTAAACGTTTTCGCGGCCTTGTCCACCCCTCGTATCAGCTTTTCCCGGCTCCTGCCCTCCCTGATGCTGAAAAGGAGCAGCACCACCGTGAACGCAAGCAGGACGGACTCCAGTATCAGAAGTGTAAGCTCAAGGTTCATCCGGTCGTGAAAGAGCGGGTCTCGCTCTGTGCGGAGCCTCCTTTCCCGTCCAGGGCCACAACCTTCCAGTAATAGGTTGTGTTATGGGCAAGCCCTGTAATCTTTATCTGTACCTGGTTGGGCGGGGCTTTTTGCCCTCCGCCGCATGATGCCGCCACTACGACTAAAGCGGCCAGAGCGATGAAGGACAAGGCCTTTTTCTTCTTCCTCCCCCAGAATATGCCCGCAACCGGCATGCTTAATAATAACACGGAGGCAAGCCTGATTTTTCCTCCATTGCCGTTTTTTGAGACTACGGAGGGGGAACAGCCCGTAAAGTCCGGGTTTGTGCAGAGGAAGAAGTTATAGGTCACGGGGTCTCCATCGGGGTCGGTCGATTTTTCCCATGTGAATGTCACGGTCGTGTCAACCCCGGTCTGGCCGCTTGCCGGGCTTACAAGCACCGGAGGCGAGGGGGGCTGGTTTGCCGCGCTCCGGATCTTTGCAACAAATGCGTCATATCCGCCGGTATAGGGCTGGATGGAATTGACGGTGGCGAAATCGGGTGAATTCGTCCGTCCGGTGAGATAGGCCGAGCCGGATCCGTCCGTTATGACCGCGAACCCGGCGTCGTTGCCGCCTCCGCCCAGGAATGTGGAGAATACGAAGGCCGTTCCGGTTGAGTTTATTTCGGTCAGGAATGCGTTTTGGCCAGGCTTCAGCGTCTGGACGGGGTTGACTAACGGAAAGTCCGAAGAAATCGTCTGTCCCGCCACGTAGGTGTTTCCGAAGATGTCGACCGCTATGCCGTATCCGAAGTCGTCAGCGCTCCCGCCCAGAAATGTGGAGTAGATTATCCGGCCTTGCGGGCTGAATTTGCTTACGAAGGCGTCGTTTGCGCCGCTGTAAGACCGTACCGGGCCCAGCACAGGGAAATCCGGAGAGGTGGTGCTTCCGGTTATATACGCGTTTTCGCTTGAATCCAGGGCAATGGCCGTCCCGGCGTCTGCTGCCGCCCCCCCGTGATAAGTGGAAAACAAGAGCACGCCGTTCGGGTCGAACTTGGACAGGAAGGCGTTCGTGCTCCCGGCTAAACTGGCCTGCTCCGGATTTACGGTCATGAAATCGCTGGATGCCGTCGCACCTGTAACATAGGCATCGCCGTTTGCGTCAGCCTTTATGCCCATGCCTTCGTCATTGCTGCCGCCGCCAAGAAAGGTCGAGTAGATGAGCTTGCGCCCGGTGGGGTCCAGCTTCGTTATGAATGCGTCGTAAGCCCCGCCTATACTGGCCTTTACAGGCTTGAGCAGGGGGAAATCGGCTGAACTGGTGAAACCTGTTATATAGATATTGCCGGAGGGGTCCAGCGCAATGTCTTCCCCTTCGTCGGTGCTCCCGCCGCCCAGATAACTTGCATACAAAAGCTGTGTGCCGCTTGCCGAGAGCTTTACGATAAAGGCGTTGCTCGCCCCTTTGAGCGTGCCCTGGAACGGGGTGAGCACGGGGAAATTGCTGGAGGCTGTAACCCCGGTTATATATGCTTCTCCGGCAGGGTCTATCTCAATCGCCTTGCCCGCGTCATCGGACGCTCCGCCAATGAAGGTGGAGTAAATCAATGCGTTTCCAGCCGTGTTAAGTTTTGTGACAAACACGTCCCCGGTGGAAGTCCCCCCGCCCCACACCGGCTGCTCCGGGGCCTTCGTGGGGAAATCGGGCGACATCGTGAACCCCGTTACAAAGACGTTCCCCTGCGCGTCCACCCTTATCCCGTGCCCCTCGTCGTTCTGGCTGCCGCCAAGGAAGGTGGAGTAGGCGATGGAGGGGTCTATTACCAGCGTTTTCCTGCGGTCATAGCCCGCCACCCTGAAGCCGATTGTATCTCCTTCAATAATAAAATGTCCCTCTACCTTCTTTTTGACGCCGCGGGCCTCCTCATACACCTCCGGCTTGATAAAGACCATTTTTTCCCCGGCGCTGCCGGAGATGGCCAGGTCGCCTTTCCCGTCCATGTTTACGGCCTTTGCGCCTTCAAGCCGGAGCGCGATGTCCCCCGGATCTGCCCCCGGATGGACCACGAAGTCGTATTCAAGCCTTTTTTTGCCCGAATGAAAGACAAGGTCGATATCCCGGTAAATGCCGTTGTAAACCACATCCGAAAAGAGCGGTATGCCGGAGAGCCATTTCTCCTTGTCCCTTCCAATGAAGTAACTGGTTTTCCCGGAGAGTTCGCCTGCTCCCGCGATACTTGCCTTTTTTTTCGCCCCCTCGAAGCTCATCCGGATGACGCCGGAGCCGGGAAAAACCCGTCCTGCTTTCGTTTTTTTAAAGAAGGCGAACACCGCCTCGTCAGGGGTCAGGAACAGGTTATAGCCGTTCCCCCTCATCAGAAATTTTACCGGCTGGACGGTCTGACCCATATTGGGCTCAAAACCCGTGAAGAAAAACCCTGCCGGTGAAAAAACCGCTTTTGTGGGCGCTTGTGCCTTCTGCCGCTCCAGGGGCCGGCCCTTCAAATTGAGATGAGACAGGTTCTTGACCAGAAGATATGCCGCGCCGGAAAGCGATATGAAAACCAGAAAAATGAAACAAAACAGGTTTTTTTTCTTTCCCGAGAAGAAAAATTTTCCCATCGTCCCCTCCCGTTTTCGCATTGAAAAAAAAGCGTAAAGATGCCGCCGGTTAAGCAAATTGTAGATTAAAAAGGGGGGTTGGGCAACAAAGCCCCGGATTTGTCCAGGTCCGGGCGTTTATGGTTAAATAAACCTTATGCGAAAGTTATCCGGCACTGGTCCTCTGGAACGTATTTTTACAAGCAAAACGTTCCTGGTTATCGTTTTATGCCAATTCCTTATCGTTGTCCCCTTGCTGGCTTACAGGGCGTGGCTTGATTCAAGCGCGGAATGCGTCGCCTGCCACGGAGACAGGGAAAAGCTCGCCAGGCTGGGCTACCCGGAGCTTTATGTCACTCCCGGGATGGTGGAGAAGGAGAGCAACCACCCTAACGTGACCTGCCGGGACTGCCATCTGGGAAACGGGAGGGCGAAAGACCCAGACGAGGCGCATAAGGGGATGCTCAAGGCGATGTTCATCAGCGAGGCCGGAGAGGTGCTGAACCGTGCCGCGCTTTACAAGAAGGCGCTTGTCCCAACCGGCAGCGACCATATACGGGAGATGCTCCCAAAGGGGCCAGACGGATACGTCCTGCCAGAGGTGAGGAACCTCCTGTGGCAGGACAGGAACCCCAGGACCTTCAATTTCGACCCCGCTATTGCGGCAAAGACATGCGGCAAGCCGGACTGCCACCCTCAGGAACTGGCGCAGTTCAGGACCAGCATAATGGGCAGGAACTTCCGGCAGCGCACAATGAAGACCTGGCTTCGGCCCTATGGCCCGCACAACTGCGGCCCGTCATTCGCCGACCTTCCAGCCACCAGGGAGCTTGACAGCGCCGGATTTGATTACAGTAACACCAGAAAGATAATGGACGAGGTAAATGTCCCTTTTTCAAAGGCGCAGGCCGAAGACAAACAGAAGTTCTGCAATATCTGCCACGCGGGCTGCCTGGACTGCCACTACGCGCCGGACAGGAAGCTGGGTGCCCACCGCTTCGTGAGGCGGCCGCTCCCCGAATCGTGCGGAGGCTACGGCAGGGGCACGAGCATCTGCCATCCGGGGGCCATGCAGAGCAGAAGGGGGGAGACATACATCGGTGGCGACTACTCCATCCCGGAGGGCATGAAACCGGACGTGCATTACAAAAAGGGCATCCTCTGCGTGGACTGCCACCTCCAGGGCCCGGCTGGCATGGGAGACATGATGCGGAAGGCCACCTGCCAGGACTGCCACATAGAGGCCGAGGACGCGCTCGCAAGGAGCGTCCACAGGAAACTGGACTGCGCGGCCTGCCATATCACCCAGTTGAGAGGCTACCAGCTCACCATTTGGGGGCCGGGCTACGTTGCTGAGAAACCCAACCCGTTCAATAAGTATTCGCTTTATTACGGCATTCAAAGCCCGCCCATCATCATGAAAGACCAGAAGGGGCAGTGGATGCCGGTCAAGATATGGCCGCACAGCCTTTCGAATTTCAGGAAAGACGTCCCTTCTTCGCCTGGAATCATGTTCCGCTGGCCGGACGGGCAGACCAGGGACGCCTATTACATAGTGGGCACCATAGACAACACGCCCAGTGACAACAAGCACCTGCTCTGGCTTGAGATAGAACAGGCGGCGCATCCCTTCGGCAAGGCCAGGAGCTGCAAGAGCTGCCACGGAGGAAAGAGCCAGGTGTCGGTGTCCACGTGGCAGTTCATGGACAATCAGGGCGCGGAGCCGTTTAATGGCACACACAGGATAGTGGCCGATGCAAAAGGGCTCAGGATAGAGGGGCTCCATAATACAACCCCGATAAAACTGCTTGACGGTTACAAGATAGGCGATTTCGCGTCATGGCTTTACTTCAGGGACAAATGGAAGGCCCCAGGGGATTTTTCCATAAAGACGGACCCGGCCAAATACAGGCGCATGCTTGGGCTTTCGGATGAAAGCGCGAAGGGGCTTGAGAGGCTTCAAAGGGAATCGGCAGGGTTTGACAAGGAAAAGATGATAAGGTTCAAGCGCCTCAGGGAGACCGTCCTGCACGACCCCGAAGAGGCCGCATCCGCCATAAAGGGGTTCAGGTAAATTATTTTAAGGGAGATTACTCTGTCTTCCTCACCATCAGGTAGACCTTGCCTGCCTTCCTGCTCGTGCCGACCAGCTTGTGGCCTGTGCGCTTGAAGAAAGAGACCATATCCATCTCGTATTCATCCGTTGTTATTACCTCAAGCAGCTTTCCGGGGGGCATCCCGTTCAGCATCTTCTTGGTCTGGAGCACGTTGACGGGGCAGGCGAGCCTGCTCACATCCAGTGTTTCGGTCTTTTTTCCGGCCATCTTCCTTCCCGTTTTTATCTTTTCTGGAGGGGGACTTTTTATTATTTGAACTTTGTTATGAATTCCTCCATGGGGATGGCCGCAAGCGAGACCATCTGGACGCTTCCCCTTGAGCCAAGCTCAACGGACATCCTGAGGACTGTTTCGTTGTCCGGGGCTTCGACGATATTGACGAAATCGTAAGGGCCCAGCACCGCGAACTGCTCTTTCACCTTGACCCCCATGCTTTCCAGTTCCTTGTTCACTTCCATTACCCTGTGAGGGTTGTTCTTCAGCGTCTTCCTTCCCTCATCGGTCAGAGTACTAAGGATAACATATGTCGCCATGCGTGCTCTCCTTTCCACTCCCCCTCCTGTAAAAATGTTTACCTTAAATAAAAAAGTTGTCAAATAAGACGGCAATCGGGGCAGGCTGGCGTTTTTTTGCCGGGCTATTGCCCGGTTTTACGCCCGAACACCCGGTAGACCCAGGCCTGGTAGGCGATTACAACCGGGACAAAAAGAACGGCAACTATGGTCATTATCCTGAGCGTGTAGACGCTTGAGGAAGAGTTGTTGATATTGAGCCCGTATGCGGGGTCGATGCTGGAAGGGATAAGCTCCGGGTAAAGCCCCCCCACTCCCGTCAGCACAAGCGTGAGGATGAATGCGAGAGAGGCGTAAAAAGCCTTTGCATGCCGCTCTTTAAGCTGGAAGAGCTTTATCGCAAGCAGGGAGATGGCGGCAGCAAGCGGCAATATCAGCAAAGCGGGATAACGCAGGTAATTGGCGTAAAGGTTTGTGGCAAAGGCCGTGTCTATCAGGAAAAGGAGTGTTGCCGCGAGGAGCGGATACCAGAGCCTTCCCGCGACCCCTGCTGCCTTGCGCGAAATCCCGCCCTCCGTCCTCATGGAAAGCCAGAGTGCGCCATGAACAAGGAACATCAGCACAAACAGGGCGCCCGTCAGTATGCCGTACTGGTTCAGGAGCATGAGGAGAGAACCATGATAGCCCTGGGCATCCATCGGCAGTCCCTGGAAGATGTTGCCGAATGCGACGCCAAAGAGCAGGGCCGGGGCGAGGCTGCCCAAAAACAATGCGGCGGACCAGCCGCTTTGCCACTGGGGCTTTTCCGATTTCCCGATGAACTCCACCGCCACCCCCCTCAGTATGAGCGAAAACAATATCAGGAGCAGGGGGGTATACAGATAACTGAACATGAGGGCGTATGTCACCGGAAACGCCGCGAAAGTCGCTCCGCCTGCCGTTATGAGCCAAACTTCGTTGCCGTTCCAGAGCGGACTTATGCTGGAGAGTATCTGCCTTTTCTCCTCATCCGTTTTGCCTATGGCCGGGCGGAGGACCCCTATGCCAAGGTCAAACCCATCGAGCGCAAAATACACGGCCCAAAGGACACCCCATAGAATGAACCAGATGGTCTGGAACATTTTTTATTTCTCTCCTCTAATATCCCGCATACTCCTCCGGCCCCTTCCTGGAATACCTGGCCAGAAGATAGACGTCGATTATCACAAGGAAACCGTATAAAAGCGTGAACCCGGCAAGCGAGCCGGCCACATGCCAGACTGATATGGATTTCGAGACCGCATCGGATGTTTTAAGGAGCCCGTACACTATCCATGGCTGCCTGCCCATTTCGGTCACTATCCAGCCAAGCTGGACGGTCACATACGGAAGGAACAGGGCAAAGAACATGGTCCTTAAAAAAAGCCTCTTTGATTCAAGGCCGGTTTCTTTCCTGGACTTTATGAAAGCGGCGGCTGAAAGCAGTATGAAGAGCACGCCGAGGGCGATCATGGCCCTGAAACTCCAGAAAACAGGCAGCAGGGGCGCCCTTTCATCCGGCGGGAACTCCTTCAGCCCCCTCACCTTGCCGTTAAAATCGTGTGTGGCCATGAAGCTCAGGAATTTTGGTATCCCCAGCGTCTCTACCCTGTTGCGCTCGTTTGCCGTGTCCGGGATTACCAGCAGGTTGTACGGCGCGCCCGTCTTCGTTTCCCATACGGACTCCATCGCCGCGAATTTGGCCGGCTGTGTCTTTGCCACCATAACACCCTGCAGGTCCCCGAAAAGGAAGACAAGAAGCGAACTGGCAAGCGCGAATGACGCCGCCGCCCTGAACGACCTCCGGAAAAATGAAAGGTGATTTTTCCTCAACAGGTGATATGCCGAAACGCCCATTACAAAAAAAGCCGAAAGCAGGTATCCCGCCGAAAGCGTGTGCAGGAATTCCAGCCATCCGTAGTGGTTGGAAACAAGCGCGCCGAAGTTTACCATCTCTGCACGGCCCCCCCTCAGCGCATAGCCCACCGGGTGCTGCATCCAGCCGTTTGCCAGGAGTATCCAGAGGGCCGAGAGGTTGGTCGCGATCGCGACAAGCCATATCGACCATGCGTGCACCTTTTTTGAGACCCGGTCCCAGCCGAAGACCCAGAGGCCGATGAAGGTGGACTCAAGGAAGAACGCGATAAGGGCCTCCACCGCCAGGGGCGCGCCGAATATGTCGCCCACGTATTTCGAATACTCCGCCCAGTTCATCCCGAACTGGAACTCCATCGTAATGCCGGTAACCACGCCCAGGGCGAAATTGATGAGGAAAAGCCTGCCCCAGAATTTTGCCATCCCAAGATAAAGATTGTCCCTGGTAACAACATAGCGGGTTTCCATATATGCGGTCAGGACTGAAAGGCCAAGGGTAAGCGGCACGAAGATGAAATGGAAACCGGCAGTTGCCGCAAACTGAAGCCTGCTCAGCGCAACTACGTCCATGTCTTCCTCCGTGGAGCGTCCATATCCGTTTATAGTCTAGCAAAAAGTATTCATTTGACTAGCGGTTGTGAAGTATAATTTGTAGTCAGGAAAAAATCGGGGAGGAAGCAATCCGTGCTCATAGGAATAATGTCAGACACCCATGACGACATGGAGTCCATAAGGAAGGCGGTTTCCTTTTTCAATTCAAAAAACGCGGGGCTTGTGCTCCACGCTGGCGATATGGTGTCGCCGTTTACGTTCGAGGCCATTGACCTCCTTGAGGCTGAATTCGCAGGCATCTTTGGCAATAACGACGGAGACAAGCTCCTCCTTGAGGAAAAGGCCCGCGGCAGGGTCCACAACCAGCCCCACCTTCTTCAGGCCGGGGGCAAAAGGCTCGTCCTCATGCACGAGCCGGTGATTGTGGAGTCCCTTGCGGCAAGCGGGGATTTCGATGCCGTTATCTACGGCCACCTGCACAGGCCCGACATCAGGTTTCATGAAAAAACAGGCGCGCTGATACTGAGCCCCGGCAAGGTCGCCAGACTGCACAAGGGCGAATCGACGGTGGCGCTCCTTGATACCGGGACAATGAAGGCAGAGATAATCAAGCTTTGATGCGTTTTGGCTTTTCAGGTCTTTTCTGCACCCTGTAAAGCTCAAGAAAGGCCTCGTCGGCGGGGGCCGCTTCAACTTCAAAACTGGAGCCGTTTTTCTGAACCGAAACCCTCACCTTGGGGGCGGTCTTTTCATCGGAATACCTGGCGCATATGGAGGCGGCCGATTTTATGTCTTCTTCGGAGGGTTTTCCCTCCCCTGTAACGAGCACAAGCGGGCTCCCGCATCCCTCAGCCCTCAGCAGAATGTCATCATTAGAGCAGAGCGCCTCTATGCGGTTGTTTTCGGCCTCGTCCCGCCCGGCTATTATTTTTATTGAAGGGCCCATCCTGAAATGCCTGCCCACCCTTAGAAGGTTCAATTCCTTCATGGAAGGCTCCGGGTTGAACCTGAGCAGCTCTTTAAGCCTCCAGGCGAAATTGGGCTCTGTCAGAAGGCATCCCCCGGCCGGGTTGGGGTAATCGGTGAGGCCAAACTCCTCGGCAAGCCTAATCTGGGGTTTTCTGGTCCTGCCGCTTATATCGCAGAGCCGCTCCCTGTCCACCAGCCCGTTTGTTTCCGGCACAGTGGGCTTCAGGAGCTTTGCGCTTAGCGGCCTCAGCACATAGCCGGAAAGCCCGGCCTCCCTGTCTATGAGCGGGAAGGTCTCCTTGCGCTGACTCATGGGCCTCTGCCCAAGCACCTCGCCCGTAACCACAAAATCGGCCCCCGTGAGCCTCATCAGCTCCTTTGCCTCTTTCAACATCAGTATCCGGCAGTCTATGCAGGGGTTCATGTTTTTGCCATGGCCGTATTTGGGGTTCTTGACGATGTCTACGAACTTGTCCGCCAGGTGGCAGAGTTTTACCCTGAAGCCGAATTTTTCAGACGCGGGGAACGGGTCCCTGGAGCAGGAGGAACTGTCTGATATGTCGCATCCAAAATGGGTGAGGAATGTTATCGCGGTTACGTCTATGCCCTGCTTTTTGACCAGCAGGATGGCCAGCGTGCTGTCCAGTCCACCTGAAAGAAGCGCAATAGCCTTGGCCATAAAACAGCCCCTAGACGCGGTTTCCCCTGAGGGATTTTCTAAGCTCCTCAGGCGTTGCCGTTGTGGTGCCCACCCGGCCCACTACAATGCCCGCCGCATGGTTGGAGATTGCCGCGGCCTCTTCCATCGCGGCCCCGGACGCGTAGGCGAGGGTGAACGCGGCTATAACCGTGTCTCCGGCCCCTGTTACATCGAAGACCTTTCTGGCGGCCGTGGGGATGTGCTTTACCCCTTCACGGCTGAAGAGGCTCATCCCTTCCTCTCCCCGGGTAATGAGGATTGCGCCCGCGCCCAGTTTCCTGAGGAGGGTGTTTCCGGCCCTGAGCAGGGTGGCCTCGTCTTTTATGTCTGTCAGGGAACCCTGCGACGCCTCAAGCACGTTTGGCGTGATCAGGGAGACTTTCCTGTAAAGATGGAAGTGCCCGACTTTGGGGTCGACCGCAATGAATTTCTGCCCTTTTGCCCTCCTGAGCAGGTGCTTCATCAAGGGGGCGGAGATTACACCCTTCCTGTAATCAGAAACGATTACCGCGTCGCATTTGGCCATATGTTCATCGAGCAGTTCCGTCATGCGCTTGAATTCCCTTCCCGTGAGGTGGTCCCTTCTTTCCATGTCGAAGCGGACAACCTGCTGGTTGTGTGCTACGACCCTGGTCTTTACCGAAGTGGGCCTGGAGTCCTCAATAAGGGCGGAGTCTATGGAATGTTTGGCGAGCAGTGTTCTGAGTTCCTCTCCCGCCGCATCCCTTCCGGCTATGCCGAGTATGGTGGCCTTGCCGCCCAGTGAGATTATGTTATTGGCGACGTTTGCGGCCCCGCCAAGCATGAATTCGTCGTCCACCACCTCGACGACAGGGACAGGGGCCTCCGGGGATATCCTGCTCACCTTTCCCCAGATGTACCTGTCCAGTATGAGGTCCCCGATGACGAGTATCCGCCTGCGCCTGAATTGATTTATTATCCCCAAGAGGCCCATTTCAAAAAACCTGGATTATTTTATCACAGGTCGTTGTTTTTAAGCTCCCGGCTCTGCTAGAATCAATGGCCATGGATTTCAGGAAAGAACTTGCCGGCTTCATAAAAAAGAACTGCTTTTTAAAAAGCGGCAAGCCCATATTCAGGCTCACCTCCGGCAAGATGAGCAATTTCTATTTCGACCTGAGGAGGGCGACGCTTTCTCCCGAAGGCCAGTACCTCATCGGCAACCTGGTGTTCGAAAAAATAGAGGGGCTGAAATTATCGCCAAAGGCCGTTGGCGGGCTCACGATGGGCGCGGACCCGATAGCCACCGCGACGGCGTATTGCTCGTATTTGCGTGAAAGACCCCTTGAGGCGTTTGTCATAAGGAAGGAGCCCAAGGCCCACGGCACGATGAAGCAGGTGGAGGGGAACGTGGAGGAGGGGGACAGGGTTGTCATCCTCGACGACGTGCTCACAACGGGCAAATCCACTATAAAGGCCATAGAGGCGGCCAGGGCCGCCGGGCTTCAAGTCCTTGCGGCGATAGTCCTTCTGGACAGGGGAGAGCACGAAGGAAAGAAAAACGTGGAGTCCCTTGGCGTGCCGCTTTACAGCATCTTCCGCATGGAAGATTTTTCCTGAACAGAAATAAATAAAATATTAATCTTCCTGAAATAGAATAGGCATTATGCCGCACATCCGGTCATACTTTGTATTTTCGGGTCAATGACGGCATGGGATGTTCAGACTATTGTGAGAACATTAATAACTATTCCGTAAGTATTTTCGCCGCCGCTTGCCCGGGCTTTTCTATTTTCTCGAAGCTCTCGGCCTGCCAGAGCCTTGGGTCCAGGGCGTCCCTCAGCCCTTCGCCCACAAGGTTATAGCTCAGGACTGTAACGAGGATGGCCATCCCCGGAAAGACCGAAAGCCACCACGCGGTCTCGATGTAGTCCTTCCCGGAGCTGAGTATATTGCCCCAGCTAGGGTCCGGGGGCTGCACCCCGATGCCAAGAAAAGAGAGACTCGATTCTATGAGTATCGCCCCCGCGACCCCGAAGGTCGCGGCGATAAAGACGGGTGAAAGAGCGTTTGGAAGTATTTCCTTGAAGATAAGCCGCAAGTTGCCGGCCCCGGAGGACTTGGCGGCAAGCACGAAGTCTCGCTCCTTCAAAGAAAGGAACTCCGCCCGGACAAGCCTTGCCACATCCATCCACCCGGTGACCCCTATCACGGCCATTATCGTCACTATGGAGGGCTCTAGTATGGCTATTACGGCAAGTATGAGGACAAAGGAGGGAAACGCGAGCATCACGTCCACGAACCGCATCAGGATGGAGTCCACCCTGCCGCCGTAAAAACCCGCGGCCGAGCCGATTATGACGCCTATGGATACGGCTATCCCCATCGCGATGAACCCGACCTCCAAAGACACGCGGCTCCCGTAGATCATCCTGGAGAGCACGTCCCGCCCAAGCTCATCCGTGCCAAGCGGGTGCCGCGCTGACGGAGAGGAAAGGACGTTGTCTATGTCTATGTGGGTCGGCCCGTAAGGGGCTATGTAGGGCGCAAGCAGGGCCGTCGCGATTATACAGGCGATGACAACGGCCCCGCCAACTGCCAGCGTGTTCCGGCTGAACCTCTTCCATATGATTTTTTTGAGGCTCATTTCCTTCCCGAAACCCTTATCCTCGGGTCAACAAGGCCGTATGAAACGTCCGCGAGCAGGTTGCCAAGGAGCGTCAATACCGCAAATATCACCATTATCCCCATTATTGTGGGGTAATCCCTCGCCATGACGGACTGGTAATAGAGCTGTCCCATGCCGGGTATGGCGAATATGGTCTCGAATATGACGCCCCCGCCGATCAGTCCTGGCACGGCAAGGCCGAGTATAGTCACCACAGGCAGGAGGGCGTTCCTCAGCGCATGCCTCCTTATCACTATTTTTTCAGGGAGCCCCTTTGCCCTTGCCGTCCTTATGTAGTCCTGCCTTATCACTTCGAGCATGCTTGAACGGCTGTACCTTGAAAGCCCTGCTATGCCCCCGAAGGCCGAAACGAAAACTGGCAGCAGCAGGTGCCTGCCCCAGTCCAGCACCCTGGCGGCCGGGTCCATGCCGCTTACGTCTATCCTCTGGATGCCGGAAATGGGGAGGATGCCAAGCTGGACGCCGAAGAATATCATCAGCAGGAGTGCCAGCCAGAAAGTGGGCGTGGAAAAGCCCACAAATACGAATACGGTGCTTATCTTGTCGAAAAGGGAATACTGTTTTGTGGCGGAGATGACCCCAAGGGGTATGGCCACGACGATTATCAGGAAAAGCGAAAGGATGTTTATTGCAAGCGTAACAGGTATCCGCTCCGCGATCTTTTTTATCACGTCCCTGCCGTCAACGAAGGACTTGCCGAAGTCCAGCCTCACGAACCTGCCAAGCCATTGCCCGTACTGGACGTAAACGGGCTTGTCCAGACCGTAGAGCTTTTTCAGGTTTTCCCTTGCCTGCGCGGACACCTTGAGAGACATGGCGGTCTCCGCCTCAACGGGACTGCCCGGGGCAAGGTGGATTACCGCAAACGTGATGATGGTTATTCCAAAGAGCAGAGGGACCATCTGGGCAAGGCGTTTACCTATGAAAGCAAACATGAGGATTATTTTATCATTTTTTCATGGCGCAAGTTCTATGACAAGCGGCATGTGCGTGAAGATGATGAAGGCCCTCGCGGGGAGCCCGTATATCTGCCCAGCGGCCTCCCTGTAAAGCTCCATCTGATAGCGGTATTTCTCCGTAAGCTCCCCGATATCGGAGTTTTTGGCCGGGAAGCTCTTGTAATCGTAAACCAGCGCCTCTCCGTCTTTTAATATGAGCCTGTCTATCCTGCCTTTGTAAAGGGTCTTTCCGCGCTCGTGGGCGAACGGGAGTTCGGAGTACGCATTTTCCCTGGGGAGTATGACCTCCCCGAGGATGCCTTTATTGGCCAGTTTTTCGATATCTTCATTTATTGTCCTCAGGAATTTTTCCCTCCGGGCGGGCTCAAGGGCAAGCGCCGAGAGCAGGAGCGAAGCCCTCTTTTCGGTGCCGGAGGGCTTCAGCGTGCCGCGTGACAGCTCCTCAAGCACCTGGTGAATCAGCCTGCCCAGCAGCACCCAGTCCTTGCCGTGCCTGGTTTTGACGAGTATGTCCTCGGTAACGTCCCTCATGTGGAGCGAAGGCTCGTAGTCAAACGGTTCGGCATAGACAGGCTCGTCCAGGAAGTGCCTTTCCTCTTTCAGCTCTATGCCTTGCGCCCCCTCATGCAGGCCCTCGATTTCCTCTCTCGCAACAAGTTCAAAGGGCCGTTTTTCGCCTCCGCTTTTCTCCGGGTCAAGCCCGAATGCCTCTTCGAGGTACAGGAGCCTGCCTTTTATCTTTTCCTCCCTGAAGCCGCTCATGAAGATGTAATCCATCGCCCTTGTCACAGCCACATAGAAAAGCCTCTTTTCCTCCTCAAGCTCCTTGCGCTTGTTCCTTTCGAATGCAGGTATGTCTTTTCTCTTTGCCGCCTCCGGCTCGTACCTGAAGCTGAACACCGGCTCTTCGGTTGTTTTCCCCGCCGGAATCTCCTCTATGACCATGGCGGAGCTTTTGGGGCCTATGTCCTCATCGAGGCACGGCAGGAAGACCATCGGGAACTGCAGCCCCTTTGCGGCATGCACGGTCATGAGCTTCACGGCGTCCATGCCCTCCGAGTTCACGTTGGCCTTGGAGACCTCCCCTTTGTAGCGCTCGGCCATCAGCTTGTCCCTTATCTCCACCGGGTTCATGCCCTGGGCCTCCATGGCCTCCACCATCGCTATGAATTTTTTCACGTTGGCATGCCTCTGGCCCTCCCAGAAATGCATCCAGCCGGAGGTGGAAACCAGCAGTTTTTCCATGAGCCTTGCAATCGGGATCTGTGCGCTGGATGCGGCCAGGCTGCCAAGCAGCCCTGCCGCCTCTTTGGCCTTTTTCGCGCCGCTTTGCCCCAGGCTCTCCATCAGCGAAACGCCTTTTTTCCGCAGGCCGAGCAGGTTTTTGTAACCCATGCCGAAAAGGGGGCTCCTCAGCAGGCAGAAGAGGCTGTAGTCGTCCGCGGGGTCGGCGATAAAGCTTGCGAATTCCCTCAGTGCGGCAACCTCCGGCTCGTCGTAAAACCCCATCCCCTTCAGCACCAGAAACGGCACGCCCTCTTTCCTCAGCGCCTCTTCGAAGGCGGCCAGGTGGGTCCGCTGCCTGAGCAGTATGGCCATGTCGGCGTAATCGCATAACCTCCTGTTTCCGTCAGCGCCGTAAATCTCATGGTTTCTTCTGAGGGTCTTTATCCTCCTGGCAAGGATTTTTGCCTCGGCTGCGCGTTTTTCCTTGGTGTGGAAAAACCCCTGCTCCGGCTCAAGCAGGAGGAGTTGCACCTTGCCTTCCCCCGCCCTCCTTGCCTCGAAGGGCGAATAGTCCACCTGCCAAGACTCGCCCAGCCCTCTGGGCATGAGCCTTTCAAAGAGCGCGTTCGTGAACCTGATTATCTCCGGCAGGCTCCGGTAGTTGTCTTTTACCTCATGGAACTCGTATTCAGGGCCCATGAAGCTGGAAAGGCGCTCCCGCGCCTTCTTCACCACTGAGACATCCGCGCCCCGGAAGAAGTATATGGACTGTTTTTCGTCTCCCACCAGGAAGATGGTCGGCACGGCCCCGGACTCCCTCTTTGCGCCCATGCCGGAGCGCCATTCCTCCGTGAGCTTGTCAAGGAGCCGCCACTGGAGGGCGCTCGTGTCCTGGAACTCGTCAACGAGTATGTGGTCGGTATGCTCGTCGAATGAGTAGAGGATGTTTTGCCAGTCCGGGCTCTTCAGGAGAGCCTTGTACGCAAGCAGCTCCAGGTCGCTGAAATCTATGAGCCTCGCGTCCCGCTTTTTAAGCCTGTATGCGTTCAGGCAAGTGTTGAAAAGCTCCAAAAACCTTTCCTCGCCGCCGGAGCGGAGGTCCAGCCTTTCCTTGAGGATAAGCTCCGAAAGCGGGCGCTGCCTGTACATATCCTCAAGCTGGGCCAGGAGCCCGTCCCATCCCCTTATACCCCGGTCCTTCATCATCTCGAAAAAGAGCGCGGGGCGGACGGCCTCGCTCCGCAGCGCATCGGCAACCGCCTCCTGCCAGAGGGAATTGGCCGCCCCCTCATCGGCCACGCTCAGGTCCGGGTCCAGCCCAAGCTCAAGGGAAAACCTCTTCAAAAGCCTCAGGCAGAAGGCGTGTATGGTGGATATCCTCATCAGCGGCACGCGGGGCTTCACCTTGCCGTACAGCCCCGGTTTTTCCGAGGAGAGTATTTTAAGTATCCTCTGCTTCATCTCCGATGCGGCCTTTTCGGTGAAGGTGATGGCAAGTATCCTCTCCACCTCGCCGCCCGAATCCAGGAGGCTTATGTACCTTCGCGCGAGCTTTTCCGTCTTTCCGGAGCCCGCCGGGGAAGAGATGATGAAACTCTTTTTTACGTCCGTATAATCCATCTAATCCCCTTTTTCACCGGGTTCGCCGTGAATGTATGGGCAATACGGTTTTTCATGGCAGCGCCTGCAATTCTGCTCGCCGATGGGCATGGCCCTGAAATCGCCTGCTTCCAGTCTGCGGACGGTCTCCTCCAGGTAGCCCAGGGATGCGCTCACATAATCGTCGATGGTCCTGCCAGCCCTGATGTCAGTCTTTCCGGGCACGAACTTAGTTTTGAGGTCCTTGAGCGAATATATGCCAACCCGCATCGCGCCGGCCCCTTTCTGCGCCGAAAGGGCCGCGTACAGGAAGAGCTGAAGGTTCGCGCCCTTCTTGAGGACGTCTCCGGGCGTGAGGGCGAGCGGGCCGGTCTTGTAATCTATTATCTGGAAGCCGCCGTTTTCGTGCCGGTCTATCCTGTCTATCTTTCCCCGCAGTTTTATCCCCTTCAGTTCGCCTTCGATGGAATGCTCGGCCCTCAAAAAAGTGAACCCCTCCGATATGAACCCAAGCTCCTTTTCGTGGATTTCGGGCAGGCTGTCAAGGAACACCTCTTTCAGGAGTTCCCTCCAGTATGCGGGCGACGGAGCGCGCCCAAGGACGTCATCGAGTACCCGCCGCGCCTTTTTTTCAAAGCCCTCAAGCTCGAAATCCCCCGGCCCCAGGGGAAGGAGCTTTTCCATTATCTCATGGAGCAGGGTGCCGGCAGTTTTTGGCTCAAGGCCGTACCTTTTGGCCTCAAGCGGCGTCATGGAGAGGATGTTGTCTATGTAGAAGAACCTTGGGCAGTTCCGGCAGGCGTCTATCTGGGTCACCCTTAGCCCGTTTTTGCTCCTGAACGGGATATTTTTTATCTCTTTAAGGAAAACGCAATAGGGCAGTCTCCCCTTCCTGGCAAGCTCCTCTTCCTTCGAGAAGATGCCGTAGAGGCTGTCCTTGAGCTTCTGCCCCTCGGAGATGAAGATGCTGGGGATGAACATCTTGTCCGCCTCCATCTCCGGGTACGAAAGGTGCACGGACCTGCACGAGGCAACAATCCTCCTGAAGAGAAATTCCTCCTCAGAGAGGCGCTTTTTCATTGTGGCCATGCCGAGTTCCGCCCTGAGCCTTTCGGGCAGGAAGAAATCCGTTTCGGGGTGCCGGGGCAGGTCTCCGTCCTTGAGTCCCAGCATGTACAGGCAGCCGGGTTCCAGCCCGAGGGCATCCGAAAACCCGAATACCTGGACCCCTGAGCGCTCTTCGTCCTCGCTGATGGTGCTTATTATGTAATCGGCCGCCTCCGCGAATTCCTTTTTGGATACGCTGCCGCAATCCCCGGCGAGCGCGCCGGCCAGCGCAAGCCCCTGGAGCCTGTCTTCAAGCTCCTCATCAAAGCCTTTTGAGGAAAAGCCAAGCGCCTTCAGCGCATCGAGATACGCTGAAACCATTTCTGGATAGCCGCAGGGCCTTGAAAGCGTTTTCTCCAGGGGCTCCAGTTTTTTCCCGGTCCGTTTCAGCTCGTCTGCCGGGGCCCCTTCAAGCGCCAGCCATTGGCTGAATGGCCCCCCGGATATTCCGGACAGCGTGATATTGGGCGCCCATCCGCGGAGCGCATCCGGAATTCCCGTGAAGAAGGGCGAGTTCAACAGGCGGGAAAGTTTTTTTGCCGGATAATTGTTTGCCGCGGTTTCGATCACGCTCATAAGGTCCAGCGCCCTGCGCGACTCCGCCGGGCTGGAGCCCGATGGCATGTTGCAGGGGATGCCGTACTTGGTGAAGACCCTTTCCACCATTGCGGAATAATCTTTTTTGCCTGTCCCCGGCAGGCAGACCGACACCTTTGTGAGGTCGGGGAAGTGGCCCGATATATAGCTGGACTTTATCCTCCTTGCCGCGCCCTCCACTTCCTCTTCCCGTGAGGGGTATGCGTAATAGGCCGTGTCAGCGGATTTTCCCTGCTCCGCGGCTAATGTTTCCTCTTCAAAAGGAGAGAGGCCCTTCAGGAACTCTATATAGCCCTGGGCCGTCTCCGTCTGCCTGCCGGTGAGAGGGATGGAAGCGAAAGCATCGGTGAACCGGCCCGCAAGGGATTTCACAAAGACCTCCCCGGCCCGTGAAAGCTCATAAAAACCGTCCAGTATCAGGGTATCCGCCTCGATGCCGCCGGCAAGCGCGGCCGCGGTCTCCAAAGTTTCCGCCTCATCTATGAAATTGCCCGCACGCAGGGCTTCTTCATAGCGGCCCATTATCTCAAGAGAGTTTTCGAGCCGGCCGGCTATCTCCATCGCGATGCCAAGCCTGTCCAGGGCGGGCTTCATCTCCTCCATTATCTCCGGCGCCCTTCTGTGCGGGAAATGGCTTTTCAGCTCAGTATAAAAATCGGCAAGGAGACCGGCATGCCCCGCGCCCCTGCCGGAAATCCGCATGATAAGGGGGACCCTCAGGTGCGAGGGAAAAACGAGCTGGCCCTCCAGATGGTTTTGGCAGAGTTTTTTGGCCAGACGGTTAAGCGTGAGCGCCACGGGGGGGACATAGCTGCCGCCCTTTATCGAATGAAAGACGCCGAGCGCCTCCCTGCATTTTAAATGGGTCGGCGCAGTATAAACGAGCCGGGAGAAGTCCTTTTGCCCACCCACAGCGGAAAGGGCCCGTTCGAGCAGCCCTTTTGTAATATTCCTTGCTCCGGGAGGGCAATAGATGATCTTCATTATTAAAAGATTAAATCAAGCCTGAGGCAAGTTTCAAATGAAACGGGAGCCAGGGTGTCGCCACAGAATGAAACTATCCTCTGGAACCTGTGATTTATGTTACAATAGTGCAGCTCGAAAGGGTGACGGGATGTAAAAAATATGTTATTTCAAAGCTTGCGCTTCAAGATTTCCGTTGTTATCCTTTTTCTTCTGGCTGTAGCTACATTCCTTTTTTCCGTCTTTACCGTGAGGGCCGTTGACGACTACATTTTGAATGAGGTCCTCAAGAGAGCGGAAACCGTAGGCAGGAGCGCGGCCGCCACCGCCGCGTACAGCATTGCGGCGGACGACCTGCTGGGCACGGACAATGTTGTTTCGAGGGTCAAGGACCAGCACACGGATGTGGACTTCATAGCCGTCGCGGACAACGCCATGAAGGCCATAGCCCACAGTGATATCAGCAAGAGGGGGGAAAGCCTTGGCCCCCTTACCGGGCAGCTTGTGAGCATGGACCGCTACGGCGCGGTCTTGAAAGGGCTTGCCGGTGAGTTCGAGGTGCTGACCCCGATTTCCTTTGTCCACAAGCAACTGGGATATGTCATGCTCGGCCTGAACAAGTCCATTCTCTTCAACGCCCAGAAGAGGGCACGCAACAGCATCCTGAAAGGGTTTGCGGCCGCTTTCTTTTTTGGCGTCGCGGGCGTGCTGCTCCTTACCTCTATAGTGACCAAGCCCATCGCGGAGCTGTCGGCGGGCGTCATGGAGCTGAAAAAGGGGAAGAACCGCCCGCTCAAGGTCTATTCAAGGGACGAGCTTGGGAAACTTACAGAGAGCTTTAACGAGATGTCGGCCCTCATCGTGGAGCAGAAGGACAAGCTGGGCAGGTATGCCGGAGAGCTTGAAGAGGCCTACATATCCACTTTGAGGGTGCTTGCCGCGGCCATTGACGCAAGGGACGCCTATACATTGGGGCATTCAGCCAGGGTCGCTTCACTGTCACTGAAGCTTGGCGAGGCCATAGGGCTTTCAAAAGAGGAGCTTGAGGAGCTTGAGATAGCCTGCCTGCTCCATGACGTGGGCAAGATTAAGACCCCGGACCACGTCCTGCTCAAGGCGGGACGCCTGGACAACAGCGAATTCAGGGAGATGTCCAGGCATACGGAAGACGGGGCGGAGATACTTGCCAAGGCCCCCATGCTCATGAAATACATACCCGCGGTGAAGCACCATCACGAGTGGTACAACGGCAACGGCTATCCTGACGGGCTCTCCGGTGACGCGATACCGCTTTCAGCCGCCATAATAACGATTGCCGACTCCTTCGACGCTATGACCTCAACAAGGCCGTACAGGAACGCCCGCTCCGAGGCGGAAGCCCTGAAAGAGCTGGTCCGCTGCTCCGGCACGCAGTTCAATCCCGGTCTCGTGCAGGTATTCATCCAGGTCTTCAGGAACGAGCACGAGGGTTTCATCCTCCCGGAGGTAATTTAGCCGATGCGTCGGCCGGGAGCCGCTGTCATCCTGCTTGTTTTAATTTCTTTTTTTTCCCTGACTTCATGCTTTTTTAACAGGCAGGAGCCTGTCAAGTCTCCTTCCCCGGTTGTGAGCGTCCCCCCAAAGCCAAAGTTCAGCCCGGACATGGTGATTGCGGATGGGGCCGGTCTGCTTTCAAGCGGCGAGTACGGGAAGGCGATGGAGGTCTACAAGACGGCGGTTTCAGCCCACCCGGATGAGCCTAAGCTTCTGGCCGCGTATGCAGGCGCATTCGAGCGGATAAAGAACACGGCTGAGGAATCTTTCAACCAGAAAAAAAGGTTCATGTACGCGGGAGAGCTTTACAGCCTCCTGTTCAGATACTACGGTCACGCGAAGTCACTTGGCATTGGATTGACCTTCGGTCCGGGCTTCCTTGACGGCAGGATTAAGGCCTGCGCCAAGGCCCTCACGGAGCAGGGCCTCGCCCTATACCGCGAGGGCAAGCTGGAGCTGGCCGTCGCCGTTTGGGAGGGCGTCCTCAAGTTTGCCCCGGATGATGAAGAGGTAAAAAAAGCCGTTAATGTGGCCAGGGTGCAGATGCGGAACCTGAAGCAGTAGCCGAATCAATGCGAACAGGCAGCGTTCAAAAGGACAGGTTTCTGGCTCTTTTCCCGGCATTCGGCGAGGGGCCGGAGCGTTTTTTTCTGGCGGACAGGCTCCTTGAAACGGCAAGGCCGGGCAATTTACCTGCGGGCGCCCTCATTTATTCCGAAGGAGACCCCTGCTCATCCATAGCGTTTGTCCTCTCAGGAGCAATACGCGTTTACAAGGCGGGAGAGAACGGGCGCGAGATAACGCTTTACGAAATAGGCCCCGGAGAGACCTGCATACTTAACGCGTCGTGTATCCTTTCAGGGCTCTCTTATCCGGCAAATGCCGTTACTATCGAGGAAACGGAAGCGCTGCTCGTCCCGGCATCCTCTTTCCGCTCCCTGATGAGGGAGTCCGAAGCGATGAGGGATTTTGTCTTTTCTCTTGTCAGCAGCCGTCTTTCTTCCGTGATGGCCCTTGTGGAGGAGGTTGCCTTCGGGAAGATGGACGAAAGGATATACGAGTACATTAAAGAGAGGGCGGCGGACGGCGTCCTCAATACGACCCACCAGAAAATAGCGGACGGCCTTGGCACGTCAAGGGAGGTCGTAAGCCGGATTCTCAAGGACTTCGAGCGGAAGGGCAGGGCATCTCTTTCCAGAAGCTCCATCCGGCTTTTGTGATAAAGTCACATACATCCCGGCCCCATTCCAGTTAAGATTTAATCAGTACTTGGAAAAAGGAGGCAGACGGGATGAAGAAGAACATAGGACCGGCTGAGAGGGCAATAAGGGTCATCGCGGGAATCGGCATCCTTTCCCTGGCCTTTGCCGGGCCGAAATCCCTGTGGGCGTACCTGGGTGTTGTGCCGCTTCTGACTGGGCTTCTGGGCTGGTGCCCGCCTTATGCCATCTTTGGCATTTCAACCTGCAAAAAATGCAGCTAAGGCCCGGTTAAAGGCCCTTGCCGAATGAATATGGGGCAGCCTGCGTTAAACGCGGGATGCCCCTGCTTTTTTTATAATCGTAAAGCCTGAAGCCAGTCGTTCCCGCGCAGGCGGGAATCCGTTTTTATGCCTTTCAAAAAGGTTTTTTCGCCCAATTTCAAAATTTAATATATATAAACAGTGTGTTATGATATATGCAGTCTCAAATTCAACCCGGAGGGATTTGTTTTCACATGGTCATAGGGAAACCGCTTCTTACTGTCGAGCAGATACAAAAGAGGGTCAGGGAGCTTGCCGACAAGATAACGAAGGACTATAACGGAAAGGAGCTTATTGCGGTCTGCATCCTGAACGGCGCGTTCATGTTCTTTGCAGACCTTGTCAGGCATATACGGGTCCCGCTCAAGGTGGATTTTGTTTCCTGCTCCAGTTATGTGAAGACGGACACCACGGGGGAGGTGAAGGTACATCAGGACCTGCGCGAGGACATAAAGGACAAGCACGTCCTCCTGGTGGAAGACATAGCCGACACGGGGGTGACCCTCAATTTCCTGAGAGAACACCTGATGCAGAGAGGTCCGGCAAGCATCAAAATCTGCGCCCTGCTGGACAAGAAGGAGAGGCGCATAGCGGAAATCCCGCTTGACTATGCCGGCTTTTCGATACCCAATAAATATGTGGTCGGCTATGGCCTGGACTACTCCAACAGGTTCCGGAACCTGCCCTACATAGCGATTTTCAAGAAATCGACCTAAAAAAAGCTAATCCGAAGACAAGAAGGAGCTGAATTTAATGTATGAGCTCATGGTAGAATCATCTTTCGCGGCGGCCCACCAGCTCAGGGGATATGGCGGCAAGTGCGAAAGACTCCACGGCCACAACTGGAAGATACAGGTCCACGTCTCAGCCGACAGGCTCAATGATATAGACCTGGCAATGGATTTCCACGAACTAAAAAAAATACTGAACGAGTGCATAGCCCCGCTGGACCATTCGTTCCTGAACGATGTTTTCCCGTTCACGGAGAAAAACCCGTCGAGTGAAAATATAGCGAAATGGGTGTATGATTCACTTAAGAGAAAGATAAACGACGGGGTCCAGCTCTCCGCTGTCACCGTATGGGAGTCGGACTCCGCATCAGCGACATATTATGAGGATTGACACTGAATTCGCCTCCCTGGCGCTCAAGGAAGCCATTGGGCTGGGCGCTGAAAAGGCCGAAATATTTATAAGGGTCAGGAAGGGCGTAAGCGCCGAATCCAAAGGAGGGGCGCTGGAGGCCGTCAAGACCTCGCGCGATTTCGGCTATTCCGTCCGGGTGATTAAGGGCTCCAGGTCCGGTTTTTCATATTCGACCCGGCAGGAGGACTTCCGGGATGTGGCAAGGGACGCGATTGGCGCCGCGGCCTACACCGAAGAAGACCCTTTCTTTACACTCCCTTCTTTCAGCGGCCCCGCGGAAAAAAACATCCCGCCCACGCCTGAGATTTACGACAGGCTCATAGAAGAGATCACACCCGAACTGGCGTTCCAGAAGGCCCTTTCGATGGAGCGCTCCGCAATGGAATCCGACGGCAGGATAAAGCTTGTGCGCGGATGCACGGCTTCTTTCAATACGGAAGAAGTCTTTATTGTGAACTCAAACGGCGTTTCCGGAGGGTTCGAATCGACATCGGCCTCCGCGCAGTTGATGGCCGTCGCGGAGGAGGGCAAGGAGTCCCAGATGGGATGGGACTTCATGGGGGGCTGTTTCCTTTCGGATGTCCGGTTCGAACAGGTAGGAAGGCAGGCCGCCCAAAAGGCGTTGATGATGCTCGGGGCCGGCCGGACCTCCCCGATGAAGGCCCTTGTCGTGCTGGACAGCGGAGTGGCAGCGGAGTTTCTTGGCGTCTTCGCCTCCATGCTCTCCGCGGAATCCGTCCAGAAAGGCAAGTCCATGCTCAAGGGCAGGACCGGCCAGAGTGTAATACATAAAAACCTGGACATTATAGACGACGGCCTCCTGTCCCATGCTCTTGGCACAAGGCCCTTTGACGATGAGGGCGTGCCCGCCGGGAGAAAGGTGCTTATAGAGGGCGGGGTGCTCAAGGGGTACATGCACAACTCCTATACCGCGGCCAAGGACGGGACAAAATCCACCGGAAACGGATTGAAGCCGTCGATTTCCTCGCCTCCGGTAGTTGAGCCGCTTAACTTCTTTCTCGGCGCGCACGATGGGAGGAATTTCGGGCGCGACGAGCTTATCTCCAGGGCCGGTAAAGGCATTTATGTGATAGAGGCGATGGGCATGCACACGATAAACCCGGTTTCGGGGGAGTTCTCCGTGGGCATATCCGGGCTCCTCATAGAAAACGGGAAGCTGTCCCGCCCCGTCAAGGAGGCCATTATCTCCGGAAATATCCTTGACCTCTTCGGTAAAGTTGAGGCGGTTGGAAACGACCTGAGGTTTTACGGCCAGACCGGCTCGCCATCCATCCTGATAGGCGCTGTCGATATAAGCGCTTGACCATTCAGCCGGTAAAATTTTATCCTTTCCATCATGCCTGCAAAAAGAAAAGAAAAAGAAAGGAAAAAACCCGGTAAGAAGGGCGGCGGCGCCGCCGGGAAAAAACTCTGGGGCGGCAGGTTTACCGAAAGGACCTCCGGCGTTGTGGAGGCCTTCACCGAATCCATCTCCTTTGACTGGAGGCTCTGGAAGTACGACATTGAAGGCAGCATCGCCCATGCAAAAATGCTTGGCCGCCAGGGCATAATCTCAAAAAAAGACGCCTCTCTCATCGCCAAGGGCCTTTGTGAGATAGCCGATGACATCGAGGCCGGCAGGTTCAGTTTCAGGCGTGAGCTTGAGGACATCCACATGAACATAGAGTCCGCCCTTACGGAACGGATCGGCCCCGCCGGGGGCAAACTCCACACCGCAAGGAGCAGGAATGACCAGATAGCCCTCGATCTGAGGCTTTATCTGAGGGCGGAGGCGGCCAATATAACCGGACTGCTGAAACGCTTCAAGGATGCCCTGGTGCAGGCGGCCGAAAAGAACGCGGACACCGTAATGCCGGGCTATACGCACCTTCAGCGGGCGCAGCCGGTGCTGCTGTCCCATCACCTGCTGGCCTATGCCGAGATGGCCGACAGGGACCTGGCAAGGCTTTCCGGCGCCATGAAGAGGATAAACGTCCTGCCGCTTGGCTCCTGCGCCCTGGCCGGCACCAGCCTGCGGATAGACAGGCATTTTGTGGCAGACCTGCTCCATTTCGAGAGCGTCTCGGACAACAGCATGGATTCCGTCTCCGACAGGGACTTTGTCATAGAGTTCATCGCGGCCTCTGCCCTCGTTATGATGCACCTTTCACGGTTTTCTGAGGAAATAGTCCTCTGGGCCTCCCAGGAATTTTCATTCATAGAGCTTCCTGATGCCTTCGCCACGGGCTCCAGCATCATGCCCCAGAAGAAGAACCCCGATGTGGCGGAGCTTGTGAGGGGCAAAACGGGACGTGTTTACGGTAACCTTATGAACATGCTCACCATAATGAAGGGGCTCCCCCTCTCATATAACAGGGATTTGCAGGAAGACAAGATGCCCCTGTTCGACACAGTGGATACGGTAAAGGCGGCGCTTGGGGTGCTTTCCGAGATGCTGCCCGCGATTGGATTCAAAAAAGAGCGGCTTCAGGGCACCGCCGAGGAGGGTTTTTCCACCGCTACGGATTTGGCCGAATATCTGGTCAGGAAGGGCATGCCTTTCCGGGAGGCGCACGGCGTAAGCGGCAGGGTGGTGCTGTATGCCATAAAGAATTGCAAGATGCTTACCGCCCTTGGCCTTGATGAGCTGAAGGGCTTCAGCCGCCTGTTTGAGGCCGACGTCTTCGATGTGCTTGCCGCCCCTGCTTCGGTAAACGCCAAGCAGAGCTATGGCGGGACGGCCTATTCCCAGGTGAGCAGGCAGATACGCAAACACAGGAAAGCCCCCGGCAGGTGAAAAAAAATTTTTCCCATGGGGCTGCGGGTTTAATAATTGTCCTTTTTTTGCTTGCCGGATGCGGGAACAGGACCCCTCTTTCTCTTAAGGAATACGAAAAGCCCCCCACGCCAAAGGACATTTCCGCCATCCAGCGGGAGGACTATGTTACGCTCAGATGGGCTTACGAGAACACCAAAAACGTGAAATCCTCCATAATCGAGCGGGAAAAGGATGAAGAGGGTTTCAGGGTAATAGCCCGGGCAGTCAATGCGACGGTTTATACCGGCAGGATCGAGCCGGGCCGGAAATATGTTTACAGGGTGCGCGCCAGGTCATTCACGAACGTCCTTGGCAATGAAGCCTGGGTCTCGATAAAGGCGATGGAGCCCCCGGCCCCGCCCGGGAATCCGGGCTTTTCCATAGGGGACAAATTGATTACCCTTTCATGGCAAAGCCAGCCAAACATCATTTATAACGTCTATCGGAAAACCGCCTCCGGAACGGTGCTTTTAAACCCGGCCCCGGTCAGCGGTAACACCTTTAAGGTGGCGCCCATGCCCAATCAGGCGATAACCTACATGGTTACCGCCATGCTTGGCGGCCCCCATGTGTACGAGGGGAAAGCGGCACAGGTAACGGTCACTCCGGAGGACTTTGTGCCCTCCAAACCCGTTGGCCTCGATGCGGTACCCACCCCTGAGGGCGTAAGGCTTATCTGGCAACCCAACCCGGAAGCTTGGGTGAAGGGCTACCGCATCTATAAGGAGACCTGCGCCGGTACAAGCCATATCGCAGACTCTTCCATCCCCACCTTCCTGGACGAAGGAGAGAAACAGGGCACTTACAGGGTCAGTGCCATCGGGCCTGTCAGCGAAGGGCCTCTATCGGACCCCGTCAAAATTTCCCTTCCCAAATAGCTTTTTTTATGTTAAATGATTAGCTGGCCGTATTGTGCCCGTGGCAGGGGCACATATATTGCATATTATCTGATATGGGATAGTATCGGAGTTAATAAACTAACAAAGTGGGTGGAAATGGTGGGTGAAAAGGCGCAAGTCTTTGGAAAAGCCGCATAAAAAGAGCCTGTTTTAGCGAAAAAACCGGCATCTTACGGGAGAGGGAGGGTCCAGATGAGAGACAAGGCTTTGGATGGACTTGTGGAGTTTGCGGCATTAAGGGGCAGCAATTATGTGAAAGGCGACGTTTCCATCGAGGAAATGAAACTCAAGACCGCGGAGCTTGGCGTGCTCCTGCTGATGTACGTCAAAAAGATGAACGGCTCCGGCGAGAGCGGGCTCAGGGAGCGGATAAAGGAATTGCAGCCCTACATAGACGATTTCAGAAAATGCCTTTTTGACAACAAGTTCAAAAAGCATTAGCATCAGGCGTGTGCGGGAAGTTTCAAAAAAACTCCCCCGGCCGGGGAGTTTCTCCTCTTTGTGCTAAAATTAACAATGCGTCCTGTCGCTGAAAACAGAAAGGCATACCACGATTATTTCATCGAGGAGACCCTGGAGGCTGGAGTCGTCCTCCTTGGCACCGAGGTGAAGTCCATCAGGGAGGGCAAGGCCAACCTGAAGGACAGCTATGTGATAGTGAAGGACTCCGAGGTGTTCCTCCTTAACTGCCATATAAGCCCTTACAGCCACGGAAACATCATGAACCACGACCCGCTCAGGACCCGGAAGCTCCTCCTCAACAGGAAGGAGATTGAGCGCCTGAAGGGCAGGATGACGCAGAGGGGCTACACGCTTATCCCCACCAAGATGTATTTCAAGGGGCCCTATGTTAAAATAGAAATAGCTCTTGCGAAGGGCAAAAAGCTCTTTGACAAGCGGGAGGCCATCAGGGAAAAGGAGGCCAACCGCCAGATAGAGCGGGCCATCAAAGGCCGTCGTTAGGGGGCGAAAGGTCTCGACGGGGGTTATGAGGCTCAGGTGGCATGCCGTGGCTCCATCACCACGTAAAAAGGTGGAACACTTACAAACGCCAACAACGAACTGGCACTCGCTGCTTAATTAAAGCAGCACGTCTTTCCGGGTGCGCCTGCGGCCCGGCAGGACGCAAGCAGCAGGATAAGCTTCCGGAGGGCCCTCTGACGGAAGACGAAAACCAAACGGGGGATGGGCGTGCGCCGGGCGCGGCTATTCGCATGGCGCTTGCCGAGACTCAAATAAATGGCCTAAGCATGTAGAGGCTTGAGAGTAGTGCTTTCGGACGCGGGTTCGACTCCCGCCGCCTCCACCAAAAAAATTCCTCACATTGGATTCCCTGCGGCTTGCCGCAGGGAAGGTCGAAATTTCATTTCAATCAGACTTGTCTTCCCAGGTCGTCCGGGGTTGCCGTCTTGATCATCTCCGCGAAGTATTCCTTCGCCTTTTTCAGGGCAAGGCGCACGGAGTTCTTGCCGTAAATGCCTATTGCCGCGTGGTAGAAATCGAGCTTCCTCATATGAGTGAATATATATTTCCACGAATAAAACCGGGCAAGCCCTTTAAGCGTCTCCATTTGAAGGGTCTCGGGGCTCATGAGGGCCGGGCGGAATACCGCGTTCAGGCCGTCGTACTTTGTCCAGTCTTTGTGCAGGAGCCTGCCCTGGGATTCGAATTCGGCGTACACGGGGGTTCCCGGATAAGGCGTGAGCATCATGAATTGCAGGGTGCCTGTGCCCAGCACCTTCGCGAATTTGGCGGTGTTCCTTATCGTCTCCACGTCGTCGGTGTCCGCCCCCAGCACGAACATCCCGTGGATGCCTATCCCGTAGGAGTTCACCTCGCGGATGCAGGTCTTTATCTCGTCCAGGTTCTGTTTCTTGTTGTAAAGCTCAAGTGTTTTTGGATTAATGGACTCAAATCCGATGAAGAGCTTGGAGCACCCCGTATCGGCAAGGAGTTTCAGCAGCTCGGGGTCCTTTGCGACATCCACCCTTGTCTGTGCCGACCACCTCATTTTTATGCCCTCGGCCAGCATCCCCCTGAGTATCGCCTTGGCCCTCGGCTTGTGGGCCGTGAAGTTGTCGTCAACAAAGAACACGTTCTTTTCGGTGCCTTTCAGGGACTTGAGGTCTTTAAGGGTTGCCTCAACCGAGCGGAAGCGGTATTTTTTCCCGAACATCTGGATGACAGAGCAGAAGCGGCACTGGAATGGGCAGCCCCTTGAGCTTGAGACGGGGTATACGTCGCCGGGCCTCCAGCCGTGCGCCAGCGAGAAATCGGGCATCGGCACATTGAGCAGCCCGGAGATGAAAGGCCTGGGCTCGTTGTGGACGATGCTGCCGTTTTTCCAGTAAGAGACCCCGGCTATGGTTGCAATGTCCGGCTTGCCTGTTTCGAGATATTTCAGAAGCTCGGGAAGGCTTTCGTCACCTTCCTGCCTGACGACGTAATCCGAGTGTTGAAGGGCCTCTTCAGGCATGAAAGAGGGGTGCGCCCCTCCCATGATAACCGGGATGCCCAGTTTCCTGGCCTTTGCCCCTATCATATAGGAGCGCTGGGCGGTGTTGGTGATGGCCGATATGCACAGCAGGTCCGAATTTTCTATATAAGACCAGTCGGGCTCCGCCAGGTCTTCAAGGAAGACTTTTGTCTCGTAGCCCCGCTCTTTAAGGATTGTGGCCAGCAGCAGCGCCCCCAGCCTCGGTATCCTTATCTTGCTGAAGACGTGCCGTCCGGGTGTATTTGGCTCAATGAACGAGATCCGCTTGAGGACCATACCCCAAATTTATCAAAAAAGCGGGGTTTGTAAACCTGTCTTTCAGGAGGGTTTGCGGAACTTCAGGCGCCTATCACCAGAACCTGGGTAAAAACCTCTCCTACTTGATTATGGTTACCGCGCAATGGGCGTGTGAGGCCACCCTTTTGGAGACCGAACCCAGCAGCCAGCCCTCTATGGTGGACTTGCCCCTCTGCCCCAGGATTATCATGTCGCAGTGCTTTTCCTTCGCGAACTTGACGATCTGGTCGGCCGGGTGCCCCACGGCTATTTTGGAACGGATGTGTATGCCTTTTTCGTGCGCCTTGTCTTCAAGCTCCTTTTGAAGCGCCTCGTAATGCTTCGAGGCCGCCTCGACAATATCGTCCATTTCCACGAAGTCTATCGGTTCCGGAGGCTGCGCCACCGAGATGACGAAAATCTCAGAACGCAGCTTGCACGCTCCGGCAATGGCCACCGTGTATTCAAAGGCCTCGTATGACTTTGGCGAGCCGTCGAAGGCGACGAGCATCCTTCTCAGCATCTCACATCCTCCTCACACTTTTCTTTTTAATCCTTTTTTTCTTTTCCAGGCATAAAAAAACCTACTCCCCCTTCGGCCGGAGAGTAGGAGTATCAGCCCCGGTTAAAAAATTGCCGGAGCGGTCCAAGGCGAACCCCATTGCCTCACTAAAAATAACAGAAAGGCCGCGCCAAGTCAATCCGAGGCCCCTTTCCTTGACCGCCATATACACGCATGATAGTTTAACATTATGGGATACGAGGTCTTGGACGTATCAGGCGACGCCGGGATACGGGTGGCGGCTGGAAGCGCGGAGGACGCCTTTGCCTCCGCGGCAATGGGGATGTTCAGCCTCATTACGGACCTGGACAAGGTCGAGGAAAAAGAGTCCCAGGCCATAACATACGAGAACGATACCCTGGAGGGCCTTCTCGTGGGATTCCTTAACGAGCTTGTTTTCAGGTTCGACGCATACGGTTTTATAGCGAAAAGGGTTAAAATTGACGGACTTGGCGGGGACAGGATACGCGCCACCGTGTATGGCGAGACCTTCGACCCCGGAAGGCACGCAAGGGGGCTGCTTATAAAGGCCGCCACGTTCCATAATCTGAAGGTGGAGAACACGGACGGCAAGTGGCGCATGGAAGTAATCTTTGATATCTGAAAAGAGGTGTGCGGGATGGCTGTGCAGACCGCGATAAAAAGGATAAACGAATACAAGCTTGAAATACCGCAGACATATCAGCCCGGCATGAGGGTGAAGGGCGTCATCTACCTGGATGAGATGCTTGAGGCCGGGCTGGAGGAAAAATCCATACAGCAGGTGGTAAACGTGGCCATGCTGCCGGGCATTGTGAAGGCGTCCATGGCCATGCCGGACATACACATGGGCTACGGGTTCGCCATCGGAGGGGTTGCGGCATTCAGGCTGGAAGACGGGATAATATCGCCGGGCGGCGTCGGATATGACATCAACTGCGGCGTGCGCCTGCTCCGGAGCAATCTGAGGCGGGAAGACGTAATGCCGCGTTTAAGGGAGCTTGTGGCGATGCTCTATCAGGAGATACCCTCCGGGGTGGGCTCCAAGGGCAAGCTCAGGTTCGGGGCCGAGGACCTTAAAAAGGTGATGGTCGAGGGGGCAAGGTGGGCGGTCGGGCAGGGGCTTGGAGACGCGGCGGACCTGGAGCGGATAGAGTCCGGCGGAGTGCTCGAAGGGGCCGACCCATCGCTTGTCAGCAATAAGGCGTTTGAGCGGGGGAAATCCCAGATAGGTTCTCTGGGCTCCGGCAACCATTTTCTTGAAATCCAGCATGTGGACGAAGTCTATGACGAAGCCGCGGCCAACGCCCTGGGGCTGCACAGGGGCCAGGTCACTGTCATGATACATACGGGCTCAAGGGGGTTTGGCCACCAGATATGCACGGATTTTCTCGATGTCATGGAAAGGGCTGTCAGGAAATACGGGATAACCCTTCCGGACAGGGAGCTTGCGTGCGCTCCTTATGGCACAAGGGAGGCGGAGGACTACATCTCCGCCATGCGCGGGGCCGCCAATTTTGCGTGGGCAAACAGGCAGTGCATAATGCACTGGGCCAGGGACAGCTTTATGAAAGTCCTTGGAATGTCCCCGGACGGGCTTGGCATGGGCCTGGTCTATGATGTGGCCCATAACGTCGCAAAGATAGAAGAGCACGACGTTGACGGCAGGAAGACGAAGCTCATCGTCCACAGGAAAGGCGCAACGAGGGCCTTTCCGCCAGGGCACCCCGAACTTCCCGCCGCATATAGGAAGCTTGGACAGCCGGTGCTGATACCTGGCGATATGGGAAGGGCGTCTTTCGTCCTCCTCGGGACGCAGAAGGCGATGGAGGAGACATGGGGCTCCACCTGCCACGGGGCAGGCAGGGTGCTCTCAAGGCACCAAGCGATAAGGCAGGCCAGGGGGAGATCCATCCTCCGGGAGCTTGAGGACAAGGGCATACTCGTTATGACCGCGGGGCGGGAAACCCTTGCTGAGGAGATGTCCGAGGCGTACAAGGATGTCTCCAATGTGGTCGATGTGGTGCACAGGGCTGGGATATCAAAAAAAGTGGTCAGGCTCAGGCCGATGGGCGTCGTCAAGGGCTAATATGAAAATTCTGGCGGAAAAGATGGTAAACGGCAAGAAATTGAGGGTTGTGGAAGGGGATCTGACCACCCGCGATGTGGATGCGATTGTAAACGCCGCAAACAGCTATCTCAGGCACGGAGGAGGCGTTGCCGGGGCAATAGCAAGGAAGGGCGGCCGGATAATACAGGAAGAAAGCGACAAAATAGGATATGTTAAGGTTGGCGGCGCGGCCATTACTACCGGGGGCTCCCTCCCGGCAAGGTACGTTATTCACGCCGTTGGCCCGAGGATGGGTGAAGGGGACGAGGACAACAAGCTCAAAAGCGCAGTGAATTCCGTCCTGAGGCTCGCCTCCGAAAGGGGATTCAGGAGCATCTCGATGCCCGCAATCAGCAGCGGCATCTTCGGGTTCCCAAAGAACAGGTGCGCCGGGATACTCGTAACGGAAACTGCCCAATTTATAAGAAAAAATCCCGGAACAAGCCTCGAAATGGTTGAATTCTGCCTCTTTGATGAAAAGACATCTTCTTTCTTCCTGACCGAGCTGGACAGCCTCGGTAAATAAGCCTTTTTTTAAAATCCGATCTACCGGAAAATCCTTTTGCCGCTGGCGAAACATGGGGCTCTGCCCCATTCATTGCAAGGGCGGATGGATGGGAACTGTAAAAAATTCATTTTTTTGTTGAAAATTCCGATATAATGCATTATATTGGTTTAAAATTGTTTATGAACAACATGTTAAGGAAAAAAGTTGAAGCAGTGCTTGAGAAAATTCGGGAAGGGCTCAAGTCCGAGGGCGGGGACATCGAGCTCGTAGATGTAAAAGACGGGACTGTTTATGTAAAACTCAAAGGGGCCTGTGAGGGCTGCCCCATGTCGATGCTCACGATGAAGAACTGGGTAGAGGTCACGATAAAAAAAGAGCTGCCCGAGATATCTCAAGTGAAAGCGGTATGAGCGGAAAAAACAAAAGACTTTCTCTCATAAGCTTTTTTGCCCTGTATGGGATATTTTTATTTTCTTTTTCCTGCCTTGCATCACTTTCCCGGCCTGCCGGGGCCGCCGAAGTCAATAAAGTAAGCCTCTCCGGTAAAGACGGTGCTGTCGAGGCCGCGATAGAGACTTCCGGGCCGGTGGAGTATTCCAGGAACTTTCTTCATAACCCCTACAGGTTTTATGTGGACCTGAAGGATTCCGTCCTGAAGGAAAATCCGGAGGCGCTGGAGCCTGCCGGGGTGATAAAAAATATACGGGTTGCCCAGTATAACGCCTCTACTGTCAGGGTTGTCTTTGAGCTTGAAAAGCCGGTCAGCATAAAGGTAATAAAAAATCTTCCGGGCCCGGGGCTCCGTATAGACTTTCTTGACTACGGCAGCGGCGCAAATGAAAACATGTCCGGGGAGGACGGCGAAGCTCGCGTCCAGCCTGTAAGCTACAGGCCCGTTAAAAAAATCGTCCGGGAAAAGCTTTTTCCGAAAGGGACCCTTCGCAAATGGAGGATAGTCATAGACGCCGGGCACGGCGGGCACGACCCGGGGGCCATCGGGCCTGATGGCGTGGAAGAAAAAAATATGACCTTGGCAATAGCGAAAAAGCTTGCCTCTGTCCTTGATGAAGACCCGAAGTACGATGTGCATCTCACAAGGGACAGCGACAAATATCTCACGCTGGAGCAGAGGACGCAGATAGCCAACAAGCTGGGCGCGGACCTGTTCATTTCCATCCACATAAACTCCAGCCCGCACAAAACAACGCGGGGCATAGAGACGTACTTCCTCAACTGGACGGATGACGAGGAGGCCAACAGGGTTGCCGCGCGTGAAAATGCCATATCGGTGCGCAGGATGAAGGAGTCCCGCAGCGAGCTTGGGGCCATACTGGCCTCCCTTGAGTTGCAGGACAAGAGGGACGATTCGCTGAAACTGGCCAATTTCATACAGCGCAGGCTTATAAGGACCGTGTCCCTGAATTATCCCCGCGAGACAGACCACGGGGTGAAACAGGCCCTTTTTTACGTCCTGGTCGGGGCCAGGATGCCCTCGGTCCTCGTAGAGGTCTCTTTCATAAGCAACCACAGCGACGAGGACCTGCTCACTACAGAGGCGTATCAGGAGACGGTCTCAAAAGGCATCGCCGCAGGCATCGGCAGCTACCTCAAGGAAATACCCTCGCAGGATGTCGCCCAGAGATAAAAACGCGAAAACCGCGGAGATGGACGTGCTCATCCGCGGGGGGACGGTATTTGACGGAAGCGGCTCCCCCGCGCGTGAAGAAGACGTTGGGATAAAAGGCGGACAAATCGTCTTTCTGGGGAGCGCGGGCAATATTACCGCCCTGGAGCAGATAGAAGCCAGAGGACTTTATGTCTGCCCCGGCTTCATAGACGTCCACAGCCATTCGGATTTTTCGCTCCTTGCCGACCCGCTTGCCGCAAGCGGCAAGCTCTTTCAAGGCGTCACTACGGAGGTCAACGGCAATTGCGGCCTCTCAGGCGGGCCGATACTTGGCGCGGTGAAGGCGCAGCGGGAAGAGGACTTTAAGGAGCTTGGCATCAGGGAGCGCTGGGAGGGCCTGGCGGATTATCTCACCCTCATGGAAAGGACACGGCCCGCGATGAATTTTTCCACGCTCGTGGGGCATGGCAACATCAGGGCATCCGTCGTGGGCTATTCAGACAAGGCCCCTTCGGAAGAGGAGCTTGGCATGATGTGCTCTCTTCTGGAGGACGCACTGGATGCAGGAGCGATAGGGCTTTCCTCCGGCCTGATATACCCGCCCGGGGCATATTCCAATACTGAGGAGCTTTGCAGGCTGGCCCTGCGGGGCGGAAAGCGCGCAAAAAACTTCATCTATGCCACACACATGCGCAGCGAGGGAGACCGCCTTATCGAGGCCATAGATGAGGCCATCAAGATAGGCAGGTGCGCGGGCAGGGCGGAGATTTCCCATATAAAGACCGCCGGAAAGAGGAACTGGCACAAGATAGACGAGGCAATCGGCCTCATCGAGAATGCGCGCTCCGGGGGGCTTGCGATAACGGCGGACAGGTACTCGTACACTGCCTCGTCAACCGACCTGGACACCATTTTGCCAGCATGGGCGTATGAGGGCGGCATAGAGGCCGAACTGAAAAGGCTTAAAGACCCTTCAGTCTCACAAAAAATAAAATCCGGGATAAACAAGGAGCCCGTCTACTGGGGAAGCGTTTACGTATCCGGCACCTCATGCGCCGAGGACAAGTGGATGGAGGGCAGGAGCCTTGAGGAAATCGCCGCGAGGCTCGAAAAACCCCCGGTTGATGCCCTCTTTCATGTCCTTATCAGGGGCGAGGCGAGGGTCGGGGCCATTTTCCACAGCATGAGCGAGGAAAACCTCAGGCGGTTTTACCGCCTGCCGTGGGTGATGGTGGGCTCCGACAGCACGGCGCGCGATTTCGAGGGCATTACGGCTTCGGGAAAACCCCATCCCAGGGCGTTTGGCACCTTCCCACGTTATATCAAAAGATATACAATTGAAGAGAGGCTTGTGAGCATGGAAGAGGCGATAAGAAAGACAACGCATCTTCCGGCGGCTGTTTTCGGGCTGAGGGGCAGGGGACTGATAAGGGAAGGGTGGCAGGCCGACATAGCGGTTTTCGACCCGCGTTCAATAGGGGACAGGGCGACGTTCCAGGAGCCATACAGAAGGGCCGAAGGGATTGTCCACCTGCTGGTAAACGGCACCGCGGTGATAAAGGACTCACTCCTTACCGGAAAACGCTCCGGAAAGGTGCTCAGGCATGGCGGCTGAGAATGAACGGCCCCTTATCGGCATAACGGCCGGCCCTTCCGAAGACGGAAAACAACTCTGCCTTAAAGGAGACTATGCAAGGGCCGTTTGGGAGAGCGGGGGGACGCCGGTGCTCCTTCCCGTTAACTGCGGACCCCAGGCGTATTTCAGCCGTGTTGACGGGATTATAATACCCGGCGGAGCGGATATCGACCCTTCCTACTATGGCGAAAAAGTGAGTGCGCCAATAAAAATCGTGCCATCAGAGCGGACGGATTTCGAGCTTTCGCTTATCAGGGAGGCCCTTTACGCACAGCAAAAAAAACCGCTCCTCGCGATATGCTACGGGATGCAGCTTATGAACGTGGCACTCGGGGGCACATTGTATCAGGAACTTGCGGGGCGGCCCGCAAAAGACGGCCTCGATCAGGTGGAGCACAAAAGCGGCGCTCATGAGATCACGATGGAAGGAAGCGGGTTCCCCATCGAGGGGAGGTTCACTGTAAACAGCAGCCATCACCAGGGCGTAAAGAAAGCGGGGCAGGACCTGTGCACGGTAGCCTATTCCGACGACGGCCTCATAGAGGGCATTTACCTTAAAGGGCATCCGTTTTTCGCCGGTTTCCAGTGGCATCCCGAACGCATGATGGACTCCCGGCTCTCCAGGGAGATATTCAGCCTGTTCATAAAGGCGGCAAATGAAAAGGGACGATAGGTTTTTCTTTTTCGTGCTTCTTTTTCTGATAGGCTCGCTTGGATATCTGACCTATAATATAATCAAGCCCTTTATAACGCCGATTTTATGGGCCATCGTGTTTTCGATAGTTTTTTATCCTGTTTACCTGGTATTTGTGAAGTGGGTGCGGCTGAAGCCGGTCGCCTCGCTGGCGACGCTTCTGCTCATAATGGTAGTCCTTCTGGGGCCTGTCTCCTATGTGGCTTATACGCTTGTCAGCGAACTTCAGACGATAGCCCAGAAGGCCCAGAGCGGCGGCCTGACCCCGCAGGCTTTCCTGGAAAACCCCAAGGTGGCGGAGATAATTTCCTATATAAATTCCGTCTACCCGCTAAAGGGGTTTAATCTGGAGGAGGTCATAAGGAGAGGGGTTTCGAGCCTGGGCCAGAACATGGCCGGCCTGGTCTCTGGCGGCGCAAAAAATATCCTTCAGGGGATCGGCAATTTCATCCTGATGCTCTTTTCGGTGTTTTTTCTGCTCAAGGACGGGCCTGATTTCATAATGAAGCTCAGGGACTATCTGCCCTTTTCCGAAAAACAGAAGGACAGGCTCCTCAGGCAGACCAAGGAGATGGTCGTCTCCACCATCTTTGGCGGGGTGCTGATAGCGCTCATGCAGGGCATAATAGGCGGGCTTGCTTTCTGGGCGATGGGCCTCTCTTCCCCGATATTCTGGGGGGCCGCAATTTCAATCTTTTCCTTTCTGCCCCTGATAGGCACGGCGGGGATATGGGCCCCTGCCGCCCTCTACCTCCTCCTTACGGGCAAGGTAATGCTTGGCGTCATCATGATACTGGTGGGCGTCCTGGTGATAAGCATGATAGACAACATCCTCAGGCCGTATCTCATCGGCGGCAGGATGAAGATGAATACGCTGGTCATATTCTTCAGCGTCCTTGGCGGCATAACCGTATTCGGCATAATAGGGTTTGTGCTTGGCCCCCTTACGGTGGCCCTTTTCCTGGCGGTCCTCGAAATCTTCGGAAACATAGAAGGAGGTACGCATGCTGACCCTCACGGAACTTAGAGAAATCGCGGCCATAAATCCGGACACGGAGTATTATGTGACCCTTTATCTCAACGTGGACCCTGTTACGAACCCCCGCGGCGAATACATGATCAGGGTGCGGAACATGCTCAAGGAGACCCCTGGCAATATTGGGAAGAAGGTCTATAAGGCGGTCGCCCGGGACCTTGAGAAAATCGACAGCTATTTCGTGACCGGGAAAAGGCAGTTCAAAAAATCCGTCTGCCTGATGTCGTCCGCGGGGAAGGACTTTTTCTGGCGGGAATACCACCTCTCGGTCCCGGTGAAAAGCGAGATATACGTGGAGAAGACCCCGTATCTGGAGCCGCTGTTCAATATCTTTGACAATTATCCGGCCTATCTGGCCCTTCTCGTGAGCAAGGAGGACGCGCGGATATTCGTTGTCCGGATGGGCGAAATAATCGAGTACGGCGAGGTGCATACCCCCGATATAACGGGCAGGCACAGCAAGGGCGGATGGTTCGCCCTGGAGCAGGACCATTACGAAAGGCATACGGATTTCCACGTGGGGCTTCACATGGGCGATGTCGCCCTCCGGCTTGAGGAATTCGCCCGCAGGCAGAACATAAGCGCCTTGGTCATCGGCGGCCCGGAGGAATCCATGTCCATGAGCATGGCGAAACTGCCCAAAGGCATTTCGGAGAAGATAATAGGCACGTTCGCGGCCGGGATGTACGAGAGCCCCGATGATGTCCTGAAAAAGGCGGACCCCGTTATAAGGGAGCACGAGCAGAAGGAGAAGCAGAGGCTGATAGAAGAGCTCATAACGAGGGTCTACAAGAACAAGCAGGCCGTGCTTGGCATCGAGGACGTCATCCTCATGACCGAGGAGCAGCGCATCCAGACCCTCCTTGTCGATGCGGATTACAGGCAGCAGCCGGGCTATTTCTGCGCCAACTGCCGGGCCATGTCCCTTTCTCCCGGGAGTTGCCGTTATTGCGGAGGGAATACGGAAGAGGTAAACTATATGGTGGACCTCGTTATGCAGAAGACCGCCGAGCAGGGCGGGAAAATAGAGGTCGTTCCCGGCAGCGAGAAATTGAAAAACGCAGGACGGATTGGGGCGCTTCTCAGGTTTTAGATCCCGGAGAGTTTTTTTTATGGCCCGCGGAGCCATTGCCATGGCTCTCGCGGCCATGGCCCTTTTGCTGTTTTCCTGCACGGCAAAAAACCGCGTCCCCGGCTATCTGTACTACAGCCTCCAGGCAGACCCGTCCACCCTGGACCCCGCCTTCATAACGGACGTGTCCGGCGGCTCGATAGCGGCCAAGCTGTTTAACGGTCTTGTGCGCATAGGCGATAACAAAAACCTTCATGTTGTGCCTGATATAGCCAAAAGCTGGAGCACCTCTCCTGACGGGCTCACTTACCGCTTCAGGCTGAGACATGGAGTGAAATTCTCCGACGGCCGGGAGGTGACCGCCGCGGACTTCAAGTATTCCTTCGAGCGCGTTCTGGACAGGAATACCCTCTCCCCTAATACATGGGTGCTGGACAGGCTTGCCGGGGCCAGAGAGTTCATGGACGGGAAGGCGAAGGGCGTGGAGGGCATAAAGGTGCTTGGCCCTTACGAGCTTGAACTAAAACTGGAAAAGCCTTTCTCCCCCTTTCTGAGCCTGCTTGCAATGACTGCCGCATACGTTGTCCCGCGCGAGGAGGCCGGGAAAAAACAGGGTTATTCGTTTTCGTCCCATCCGGTGGGGACGGGGCCTTTTGTGGTCGAAAAATGGACGCCAAATGAAAGACTTGTGCTCCGCGCCAGGGGCGATTACTTCGGAGGTGCCCCGAAAATAAGGGGGATTGTTTACAGAGTAATCCCCGAAGAGCTGACGATGGTTGTAGAGTTCGAGCTTGGCAATCTGGATGTCATAAGCATACCGGCCCCGGACTACAGCCGTTTCAGGAACGACCCCAAATGGAAGAATTACATTCAGGCGGCTGACGGCGTAAACACTTATTACCTTGGGCTCAACTGCTCCAAGCCCCCGTTCAACAACAAGCGGTTGAGGCAGGCCCTAAACTATGCGATAGACAGGAAGAAGATACTCCGGACCTTCCTTGAGGGAAGGGGCACGCTCGCGAACGGGCCGGTGCCGCCGGAGCTTAGGGACTGGGCATCGCCCGCGCACTATGAATACAATCCCGAAAAGGCAAGGCGCATAATCAGGGAAGAGGGCTTTTACGGCCGGAGCGTCAACTTCTACATAACGGCCCAGGAAGAAGTGGCCGACATGGCGGGAATAATTCAGGCCTACCTGGCCAAAGTGGGCATTAACGCCAAACTCCGGCAGCTCGAATGGAACACGTACAAGGAGGCCATTAACAAGGGGGAGCCGGACCTCTTCTGGCTCAGCTGGTGGGCGGATTACCCCGATGCCGAGAACTTTTTATATCCGCTCTTTGATTCAGCGAACCTAGGGGCCGCCGGGAACAGGACGCGATATGTGAACCCGGAGGTTGACCGCCTTATCGTCAGCGGGCAGTCCGCCGCCTCGAAAAGCGAGCGGGACAGGTATTATAAGAAAGCGGAAGACATTATAGTGGACGACGCCCCCTGGGTTTTCTTCTGGCACAGGAAGGACATAACGGTGCACCAGCCATGGGTCGGAAATTACCGCATCTACCCCGTTTACAGCATGGACAAGGGGCTGGATGTATCGCTGGAAGCTGGGAAGTAAGCAGCCAGGGAGTTATCTTTTTTTCCTGCTTTTGACCTTCTTCCTGATGGTCTTTTTGACCGGGATCTTTTTCTTTTCCGGTTTTACTTCCGGTTTTGCCTCTATGCGCAGCAGTTTTTCCTTCATGTTTATCTCGTCCTTCATTTTTTGAAGGTTGTAAGTCATGTCCCACCAGCCGTATTTGAAAGACGTATAATCAGGAGCGCCGGTCATCGCGGAGGCGTATTTGACAGAATTGCCGTAGAAGAGCCATTGCCTTACCCAGTCCATTTCCAGCGCCTCGTCAAAGGGGTTCGTCTTGTCGGCGATGCCAAGGTCCCATGCCTTCTGCATCAGTTTGGTGGCCGCAAGGGTCATCCGGTCGGTTTCCCTTATGGTGTTGTCCATCTTCTCGAAGTGCTTGTTCACCCAGTCGATGTTATGACAGGCATTGCAGACGGACTTCATGATGTTTTCGCGGCGGGCCTGTTCGGCCCCGTCAATCAGGTATTTGCTTGCGGGCTCCCCGCTGAATGTCGCTGGAAGGGGCAGCCCGTCCCTGTTCATGATTATCGTGGTGTCGCCCGACTTGGGCTGGGCGGTGGAGTATATGAGGCCAAAGAGCCTTACCCAGAGCCTCCCGCCAAAGTCGTGGTCCCTTTCCGCTATGACCTTCCCGTCCGGGCCGGTCAGCAGGCTGTTATGGCAGGTTGCGCACGTGGGGGTCTTGAAATCCACTCCGGGACGCCAGGGCACGTGGTCAAAGTCCCATTCGGACTGCTTTGAGAAAAAAATGTTCCCGTGCTTGCTTTCGTCATAGACGTTCCAGGCTGGCACATCAGGCTCCATATGGCACTGTGAGCAGGTATACGGCTTTCTCGCGACCGCTATCGAGAAGGAATGCCTCGGATGGCACGCTGCGCAATTGCCCCTGGACCCGTCAGGGTTTACCCTCCCCACGCCTGTATTTGGCCAGTTGACCAGGTTGGGCACGTTTATGACCCCGGCCGGCGTGTCCAGCTTCTTCATCCCTTCAACTTTAACGTTTGTCCCGTGGCAGCCGTAGCAGGTGTCCGTTTTGGTCATGTCCGAGGGTTTTTTTACGGTGATAGTGTCGCCGGAGACGGTTTTTTCGCCGATAATGGTATCCACAAGCGTATGGAAAAGCGGATTTTTCTGAAGATTGCCATAGGCGTTTGCCTTCTTGCTGCCGCTGAACTGGCTTTCCTCGACGGGATGGCAGGCGGCGCAGTCTTTTGGCGAGACAATCACGTTTATCATGAACCCGAAATGCTCGAAATTGTCCTTATGCGCCCTGGGGTTCCTGCCGTGGCACTCATAGCAGCCCACGACGGTGTCCTTCGATTCCACATTTTCAGCCGAAATCCTGCGCTCGAGGGGCGGCTTTTCAAATGCCTGGGCCGGGGTTATTTTTGCATGTCTGCTGGAGAGCCAGTCGTCGACTATGCCAGGGGTATATATTTTATGGCAGGCAATGCAGGCCTGGCTTTCCGGGCTTATATTGACCGCCGAAGCGTGTGTTATGAGCAGGAGAGCTGATAAAACCGAAAGCAGGGGAGTTAAAAAAAGCCTTTTCATCAAACCTCCGGGGGAGCGAAAAATAGCTTAATTCCATTTATTTTTATGCCTTCTAAAAGTATAATTTAAAAGACCCTAAATTTAAAATAAAATAAAGTGGTTTTTATTGATTTTACAGGGAAAAGGGGCATGGACCAGGAAACACTGGAGCTTGTGGCCGGTCTGCACGGCATGTTTACCGGGAAAGGCTGGAGCCTTTCCGCCGCCGAGTCCTGCACGGGCGGGCTCCTCAGCCATTATATAACGGCCCAGGCCGGAGCGAGCCTTTTTTTCCGGGGGGCGGCGGTGACTTATTCAATCGAGTCGAAAAAGAGGGTCCTGGGTGTGAATCCGGCAATACTTGACGAATATGGCGCAGTCAGCGCGGAAACGGCAATGGAGATGGCTTGGAGGGCATGCGAGGTGTTCAATACGGATTTCGCCGTCTCTACCACGGGAAACCTCGGCCCGGACGTGCTTGAGGGAAAGCCCAGAGGGCTGGTTTATATCGGCGTCAGCGCCATGGGAGATGTCTTTTTCAGGCGGGTTGAGCTTTCAGGCGGCAGGCTGGAGAACAAAAGACAGGCCGCCGTCCTGGCATTGAAATTCCTTATCGAAAGGGCGGGGCTGCTTTAATGGACCTCTTTACCGCAAGCCAGGCAAAAAAAATCCCCGAAGATGCGAAGAAAGAGATCGAGGGCCTCGTAAAAGACCTGAATTATCACAATTACAGGTATTATGTGCTCGATGCCCCTGAAATTTCCGACGAGGAATACGACAGGCGCTACAGACGGCTCAAGGAGCTGGAGGAAAAATACGGATACGTCCTGCCGGACTCCCCCACCCGCCGCGTGGGCGCACCTCCGCTTGAGAAATTCGAAAAGGTGAGGCACACATTGCCCATGCTCTCGCTGGAGAACGCCTTTTCCTATGAGGAAGTGGCCGAGTTTGACAGGAGGGTGAAAAGGCTCCTCAAAACGGATGAGGACATCGAATATACCGTTGAGCCCAAGTACGACGGCCTCGCAATAGAGCTTACGTATGTAAACGGCATACTGGAGAAGGCGTCGACAAGGGGTGACGGCTATGTGGGGGAGGACGTTACCCAGAACGTAAAGACGATAAAGGCGCTGCCCCTGGGCATAGGGGGCGCTAAAAAGATAAAAATCCCCTCGCTGATGGAGATACGGGGCGAGGTCTATATGAACATAGACGAGTTCGAGCGGCTGAATTCGGAAAGGGAGGCCAAGGGCGAGCCGAAGTTCGCCAACCCCAGAAACGCCGCGGCGGGCTCCGTCAGGCAGCTGGACCCTTCAATCACGGCCGCGAGGTCTCTTTACCTTACCTGTTACGGAACTGGCGCCGTAGAGGGAACGGAGTTCCAGAGCCAGTGGGAACTGATAAAATGGCTTGAGGCCGCAAGGTTTCCCATACCCGTTGTCATAAAGCTCTCAAAAGGCATCGAAGGGGCCCTTGAAGTCATAAAAGAGATAGAGCAGAAGAGCAAGACGGAGTTTTCATTCGAGGCCGACGGGGCCGTCGTCAAGGTGAATGATTTCAGGCTCAGGGAGCTGCTTGGCGAAAAGACCAAGGAGCCTCGCTGGGCCATAGCCTACAAGTATCCGGCGCATCAGGGGATAACAGTTGTGAAGGACATTGTGGCAAGCGTCGGCAGGACGGGAGTCATAACCCCCATAGCCATGCTTTCGCCCGTGAGGATAGGGGGCGTCACGGTTTCCCGCTCCACTTTGCACAACTGGGACGAGATAGACAGGAAAGATATCAGGATAGGCGATACCGTCGTCGTGGAGCGGGCAGGCGAGGTCATCCCGCACGTGATAGAGGTCATGAAGGACAAGAGGACAGGCCATGAAAAACGCTTCCCCATCCCAGCCCATTGCCCGGCCTGCGGGTCGGAAGTAATGAGGGAGGAGGGCGAGGTGGCCGTCAGGTGCGTCCGGCTGGACTGTCCGGCCCAGGTGGCGGAGCGCATACGCCATTTCGCCTCCAGAGGGGCCATGGACATAGAGGGCCTTGGGGAAAAAAATGTGGAGCTGCTTTATTCCAACGGGCTCGTAAGGCATTTTGAGGACATTTACAGGCTGAAAACGGAAGACCTTTTAAAGCTGCCGAGGTTTGCCAGGAAGTCCGCGCAAAACCTGATAAACGCCATAGAGGCAAGCAAGAGGACCACGTTGTCCAGGTTCCTTTTTGCGCTTGGCATCCCTCATGTGGGGGAGTTTGCGGCGAAGCTCATATCCGGCAGGTTTGAAGCCCTTGAAGACCTTTACAATGTGCGGCCTGACCGTATTTCTGGAATAAAACAACTGGGAGAAAAGATAGCCAATTCCGTTTCAAGGTTCTTCTTCGACCGGGACAACCTGAATACGCTGGACGCGCTGAAGAGCCTTGGCGTGGGCATCGGGAACCCTGATTACGAAGAGGCCGCGGGGAAAAAGACAAGACCGGGGAAACCGCTTGAGGGCCTTACGTTTGTTGTGACGGGGACCCTGCCTGAGCCCAGGAAAGACATTGAAGAAAAGATAGAAGAGGCCGGAGGACGCGTGGCCTCGGCTGTCTCCGGGAGCACGAGTTATCTTGTAGTGGGCGAAGAGCCCGGCTCAAAACTTGAAAAGGCCCGGGGTCTGGGCGTAAATACGATCTCTTACGGCGGGCTTCTGGCCCTGCTGAAACGTCCTTCCGCCTGAAACAACCGCGCATCTCCATCAACTTTTAATTGTGAATATACAACTTTAGGTTGACAAGGCTTTCTTTTTTGTCTTAAAATCCGGGGCATGGAAAAATGGTTTGCGCTCTACCTGAAGCCAAAAAATGAACTGATCGTCTCCATGCGCCTCAAACAGGCGGGAATACGGACGCTGAGCCCGCTGATAAACCAGAAGCGGTTCAGGGATTTCCGCGTAGTGGAAAGTGTCGAGCCTCTCTTCCCCTGTTATATCTTCGCCTGCTTCGATCCGGCGGCGCATTACAGGCTGATAAGCTACACGCGCGGGGTCAGATACATCGTGGGCAGGGAGAGCCCGGTCCCCGTGTCCCGCGAGATAATAAAAACCATAGAGGAAAGAATGGTCGAGGGTGTAATCACGGTCGAGCCCGAGCGGATGGAAAAAGGACAGGAGGTCATTTTCAGCGAGGGGCCTTTTGCGGGGTTGCGCGGGATTTTTGAACGCTACACCAGGGGATATGAAAGGGCCGTCATCCTGCTTGAGGCGATGGGCTGGAAGCTGGAGACCGATACCTGGCCTATTAAGGCTGGCACTGCCGGTCACTCAAAAAAATATGCTTGACAATGACGCCACCGGCATTTACTATTGGTTGTGTATGCTAAACCTTAAGTTGTAAAGGCGCAAAAGGAGGTCCGATGAGAAAGACTGCGGGTTTCATTCTGGCCCTTTTTTTATTTTATTCCATGCAGCCTGTGATTTCCCGGGTTGGGGCTGCTGACTGGATTGGGCAGGCTATAGCAGCGGGTGACGCTCAAATTAATCTCAACGGTTCCGGCTGGACCAAAATCGGAGAGATGACATATCCTGTTGGCGCGGAATCGGCTCTCAGGACGGGCGGCGGCAGCCTGTCCATATCCCTGAAAAATGGCGGGCGCATTGACCTTGGGCGAAATTCAGAGATATCGGTTTCTCCCCGTCCTGGCGGTTATACGGTCTCGCTGGCCAAAGGGAGAGTTGTTGTGAACAACCCGGCAAAGGCCTCGATATGTGTCAGGACGCCGGACGGCCTGATGTTCCGGCCCGCAAACGGAAACAGCTCCTATGCGGTTTATTTTGACGGCAGGCCCCAGGCGGCCTCTTTTGCCGGAAATCTTGAAGTAACGGCGGGGGAGCGCATATTAGCCAATCTCCCTCAGGGCAGGAGCCTCGTTATGGAAGGCCGGACGGCCAGGGTGCTCCCTGTGCAGGCTGAAGGCGCAATAACGGAGGAGGGCCTGTCAACCGGCGCGATAATAACGGGCGGGGCCATAGTGGTTGGAGGGGCGGTGGCCATAATAGCGGCCAAGCGCTACAGAGACGAGAAAGGGCCTCAGGCGAGCCCTTTTGTTCCCTGAGGGCGGAACCGGTTGATGCCGATGGGGTCTAAAAGGAAAATATTGCCGTCCGTTTTGGTCCTGCTCCTGCTGGTTTCATGCGCGGGCGTCCGGGAAGCGGATGTAAACAGATACGGGGCTGAAGCTCCCGCACTCAGACTTAACCGGGCGCTTGCGGAACATCTGCCTCCGGGTACCGGCGTTTCAGAGGATTACAGGATAGGGCCGGAAGACCTGTTGGAGATAAGTGTCTTCCAGATAGACGAACTTAAGACGGATACAAGGGTCAGTTCCTTGGGCGAGATAAATGTGCCGCTGGCGGGCAGGGTCAAGGCGGCAGGACTGACTGCCGGTCAGCTTGAGACCCTGTTGGCCGGAAGGCTCAGGGATTATCTTGAAGAGCCTGTTGTAAACGTATTCATCAAGGAATACAGGAGCCGGAATATCACAGTGCTTGGAGCGGTCAAAAACCCGCAGGTGTTTTCGGTTACAGGACGGAGACATCTTCTGGATATGCTTTCCGCGGCAGGCGGCCTGACGGACGAGGCGTCAAGCCTCTGCTCCATACAGAGGACGGCGGAGGACGGCTCGTCCAGGCAGTTGATTACGATAGATCTCAATGAGCTTCTGATTGGCGGCAGGATGGAGCTTAACATACCGCTGGAAGCCGGGGATGTGATCAATGTGCCGGAGGGCGGGGTTTTTTTTGTTGACGGGGCAGTCGAGTCGCCAGGCTCTTTCAGGATAAAGAACGGGACGACAGTAACCCAGGCCATCAGCATGGCAAAGGGGATGAATTACGAGGCGGAAAAAGACGGGATAAGGATATACAGGGACACCGGGAAGCCCGAAAAGGAGATCATAAAAGTGGACTACGACATGATCCTGGCCGGAAAGGAGCAGGACCCTCCGGTCCGGAACAACGATGTCATAATCGTGCCGAAAAACGGGTTCAGGGAATTCTTCAAGAACCTGAGGAGCTCGATATACACAGGGTTCTTCTCCATAGGGAAGGGGATGTAATTGGACGCAAACGGCACAAAAAAAGAGCTGGAGGCGTACAGGCCCCAGATGCCGGCAGTCCAGTGTGTTCCCAAACGCATTGAGGAAGAGGAAGAAACCACACTGAGGGATTATTATTACATCATCCTCAGAAGGAAATGGATATTCCTTACGTTTCTGGTATCCGTGGTGGTAACGGCAATCATCGGGACATTCATGGCGAGGCCGGTTTACGAATCCACCGTCACGATACGGATAGACAAGGAAAATCCAAACATTCTCAGTTTTAACGACATATACAGGTTTGAAAAGAACGAGGCGGATTACTACCAGACCCAGTATAAAATCCTCAAAAGCAGAAATATAGCCAGAAGGGTCATATGCAATCTGGACCTTGGGCATAACAGGGAATTCATGCCGGAGGGCAAAAAACCTCTTTTTTACGGGAGCGCCGTCTTCCCCATACCGTCAATTAAAGACAGCATTCCTGATAAAAAGGCCGGCCGGATGGAAGACGGCATAGAATCCAGGCTGATAAATGAATTCCTCGGCAGGGTGAAAATCAATCCCGTCCAGAAGTCCCAGCTTGTGGAGATCAGTTTTGATGCGCATGACCCGGCCCTTGCCCAGAGGGCTGCAAATGCCATAGCGGACACATTCATAGCCTTTAATATCGAGAGCAAATTTCAGGCAAGTGAGCAGGCCAGAAAATGGCTTGAAGAGCAGATCGACCTGATGAAGGCAAAGGTGGAGGCCTCCGAGGAAAAACTGAATGAATATGCGGCCGGAAACGGTATGCTGTTTATCGAAGGCAAGGATGACAACAGGCAGAGCCTGCCCAACAACAAGCTGGCATATATTTCAGAAGCCCTCAACCAGGCCGTTGCCGACAGGATCAGCAAGGAGGCGCTTTATAAGGAGACAAGGGAATCGGGTTCCTCCAATGCGGCCATTATCGGCAACCCGCTCATCCAGAAACTGAAATCGAATTACGCGGATTTGGAATCTGAATATTACAACCTGCTTAAAATGTACAAGCCCGGATATCCGAAGATGAAGCGCCTGGAAAGCCAAATGGCTTCGCTGAACAAATCAATAAAAAGTGAAAAAAACCGCATCCTGGGGTCAATAGAATACGATTACAAGGCTGCCCGGAAAAAAGAAGGAGAGTTGCAGGGGGTTTTCGAAAGGCAGAAACGGGAATCAATGGATTTCCAGAGGAAAACGGTCCAGTATCAAATCCTTAAAAGGGAGGTGGACACCAATAAGGAGCTTTATAACAGCCTGCTCCAGAGGCTGAAGGAGATAGGCGTTTCGGCTACCATGACAACTACGAACATACAGGTGCTGGACAAGGCCGAACTGCCAAAAAGCCCTTCCTCGCCCCAAAAGGGCAGGAACATCCTTTTGGCGTTGATGCTGGGTCTTATTGGCGGCGCAGGGGCGGTGCTGTTTACCGAATACATCGACAATACGGTCAAAGGCATGGCCGAAATCGAAAGGAAGACGGGGTTCGCCCCGCTGGGAGTTATACCTCTCCAGAGCAAGCCCGGAATGGAAAAAATGCAGCTGCTTTCCCTGAGAGAGCAGACCGGTTTGCTTGCCGAGGCCTTCCGCTGCATCGGCACGTTTATCCTCTTTTCATCGGCCTCGACTCCGCCAAAGAAGATGTTGATAACAAGCCCGGAGTCAGGCGATGGCAAGACCACCATATCCCTGAACACAGCCGCCGTACTGACGGGGTACATGGGCAAAGGCATAATCATAGATGCTGACCTCCGAAAGTCCAGGCTGCACCGACGGTTTGGCGTCAGCATTTCCAGGGGGCTTTCGGCCATGCCGGGCAATGCGGGGCCAGATAACGCCGCACGGGACACAGACAAGGAAAAAAACCCTCGAAAGCCCGGTCAGCACCGGCAGTTTGACCTTGACAACGCAGCCGGTCTTTCAACCTACCTGTCGGGCAATATGGGGTTCGATAACCTCATAAAGAATACCGGCATCGAAAACCTGGATATAATTATGGCAGGACCCACCCCGCCAAAGCCCTCGGAATTGCTCGGCTCATCAAGGATGAAGGAACTGGTTGAAATGCTGGGAGAGATGTACAACTTCGTAATTATCGATTCGCCCCCTGTACTGGGCATGGCCGACAGCGTTAATCTGGCAAGTTTTGTTGATGGCGTAATCGTGATTGCCAGAAGCGGAAAGACAACAAAGTCGGCATTGGCCGAATCGAAGAAGGTGTTCAACTACATAAACGCCAGGGTCCTTGGGGTGGTGGTGAACGGCATCAGGGAAAACGACCTGCAATACAGGTACTATTATCCCTCGCGCTATTACAACAATGGCGAATAATGGGGAAGAAACGCAGGGCGCTTGTCATATGCGCCCATATTTCAGGTCTTTTTATTGTCTATTGGCTGTGCGCCGCGGCGTTTGCGGACTATGCGGCAAAATCCGGCAGCCCCGAAAATCTTGCGCTTGCCGTTTCGGTCTTCCCCGGGAGCGCCGAACTCTATTATAAATCCGGTTTGCTGGCCCATTACAGGGCTGTTCTGCCGGATCCTGAAAAGGCCGCCTGGTATTACGAAAAGGCGCTCACCGCGAATCCCTTCTACCAGAAGGCATGGTACGGTCTGGCGCTGGCAAGGCAGAGCATGGGAAGGACCGGCGCGGCATCAAGGGCCATGGATAATTATGCGATGCTGGGCCGCGGCAGCCCGGAAAAAGCCTGGGACATAGCCGTTTTCTATCTCGTCAATATTGGAGACCGGGACAAGGCGGCGCTATTTTTCAAAAAATACATCAATCTTGCGCCGGAAGAGCAGTCAAAGGTTTACGATTTGTTTATTCAGGAAGATCAGCCCCTGAGTAACATTACGGGAAAACTTTTGCCGGAAAATGAAAAGTCCTATTCCGGATATCTGCGGTATCTCGTGCGGCATGGCAGGGTAAACAGGTCTGTTTTATTCTGGCGCTCTGTTGACCATTCACTGATAGATGAAAAGAGCGCGATTTCCCTGTGCGACCTCCTGCTTGATAACCACAGATTCGATGAAGCCTTCTCGATCTCCGGGGAACTGGACGGGGCAGGCAGGCAAAATGAAGACGCGATAACCAATGGCAGTTTCGAGCGGGACATCAGAAACGGCTGCATGGACTGGATGGTCTGGGATGTTAAAGGGGCTGAATCCTTTTACGACGGATCAAACCACACGGACGGGAAGCGCAGTCTTTCAATCAGGTTTGATGGAAAACACAACGTGGAGCTGTATGCAAGGCAGTTTGTCAAGGTTAAACCGGGTGCCTGTTACAGCGTAAGCGCCGACATGAAAACCGGCGGGCTTACGACATCGAACGGTTTTTTCCTTGATGTGGCGGGCTACGGTTGCAGCGGCTTGCACCTGAGGTCCGGAATGCTGACAGGCAGCACCCCCTGGAAAACCGAGGTGCTGAGCTTTACAGTGCCCCCGGGCTGCGGCATGGCGGCCATCCGCATCGGGCGGGAGAAATCGGCCAAATTCGACAATAAACTTGGCGGGCAGGTATGGATAGATAATGTCCGGATGTTGCAAAAAAAACCCTTGAGGGAGCATAAAAAAGATATCGCGGCGGCCCGGGGACATGAAACGCGCATTGGATTTTAAAAAAACCGGAGCGCTGCCGCTCCTGGGCATAGCGATATTATCGGTCCTGTTATTCGGGGCGGTTGAGGCATGGTCGTTTGCCATCGTGGGCGGGCTTACGGTCCTGCTGTTTAACATTGCGATTTACCGGGATGAGGGCATAGCCATAGCGAAGGAGAACAAATGGGCTTCCTTCATGACATGGGCTGCGGCAGGTTTCCTTCTGTTATGCCTGTTACAGATTGTCCCCATTCCGCTGCGGATATTCAAAGCCCTGTCCCCGGCCGGGTATGAGATAATGAGCAGGCTTTCAACCGGCCGGTGCGGCTGGCTCAGCATAAGCATCAGCCGCTTCGATACGCTATATGGGTTTTTGAAATTTACCGTTTACGTGATGATTTTCCTCATTTCATTTTCAGCGGCAAGGGACGGGGACGGCATGGACCTGCTCCTTTCAGGTCTTTCGGGCTTTGGTTTTCTGCTTGCGGTCTTTGCCCTTGTACAGAACTCGGCATGGAATGGCAGGATATACTGGTTCAGGGACCTGACGCAGGGCGGCTCGCCATTTGGCCCGTTTGTGAATAGAAATCATTTTGCGGGGTTTGAGGGCATGGTAGTGCCTTTGGGGTTAGGTATCGCGCTTGAAAAAGCGAAAATGGAAAAGCTGCTTTTTTATTTTTTCATGCCGGTTGTGACAGGCGTGGGAATATTCTTCTCGCTTTCAAGGGGCGGGATAATAAGTTTTCTGCTTTCAATCATGTGTTTCCTTGCATTTGCGGCGTCAGGCAGATTCAGGGGCAAGGCCTTTTTTTACGTCCTGCTGTTCCTGACGGCGGTATTGTCCTACCTGCTTTATCTTGGGGTTTCACCTGTGATAGACAGGTTCGCGGCAGACGGGCTTTCGGGGGAGTCGAGGCTGCCTGTGTGGGAGGCGGCTTTCAGGGAGTTCCTGGATTTCAAGTGGTTTGGAACTGGGATTGGCACGTTTCATGATATTTTCCCGGTCTTCAATCCCGGTTCAAGGCAGCTCTTTTATTATGCTCATAACGACTATCTCAACCTGCTGCTCGAAACCGGTCTTGCGGGAGCTTTTCTGGCGGGGATGTTTGTCCTCTCATTGGCCGTCATGACGGCCGGCTGTTACAGCAGGCGCAAAAGACCGTACATCCTGGCCGGACTCGCCTCATCGGTTTTTTACATGATGGTCCATAGTTTTTTTGATTTCAATTTACATATTCCCTCAAACGCGATAACATTTTCAGTAATCCTGGGTGCGCTCGCGGGGTTTTCAACCGGCAAAAACGGAGGTGCGGTCAATGGCCGGGTTTACTGATATACATTGCCATATCCTTCCCGGCATTGATGACGGGCCTGCGGATGTCCGGCTTTCGGTTGAGATGCTGGAGATAGCCAGAGCGGACGGCATCGAAAAAATCGTGGCAAGCCCGCATATCCTTGACGGCGTCTTCGATAACACCAAAGAGTCCATAGCAAGTTCGATTGCAGGATTTCGCAGCCACCTCGAAGCCATTGGCAGCCTCAACGGCGTAACCCTGTGCAGGGGGGCCGATATCAGGATTTGCAGGGACATGCAGCAAAGAATCTCTAATGACCGCCTTCCGCTTATCAATGACAAAAACTATATCCTTCTTGAGCTGCCTTCCTTTGTTATTCCCCCGCTGGGTGAGCTTGCCAACCTCATATGCGGGCTCAGGATGTCGGGCATCACGGCAATAATAACCCATCCTGAACGGAACATCCCGATATTGGAAGACCTGAGAATACTTGAAAAATTTGTCGAATGGGGCGCAATTTCCCAGATAACCGGGGCAAGCATAACCGGTGTGTTTGGGGCCCGCATTCAAAAGGCATCCCTGAAGATCATAAAAAAGGGCCTTGCCCATGTGGTCGCGACTGATGCTCACAATTCGAAAACCCGGCCTCCGGTGCTGTCGGGACCATACGCCAGGGTTGCAAAGAAATTCGGGCAATCCCTGGCCGAAGCCCTTTTTATAGTCAATCCGTCCAGAATTGTGGATGGCTGTGAGGTCGACTGCACGGCCTGACGGGTCCCTTTAGGGGGCAGCTCAGGTCCTTGAATTAGCGAGTTCAACACCGCGTTCTTCATTTGAATTTTTTAACTTGACAACATCTCCGCGACGCACTATACTCAAATACTACTTATAGTTGTATCAGATGTTACTGATTGGTTTAAAGCACATTACTATTTTTTGTAAATGGACGGGCGCAAAGGCCCGCATCGGCGGTAGCACGCCCGGCTTCAGCCCCATCCATATTGTTGATGACGGTTGCATACGGCGGGACTGATTGCGAATAGCCCTGATAGATACCAGCCATATTCACTACTCTGTTGAGATTGTAAATTCCCTTGCCGTGCAGAACGAGCTGCTGTATGTTGTCAGTTCAACGGCAGCTGAAGAAAAACTTGGGACGGACTGGAAGAAATTTTTAAACCCGGCAGTAACGGTTTTGGATTTTCATCACCGGGGGTTCAAAAAAACGGGAACCTATCTCGAACTTGCCGGGCTGTTCAGGCGGATTTACCGGTTCGGGCCGGATGTAATTCATGTGCAGTCCGTGGAGGACTACAGCTCGACCATCTTCCAGTTTTTGTTGAAAAGGTTCCCGACGGTGCTGACCATTCACGACCCGGGATACCACGCAGGAGAGGAAGGGCGCTACCGCAAGGACCACACGTATATGAGAGACCTTGGACGGAAGCTGGCTGACCAGATCATTGTGCACGGCGAGGCCCTGAAAAAGGAGCTTGTATCATCAGCCGGTTTCGATATCGCACGTATCCACGTGGTCCCGCATCCGGCATTATGGACTGCCGCAAGGCGGGCAATTTCTGATAGCCACCCGGAAGATGAAAAGATACTTCTTTTTTTCGGGCGAATATTTGAATACAAGGGGCTCCGCTACATGCTGGAGGCGTTCCCTCTTATAACGGCCAGGGTCCCGGACGCGCGCCTTGTAATAGCAGGCAGGGGGAAGGACCTCGACCCCTACCGTGAAACCATAAAAGAGGACAGCAGGATCATGCTGATAGAGGGGCATGTCTCCCCCGATGAAGTCTCCCGCCTGTTCAGCCGTGCCAGCGTAGTGGTGCTTCCTTATATCGAGGCAACCCAAAGCGGGGTGGTTGCGCTGGCATATGCCGCGGGAAAGCCGGTCATTGCCACAAAGGTCGGAGCGCTGCCTGAGGCAGTGGATGACGGCGAAACCGGATACCTTATAGAGCCGCGCGACACGGATGGCATTGCACGGGCCTCCGTAATCCTTTTATCGGATGCGGCGCTTAGAAGAGATATGGGGAGGGCTGCATTCCAGAAGGCTGCCACAAGGCTTTCCGGCGACGCTATTGCAAGGGGCACTCTCAAGGCATACGAGTCGGCCATTAATGTCAGGGCATGCGCCTGACGCGGGGGAGAAACAGGCCGGAAAAAGTCGCTTATACAAGCCACATGTTCCCAGTTATCAGCGAGACGTTCACGTTACGTGAGATACAGATGCTGGAAAAAAATAATGTAGCCGTGCAGGTATTTTCGATGAAGAGGCCGGAGAAAAAATTAATGCACGCGGAAGCCCGTTGCTTCTTTGCAAAAACCCGTTACATGGACCTTGGCCGAAACCTGTATCCGGTGCTGATGGCCCACTTGCTGACCCTGCTTTTCAGTCCTCTGAAATATATAAAGCTGTGTTTCATTGTCCTCCGCCCGTCGCCATACAACGGGAAAGGCGCCAGGTTCGTGTTGAGGTCGGCTGCCCAGTTCGTGAGGGGTGTATATCTTGCGCGCATAATTGGAAGCCGCTCCGGTTTCTGCCGCATACATGCGCAATTTGCCGAGGGCTCGTCTACAAGTGCGTGGGTGGCTTCGGAACTGACGGGGCTTCCATTCAGCTTTACCGCGCATGCATATGACATCTTCTGCCTGCCCCAGCTCCTTGAAGAAAAAATCCGCAGTGCGAGTTTTGTGGCGACGATATCCGAGTATAACAGGCGCTTTCTTTCTGAATTCTCAAATTGCGGCGGCAAAAAAATCCATCTTATACGCGCTGGTGTTAATACCGGTTTATTCGTCAGTGCTGGCAAACGGGAGGAAGAAATGCCGCCCGTTATTCTTTGTGTCGCGCAACTGGTGGAAAAGAAGGGCCATATGGTTTTGCTTGAGGCATGCAGGCTCATGGCCCAAAAGGGAATCGATTTCAGGTGCATCCTTGTGGGTGACGGGCCACGCCGCCGCGCCATCGAAAATATCATATCAAGCTATTGCCTGCCGGGAAAAATAATCCTGAAGGGGGTTTTGAGACAGGAGGAAATCCTGCCGCTTTACAATCGGGCTTCCGTTTTTGTCCTCCCATCTGTCCTGGCCCGCGACGGAGACAGGGACGGAATACCCGTGGCGCTCATGGAGGCGATGGCTGCGGGGCTGCCTGTCATATCATCGGATATTTCAGGAATTGGTGAACTGGTTGAAAACGGCATTACGGGGCTTACGGTGGAAAGCGGAAATTCCCGCCAGCTTGCGGAGGCAATTGAACGGCTCATCAATGATCCGGGCCTCCGTTTACAGCTTTCCAGGAACGCACTCGGCAAGGTGAAGGCTGAATACGATATGGAAAAGAACACCAAAAGACTCGTCACGCTGCTTCAATGCGGATAGCCCACGTAATTGATTATTTTCAGCCCGGGCTTGGCTACCAGGAGACCTTTCTGGCCAGGGAACAGATTAAGGCCGGGCACGAAGTAATGGTAATCACGTCAGACCGGCACCGCAAGTATTTTTACCGGGGGAACGCCGCGTCCAGTGTGCTTGGGCCGCGCATTAAAAAGCATGGCTGCGGGGTTGAGCATGGTATCCCGACCTGCCGCCTCCCAGTGGCTTTCGAGTTCAGCGAACGCGCATGGATAATCGGTCTGGAGAAAAAAATGCTCGATTTCAGTCCCGATGCGGTCCATGTCCACGGCCTGGCCACCTTTACCTCTTTCAGGGTGGCCCGGCTTGCACCGAGGCTTAAAAAACAGGCGAATACCGTTTTAATCGTAGACGATCATATGTATCCTGAGGTAAGCCGCAGCAGGCTTTCAGCATTATATCCGCTGCTGAGACCCGGCCTTTCAAAGATTGCCGGTTCAGCCGATTGGCTCATAGCTGTCTCTGAGGCCACAAAGGCTTTTATGGTGGAAAATTACGGGCTCGACCCTGAAAGCGTCGGTGTAATCCGCCTTGGCGTGGACACCGGTGTCTTCCGGCGCGACGAGGCCAGGCGTAATGCCCTCCGCAGGGAATTGGGCATCGGAGATGAGGATGTGGTCTTCATTTATACGGGCAAGATAGTCCCGGAAAAAAGGCTCGATCTGCTCTTCGATGCGGGCGGGAGGCTCAAGCTTGAAGGGCGAAGGCCGCATATACTTCTGGTGGGTTATGCCATGGAAAATTATCTCGGCGAGCTGTTTAAAAGATACCCTGGCGTATCAGCAAACGCCAGGCACCTAAATGCGGTCCAGAACAGCGAGCTTTATTCGTATCTCTCCGCCGCTGACGCTGCCGTGTGGCCGTCCGGACATTCCATAAGCTTCATCGAAGCGATGGCCTGCTCACTGCCGCTCATCGTGAGCAACTCCGCGAAGTGCGCCGAGGAAACCAGATTTGGAAACGGGTTTTGCTACAAGGAAGGCGATGCCCCGGACCTTGCTGAAAAAATGAGGATATTGCACGACTCGGCTGAAACAAGGGAACGTATGGGTCTGGCGGCAAGGGCTGCTGTTGAAGGATATTATTCCTGGGACCGGATAAACGGCAGTTTCATGGCCCTTTATTCCAGACCCGGCAGATAAACCGGCCTGGTCAAATTCTCATGAATCTTGCAGATACGGGAAAAGGATTAGTCAGGACAATTGCCTGTCAGGCCGCATCGCATTCGGGTATATTGACCCGCATGCGCGAATCCCGCACGGCAGAGCGCGGAGCGAGAATTGCCCTTTACCATTCCATACCCAGGGCCGATGCCTTGAATTTCGAAAGACAAATGGTTTTTTTGAAGCGGAATTATGATATTGTCCCTCTCCCGGAGTTAATAAAGGCGATCGAATCGCGCAACAGAGGATCAAGGCCGCTGCTTGCAGTCACGTTTGACGAATGTTTCAGGGATGCCTATGCGAATGCGGTCCCGGCGCTTTTAAGACACGGAATTCCGGCAACGTTCTTTGCCGTATGCGATTTTACTGACGCCTCGAAACACGGCTTGCAGGCGGTTGAGGCGTTCTGCCGGGAAAGGATGTACACAAGACTGGTCCAGCCCGGGATGTCCTGGAAACAGTTGCGGGAATTGAAGCGGCAGGGGTTCGATATAGGTTCGCATACGAATTCCCATGCCTGGTGTTCGAAGCTTGCCGATGAGGAACTTCATTTGGAGCTCAACGGCTCAAGAGACAGACTGAGCGAGGAGCTTGGCTGCCAAATCGAGCACTTCGCCTTCCCCTTCGGCACGGAACGCCACGTTTCCGAAAAGGCGGTGGCAATGGCCCGGGCGGCCGGTTACCGGTCCGCCTGTTGGGCAAGGCGCGGATGGAACACATTCCGCACGGACCCTTATCACCTCCGAAGGGACCCTTTGAGCCCGGCGTGGCCGCTTTCCGTAATCGAGGGAATGCTGTGCGGACTCTTTGACTGGTGGAAGCCGGCGGTGGTTTAAATGGATAGCGAGCGTATTCTCTGCGGGCAAAAAATTGCCACGGGTCAGCGAGCGAACATAAACAAAAAAATTCCTTACATTAGATTCCCTGCGGCAAGCCGCAGGGAAGATCAATGGCGCTCATCCGGGTAAACAGGCGGCGCATACTCCTGGTGACAGGGGTTTTTCCGCCTGTTGCGTCATCCGCCGCCAATCTGTTCTATGAGCTTGGACTGGGCCTTTCGGAGGCCGGATACAATGTGGACGTGCTTACCATTAAAACGGATTTTCAACTGGCAAATGGCGAAAAACAGAAAATGAGACGGGCATTTGCCGAGATGGGGGCGATGGGAGTTTACAGAGTGAGCCCGTTATTCAGCCGGAGAGGGGACCTTGTGTCCAGGGGGTTGAACCAGCTTGGCCAGATGATTGGCCTGCTTGCCGCCGGCCTGGGGCGCTTTCGCCCTGATGCCGTGATAGTTTACTCGCCGCCGCTTCCCGTTGCCCTTGCGGCGGTCTTGATCGCAAGGTCAAAACGCATTCCGGTAATTGTGAATGTTCAGGATATTGTGCCCCAATGCCTCATTGAGCTTGGAGTATTAAGAAAAAACCCTGTCCTGCTCAGGGTGCTGGAGATGATGGAAAAATATGTGAATTCAAAGGCTGACATCCTGACCGTCCACTCGGAGGGAAACCGGCAGGCGATAGGACTGAAAGGCGTAACCTTGAGCAAGCTCAAGGTGGTCCCAAACTGGGCGGACCTGGACGCGGTGTCGCCGGGGCCTAAATTTAACCCTTTTTCCATTAAATACGGGCTTGAGGACAAGTTCGTCGCATCGTTTGCAGGCGTGATGGGGACATCCCAGGACATGCGCGTCATTATTGAAGCCGCAAGGATATTGCAAAATGTGCCAAAGCTGCTTTTTCTTCTGGTCGGGGACGGCGTGCAAAAGGGGGATGTCCTTAAATGGAGCGCTGGACTGAATAACGTGATGCTGTTGCCGCCCGTTTCCAGGGAGGTTTACCCATCTGTGCTCCATAGCTCGGATGTTTCGCTTGCCACTTTAAAAAGCGGCGTTGCTCCGGCGGTTGTGCCCTCCAAGATACTCAATATCATGGCAAGCGGCAGGCCTGTAGTGGCTGCGATGTCCATGGGTGGAGAGGTCGCCCGCATACTTGAATCCGCGGACTGCGGCCACGTTGTCGGGCCCGGAAATCCCCACGCCCTTGCCTCGGTGATTGAAAATCTTTACCAAAGTCCGGAGGAGTGCCTCCGGCTTGGCAGCAATGGGAGGAGATACGCAGAGCAGCACTTTTCAAGACATGGGGCGTTGAAAGGATATCTGGATATCCTGGACTCGCTCGGGTGCCAGGCATGACAGAGTTTGACCGGCGGGCGGTCCTGGCCGAGGAAGAGGCATTCCATGACCGCATGATATACGGCCACGATTCAAGAGGAGGCTATTTCTACGACTGGGGCCTGAGCGCGGAAGCCGTAGGGCATGCCCGGTCGCTCCTGGGGCGGGTAAATGGAAAGCAGATACTCGAGTGCGGATGCGGCACCGGGGATGAAGCGCTCAGGCTTGCCCTTGCAGGGGCTTCCGTTACCGCGATTGACATCTCGGCCGGCATGGTCAAAGTTACAAATAGCCGCGCAAAGGCGCTTGGGTTGGACGGGAGCGTAAAGGCAGTTAAAATGAATGTGGAGGCGCTTGATTTCCCGGCCGGGACATTCGATATTGTATACGGCATCTCCGTAATCCACCATTTGCTTATAGAAGAAGCCGCGCCGCGGATACTGAATGTTTTAAAGAAACCGTCAGGTAAGGCCGTTTTTGTTGAGCCTCTGGCCTATAACCCTGTAATCAACATATTCCGCGCGCTTACACCCGGAAGGCGCTCGAAGACCGAGCAGCCGCTTTCTTTCGAGCAGATAAGACGGCTTGGCTCCGGCTTCCGCAGGGTGAGCACAAAACAGTTCGGGCTGACTAGCATACTTGCTGCCGGAATCCCGTTCAGGTCCGCATTCACAGCCGCCCTTGTAGCGGGAAACCGCATTGACAGGCTCCTGCTTAAAACCTTCCCTTCGCTGGGGCGCTACTGCTGGATATCGGTCATAGAGATGGAGAAATAATTTTTTTCTCATGGACTGGGCCAATAAAATTTACGGGCCGTTGTTTGATTTGCTTGCATGCCCAAAATGCAAGGGCGGGCTGTGCCTGAAGGAAGAAAAAAACGGGCTGGAGTGCCGCAAATGCGGCCTGCTTTATCCGGTCAGGGACGGGATCCCCGTAATGCTCGTGGAAGAGGCTTCATATTCGGCCCCGTCAGAGGTAATCCGGATAAAAAAGCCGGAAAGCCTGGTTAATGAGTGACACGGGAGACTTCCGGGGAGAATTCAGGGACATGGTGAGGTCATTCACTCTGCTTCAGGCCCTTTTGTACAGGGACATAAGCGCCCGCTACAAAAAATCCCTGCTTGGTCCCGCATGGGCCATACTTCAGCCCCTTGTCCTGATGGTGATTTTTTCGATGCTGCGTGGAATTGTGAAAATACCCAGCGACAATATACCCTATGTTATTTTCAGCTACAGTGCGCTTGTGCCATGGACTTTTTTCAGCAATGCCGTCAACTATTGCGGTCCGAGCATCCTGACAAATGCCGCGATACTCAAGAAGATGGCACTCTGGCGGGAGGTCTTTCCGCTTGCGGCCGTTGTGACGGCCGTTTTCGATTTCGTCATGTCATTTGCGGTGCTTGTGGGAATGATGGCGTGGTTCCGCATTCCCTTCAGCGCCCATGCGCTCTGGGCGGTCCCGCTGCTTCTGTTCATGGCTTCGGCGCTCGCATTTGGGATAGGGATGTTCGTTGCCGCGCTGGGCAGCTTCAAGCGCGACATCATCTTCGCCATGCCGTTCATAATGCAGTTCTGGATCTTCGCCACCCCTGTAATGTATCCGCTAAGCTCAGTGCCCGCCAGATGGAGGGTGCTCTATCTGCTCAACCCCATGGCTGGAATCGTGGAGGGGTTCAGAAATGTGCTCATAAAGGGCACTCCGCCCGGCATGGGCCAGTTGGGCCTTGCCGCGGCTGTTACCTTATGTGTGCTGGCGTTAAGCTGGACGGTTTTCAGATTGCTTTCCCAGTATTTTGCGGACGTGATTTGATATGCAAGGGAACACCGTCATACAGCTTGAAAATGTCTGGAAGCGCTACGGGCTTCTGCCTGCCCTGCGCGAAAAATTCAGCCCCAGGGCCGGGAGCCCAGAAAGCGATCCGGGCAAATGGGCGCTGCGCGATATAAATCTCGAAGTGAAGCGTGGAGAGACGCTGGGGTTGATAGGACGAAACGGCGCCGGAAAAAGCACCCTTCTCAAAATCCTTGCGGGGGTCACGCCCCCAACCAGGGGCAGGGTGAAAGTGGACGGCACGATTTTCCCCATGATAGAGCTCAATGCGGGTCTGAATATGGACCTCACCGGCAGGGAGAATATCTTCCTGCTCGGCGCAATCATGGGGCTTTCCAGGCAGGAGACAAGACTGCTGCTGCCCGCCATAGAGGAATTTTCGGAGCTTGGCGGGTTTTTTCACCAACCCGTGCGCAAGTATTCGAGCGGGATGATGGCGCGGCTCGGGTTTTCGGTGGCCGTGAACGTAAAAGCGGACATACTGCTCATAGATGAAGTTTTTGCGGTGGGCGATGTGGCTTTTCAGCAGAAATGCTTCAGAAAAATGGAAGAGGTCATCCGCAGGGGGAGCACAATACTTTTTGTAACCCATTCCATGAGGAACGTGGAGCGGATATGTGACGGCGCTCTGCTGCTCGATAGAGGCGGGATCGCGGAACGCGGAAACTCGATGCAGATAATCGCGTCGTATTTCCGCCTCTCCGCAGATGCGGCGGCCCAGGAGCTTTTAAAGGCTGGCGGAGCCGTCCCGATGATCCATACCGGGAGCGGAGAACTGAGGATTACAGGCGCGCAGATACTTGATCCCCACGGCAGGCCTGCAAAGCAGGTGCCTTACAGACAGCCCTTTACGGTGCGCCTTTCGGTAAGGGCGGAGAAGGCAGTCATGTCGCCCCACCTCATGGTCATTATCAGCACCCCGGATTTGATAAACGTCGCTGCGGTATCGACCGGAAGGGGCAGGCTGGTTGAACTGCCCGAGTTCACGCCCGGCAACTGGTTTGTGGATTGCACGGTGGACTCCTGCAATCTTTTGCCTGGAGTCTACATGGTAAACGCTTCTTTCGATGCGAAAGACGGGCCTAAAATTGAGACCGTAAGACATGTAAAACAGTTTCAGATTGTGCCGGAGGGAGCAAACCAGCAGGAAAACAATATGCCGGGCTTTTTCTGGCTGAACTGCGAATGGGCATGCCGCAACCGGAGTGAACAGATAGTTGCCTGAACCGGCAATAAGCATTGTAATACCGACCTTCAACAGGGCGGAGGTCCTTTTTGAAGCGCTTAAGGCTGTCGCGGCCCAGGGGTTTAAAGACTTTGAGTGCATAACCGTTGACAACGGCCCGTCAACCGATGCCACGGGGGAGGCGGCAGGTGAATTTTCGGAGAAAGACCCCCGCTTCATATATCTCAGGACTCATGAAAAAGGCGATTTCAAGGCCAGGAATATCGGCTGTGGGCGTGCGCGGGCGGATTTGATACTCACGATAGACGACGACTGGATAATGACGGACACTGGCACGCTGGAACATATTGTGCGCTCGTTTGAAACCGGGGACAGGCTGGGCGGGCTGGGCATAAGCGAGTACTATCCGGACGGCAGAGCAAAAGGCAGGGCGGAAAGCCCGGCGAAAGGCAGCATCAACTGGCTTGACAGGATAAGGGAAACGGGTTTCTATTACCCCGGCATGATAAGCAGATGGGGACTGATAGGCAACAAGTTCCATTACCTGGAGATTGGCCGGAAGCACATGGTCCACCACGTGCGGAGCAGCGCGTTCGCGTTCAGAAAGCAGGTATTCGAAATGGCTGGCGGGTTCCCGCCCTGCTATTCGATAGACGGCAATGCATACAGGGCGGAGACCGAGTTTTGCCTGAGAATTGCTTCCCTCGGGTGGAAGGTGGCCTTTACAACGGAGGTCCAGGGCTTGCACAAGGTTTTACCCAAACAGGCCGGGTCTTTTTCCAGGGGGGGAGATGCCAGGTATTTCTATGTAACGGGGCGGAACAACACACTTTTCTTCCTAAGGAATTACTGGTCAAGGGCCGCGTCGCCCCTGTTCCTTGCATGGGACATGCTGGTTGGCAACTCCACACAGCCTGGTTTTCTGAGGTTTTTCAGCACGCACAAACACTTGCGCGGAGTAAGATTTCCGGACGGCTCTTCCCCGTTGGGTAAAAGCATGAAAGGAAAATGGCAGGGGTTTATCGATTATCACAGGGGGCTGCACAGGATGGAGGCTGGGAAATAAAAATACTCCTGGCAAGCGATCAGCATTATCCTTTGGGCGGAGGAATCGAGCAGTATCTCCGGGGGCTTGGGCGGGAACTTGTGAGGATGGGCCATGAGGTCACCAACCTGACTCGCACGGTCCCAGGCTGCCCGAATGAGGACAACTGGCCCGAGGGCCGCATAATCAGGACCCCGCTATTCGCCGGTGCAATAAAGGACCCTGCGGCGGTGCTTTCCCGCTGGAGGGAACTCAGCTCCGTAATAGAGTCTCTTTCGCCTGATGTGGTTTATGCAAACCACCATACATCCCTTGCAACTGTCCGGGCATGCAGGATGTTATCAATTCCGGTGGCCTATGGCTGCCACGGCTGGGGCCTGTTGTGTCCTCTGAAGATACGGTTTCTGAGGCCTGACGATTCGCTTTGCCTGAATGAGCGCAGCCGCGGCAATTGTCTCCACTGTTACGAGATGCTCTCTTCAAAGCCTGTAGGCATCAGGGCCATGGTACGCCATTTAGGGTGGCTTATTGAGGCAAGGAGAAACATAAACAGGCTGGTGGAGCAGTATGATGGTTTCCAGGAGACCCTTGAGAGCGCGAATGCGCGTATAGTAATTGCGGAGGCATGGAGGGGTTTTTTCAAATCCAGAAATACATTCCAGGTCCCTCTGGGGATGGACACGCAAACCTTCAGGCATGTCTCCGATGGGCCTTTCAGGAATAAATACCGGGTGGATGGCCCTTACGTTCTGGTGACCAGCAGGATACATAACACGAAAGGGCAGGAATGGGCTGTCAGGGCGATGGAGTTCCTTCCGCCTGAAATCAAGCTGGTGCTGGCTGGCAATTCATCCCTTTTCAACGGACCAAGGCACGAGCAAAACATGCACACCGGGAGAGTCCGCGGCATTATAGAGCAGAAGGGGCTCAGGGAGCGCATCATTTTTACGGGTTTTTTGGAAACCACAGAGCTTGTTCAGGCTTATAGCGGCGCTCTGGCCGCCATAGTCCCGTCGGTCTGGCTGGACGCCGGCCCCTATGTCACTATCGAGGCCATGGCCTGTGAATGCCCCGTGGTTGTGACACGCAACTGCGGCACGGCGGCGCTGATAGAGGACGGTGTGGAAGGGTTTGTTGTAGACCGCAAGGACCCGGAGGCCATTGCGGAATCGGTTCTTAAGATAATGGCGGACAGGGAGCGCATGGGGAAGGCTGCCTGTGAAAAAGTTGTTCAAGCCTGCAACTGGGAAAAGATTGCAGGAAAGATAGCGGGCGTATTCAAGTCCGTTATCGGCGGAGTGAGCGGGGAGAAGATATCGAATGCCTGAAAAAAGGCCCCGCATACTGGTGCTTTCGCCTGACTGGCCTTACCCTCCCGATTCGGGGAGCAAAATTTATATCTGGGGGCATATAGCTTTTTTTATAAAAGCCGGGTGGAGGGTTTCCCTTGTAATCTGCATGACGCCGGAGACGGCGGCCGCCAGAAAAGACAAGGCCGCCCTGCCATTTGATATCGAAACGCATTTCGTGACACGCGGCAGGAGATGGGCTGAAACAGAAAATCTTGCCGCTGTCCCGGCGCTTCAATCCATAATGGAGGGTTTCAAGCCGGATGTCCTCTGGTGCGAGTACGCGGACTTCGCCCCTATAGCCGGGAAATTGAACACGGACGGCGCCAGAATCTGGTTTTCCTCGCACAATTTTGAGCTTGCCCATGCATTGGAGAAAACCCTTGAAAACCGGTTGCAGCCTGGCAGACGGGCGCGTATCCTGCCCCGAAACGCCTTCCGGCCTTTGGCCCTTTTCAGGCAGCTGCTCCCCATATACAGGGCTGAAAAGGAAATGCACCGGATAGCTGACCGCATATTCTATATCTCGGCGAAGGATTTAAAAGCCATGTGCATTTACGGCGGGAGGGCGCGAAAAGACTGGCTCCCCCCCTTTCTCGACCGGGAGTTTGCGCGGGCTGAATATTCGTCTCCGGTGAATGTCGTTTATATGGGAAGCGATTACGCAAATAATGTGAACATGGCGGGCGCGCTCACCCTTTTAAAAGAGGTGATCCCGGCTGCGGAAAGGGAAATGCCTGGTGTCTTCAGGTTCCACTTTACGGGAAAAAGCTGCGATAAGTTGCCGGTGCCCTCTGGCTGCGGCCAGGTTGTCTATCACGATTATGTCGGGGATTTTGTCTCCTTTATGCGGGGAATGGATATCGCCTGCCTGCCTGCGGGCCTTGGCTGGGGATGCAAGATAAAAATGGTCGAGGCCCTGGCAATGGGAATCCCGGTCATCGGGACAAGGCAGACGTTCCGGGGAGTCCCTGATATTAAAGGGGGATATTATGTTTGCGGGAATACGGGCGATTTTGTGGCCGCGCTCCGGGCATTGAGAGATGCTGATGAAAGGCGGCGCTGCGGCCTCGCCGGTAGACAGGCATATTTGAAGTGGTCTTCAAATGGACGGGAACTGCTCAGGAATGCCCTTGCTGGAATCAATGTGAAATTTCGTGACGGCGGCCCCGTTGCGGAGGGCCTTCTCATATGAGAAGACACACAGTCCCGTTTCTGCCCAGGCGGTTTCAGGCACTTGGTGATTTTTTTCAGGATGCGCCAAAATTACTGCCTCTGATGGCCGCGGGCGTAACCGGCTATTATCTAGGCAAGTCCATACCTGTAATGCAGCTGCCTTTGCGCCTGTATCTGGTTTTTATTGGCGGGGCCTTTATGCTGTTTTACACATGGAAGACAGGGCCGTTCCCGGGGCTGCTGCTGGCGATGCTGCTTGTATGGACGCAACACCAGTATTTCAACTATCCTTTCATCCAGCCCGTGCTTTTTGAGGGCCCGCCGCCGGAGGTCCTTGTCTACACCGCTTTTTTTATCTTTCTGCTGAAGAGGCGGTCCGTCTCCGCCGTAGATGTCCCGTATTTGAAGCCGCTGCTTGTTTTTGTGCTATATTCCATTGCGCTTTTCCTTTTTGGAATAGCACCGGACAGGCATATGTCCTTGCTGGCGCTGAGACTGTGCGTTATTGCCCCGGTTTTGGGCTATGTTCTTTCGGTAATTACCTTGAAAAATAAAAAAGAAATAGAGATGCTGGTCTCGGTTTTTCTCCTGGGCAGCATCGTCCTGTCTGTTCTGTCGGTTGCGGCGTATGCCGGCTGGTTCGATATCGCAGAGGTCGACCTGAACGTTGCCGGGGACTTCGCGGACCGGTTTTATGCTCCCTATGAAATACCGTATCTGGGCTATCTTGTGCTTGGCGGCAATAATACCGTCCTTTTTTCATCATGCGCCATAGCGGTCTGCATGGGCGCTCTTTTCTACCGCAAGGGAGCAGGCATGAGGGTCGCGGCGCTTTTCTGCCTGCTCGCTAATTTTTCTGTCCTTGTAATTTCCGGCAGCAGAATGCCGTTTCTCGCTGTTTTCGTTTCCGGCATGGCAATTGTTTCGATGGGAGAGGGCAAGGCGGGCAAGGCCTTTCTGAGATATGCGTTGAGGATTCTGGTTATTCTGACCGGCCTGACCTCGACATACCTGCTTCTTAACAGGATGGGTTTTGTGAGTGACGAGGTATCGGAAAGGCTTGCCTCCATCCTGCCCGGCATTGTATCACCTGTTGAATACCTTAAAGATACGGGGGGGGAGCGGTATTTCATCTGGCAGCAGATAGTCCCGGCCCTTATGCACAATCCTTTGGGCACCGGCTTCATGGAATCGTTCGCTCCGGCTGGAGGGGCGGATGTCGGGCCGCACTCTCAATATCTGTTTCTTCTGCTTGGTTCCGGTATTGCAGGCACGGCGGCATTCATATTTTTTCTGGTTTCGTGCATGAGACGGCTGTTCAGGAGTTGTAAGGAAGGCGGCTCCGGTATGAAATGGGTCGCCGCTGGCGCGGGCGGTTCCATCGTAGTCTGGCTTGTCAACTCGCTGAGCATCCACAGCTTTGTTGCCCCCGGCGCGGACATAATGCTGCTTGTCATCTGCGGGGCGGGTCTTGCGGCGTTGCGGACAGGTAAAGGCCCTGAAAATGCGTCCGGCGATGTCAGGGTACAGGAAGAATGAACAGGTTTGATTCCTATTGTCCTGATATCCGCCAGCTTTTAAAAGAGCAGGGGGAATGCTTTTCGTGCGCCCGCGTGGAGACCGGAAGCGACTCGGGGATGGGATTGGTTGACAGGTACGTGAAGTACCCTCTCCGGCTAAAATTTGTGTCCTGGCTGAAGCACAATGGAATATACGATTTCCTGCTGCGTACGCACGTGCTCACGGGCTGGTTTGATGAATTCAGGCGTTACTGGGTCGGTGAACTGGGCAACCGCCCGGTAAACATCCACGATTTCTATTTTTTGCAGAACCTTTACCGGATGAAGTTTCAGGATTTGGGACTGGATGTTGAAGAGGGGTACGATCTCCATCTGAAGACATGGCAGAGCCATAAGACGGTATACCTGCTTTTTCAGAGTCAATTCCGGCATAGGGGCGACGATTTTTCCAGATATATGAGATTTATTAAAAAAGGCGCGAGGGTCCTTGAATACGGCTGTGGCATAGCGCCTGTAACGGCATGGCTTTCCTCCTATACCCCTCATCTGAAACTGCGGCTTAGCTTCGCCGACATAGCCACTCTTAATTTCCATTACGCGCGCTGGCGTTTGAGGGAAAAGCCGTTTGCAAAAGCTATAGAGATAAACCCCGATGACGACTTTCCCCTGGCAGAGAGCTACGACGCTATTTTTCTTTTTGCGGTCCTTGAACACCTGCCCAGGCCCATGAGGACCGTTGAACATCTTTTCGATAAGCTGAACCTCGGCGGCTGCCTGATATTCGATTACGTGAAGTCAGAGGGGAAGGGGCTGGATTCCATGGCCGCTCTTCATGAGCGCGATAAGGTACTGAAATGGCTCTCGGGCAAGTTGGAAGTAATAGACGGCGAACTGAGGCCGCCATTCGATAAGCTTTCAACCATTGTCTGCCGGAAAAAATAACAGTTCATCAGAAATGAAACCCAGGGTATACATTACCGGACGAGACAATATGGGGTGGGCCCTCGATGAGGACTACATGCTTACGCGCAGGGCGCTTGAGGGGATTGTTGATATTACGGGCCTCGAAAATTGCCAGGTAATCCATTCCATATGGTGGGAAGGGATAAAAACTATCCCTGAGGAATATCTGGAAGGCCGGCGTGTGATATGCCATGTGCCGGGCGAACCCTACCGCTATCTGTCAATGCCAGGGCATAGTCTGGACATGCAAAAGATCGGGCTTTGGATAGCACAGACAAACGAGGCCGGGCGGCAGCTTGCGGACTTGAGGCTCAAAAGCATCTGCATACCTTATGCGGTCGATACGGATATCTTCCACCCCATTGAAAAAGACGACACCCGCATCGAAGGGGTCAGGGAACAATGGAATATACCGGCCGGGAAATACCTCATCGGGAGTTTCCAGCGGGACACGGAGGGTAAGGACCTTAAAAGCCCGAAGCTTGTAAAAGGGCCGGACGTATTTGCCGAAATCGTCTCGGGACTCGTGAAAAAAGGCTATCCGCTGCACGTTGTACTTTGCGGGCCCCGCCGCTTCTGGCTGAGGAGGCGTCTTGGTGAGCTGGACGTCCCTTTTACCTTCATCGGCTCCGAGACCGGCAATGACGACATAGCGGAAAACAACCAGCCCCATTCACTGGTGAATGTCCTTTATAACATGCTGGACCTCTATATTGTAAGCAGCAGGTCGGAGGGGGGGCCGAGGTCCATACTGGAGGCTGCGGCCGCGCGGTGCAAGATCATAAGCACACAGGTTGGTCTGGCTCCGGATGTGCTCGAAACGGAGTGCATTTATTGCCGCCCGGACGAAGCTGCCGGGCTGGCCGCTAAAGACATGGACAGCGGATATTTAAGCCGGTTTACCGGGACCCATTATGAAAAGGTGATCACCAACCACGGCAAGGACGTGACAATCCCTTTATTTAAAAAACTGTATGAAGACATCGATTCGGTCCCGGTCTGCTTGAATAAAGACCGGAAAGGCCGGAAAAAACCTCCGGCCCTCGCGCTTAAAAGATGGGCCGCATTTTTTCCTTTCCGCGGCTTTAAGCCATTCAGCAAAAGCGCGGGCAGAGGCGATTGCCTGACTGTTTCTTTCTGGCATAAATTTGCCGCCCCGCCCAGGGGCGGCGGCAACCAATTCATGATAGCACTTCAGGACGCATTTGAAAAAAAGGGTATCAGGGTACTTGTCAATGAAACGGGGAAATACATCGATGCCCATCTGCTGAACTCGATATGGTTTGATGTGGACAAATTCCGCAGGGGCGGCATAGGCCGGAATGCAAGGATTGTACACCGGATCGACGGGCCGATCCACCTCATACGCGGGCGGGACAGGGAGCTTGACGATCTGTGTTTTGACCTTAATGCCCGGTATGCGACTTCCACCGTATTGCAATCCGCCTGGAACATGAAAAGAATACTATCGGCGGGGTACAGGCCCGTGAGGCCTGTGATAATCCATAATGCCGTGAACCCTGGCATCTTCAACGCCACGGGGCGCGTGGAATTCAGAAGGGGCCGGAAAATCCGGCTTATCTCTACAAGCTGGTCAGGCAATCCCCGCAAGGGCGGGCAGATTTATAAATGGCTGGAAGACCACCTGGACTGGAGCAGATTCGAGTACACGTTTGTTGGAAATTCATCCGAAGGTTTTAGCCGGGTGAGGCATTTGCCTGCCGTTGCCTCCAGTGAGCTTGCGTCATTTCTGCGCGAAAATGATATTTACATAACGGCAAGCAGCAACGACCCCTGTTCCAATGCCCTCATCGAGGCGCTTGCCTGCGGATTGCCGTCTTTGTACCTGAATGACGGAGGCCACCCGGAACTGGCCGGCTTTGGCGGCCTGCCATTCAGCCATAAGGAAGATATCCTGCCGCAGCTTGAAAACATCGTTGAAAACTACGAAACGTATCAACGCCTGATCGCGGTGCCGGAGATGGAAGACGTGGCTTCAAGGTACCTGGAATTATTAAAGGACTGAAGATGCCCGGTCGACCAGGAGGAGAAAGCATTTATAAATGGCTTGAAGGCCTGAAAGAGGGCGTAATGGAATGGCTGATGACCTTGCGGGACCCCTCAAGACCGGGCGAATTCAGCTTTTGCAGGCAGGGGGCCCTGTTCCAGCCCGGACCCAAAGCGGGGTTGGGAATAAGCTGCCTTGCGCTCAAGATTTCATCTATGCTGGGCTGTCTCGACCGGTTTTCCGCGGACGAGCTTGAGGGATGGACAGAACATATTTCCTCTTTTCAGTCGCCGTCCGGGCGCACGGCAGGGTATTTTGAGGATGATATCCTTCTTAAGGAGCTTGATGGCCGGGCAGGGTGGTTCAGAAAAGATTGGGCCGCGCGGCGGGCCGAGACAAGGCAGGCCTGCGCGGCGCTCATGTGTACAAATTCAACGCCCAGGTTTGCCATCTCTCATCTGCCGGACACGGCAAAAAAAATGAAAAAATATGTACGGGGTCTGGACTGGAGTCAACCCTGGGCGGCCGGCAGCCACGCAAGCCATATGATTTTTTTTCTGAATCTGAACGCACGGGTCTTTGGTCAGACAGAGGCGAAACGGCTGTTTTTGCCCGTGATACTTGAAGAGATTGACCGTCTTCAGGACCCTGAGACGGGGTCGTGGTTTTCAGGGAGGCCGCCGGCCGAGCAGGTCGTAAATGGGGCCATGAAGGTGATCACCGGATACGCCTGCCTTGACAAACCGTTCCGGCATCCCGAAAGGCTGATTGACACATGCCTCTCGGCAATAAACGACGAGCATGGCTGCAATAATGCGGACATAATTCACGTCCTGTATCATTGCGGACGCTATACCTCCCACCGAAGGCAGGAGATACGCGATTTTGCATGGAAACGCCTTCACACTGTCAGGTCTTTTCATCAGACAGACGGCGGTTTCTCGTATTTTCAGGGCCGTGCCCAGACGCACTACTATGGCGTCAGGATGTCCATGGGGCTGCCTGAAAGCGACGTACACGGGACCACTCTTTTTGTATGGGCCCTTGTGATGATAGGCGAAATACTTGGTTTTGGCAGTGAATTGGGCTGGAAGGTGCCTGTAACGTGAGGGCCGAAAAGGCGCATCTGGCGCTTTTTTTCACCGACGGGATGTCTCTTGCGGAGTGGGACAGGCTCGGAATGCTTGAGCGCGAAACCGCGCTGTACCTGGAAATGAAAAAGCACATCTCTGGCATCACGTTTGTTACCTACGGGGCTGCCGATATGAGTTATTCCCCCCGGTTGCCCGGCATCGGGATACTTTGCAACAGATGGGGCCTTCCGCGGGAGATGTATAAAAAACTTATTCCCTTTCTGCATGCCAAGGCTCTGCGCGCGGCTGACGTGTACAAGTCCAACCAGATGAAGGGGGCCGATGCCGCACTGTATTCGGCCAGATTTCACGGAAAGAAATTTATTGCAAGGTGCGGGTACCTGTGGTCTGATTTCATTTCGATGGGGGCTGAAAAAAGCAGTATCCATAAAGTGCGCCGGATGGAAAGGCGGGTTTTTGAACAGGCGGACAGGATTGTGCTTACGACTCCAATGGCAAAGCGGGAAATTGAGGACGGCTATGGCGTGGACCCCGGGAAAATCCATGTCATACCCAATTATGTCCGCACGGACGTGTTTTTGCCTATGCCGGAGGTCCGCGGAGAAACCGGGATATGCTTTGCCGGGAGGCTCGCACCTCAGAAAAACCCGCTGGCGCTGGTCGATGCGCTTGAGGGCCTGGGGATGGGCCTGCTCGTAATAGGACAGGGAGACCTCCAGGGCGAAATGGCCCGCCGTGCACACAAGAAAAAGGTAAATATCCGGTTTCGCGGCAGCATCAGGCATCCCGAGTTGTGCCAGTATCTTAACAGCGCCTCGGTTTTTGTGCTGCCCTCTCATTACGAGGGACATCCAAAGACGCTTATAGAGGCCATGAGCTGCGGGCTCCCGGTCATCGGGGCGGACTCGCCCGGGATAAGAGAGGTCATACGGCATGGCGACACGGGCTGGCTGTGCGGGACGGATGCGGCTTCAATCAGGGAGGCCATACAGCACCTGATGGCAGACAGCGGCCTGCGCGAGAGGCTTGGAAAAAACGCCAGGAGATTTGCAGTTGAAAACCTTTCATTGGAACAGATACTGAATAAGGAACTTGCTGTGGTGGAAGGCCTGCTGAAAGGGGACTGACCATGCGAAAGCCGAAGGTAAGCATATTGATGAGCGTGTACAATGGAGAACGCTTTGTTTGCCGGGCGATTGAAAGCATGCTCCAGCAGTCGTTCAGGGACTTTGAGTTCATAATCATAGACGACGGCTCCGCCGATGGCACGGGCGAGAAACTTGCCGGTTTTTCGGACCGGAGGATAATCCGCATAAAAAACGGAGCGAATTTGGGACTGGCTAAATCCCTGAATACCGGCCTCAAGATTGCAAGGGGGAAGTACATCGCCCGGTTGGACGCCGATGACGTGGCCGCGAGGGAGCGTCTTCAGTTGCAAGTGTCTTACCTGGAACAAAACCCCGGAGTGGGAATAGTGGGCAGTTATGCGGCCTATGAAACGCCCTCGCAAAGACTCCTGCACAGATATCCGGCCGGCGATTGCGAAATATGCTGGTGGCTTTTGTTCAATAACGCCTTCGCACACCCCTCCGTCATGTTCCACAAGTCCCTCGTTGACATTTCAGGCCCTTACAGGGATGATTTCACATACGCGCAGGACTATGAATTTTTCGTAAGGTTTTCACGCGTTGCGCTTACCGCGAATCTGCCGAAGGCGCTTGTCACTGGCACGGCGGGAACCCACAGGATTTCGGAGCAGTTTGGAGACAGGCAGTCAGAATTCGCATACCGGGTAAGCGATTCCCAGATCTCAAATCTGCTTGAGCGCCCGGCCGGGGCCGAAGCGACGCGCGGGATTTGGGCGCTTTGGAGCTTTTCTCCCCATGCCGCGGACGTGGACATCGGCGCAAGCATAGAAGAGTCGGCAGCCGGGGTAATGGAGCTTTTGGAAAAATTCGAATTCTATTACGTAAGGCTGCGTAAATATTGCCTGCACGAATCGGAGACGAGGCGTCAGTTGAAAAGGTTGAGGAAACGGGTCATTGCCAGGCTGCATTACAATGCCGCCGGAAGGTTCATAAGACTTAGCAGGCCTGAAGCTGCCCGCCGCTCACTGGTGAAAGTGCTTGCGAACAGGCCGGGCCTTTTCTTAAGGCCGGGCCAGCGCCGGGCGTTTGCGGGCCTGTTCATTAAAGGATTGGCGCAGTAGCAACCAAAAAAATATGCACTATTCAGGCATTTCTGCTGTCATATGCACATTCAACCGGGCAAATCTGCTCTCTCAGGCCGTAAGCAGCATAGCTGTGCAGGATTTCCCCGCCCCCATGACTGAATTGATCGTGGTGGATAACGCCTCTTCCGACAATACCATTGAAGTAGTCAGGGACGCCATCCACAGGCATCCCTCCAGGGCCATCAGATATGTCCATGAACGGGAGGCCGGACTGTCCGCCGCGAGAAACAGGGGTGTAAAAGAGGCGAAATTCGAGATTGTCGCCTTCATGGACGATGACGCCATGGCGGATGCCTGCTGGTTAAAGGCGCTGTGGGAAGCGTATGGGAAAAAACCTGATGCCCGGGCGGTCGGGGGGCCGATACGGCCGTGGTGGGAGGCGCCTCGCCCGCGGTGGCTGGCTGATGAATTGCTTTTTTTTGTAGGGGGGATTCATTACGGCACCGGGTTTCGCAGATTGAAGCAGGGGGAGTTTCTGCCCGGTGGTAATTTTTCCGTCTCAAAGCGGGCATTTGAAGAAGTTGGACTGTTTGACAACCGGCTTGGCATGAAGGGCAAGACCATTGCGGGGGCTGAGGAGATTGACTTGCAGGACAGGGTTTTCAGGGAGGACGGGGCGGTTTATTATCATCCGTCGGCTTCCGTAAAGCATTGGGTCCCCGCATGGAAACTTAAACGCAATTATTTCATGAGGCGGGGGTTCAACCTTGCCCGTTCCAATGCGATAAAAGACCGGTTATCCCACTCAGCGCCATATGCATTGCGCAATGGCGCCTATTATGCCAAGTGGATTTTGCCGTGGTGTATTAAGGCCATAATGCCGGGAAGCCCTCCCCGGAGGATGTATTCTCTTGTGCGGGCGGCAATCGCCCTGGGATATTTGAAGGCCCTCCCCGGGGTAATTTTGAGGATGCCTTGAAAAAAAACCCGGGCAGGAAATACAGGGAAGCCATGGTGCCGGAGATAGACGGACATATAAGGGAAGTGCTGCGGCGGCATCCCGTCATCGACATAGGCGGGGGCACGCCGTGGGAGACCGGATGGGTTCACGAGGTTTACGGGGGGCTTTTGAAAGAAAAAAAGGCAATATGCCTGGATTACAATTTTTCAAAGAAACCGCATATCGTAGCTGATGTGCATTGCCTGCCCTTTGGGACCGGCAGCATTGGCGGGATCATCTGCAATGCGGTGCTGGAGCATGTGAGCAACCCGTTCCTGGCGGCAGCGGAGATCCACAGGGTCTTGAAACCCGGCGGAGCGGCCTTTGTTTATGTGCCGTTTCTCTATCCATATCACGACGAGGTGGATTACTGGCGCTTCACTGAAAACGCGATAAGGCACCTTTTCCGGCAATTCAGCGAGATAGAGGTCGTCCCCGCAAAAGAGGGATATGCAGGCGTTTTCCTTTCTTTTCTTGTCTTTCACGTGGAGCCGTTCAAAGGCATGGCTTTGCATTTAAGGGGCATTATGGACTGGCTGCTGACGGCGTTTGGTTTCGGCGCTTATCTATTGATAAAAGGCCGCAAGGCAAGGCCGTCCGATTTCCGGAGGAAGATGAGGTCTTACCTGCACGACAGGAATGTGCACGGCCATTTCATACTGCTGAAAAAATGATTCCGGATTAAAACAATGACTCGCATAAGCAGCATCATTGCGGAGCAGGCCTGAAATGAAAATAGTGGCGCAGAACTACTCGGACGGGAAACTGAGGATGCTCGATGTGCCGGGGTATTCCGCAAAAAAAGGGCTTCTGGTAGAGACCAGGGCCTCGCTGGTTTCTGCCGGAACGGAGAAGGCGATAATCGACATAGCCAGGAAGGGCCTGATAGGCAAGGCCATATCAAGGCCGGACTGGGTGAGGCAGGTTATTGATAAAGTCCGCACGGAAGGTGTAATGGAGGCCTTCCGGCAGTCAAGGGCCAGACTCGACATGCCGTTGCCTCTGGGATACTCGTGCGCCGGCGTGATAAGGGCCGTAAACGGCCGCGCCGCCTGCGGGTTCAGGGCAGGGGACAGGGTGGCGCTGGCGGGAAGCGGCACAGCATCACATTCCGAACTGAATGTGGCCCTCCCGAACCTGTGCGCGCATATCCCGGCTAACGTTTCTTTTGAGGACGCGTCATATGTGGCGCTGGGCGGGATCGCCATAGAGGCCGCAAGGCTTGCAAAACCCGAATTCGGGCACAGGGTAGGGGTCATAGGTCTTGGTCTTCTCGGCCAATTGGCAGTCCAGGTATTGAGGGCTGCCGGATGCCATGTCATCGGTTTTGACATATCCAGGATGAAATGCGAACTGGCCGTTGAAAACGGGGCTGAAGCAGCCGCTGTAACCGGCGCAGACGACCCTCTTGCCGCCGCGCGGGATTTTTCCCGGGGAGAGGGACTGGACTCGGTCGTGATACTGGCCTCCGTGGACAGCAACCAGCCTATCGAACAGGCGGCCGCCATGTGCCGGGAGAGGGGAAGGATCATTGCCGGCGGGCTTGTGGGCCTCGAAATACCAAGAAAGGTTTTCTATGAGAAGGAACTGGAATTTTCCGTTTCGAGGGCATGGGGCCCTGGAATGTATGACGCCGACTATGAGGAAAGGGGGGTCAAATATCCCCTGGCCTATGCGAGGTGGACGGCAAAACGGAATATGGAAGAGTTCCTCAGGATGATATCCATAGGGGCCGTGAGGCTTGGGGGAATAACCACTCACAGGTTCCCGTTTGATAAGGCCCTCGATGCATATGAACTTTTACTTTCCGGCAGGGAGCCTGCGGTAGGGGTCGTGCTTGATTACAAGGAAGGCGGAGACGGGGCCAGCGAATGTTTGAGGGTGGGAAATAAGGCCGCGGAAAGGAAACCGGCGACAGGTGGCATCGGTATCGGGCTGATAGGCGCGGGGCTTTTTGCCAGGGGGACATTTCTTCCGGCAATGGAAAAAATCCCCGGTTTTTTGTATAAGGGCGTTTCCGCAACGCGCGGGCTTACCGCAGGGCACATGGCCGAAAGCTGGGGATTCGATTATGCGGCAACCTCGCATCAGGAGATATTGCGGGATGAGCGGATAGACCTGGTGTTCATCCTTACCCGGCACGACTCGCATTGCAGGCTCCTCTGCGAGGCGCTGGAGGCAGGCAAGGCTGTATTCGTTGAAAAACCCCTTTGCATAAACAGGGGTGAACTTGAAAAGATATCAAAAGTGTATCAGTCTCTTCTGGCTCAGGGCAAAGCGCCTTTTCTGATGGCCGGATTTAACCGGAGGTTCGCTCCAGCTACAGTTAAATGCATGGAGCTCACCGGCAGGAACAAAGGCCAGAGCATAGTCCAGATAAGGTGCAATGCAGGCTATATCCCGCCTGGGTCGTGGGTGCATAAGGAAGACGAGGGCGGGGGAAGGATAATCGGGGAGGTCTGCCATTTCGTGGACCTTGCGCAGGCAATTACAGGGGGGCTGCCCCATGAGGTTTTTGCCGTGTGCACGGAGAGTTCCAGGCAGTTCAGGGATTGCCTTTCGGTGATACTGAAAATGGACAACGGTGCGGTCGCAAATATCCTGTATGCCGCCAACGGGGACAAGAGCTTCCCAAGGGAAGAGGTGCAGGTGTTTGCGGGAGGCTCTGTCTGTGTGATAGATAATTTTAAAAACGTGAGGTTTTTTGCCGGAGGCGGCAGACGGAAGACGAAATGGGGGCTGAGTGTAGACCGTGGATATGCAGAGGAGCTCAGGGCCGTCCGCAATGCCCTGAAGGAGGGCCGTCCGGCCCCGATTGACTTCAGGTCGATTGCGGCAACCACGGCTGCAACGTTTGCGATAGAGGAATCCCTCGCTTCGGGACAGCCCGTGAATGTTTATTGTTCCGAATGGGGATTTTGTTAATTGAAAATCCTGCTGCTGGCCAGGTATTTTCCCCCGGAGATAGGAACGGCGGCCAACCTGTTTTACGAGCTTGCAGGGGGCCTGGCCGCGGAAGGGCATGAAATCACCGTTATAACGGGCTTCCCGTGGTACAACCTTGAAAGTGTTCCCGGAAAATACAGGGGCAGGTTTTTCATGCGTGAGGAGATGCACGGGTTCAAAGTGCTGAGGGTGGCGGTGCCAGCCCCCGGCCCGAGAAAGGCAAGGCTTGCACTGGGCCACCTCACCGCGCCGGTAACGGCGTTTACGGGAGGGCTCCTGTCGGGCAGGCCGGATGCCATATTCGCATATTCGCCTCCGGTATTCATAGGGCTTGCGGGATGGTTTCTGAAAAAGCTCAAGAGGGCGCCTTTCGTGATGGGCGTGCAGGATTTGCATCCGCAGTGCTACATAGACCAGGGCATCCTGAAAAACAGGGTGCTCATTCGCGTCCTCGAAGCGATAGAGGTCTTCTGCTACAGGAAGGCCACGTTCATCACGGTGCACTCCGAAGGAAACAGGGATTTCATTGCAGAAAAAAAGGGGATAAGCAGAGAAAAGATAAAAACTGTCTCCAACTGGATAGATACGGACGAGATAAGGCCCTTGCCGAGAGAAAACGGATTTTCAGCAAGGCACGGGCTGAACGGCAGGTTTGTCGTGGGCTATGCGGGAACGCTTGGCATGTCCCAGGGCGCGCCGGTAATCATCGAGGCCGCAAGGCTGCTCAGGCGGGAGGAGGGGATATTTTTCTTCATAGTGGGCGACGGGATAGAGAAGGAAGGGATGATGGAGAAGGCGGGGCGGTATGGTTTGGGCAATGTGGGCTTTCTGGGGATGCAGCCCAAATGCGTCTATCCATACGTCCTGGCCTCTTCCGATTTAGGGCTTGTCACGCTTAACGCGAAGGTGAAAACTCCCGTAGTCCCCTCCAAGATACTTGGCATCATGGCCGCCGGGAGGCCGGTGCTTGCGAGCCTGCCGCTTGAGGGCGACAGCCACAGGCTCATAAGGGACGCTGATTGCGGGATTTGCGTTGCCCCTGAAGACCCCAAAGCGCTTGCGGAGAAAGTGGCCTGGCTTGCCGGAAACAGGCGGGTTTGCGAAAAATTCGGCCAAAACGGCCGTGAATACATTGTTAAAAACCTCTCATTGAAAAAGGCCGTCAGGGAAGTGGAATCGCTACTTAATTCATTTTCAAATTCATTAAACACCACAGGAGGACCGGGTTGATGACTGAGAGTTTTTCATCTGCTTATTATGAAGGTAAAACGGTGCTTGTTACAGGCGGAGCGGGCGCGATAGGGACCAATCTATGTTCCGCATTGGCCGAAGCGGGAGCGGCATTGGTGATAATTCTGGACGACCTGTCGTCAGGCTATACATGGAACATCCCCCGAAAAAGGAACATAATGTTCGTTAAGGGGTGTGTAACGGACGATGTAAGCCTGAAGCGTGTCTTTTTTGAAAAGCCTGAAATCGTCTTCCATCTGGCCGCCTTTTTTGCCAACCAGAACTCCGTCGATTACCCGGAGAAGGACATCTCCGTAAACGGGCTCGGGACGCTCAAAATCCTTGAATACAGCCTTTTTAACGGTGTGAAAAGGGTGGTCTACGCCTCTTCCGGCTGTTCCATTTACGGCAGTGCGGCGCCGCTGCCGCTCCGGGAAGATTTCATGTCGATGAACCTGAGCACGCCCTACCAGATAACGAAGATGCTGGGGGAGCTTTACTGCAATTTCTTCCATAACCATTATGGGCTGAACGTGGTGAAGGCCAGGTTCTTCAACTCCTACGGCCCCGGAGAAGTCCCCGGACAGTACAGGAACGTGATACCCAACTTCATCTACTGGGCGATGAAGGGAGAGCCGCTGCCGATTACCGGCACAGGGGAAGAGACGAGGGACTTTACCTACGTGGGCGACCTGGTGAACGGGCTCTTGAGGGCCGGGCATAACGAAAACGCGATAGGGCAGGAGTTCAATCTGGCATCTGGAAAGGAGACCAGGATAATCGACCTTGCAACCATGATAAACGGGGCTGTGGGCAACAATGCGGGGATAAAATTCGTAAACAGGAGGAAATGGGACACCAAGAGCAGGCTTCTGGCCTCTGTTGAGAAGGCGAAAAGCCTAATCGGATACGAGCCCAGGGTGGAGTTCAGGGAAGGCCTGATGAACGCAATAGACTGGTTCAGGGAAAACCGGGCGCAGATAGAGCAGGCCGCCTCATTCGGCCCCGGGCTTTCATCCGCTGTGAGGGACAAGTAATTTCCTGGCAGGGCTAATACGTTCCCGGCGGGTGAAACGGCAAGTCCGAAATGCATATAAAACGGAAACTCGCACTCCTCGCTGGCGACCTTATAGTAATTATCCTGTGCACCTGTCTGTCCTTTATGGCCAGGATGTTTACGTTCCAGAATGTCTTTAGCGCGTACACCGGGGCGATTACCGCGTTCGTGCTGTGCTACCTTGCGAATTTCTATATCTTCGAGCTTTACGGCCTTCATGGGAGCTTCAGGAGCGCCCATTACCTGAGCAGGTACATCCTGGGGCTGCTTGGGGCCGCTTCCGTAATAGCCATTTTCTTTTACATCTTCCCGGACTGGAAGACCGGAAGGGGGGTCTTTCTGATGAATGCCCTTCTGGTGTCCGTCTTTGCGTACGGGTGGAGACTGCTTTTCGAGGCTGTGTTCGGCCCGGACAAAAACCGGAAGGGCATCGTCATAATCGGGGCCGGCAACGCCGGGCGTGCCGTGTATCAGGTCCTCTCCGAAAACCGGAACGGGTTCAGGATCGAGGGGTTCATAGACGACAACCCGGGCATGCTGAACAGAAAGATAGGCGCGCATTCCGTAATCGGGGCCAGTTCCGTCCTTGCCGGGCTTGCGCGCCGCAACGGGATAGGCGCGGCGGTTATGGCGATAAAGCGGAACAGGGACCCTGAACTGCTGAAGGCCGTAATAGAGAGCAAGATGAGCGGGATGGAGATTTACGACATGCCCTCCATTTACGAGGAGCTTACGGGCAGGATCCCCGTTCGGTATCTTACTGAAAACTGGATAGCCCTGACCACCTTTCACGGCGTAAGGAAAAAGGCCTACACGACCAAAATAAAGAGACTCATGGATTTCGTGCTGGCCCTGTCGGGGCTTGTCCTCTCATTGCCGGTGGCGCTTGTTGTGGCCATTGCCGTAAAGCTCGACTCGAAGGGGCCGGTCCTCTTCAGGCAGAAAAGGGTGGGGCTCAACGGGAAGGTCTACGAACTTTACAAATTCAGGTCCATGAGGACGGACGCAGAGGCCAACGGGGCAGTCTGGGCAAAAAAGGACGACCCCAGGGTGACGCGAGCGGGCAGGGTCATAAGAAAAATACGGGCCGACGAGATACCGCAGATGTGGAACGTGTTGAAAGGGGACATGAGCTTCATCGGGCCAAGGCCGGAGCGTCCCGAATTCGTGGATATCCTCAATGAGGAGATACCTTATTACTCACTCAGGCACTCGATAAAGCCGGGCATTACCGGCTGGGCCCAGGTCAATTACAGGTACGGCGCATCCAATGAAGACGCGCTGGAAAAACTCCAGTACGACCTTTTCTACATCAAGAACCTGTCGCCGTTTCTGGACCTGCTGATATTGCTCAGGACTGTAAGGGTTGTGCTCTTTACGAACGGAGCGAGATAAGGCCCACGGCAAACAAACCTGCCGCCCTGAGCCTAATAAACCGTTTTTCCGCCGGATTCCAGTAAATAGGTCTTTATCTCATGCTCGAAGTTATCGCTCAACATCCCGTTGCCCAGCGCGGTTTTTATATCCCCTATGCTCCAGAACCGCAGCTCGTCTATCTCTTCGGCATTGAACCTGAACCCATCACTGCACAGTGCGTGATATGTGTTGACCAGTTCCGTCTCGTACGGGTTTGAATGGATATAGGAATAGAGGAACCTGATGTCTGCCTCGACGCCCAGTTCCTCAAGCATTTCCCTCCGGGCGGCAAGCTCCGGCGCTTCGCCGGGGTCCACATGGCCGCCGACTGAAGTGTCCCATTTTCCGGCTGCGACGTCCTTGTCCATCGAGCGCTTTTGCAGGAGCAGCTCGCCCTTTGAATTAAAGACCAGCACATGGACCACCCGGTGTATTAATGACGGGTTCCCGTGTATCTCCGAGCGTAGGGCGATGCCAAGCACATCGCCCCGTTCATTCACTATCTCAAGCAGCTCCTCAGCCACTTAATCGTCGCCCCTCCATCTGCCGTGCCCGCGGCCATAATCACGGCCATGGCCGTGGTCTTCGCCGTCTCCGCGTCCATGTCCCCATCTGTCACCGCGGTCTCTGTCATAATCGTGGTGAATGGCCGCAAACCTTTCTCCCCGGCACCGCCTCTCGATTATCCTCTCCGGAGGTATGTGGTAATAATCCGATGCGAACCTCAGATTGACCAGGTCCACAATCTCCCTGTCATCGAGCCTCCAGCGCCTGTCCCAGTGCCGATGCCTGAAGTACCCGTAAGCCCTGCCGTAAGGAGGGCCGATCCTCTCCATCCGGACCGGGACGTAGTAGACCCGCGGGTCTATCCTGTAGCGCCGGGTGATGTCCCACCAGCTATAGCCGTCCTGTCTTAGTCTTATGATTACTTCCGGCGCAACGTGCGCCCTTCTTGCCAGAAAAAAGACCACCGGAAGCTCGTCATCGGGAATCCCCCTCCTTACGACCACCACTTCACGATCGGGTACCCTGTAATAATTCCCCACCGAATAATAGAAACCGGTTATATTTCCATTGTGGAGAGAGATGCCGATATCCGTTGCCGAAGCGGTCTTCCCGGATGCCGCCACCGAAACCACGAGGGCGGCCAAAAGGAGAGCCGTTTTTTTCATGTCCATAGACCTCCTGCATCTGCTAGTATTGAATCCTGTATAAACATAAGCTAAATCCGTTAAATTAGGCAACTGGCCAGAGGGGGGACAAATATTTCTGTTATGAATCACTCACTTGCCAAAACGGGTCCCGGTGAAGGGCAGGGCGCGGCATACAGTTACGGCCGGTACGCGCTGACTTTGCTGTTAATGGTGAACCTGCTCAATTATATAGACCGGCAGGTGCTTTATGCGGTTTTTCCCCTGGTAAAGGCGGACCTGAAGCTTTCCGACACGGCCTTGGGGCTTCTGGGCAGCGCGTTCATGCTCTGCTACATGGTTACGGCCCCGGTTTTTGGGTGGCTTGGCGACAGGCTCACGCGGGTAAAACTGGCCTCAAGGGGGCTTGTGCTCTGGAGCATAGCCACAATGGGGGCAGGGTTCGCGGGGGGATACGGATGGCTCGTGGCGGTGCGTTCGCTGGTGGGGATTGGCGAGGCCAGTTTTGGGACTGTTTCGCCAAGCCTCCTTTCGGACTGCTTTCCGAAGGAGCGGCGCGGCAGGATACTTTCATATTTCTATCTTGCGATACCGGTTGGGAGCGCCCTGGGCTATCTGCTTGGGGGTGTCCTGGGGCAGAATTTTGGATGGCACTCCGCTTTCCTGATAGTCGGGGTCCCCGGTCTTCTGCTTGCCATTCCGCTCAATTTCCTTTCCGAGCCGCCCAGGGGGGGCACGGAAAGACGGACGCCCGCAAAAAGGGAAAAAGGCTATCTGAGTCTGTTCAGGAACCGGTCTTTCGTCACCAATACCCTCGCCATGGCCGCGATGACCTTTGCGCTTGGCGGGCTGGCCCAATGGGTGCCGAGCTTTCTTTACAGGGTGCACGGCCTTTCCGTTGCGGAGGGGAATACCCTTTTCGGACTCATAACGGTCCTGGCTGGCATCCTCGGGACGCTTTCGGGAGGGGCGATTGGCGACCGGCTCCAGAAAAAAAGCAGAAAAGGATACCTGATAGTCTCAGGATGGGGTTTTCTGATAGGAGCGCCCGTGGCGGCATTCGCGCTTATTACGCCGTCTTTGCCGGGGACGATGGCGGCGATGTTCATAGCGGAGTTTTTCCTGTTCCTGAACACCGGGCCGCTTAACACGGTGATTGTCAACGTGACTGGGCCAGCCGTGCGGGCCATGGCCTTTGCGGTAAACATATTTTTCATTCATGCGCTGGGCGACGCGATTTCGCCTGCAGTGCTGGGATGGCTTTCAGACAGGTGGGGGCTCCGCCCGGCCCTGCTCATAACGCCCCTGGCCATGGTGCTTGCGGCCTTTTTCTCCTTTTACTGCACGGCGTTCATTGAAAGAGACTCCACGGCCGCAGGGGAGTAAAAAAGCAATTTTTGCCCATGGGGAATGCGCTCGCTATCCATTTAATAAAAATGCGGGACTATTTATAATAAAAATATGAAACCTAAAATTGATTTTGACAAGTGCATAGGTTGTGGAAACTGCCAGGAGGTCTGCCCGGCCGTTTTCCACCTGAATGAGGAGATAGGAAAGGCGGAAGTGCTTGACGAGGAGGGTTGCGAGTTTGCCGGATGCTGTGAAGCGGCGGCCGAAAACTGCCCCGTTGAGGCCATAAGCATCGAAGAGGGCGAGTAGGAAATTTGGAAAAAGCCATAAAGGCGGGGTGTGATGCTCCGCTTTTTTTTGACAATAAAAAACCCGGGGATGCGGGGTTCCCCGGGTGTGCCTTATCGAGGGGGAGGGTATCTCCTCTTTAAGGCTATTAATTATATTAGCAATTACTTTATTTATAGTCAATAGTTTGTAAAATAGAGATATCGGGGATTGAAAGGTTTAAACGGATGGTGCAGAATGGGACTTTAAACATGAAAAAGGGATTCGAAATGAGAAAAAAGCTTCTATTTTCATTAATTTCGGTTCTTTTTTTTATGGGGTGCCAGGAAGGCGGCCAGATCCCGTCCAATGGCGGCGCGGCTTTGGCAAACGAAGTGACAGTCCTGAAAAGCGTTGTTGCAAAAGACCTCAAAAATCTCGGTGCCTGGATAAAACTCGGCAACATCTATATGGATACAGGAAAAAATGAGGAGGCAATAGACGCATACAGCCATGCCCTGGAGCTTGACCCCGCTAACGTGGATGTGAGGACGGACAGGGCCACCTGTTACAGGTATACGGGAAAGCCCGAAAAGGCCGTGGAGGAATACAAGACGGCGCTGACGATAAATCCCAACCACGCAAATGCGATGAAAAACCTTGGAGTAGTCCTTGAATACGACCTGAAGAGGAAAAAAGAGGCAAAACAGGTCTTCGAGGAATTGCTCAAAAGGCACCCTGACGACCCGGACTCGAGAAAGATAAAGGCTGAAATAGAGAGGCTGGGCTGGGCGCGCTAGCCCTTCATGGCCTTTAAGAGACGCTCGTATTTTTCCGCTCCGACGCAATCCTTCGCGGACGGGCACCACATTATGCAGCTTGCCTTCATGTCCCTGGAAATTGTGCGCTTGCAGCCCTTGCACTGTGTCTCGGGCTCGTCGGACCATATCTCATTGGCCTTGCCGCAGAAGCAGCAGGTTATCTCTTCCGGGAACGGGTTCCTTATCTCTCTGTTTCCAGGGCAGCTTTCTTTCATGATTTATTTATAACAGGTCCCGATGCCCTTTGATATGACCTTGATCATAGGCCTGTTCCTTCCATCTCCTGAAAATACTGTGCCTTATGTCAGCGGAATCGAGCAGTTTGCCCACAAAAAAGTCCACCATTTCCTGAAGGTCCTCCGGCTTGTGATAAAAGGCGGCCACGGGCGGCGCTATGGTCACGCCGATTCTGGCGAGCTTCAGCATGTTCTCCAGGTGAATGGGGCTGAAGGGCGTCTCGCGCGGGCTCAATATCAGCTTTCCGCCCTCCTTTATGGTGACGTCCGCGGCCCTTTCAAGGAGGTTCGAGGCATAGCCGTTGGCTATGGCCGATAGGGTTTTCATGGAGCAGGGCGCAACGAACATACCATCAGTCCTGAAAGAGCCGCTCGCGATTGGGGCCTCCATGCACTTTTCGTCATAATAGAACAGTCTTTTTTCGCTGCCTGTTGAAAAATGCTCCCTGACGAGTCTTTGGGTTTCGGCCTGCGAATCCCCTTTGATTGCCAGGCCTGTCTCGTACTGGATTATCTCCAGGGCCTGAGAGGATATGACCAGGTGGACGCCGGCCCCCGCCTTGAGGAGTTCCTCGACGAGCCTGATGCCTATCACCGGCCCGCTGGCCCCGCTTATGCCCACTATAAAGCGCTTCATGATTTATTTTTGATAATAACATGCGGAACGGCCTTTTGGGCTGAAATTGCCCGTCTGCGGAATCCGCCATATACTTTAAAAAAACAGGCAATATTTGGAGGGTGATGGAATGAAAAGTGAAAAGCCGTTTTTCTCTCCGGTCCGTTTGATAATTCTGGCCCTTGCGATTATGGCGGCCGCTGTTTTTTGGGGGTGCAAAGGCAAAGCGCCTGCCCATGAGGAAGTGGTCGCATTCCCAAAATCCTTTGCGGGATTGGTCAAGGTGGTTAGCCCCGCTGTTGTGAATATCAGCACCGAAGCCACCATTAAGGTGCCTGGCGAGCCATTCAGGCATTTTTTCGGCCCCTGGGGCAATTTCCTGAGGAAATACTTCGAGGGCATCCCCGACCAGGAGCTGAAGCAGCGCAGCCTGGGCTCCGGCATAATAGTGGACAAGGACGGCTACATTGTGACCAACAATCACGTAATCGCCGAGGCGCAGAAAATAAAGGTGACGCTTGCCGACGGCCGGTCCTTTAAAGGCACGGTTGCGGGCGCGGACCCTAAAACCGACCTCGCGCTGATAAAGATAGACCCCCTGTTTTCAAATCTGCCTGTGCTTGCCTTTGGCGATTCGGATGCCATGCAGCCCGGAGACTGGGTGCTTGCAATCGGCAACCCGTTTGGCCTTGCGCACACGGTGACCCAGGGGATAATAAGCGCCACGGGGAGGGTGCTTGGTTCCGGCCCTTATGACAACTTCCTGCAAACGGACGCGCCGATAAACCCCGGAAACAGCGGGGGCCCATTGGTGGACCTGAAGGGAGAGGTCATCGGCATCAACTCGGCGATAATCCCTTCCGGCCAGGGTATCGGTTTTGCCATACCCGGCAACACGGCCAAGACGGTCATCGCCCAGCTAAAGGCGAAGGGAAAGGTGATAAGGGGCTGGATAGGGGTGTCAATAGAGACCGTGACGCCGGAGATGGCAAAGGCCTTTGGCCTCAAGAAGCCTGAAGGGGCGCTTGTTGCCGATGTTGAAAACGGGGGGCCTGCCGACAGGGCCGGAATAAAACGGGGCGACATAATAATCTCCTTCAACGGCAAAGAGATAAAAAAAATGTCCGACCTGCCGTGGATTGTGGCCGGGACGCCGGTGGGCCAGACCGTAAATGCCACAATCATCAGAAAAGGCAGGGAAATGGGCGTCAAGATAAAAGTGGAGGAGATGAAATAGGGGTGGAATACATCAAAAAAACTTGACTTTTAGCGCATTTGGCTTTTAAATATAGGGATGCGAAAACCATTTATTGCAGCCAACTGGAAGATGCACAAGACCATACCGGAGGCGGTCGATTTTGTTAAAAGCCTCATTCCGCTCGTCAAAAACCCGGCCGGCGTGGACAAGGTAATAGCCCCTCCGTTCACCTCCATCAGGGCGGTTGCTGATGCGGCCATGGGTTCGGACATCATTATCTCCTCGCAGGATGTTTTTTACGAGGAAAAAGGCGCCTACACCGGCGAGGTGTCTCCGGGAATGGTGAAGGATGCCGGCGCGACGTTCGTAATCGTCGGGCATTCGGAGCGCAGGCAGTATTTTCACGAGACTGACGACATCGTGAACAAAAAGATAAAGGCGGCCCTCAAGGCGGGGCTTGGCGTGATATTCTGCATAGGGGAAAGCCTGGAAGAAAGAAATGCCGGGAAGACCTTCGACTTGCTGAGGGGACAGGTCTCCGGGGGATTGAAGGGGCTTACGGCCGATGATATGAAGACGGTTGTGGTTGCCTACGAGCCCATCTGGGCAATCGGCACCGGCGTCACCGCCACGCCTGAACAGGCCCAGGAGGCGCACGCCTTCATCCGTTCCGTATTAAAAGACCTGTTCGGCGGCCTGGCCGACGAGACAAGGCTCCTGTATGGCGGCAGTGTCAAGCCGGACAATGTAGACTCCCTGATGTCGCGCCCGGATGTGGACGGCGCTCTTGTGGGCGGCGCGAGCCTTGAGGCCGTGAGTTTTTCCAAACTGATAAATTTCAAGAGAGGATAGAATGATAATCCTGATATCGATAGTGCATGTGCTTGTCTGCATTTTCCTTATATTGGTTGTCCTTGTGCAGGGCGGCAGGGGCGCGGAGCTTGGGGCCGCTTTCGGCGGTTCCAGCCAGACGCTCTTTGGCGGCAGGGGCGCGACTACATTCCTGAGCAAGCTGACCACGGCGGCAGCGGCCCTCTTCATGGTCACCTCGCTGGTGCTTACCGTTGCCTCCATCAAAGGCAAAGGCACTGTTGTCCCGCAGACCCCGGTGAGACAGATGCCCGGCGCTCCGGGATTGCCCCCTGGGGGGCAGCCTTTCCCGGGTCCTCAGTCTGGAGTTCCCCAGCAGGGAATGCCCGGTCAGCCTGGTGCAGCTCAGCCTCAGGCCCAGCCCGGTGCTGGTCAGCCCAATCAGCCAGGGGCCGGTCAGCTCCCCGGCAAAAAATAAAAAAAGTCCTTGTGCGCGGGATTTTCCTTTAAAAAGGCAGTTGGCTTTCTTCTTGCCGTCATAGCTTCTTTAACCCTTTCATGTGCCCGCGAGCCGAAAACCTCCATGCCCAACACCATTGTGGTGGGTTCGCTGGCCGATGCAAGGAGGCTCTTGCCCCTTTTCGCGTCGGATTCGGCTTCAGGGGACATAAGCGGGCTCATATTCAACGGGCTTACAAAGTACGACAAGAATATCAGGATTGTCGGAGACCTCGCAAAAAGCTGGGAGATAAAAAGAAACGGGCTTGAAATAATATTTCACCTCCGGCATGGTGTAAAGTGGCAGGACGGACAGGAATTCACCTCGGATGACGTTCTTTTCACATACAACACTGTCACCAACCCTGACGTCCCCACGCCCTATTCGAGCAATTACGGCCCGGTTGAGAAGGTGGAGGCCCCTGACAAATACACCGTTAAGGTCTTTTACAAGGAGCCTTTCGCCCCGGCGCTTGAGTCCTGGGGGATGGGCATTCTGCCAAAACATATACTTTACGGCAAGGACCTCACGAAAGATGAGTATTCAAGGCACCCGGTGGGTACGGGCCCGTACAAGCTGAAGGAATGGATAACGGGACAGCGCATAGAGCTTGAGGCTTTCAATGGCTATTTCGAGGGCAGACCGAACATAGACCGGTATATAATGCGGGTCATCCCGGATGAGGCGACGATGTTTCTGGAGCTGAAGTTCGGGGGCATAGACTACATGACGCTGACGCCCGCCCAATATAAAAACCAGGCGCACAAGAAATTTTTTGAAAAATACTTCCACAGGTTCCGCTACCCGTCCTTCGGCTATACGTACATAGGCTGGAACCTGCTTGACGACCGGTTCAGGGACGTGAGGATACGGAGGGCGTTGTCGCACGCCATAGACAAGACGTCACTTATCAAGGGAGTCCTCATGGGCTACGGAACAAAGTGCACCGGGCCCTTTCCGCCTGAATCATGGGCCTATAATCCCAACGTGAAAGACCCGGAGTATAATATAAGCAGGTCGCTGGAGCTTTTCAGTGAGGCTGGCTGGACGCTCAAAGGCGGAGTGCTCCAGAAAGACGGCCGTCCGTTCAGGTTCACGCTCCTCACCAACCAGGGCAATACGGAGCGTCTCCTTGCCGCGCAGATAATCAAGGAAGATTTGAGCAGGGTTGGCGTGGACGTAAAAATAAAGGTGCTTGAATGGCAGTCCCTGCTGCATGAATTCATAGACAAGAAACGGTTCGAGGCGGTTGTGCTGGGGTGGGCGCTTTCGAGGGACCCCGACCTCTACGACATCTGGTATTCGGCAAAGACAAAGGAAGGCGAATTCAATTTCATATCCTACAAGAACCCGGAAGTGGACAAGCTGCTTATCGAGGGAAGGCAGACCTTCGACATGGAAAAAAGAAAACGTATCTATTACAGGATACATGCGATACTGGCTGAAGACCAGCCGTATACTTTCCTGTATGTGCCGGATGCCCTTGTGCTTTTGAGCAAGCGGTTCAAGGGAGTGGAAAAGGCGCCGATAGGCCTGTGGTACGACTTCATTCACTGGCACGTCCCGGCCGACCGGAACATGTGGTATAATTAACGCGCTTTGCTGCGGGAAAAAAGAAGATATTCAGTGGCACATCCATCGGTACTTGCGTTTGTGCTCGCGGGAGGGAAGGGCGAGAGGCTGTTCCCCCTGACGGCGATGCGCTCGAAGCCTTCAGTCCCATTTGGCGGGCGGTACAGGATTGTTGATTTCGTCCTGAGCAACCTTGTGAACTCCCGCATCTACTCCATTTATCTGCTTGTCCAGTACAAGTCCCAGTCACTGATAGAGCACATAAGGCAGAACTGGGTGCTTTCGCCGGTAATAAAGGAGCATTTTGTGACAGTTGTCCCGCCTCAGATGCGCATGGGGCCGGAATGGTTCCAGGGCACGGCGGACGCCATATTCCAGAACCTTGCGCTCATAAGCCAGCTCAACCCGGAGCTTATAATAATTTTCGGGGCCGACCACGTCTACCGCATGGACATACGGCAGATGATAGACTTCCACATCCAGAAAGGGGCCGACGTGACCGTTGCGGCAAGGCCGGTGCCGCTGAAAGACGCATCCAGCTTCGGCGTAATCGCAACGGACGAAAACAAGAGGATAATCACCTTTCAGGAAAAGCCGAAAGAGCCCAAGCCGATGCCCTCGGACCCGGAAAGGGCATACGTCTCGATGGGCAACTATATTTTCACGAGGGATTTTCTGGTGCAGGCGCTTGTCGAGGCCCAGGGGAAAAAGCACCACGATTTCGGAACGCACATCCTGCCCGCCTCCCTGGAAAAAGGAAGGATTTTCGCGTACGATTTCTCGTCTAACGTCATCCCGGACATAAAGCCCTATGAGGAGTGCGGGTACTGGAGGGACGTGGGGACAATAAAGTCGTTCTATGACGCCCACATGGACATGCTCGGGCTTGAGCCCAGGTTCGAGGTCTTCAACAGGAACTGGCCCATCCACCCCATTGCCTTCGAGGGGCCGTCATCGAGGATCATCAGCGGGCATATCGAAAACAGCTTTATCTCTGAAGGCGTAAATATCAGCGGCGCGTCCATAAGGAATTCAGTCATCCGGAGCGGTGTTGCCATCGAGGACGGAGTTGATATAGAGGGCTGCATAATCATGGACAACTGCATGATTAAAAAGGGCGCGAGGCTGAAAAACGCCATTGTGGACAAGGCGAACGTTATTGAGAAGGAAGAGACAATCGGCTACGACCCCAAAAAAGACATGTTCCGCTGCCATATAGATTCTTCAGGCATTTCAGTGCTGCCCAGGCAGGGCAGGAGATAATTTTTTATCAGATGTTCCTTCCGCCGAGTGCGGCGCGCAGCATCCCCGAGTATTTGTTCAGCGGGTTTGACCTGCTCAGACAAGGGAAGACGGGCTTTCTCCGCACCCCGAGCTTTTTCATTTCCCAGAGCAGTTCCCTGTCTTCGTGGTCGTAATGGAGCCCCTGCCTGAAGGCGAGCACGGCCCTTTCCTTGTCGCCTGCGGCAAGACATGCCCTGCCCAGGTTCAGGTAAAGCGTCGGATAGAAAAAATCTGCCCCGAACGGCACCTTTCGCATCACATCCGCTATGCACCTTTCGCATATGGCGATACCCTCGGCGCGGTTCCCGTTAAGCCTGGCCTCCATGAACCCGCCATAAGAGAGCAGAACGGCGTCTTCGGGGTATCGCAGGAGGGCCTCTGAAAGAAGGTCATTGGCCTGGTTGTATTTTTTCCGTTTGACTAAATCCTTTATCCCTGAAAGATAATCGGAGGAAGTCCTGACCTTTTGTTCAAAGCTGCTCTTGAGCATCTTGATGGCGAACTCGTGCTGGTTCTGCATATGCTGGGAGATGCTGGTGTAGGGCCTGCAAGCGGTTTTTCTTGAATTAATCAGCGCGCCCTTTAGGAATATCCGTGTGATTACGCCTCTGTCGGCTCCGGTCTCGGTGAAGACGAGATATTTTTCCCCCTCGCCCGCCGTCACGTTTGTTTCCAGAAAGGAACGGGCCTGCGCCTTGATCCTCAGGTGGCCTTTCTTTTCCACGCACGTATTCTAAACAAAAGATTTAAAACTCGCAAGAGGGAGCGTCAAATAGGGGCTGACAGCCACGCCGCGGCCCGGCGGATACGGCTGCCTGCTATGAAACAAGCTTTGCAGGTTTTGCCTTGTAGCTCAGCTTTGGCGAATGTCTCTGCCCGCCACGCGGGAAGGGCACTTTTGCGAGCACCTCCTCCACAGTGGTAAGCCCTTTTTCTATCTTGTTCAGGGCATCGTGTCTGAGGTCCGCCATACCCGCCTCTTTTGCTGCGCCCCGCAGTTCGTCTTCGAAGGCCCCTTTATAGACCAGGTCCCTCACATACTGGTCGAACGGCAGGTATTCGAAGACCCCCAGTTGCCCGTAATATCCGGTGTAATTGCATTTCGGGCACCCCTTGCCTTTATAGCGGGTCTGAAGCCCGTCTATGAGGCCGTTGCCCAAATGCTCGTGTTTCTCCACCTCGGAGCATTCGGTGCATATTTTTCTTACAAGCCGCTGGGCTAGCACCCCGCTAATGGCCGAACTGAGCAGGAAAGGCGGTATTCCCATGTTGGCAAGCCTCGTTATGGTCGAAACCGTGTCATTGGTGTGGATAGTGCTCAGGACCATATGCCCGGTCAAGGCCGCTTTAACAGCTATCTCTGCCGTTTCCAGGTCTCTTATCTCGCCGACCATGATTATGTCCGGGTCCTGCCTGAGGACCGCCCTGAGAGCCGACGGGAAAGTCAGCCCGGATGCCTCGTTCACGGGGACCTGCGTTATCCCTTTAAGCTTGTATTCGACCGGGTCCTCTATCGTAACTACGTTTTCGGTTTCCGAGCGGAGCTGGTTCAGGCAGGCATAAAGGGTGGTGGTCTTGCCGCTGCTTGTGGGACCGGTCACCAGGAGCATCCCCTGCGGCTGCGCGAAAATGTCCATGACACAGTGGAGGACATTGTCGGGCATTCCCAGCTTGGTAAGGGAAATCAGGCCGGTGCTCCAATCCAGAAGCCGTATGACCACCTTTTCGCCGTAAAGCGAGGGAAGGGTCGATATCCTCAAATCGACGTCCTTGTTTTCCATGCGGAGGTGCGTGCCCCCGTCCTGCGGCGTCCTCCTTTTCGTGATATCGAGGTTCGAGAGTATCTTTATCCTTGAAACAACCGGACTTTGCAGGTGCTTGGGGAATTTGAGGATGTCGCGCAGGGAGCCGTCAACGCGGTATCTCACTTTTACATATTGCTCATGGGGCTCTATATGTATATCCGTGGCCCTCGACTGGACGGCCTCGATGACTATCATCGTGACCAGCCTGACGATGGGCGGGGCCTCGCTGCTCTTGTAAAGGGACTGGACGTTCATTTCCCGTTCGTCTTCCGGCGACTGCTTCACAAACTGCACGCCGCTGGTGTTCATCTTGTCTATGAGGTTCCATATCTTTTCAGCCGAGGTGTAATGCTTCTCTATCGTCTCGAGTATGGAGGAAGCGGTCGCTACGGCCGGGGACACCTTCAGCCCCGAACGGAAAGCGATCTCGTCTATGGTCTTCCAGTCCAGGGGATTGGCCATTGCAAGCACCATCCGGTTCCCGGTGCACTCGACCGGGATGACGACCTTTTTCAGCGCGATCTCTTTGGGGATAATGTCCTTGGCCGTTATTTCAATCTTGCCCAGGTCCAGGATAGGGACCGAAAGCTGGCTTGAAAGCGCCTGGGCGATATCGGCTTCGGTTGTCAAGCCCATATCGACCAGCAATTTACCCGTGTGTTTTCCGCTGCCTTTCTGGATCAGGAGCACATGTTCCAGCTGCTCTGCGGTTATCAGCCCTGCATTCAACAGTATTTCGCCTATTTTTTTGCGTTTGGGTCTCATTTGCCAATACTATAGGAAAAAACTATAACTTGCAATCCATTTTTTTATTCATCCCACATGCCATTGGACAGGCAAAGAAAGAGCGCGGAACTACTATAATGGAAACAATCATAAATTGCAATCACTTTTTTCATCTGTGTCCACTTGTTATCGGCCTCGGCGGACGGATATAATAAATGGAGTTAATATCAATATTCAAGCTAATTTTCAGGGGAGGATTCTTTTGATGACCATTACAGAGAAGATT
>JAJYJS010000015.1:33057-43551 GCA_021789215.1 Nitrospirota bacterium | reverse complement strand
GGGCAGCAATGCCCCTGAAGGTCCCTGGTAGACTACCAGGTCGATAGGCTGGAGGTGTAAGCGCAGTAATGCGTTCAGCCGGCCAGTACTAATAGACCGTGTGGCTTGACCCATTACCGTTTTCAAATCAACAAAAAATAAAATTAAAAACAGCCTTTGCCCATTTGTAAAAATTTTTTGCCAAAATATAATTTTCTGCTATACTTAAATGGGGAAAATTCCCATTTTTTATTTTTTCCCCAAAGGAGCTCAGTGTAAATGAGGGAAAAAGATATCTTTGAAGAGATAATCGACATGGGCAAGAGGCGCGGGGTCCTCACTTATGACGAGATCAACGAGGCGCTCCCGTCCGAGTACTTCTCTCCCGATGAGATAGAGGAATTGATGGACCTTCTCCAGGACATGGGCGTGAAGGTCGTTGATTATGAAGAGGGGGGCGTCCCCGAAGAGGCCGAGGCGGAGGAAGCGGAGGTCGAGGAATACGAAAAGACCGAAGACCTCGTCCAGGCCTATTTCCATTCGATGGGCAATATCTCCATCCTTACGAAGGACGAGGAGACCGAACTTGCCAAACAGCTCGAACAGGGCAAGAACATAATAAAGGAAATCGTCACGGCGCTGCCCGTTTTCGAAAAGATAGAATCCTCCATCGACATAGAGGAAGAGGGCATCACCGAGGAGGAGCGTTCCGATGAGGCCATCAGGAAGACCATGACGAGGCTTGAGGAAGTCATGGAGCGCATACAGGACATAGACAGGAAGCTGGGCAGGTACGGCTCCGTCAGGGACCTCAGGAAGATACTGAAGGAAAAGGCGAAAAAAGGCGGCAACTCCAAGAAGCTGGAGGTGCTCCTGAAAGACGCCCAGCAGGAAACAAAGAAGATAGAGTCCGAGGTCGGCGTCAAGGCCGAGATATTAAAGGGCAACTGGGACCGTCTCCTGAAGGCGAACATGCTCGTCAAGGAGGCCAAGGACGAGCTGATTACGCGCAACCTGAGGCTGGTCGTCAACATAGCCAAGAACTATGTCGGCAGGGGCCTTCCGCTGCTGGACCTCATACAGGAAGGCAACATCGGCCTGATGAAGGCCGTCGATAAATTCAAATACGAAAAAGGGTTCAAGTTCTCCACATACGCCACCTGGTGGATACGCCAGGCGATTACGAGGGCCCTGATAGACCAGACAAAGACCATAAGGGTCCCCGTTCACATGATGGAGTTTTACAACAGGGTGACAAAGGCTTCAAGGGAGCTTACGCACCAGCTTGGCAGGGAACCAACCAACGAGGAGCTTGCCCATAAACTCATGGTGCCGGTCCGCAAGGTGGACGAGGTTTTCAGGGCCATTCAGGACCCTATCGCCCTCCAGACCCCGATAGGGGATGAGGACACGGAGCTTGAGGACTTCATCGGGGACAAGAACAGCCCTTCCCCGTACTCCGACGCCGAGAAATCGGAGATATCGGAACAGATACAGAACATCCTGAAGACGCTTACCCCAAAGGAAGAGAAGGTCATCAGGATGCGTTTCGGCATCGGCACGGACAGGGACCATACCCTAGAGGAGGTTGGAAGATACCTCTCCATAACCCGTGAGAGGGTGCGCCAGATAGAGGCGAAGGCGCTCCGGAAACTGAAACACCCAAGCAGGCTCAGGGCGCTCAAGAACCTGGGTTAAGGCGGGATAAACAATAAAAAAGGGCCGGTTTTTACCGGCCCTTTTTTATTTTAACCTGGGAAGGACGAACCCGCAGGCTTCCAATCCCGCACTCTCTTTCATCTCCCTCTTGTCCTCTATTTCTTCGCACTCTCCCAGTGGGAGAGGGAAGGGGTGAGGGAATTCCCGCTATTTTTTCAGGCCTGTGAACATATCGCCAGGGGATATGGAGGAGTTGCTGCTCCTGACGTAAGCGGTGGCCGAGTTTTTTCTGGCTATCACTATCTGCAACACGGCGTTCCTGTCCGGGCCTCTAAGGGTTTCGAGCATGTCGCCCACCTTCAGGCCGTCGTTGCTGCCTTTGTCCAGATAGATGGCGTCGAACTGCGCCCCTTCGGGCATAGCGCCCTTGATGGCAAGGACGTGCCCCGTTATGTCAGGTCTGCGGATAACGGTTGGCATATTAAGGTCCGGGTCCTCATAGGGCAGGAGGACGTCTCCCTTTTGCAGCCTGGAGAAGACCAAAATCACCGTGGCGCGCGTTTTCCCCGGCGCGAGTTCGGTCACTTCCACGATGCCGTGCGGCTCCACAAGGTATCCTGCGCGTTTGCCTGTCACGGGGTTGTCTACCTTCTGCGTGCCCGCCACGAAGAATTTGTCTCCCTCTTTGGCCGGGGCTTTTGTAGAAAGATAGACGTCATCGCCCTTGGTGATTACCTGCCGGAAGCCCACAGGGGCCTCTACCCTGCCCAAGATATCCAGTTTCCTGGCCACAAAGCCCGCCGCAAAAATATCTTTTCTTGTATACGGGAAATCCACCTTTGCGGGCGCAACGCCCTGGGCGGCCGTTTCCGGTTTCTTTTCCGGGGCCGGCGCTTTTTCAGGCTGCCTGGCTTCGGCCTGCGGTGCCTGCGGGGCGGGGACCACCTCCTGCCCCAGCTGCTTGACGGGGACTTTTATCGTCTGGCCGGGGTATATCCTGTCCGGGTTTTTAATCTGGGGGTTTTCCTTCCAGATGAGGGGCCACTGAAAGGAGTCCTTGAGCTCACTGCCGGCAATGCCCCAAAGGGTCTCTCCTTTTGCCGCCTTGTGCTGGATATATTCATAAGACTGGGCGTGGAGCTGGGGGGCGGAAAAGACGGCGAGACAGAAAAACGCCGCAGCCGCTCCCGCATAGAAAAATTTCCTCATAAACGGGCTCCTTCCTTGTTTTTCAATGTACATAAAAATAGCCTCAGGCAGGTGAAACTGTCAAGTTGCCCTGGAGAGGAGGGCCTTTTCCATTATCCTGCGGGCCTGTTTCCTCAGCCCCTCGTCCCTTATCGGGAGAATGGATGCCTCAATAAACTCGCGCTCTGCCGTGGTAAGCTGCCTTCGGGGGGCTTTTTCTTTTATGCCGTCACGTTTTTTGTCTTCAGGGACCGGGCCCGCCCGGAATTTGATGTCCTTCACGCCAAACGGCCTGAGCCTTGAAAGGATATCCTGCTTGAAAAAACTCACCTGCGAGAGCCACAGGGGGGAGTCGGCTTGTATGCTGAGGACGGATTCCTGAAGGGATTGCGGCCGGATATGATTTACCAGGGGCTGGCCCAGAAGACCGGCCCACTTCTCTCGTATGGAGCGGAGCTTAATGGCGTCCTCAAGCCCCAGCTCCTTTACGATGCCGCTTAAACCCTTGTCAATCCTTCGCACTTATCTGTTTTTATTGATGATTTCCGGAGCGGAGACAGCGGGTGCAGATGTAAACCCTCTTTGTGGTGCCTTTAACCGTGATCTTTTTTCTCTGGATATTGGGAAGCATCTCCCTTTTTACCTTGTTATTGGCGTGGCTGACGTGGTTTCCGGTAACTTTGCTCTTGCCGCAAATTTCACAACTTGCCAATTCCGCAGCCCTCCTTTCTATTTGATTAAAAAGCAGTTTTTATGATAGCATTATTAATACACCTGTTACAAGTCTAGTATAAAAGGAAAGAAATGACCAGGAAAGCCGCTAGTAAAAAGATCAGGATACATGAGCTTGCCAAAGAGCTTGGGCTGAAGAATTCAAAGCCTGTTCTGGACGAGCTTGAAAAACTGGGAATAGAGGGGAAGACCGCCTCTTCGAGCATAGAGGAAGAGGTCGCCGAAAAGATAAAAGTCACGCTGAGGGGTGGTGCTGTAAAGGCGGCGGCTGAGGCCGCAGTCTCTGAAACAGGCGAAAAGGCGGCACCTGCGGCGGAGACCGGGGCGGCCGAGGAGGCGCAGCCGCAGGCGGCGGCCCCGGGGCCTGATGTGGTGCTCCCCGAAGAGATTACCGAGCTGAAGGTGCCTGACAGGTTCAAAAAAGACATCGAGGCCGAGCGCATAGAGAAGTTCAAGACGAAACCCGGCATGCAGAGGGCATTTCAGGCCATCAGGAAGATAGAGCCCCGGAAGTTCCACGACCTCAGAGGCGCGGCAAAGGGAAAGCCCGGCAGCAGGCCGGCGCCCGGGGCGGCAAGGCCCGTGAGGATGGAAAGGCCGGCGTCGCAGGTTACCGCCCCCAGAAAGAAGGTGCTGAAACTGGTCGAAGGCACCACGGTAAAAGAATTCGCGGAGCTGATAGGCGTGAAGGCGCCGGAAATAATAAAGAAGTTCCTGGAGCTTGGCTACATGCCCACGATAAACCAGCCGGTTGACCTGGACGCGGCCGCCCTGATTGCGGACTCTCTGGGTATAAAACTTGAAAGCTCAACTGCCGAGGAAGTCATCCCCGCCGAGGAGCAGCCCGTTGATAATGTGGCTGCGAACCTTGTTCCCAGGCCCCCTGTCGTTACCATTATGGGCCACGTCGACCACGGGAAGACGACCCTCCTTGACGCCATAAGGAAAAGCCGCATCACGGAAGGCGAGGCGGGCGGAATAACCCAGCACATAGGCGCATACAAGGTAAAGCTGGGCGATAAGGAGATAGTGTTCCTGGACACCCCCGGCCATGAGGCGTTCACTACCTTAAGGGCAAGAGGGGCCAAGGTCACGGACATAGTTGTCCTTGTGGTAGCCGCCGACGACGGCGTAAAGCCCCAGACCATAGAGGCCATAGACCACGCGAAGGCCGCAAACGTCCCGATTATAGTGGCGGTGAACAAGATAGACAAGCCGGAGGCCAACCTGCAACGGGTGCGGACGGAGCTTGCGGAGTTCAATATAGTGCCGGAAGAGTGGGGCGGCCAGAACATATTCGCCGAGATATCAGCAAAGAAGAAGATAGGCATAGACAACCTGCTGGAGATGATACTGCTCCAGGCGGAGATGCTCGAGCTTAAGGCGGACCCCGGCAAGCTTGCAAAGGGCGTCATAATAGAGTCCAGGCTGGACAAGGGCAAAGGCCCCGTCGCAACCATCCTTGTGCAAAACGGCTCTCTCCATGTGGGCGACGCCTTCCTGTGCGGCGTGAACGCCGGAAGGGTCAGGGCGATGCATAACGAGGCCGGAGACAGGATAAGCAATGCCGGGCCCTCGACCCCCGTCGAGGTCATCGGGTTCAACACCATCCCCAATTCGGGCGATACGTTCGTCACGATGGACGATGAAAGAAAAGCCAGACAGATAGCCCTATCGAGGCTGGAAAAGCAGAAGCAGGTCGAGGCCGTTACGGCTAAAAAACTCACACTGGACGAGCTTTACAGCAAGATAAAGGAGGGCCAGGTCAAGGACCTGAACATCGTCATAAAAGGCGACGCGCAGGGGTCGATAGAGGCGTTGAAGGGCGCGTTCGAGGCGGTCACCCACCCGGAGGTCAAGGTAAAGGTCATACACTCCTCAGTCGGCGGCATCAACGAGTCCGATGTCATGCTGGCCGCGGCCTCAAACGCCATCATAGTGGGCTTCAACGTCAGGCCGGAGACCAAGGCCCAGCAGATAGCCGAGAAAGAAGGCGTGGACCTGCGGCTCTACAACATAATCTACGTGGCCGTTGACGATGTGAAGAAGGCCCTTGAGGGGCTGCTTGAGCCCACAATAAGGGAAAAGGTGCTTGGCAGGGCCGAGGTAAGGCAGACCTTCAGCATATCGAGGCTCGGCACCATAGCCGGCTGCTACGTCCTGAACGGCACCATCAACAGGGCCAGCGACGGCATCAGGGTCATCAGGGACAACATAGTTGTCTATGAGGGCCGGATAGCTTCACTCAAGAGGTTCAAGGAGGACGCCAGGGAAGTCCAGGCCGGATACGAATGCGGCATCATGATAGAGAACTTCAACGACCTGAAGACGGGCGATATCCTCGAGAACTTCGTGATGGAGAAGATAGCAGCAAAACTCTGACCGGAAAGGGGGTAAAATTTCATGCACCCCTACAAGCGTTCCAAACGGGTTGGCGACCTCATCAAGGAAGAAATCTCCGAGATAATCATGAGGAGATTAAAAGACCCCCGCATAGGGTTTGTCACCGTCACCGATGTTTCAGTTACCGAAGACCTGAGGCTCGCTCGGGTTTACGTGAGCGTCCTCAAGGAGGAAGAGCGGGAGCAGACCATGGAGATACTCAGGTCGGCCAGGGCCTATGTCCGCTCGGAGCTTGCCAGGAGGCTCAGGATGAAGGTCATCCCGGATATAGAGTTCCGCATCGATACCTCCATTGAGTACGGCAGCAGGATAGACAAGCTCCTCAAGGAAATCAAGAGTGGGGATTGAGCGGGCCGGGGACAGGGCCGGAAAGGGCCTGAGCGTTCAGGACGAGCAGACGTCCCTTGAGAAGGTTTCAGCCTTCCTGAAGGCGGAGGCCCTCAGCCGGAAAAAATTCCTTATAGCTTCCCACATAAACCCGGAGGGCGACGCCCTCGGGTCCAGCATCGCCCTGTCCATGGCGCTCAGGGCGCTGGGCGGGGGTGATGAGAACACCCTCATATATAACAGGGACGGTGTACCTGAATACCTCAGGTTCCTTCCCGGCCAGGCGAAGGTCTCAAGTGAGGTCCCCGATGACACGAGGGATTTCGTCCTGGTGCTGCTTGACTGCAACAATCCGGACCGCGCCGCCCTCAAGGGTGTGCCTTTCAGCAAAACCCTTGTCATAGACCACCACGAAGTGGAAACGCCCTCCGGGGACCTGAACTGGGTGGAGCCAGGCGCCCCTGCCGCAGGCCTCATGGTCTACAGGCTCATAAAGTCCCTTGGCACGGGGCTTACCCGCGACATGGCAGTAAACCTCTATACCGCGATTTCCACCGATACGGGGAACTTCAGATACCAGAACACGACGGCCGAGGCCCTCAACGCCTCGGCGGAGCTTGTGTCAGCCGGGGCGGAGCCCGGCACCATAGCGGAAAATGTTTACGAGACGTGGTCGGACGGCAGGTTCAACCTCCTCTGCCTTGCGCTCCAGAGCTTTGAGCGCATAAACGGCGCGGCCATAATGACTATTACGCAGGAGATGTTCAGGAAAACGGGGACCACAATCGAGGACATCGAGAATTTTACCAGTTTCCCGAGGCTCCTCAGGGAAGTGAGAGCGGCGGCGCTTGTGACGGAGCTTCCCGACGGCGTGATAAGGGTAAGCCTCAGGTCAAAAGGGGACATAGACGTGAGGCGGGTGGCCGAGAAGTTCGGGGGAGGGGGCCACAGGAACGCGGCCGGATGCCGCATAGGGGGCATGAAAAAACTCCCGGACGCCAGGCGGGAGCTGTTTAAAGCAATTCTTGAAGCCTTCCGGAAGCCGGAATAACATAGTATCCCGGCGAGACCTCGTACTGGGCGAGCATATAATTATACGACGCGCTGTGGGGCATCACTTCCGTTTTTAAATCGTAAAAGCCGCCTGTAATCGAGCCCTTCATCCTTGCGTAGGCCCAATCACTGTCCAGAGACACGGACTTTATGCGTATGTCCTTCATGCTCAGGTCAAGCACGCCGTTTGACGAGGTGAAGTCGTAGGGGAACCCCTTCATCCCTTCCATCTTGTAGACGAACTGTCCGCGTTCCCCGGCGAACTCCAGCCTGGCGTTCAGGATGCCCTGGAGCCTGTCCTTGACCGCCGGGATGCGGCCGACCTGCACGTTGGATATCAGCGTTTTTATGTCCTTCTTGCCGGAGAGGAGTCCGTATGCGAACACCCCGTCGATATCCCCCCCGGACACCCCGGAATGAAACGGCATCCTCACCTTCAGCAATAGCAGTGAAAGCGGGCTGATATGGCCTTGCAGGTTGTCGAGCCTCACCGCGAGCTTCCCGCCGTATTTTATGTCCAGCGTGTCCGCGCTGAAATTAAGGAAAAGGCCCTTGTGGAACCCCTGCGCCTCAACGCTGACGCCCAGGTCGCCTACGCGGTTGCTTATCATCTGCGGCACGATTGCGTCCGGTACGGCGGCATACCAGAAGAGCATTATCGCGGCAGCCACGGACAGCGCCGCTGTCAGGATATGCTTTTTTTTCATCGCTACTTCTTTCTGGTCAGCGCCAGCACAAGCCGCATATCGAGTGCGGGGCCGGTAAACGAACTCCTTATGTCGGCGTGCTTTATGGTGAGCAGCATCGGGGCGTTCTCTATCCTGTAAAGGATGTTCACTGCCTCATTCAGGTCCGCGCCTTTCACCGTTATCTCGGCCTGCTCGGATATGGCGTCGTCCAGCTGCCTGGTATCGAGCGGCTTTACGGATGTGAGCTTGTCCTTTAGCCCCATGGAGGTGAAGAGGTCGTCCACGGCCTTCATTACGCCCTGCTTCGGGCTGAGCGCGGCGCGCCTTTCAAGCTCATCCACGGTCGATTTCAGGGAGACGTAATCCGTGTTCAGCGAGATGAAATTGACGTTGTCCGCCTTTGCGGATTCGAGCCTCCTTGCGGCGGCCCTCTCCTGCACGGAAAGCACAAGGAAGATGAGGATAAGGGCGGAGAGGACTATCGCGGGTATCAGCTTCTGCCTGTCCGCGCGTATGTCCAGGAGGAATTCTTTTATCCTGCCTGTATCCAGCTTCATTGCGGCAAAAACCTCATGGTAAAGAGGGTGGTATTGCCCGACGCCCTCGTCTCGATTATGTCGGCCCTTGCGAACCGGGACTGCATCGCCGTTTTAAAGGAACTCACGTCGCCAATCGAGGGCGCCTCGCCTTTCACGGTAATATTGTCCTCATCCATTGAGATTTCCCTGAGCACCACGCCTTTGACCTTCTGCCCGGAGAGTTTCTTGAGAGCATCGAGGGCCGAGAAGCCGCCCATCCCGGCCTTTTTCCTCTTCATGGCCTGCACCTCGGCCTTCAGCATTATCAGCCCCGCCGAGCTGTTCCGTATCTTTTGCGTGGGGAAGTCCTTCTCAAGAGACTGCCTTATCCGCGTCTCGATAGCGCCGGCCTGCTTGTTCAGGTAATAGATGCCGATTACGGCATTAAGGCAAAGGGCGGCAAGGACGAGGCCTGCCAGTATGAAAGCGGTCTTTATCGAGCGGCCAATCTCCTCTTTTTCCTTCATGTAGGCAAGCTCGCCGCGCCTCAGGTCAAACAGGGGTTTTCTCTCTTCCTCAAGCATCTTCCGCGCGGCCTCGACCCGCTGGTCTTCTTCGGCCAGGGCCTGCCCGAGGAGCGCTTCGGCGATGTCCTTTCCTTCTTTTCCGCCCCCGGAGAAGATGTGCGAGACTTCTATCGAGGTGATTGCGGCGGGCTCCGCGCCGGCCGACTTGAAGGCCTCTATCATCTTCTTTAATATCGCCTTTTCGGCATAGACGGCAAGCACCGTCTCCATCTCCGCCTGTCCGCCTGCCGGAACGGCATCGAAGCTTATGTCAGCGATATTTTTCAGCACTATGCCCTCAAGCTCGTAGGGCAGCGCCTGCCGGATCTTGTCCATCTCTGAAAACGGGAACTCCAGCAGGCGGAAATCGAGCATGGAAACGGGAAGCCCAAGCCAGGCCTCATCCAGTTCCGGCAGGGACTTTTCGAACTGGACGGAGGAAAAATCCTCGCCAAGGGTGAAGCCGGTGGGTCCGGCGTATCTGCCGTCTTCGAACAGGTAAAGGGTACCGCTTCCGGGGCTTTTCAGGTCTATGAAGGCCTTTTTCATACGGTTTTTCTAGTATTCCCTCCAGTATATTATCCTGCCGTTTGCGTCTACGACGCCCTCGACAATCCGGGTTATCCCATCTTCTTCGGCGGTGGCCCTGAGTCCTATGGCGGAGCTGGATGCCGTTATCCTGGGCAGAAGCTCCATGCCAAGCTTCTCAAACCCGGCGACCGTGGAAAGCTCGCCCGTGTTCTTGAACGGCTCCATCTGCCTGCGGGTGATTATCCTGTCCGCCAGGTCTTTGCTCATTTCACCGGACAGGCTCATCAGCACCGGCGCGTCCGCCGTATTTATGTCTATCGAGCCGTCCCCGTATACCGTAACGTAGTTTACAAGTTTATCATAAGTAGGCCCGTCTATAAACAGCCGCAGCTCCGGCGTGCTCTGGAGATAGCCGGGGCCTGTGCTCACGCTGCCCTCCGGGGAAGACGGCTGCGAAGAGGGTGCGGGGTTCCTGTTTATCCAGTTCACGGCTTTGTCCGCTATGTTTTCGTCCAGGTGCAGGTTTTTCAAAAGCCTTTTGAAGGAATCGTAGGCTTCCTTGTTGACATCCCCGTTCTGGCTCACCAGCGTGTTCAGGTTGAACTTGGAATTCTCATCGGCGGCATGGAAGCTAAGGTCAACCCCGTTTTCTATGGGTATCTTCATGTCCTCGCCCCCAAGCTGTATATAGCCCTGCTTGATGGCGTCCATGAGCATCCCGGAGGAGCTTGCGATAAGCGAAGAGCCCTCGACCGAGAGCTTTTCCATCGTGTCCAGGTTGCCAAGCCCGCTTACGTTCACGAAGACCCCGCTTGCGAACTCCACCGCCGCCGCGATGAGCACCGCCAC
>JAJYJS010000015.1:0-32957 GCA_021789215.1 Nitrospirota bacterium | reverse complement strand
AGGAGCTTGCGATAAGCGAAGAGCCCTCGACCGAGAGCTTTTCCATCGTGTCCAGGTTGCCAAGCCCGCTTACGTTCACGAAGACCCCGCTTGCGAACTCCACCGCCGCCGCGATGAGCACCGCCACGATAAGCAGCACGAGCACGAGGATGAACCCCTGCCTGTCACTGACAGCGTGCTGACCTTTTTTATCGTCATTGCGAGCGCAGTGAAGCAATCTCTTTGAAATCAGCGGCCCGGAGGTTTTTTTATTTTCTTTTCCCATCAGAGGACTCCGCCTATCCTGGACTGCGCCGTCTCCGTGAGCGTGAGGAAACTGCCCTTGAAAGGTATCTTCATCGTTATGCGCACGGGGCTGCCCGAGCCTCCGGACTGGAGTGTTTTTACCCATTTGCCGCCCGTATACACCTCAACCGTGAATGCCTCCACGTTTTCAAGCAGGATGGCCGTGCGCGGCTTTGCCTGGCCCGGCAGCTGGAACTCCTTCTGCAAATCGAGCTTCCCGCCTTCATCGACTATCGAATAGGCCACTTTCGAGAACACGCCCCATTGCGGGGAAAACCCCGTGAAGGAGATGCTTGAGCCCTGCTTGCCGTAAAATTCCCTGTCGGCCACCTCGAAGGGGCCCTGCATGGCCTCTATCTCCCTCCTCATCGTGTCCATGGTCTTCCTTGCCTCATAGAGCCTCAGCAGGGACTCGCTTGAGCCCTCCTTCGCGCGCTCCACGAGGTTGAACGTCCCGTAGACCGCCCCCAGCACCACGCCCACAAGAAGCACCGCGAGGAGCACCTCAAGGAGCGTGAACCCGCCTTTGTCCGCCGGCTTGAACAATCTCATTTCCTGAAGAACATCTTTAGTTGGGTGGAGTCCCGCCCCCTTTTGACATCGAGCACCAGCACGTTCAGCTGGGGAAGGGGGCCGTCCTCTATCCTGCTCTGGTATTGGTAATCCGAATAAGGGGCGTTGAACACGCCGCTTGTCTCGACGGGCGCGTTCTTCAGGTCCGTGAGCTTTTCCTTCGCCAGCATCATCTCCGTGCTCAGGGTCTCGTACCGGTCTATGACCGAGATGTTATGGTTTACAAGCTCGATTATGGAGACGAGCAGCCCGCCCACTATGGCCAGGGCTATCAGGACCTCCAGGAGCGTGAAGCCGCCTTTACTGCGTCCCATTTATGATGACCCTTCCGCTCAACTGCACGAGTGATACCTTGTATCCGTTTTTTTCTCCGCTCAGGTAGACGGTTATGTCTTCGGGCGCCCCCATGGCATCAAAGAGTATCTTGAGCGTGCCCTCTTTTACCATCCCGCGGGAGGGCATATCGACCGCCGTGAGTCCTTTCAGCTCCATGGACCTTGGCCCCTCCGGGCCGTTCCAGTCCGCAAGGCGCCTGTCCATGTCGAAAGTGATGTCGTAGTCCGCCTTCCTTGCGATTGAGGACTCATTGAGTTCCCTCAGGACGGAGGCCACCTTGAGGGCGTCGGAATCCGATGTCCTGTTCCTGAACGCGGGCACTGCGAGGGTGAAGAACAGGGAGATGATGAAGATTACGACTGCCAGTTCGAGGAGCGTGAACCCCTGTTTTTTACTGCATTTCCCAGTTCGTGATGTCCTTGTCATAGCCTTCTCCGCCCTCTTTCCCATCGGCCCCGAGGCTGAGAAGGTCAAAGTCCCCGTGGGTGCCGGGGCAGGTGTAAACATAGGAGTTGCCCCATGGGTCAAGCGGCAATTTCTTCTGCTCCAGGTATCCGCCCTGGCGGTAATGCTGAGGCGCCTGGCCCGTAGAGGGCTGCTCTATAAGGGCCTGGAGCCCCTGCTCCGTCGTAGGGTAGGAGCCGTTGTCCAGCTTGTAGAGCTTGAGGCCGGTCTCGATATTTTTTATCTGCACCTTGGCCTCCGCGACCTTTGCGTCATCGGTCCTGCCCATTATCTTGGGGGCCACTATCGAGGCGAGAATACCCAGGATGAACACCACGACAAGGATTTCAAGAAGGGTAAAGCCTTTTTTATTTCCTGCTGCTGCCATTGCTCGAATATTTTACTATTTTTAATATAATAATTCCAAGTCCAAGGGGCAGCAGGCCAAAAAGGTATGGATATTTCACGAGCCAGACGACCGGATAAAGCAGCATCCTCGTAAAAAAACGGAGCGCATCATGCTGTCTTATCACGTCCGCAACGGCCGGGGAGTGCGCGTAATAGAAGGCCACGAATGCCGTCCCCCAGGAGGACTTTAGCAGCACCCTGTCCCTGAAATCCCTGAGCACAGTCACCTCTTTTGACAGAGGGCTCCCGAAAGCGGCCGTGGCTATGAAGCATCCGCCCCCGCCGCCCCCCGACCCGCCTGATGCGGTTGCGGTGAGCGTGGCGTACTGGGAGGGGCCGAACGCGTTAACGGCCTTTATCCTGTAAGTATATGTTGTGTCCTTGGCAAGCCCCGTGTCGGAATAGGATGTCGTGTTTGCCGCCAGTGTCGCGATGGGCGAGAACGTCCCGCCGGGCTGCTCCCTCTCAAGCTGGTAGCTGTCTTCGTTAGGGTCGTCCTTCCAGAGGAGGTTTATCCGGCTTGTCGTGGTGGAAGAGACCGCAAACCCCGCTGGCGTGGGAGGAAGGAAGCTGTTGTTTATGTTGAGCCTGCCGGAAGTGGACACCTTGCCGCTGAGAGAGCTAAGCACATCCACCCCGCTCATGAGGAGGGTTTTCATTCCACCCGGAGTGAGGTTGGGGAATTCAGTTTTCAAAAGCCCCGCGGCCCCCGATGCAAAAGGGGCCGACATCGAAGTGCCGGCCTCGAATGCGTAATCGGCTGCCGGGTCGTAGGTCTTCGAGGCGCAGGCGACCGCCACATCGTCCACATATGCGTATTCGCCGGAGGTTGACGTGTGGAACCGGAACCTCACATAAACCGGGTTTTTTCCGTCCCCAAGCGATGTGCTCTCTATCGCCGCCGGGTCCGCAAAATCGTCGAAGCTCCCGTTATAGGAGTTCAGCGTTGTCCAGGTGGCGTTGTCCGTGGAGGATTCCACGAAGAGTGCGTCTGACGGATGGCCGACTGCGTCGGTATTCAGCCTGAGCTTGAAGTCCACGGAACAGGCAAGCTGGCCGCCAGTGGCCGTTATCGCGGGGCTTGTGGCGGAGGAGTCCGCCTGCCCGCCCGGGGCTATGCCGATGCTTGAGGGCGGCGAGTTGAAAAACGCCGTGGTCAGCGCCCATCCGCTCCCGAGGGTCCAGCCGCCAGGCGTGCTGAAATTCTCCGAATAGAATGCCGGCCTTGGCGGCGGGAAGGTGGAGACTATGTCGTGCAGGGTGTTTGAGCCCAGCGTGCCGCCGGGGGCGGCTATCTGCACCGTTTTTGCGCCGTAATTGGAGAAGCTGGACAGGTTGTCGGAAAAGTCCGTTGAGGCCACGGCGATTACGTTATTTGCCTGTATGCTTGCGGGGGAGGTGGGCTTGGTGTCGTTGTTATTGGACTCGTTTCCCGCCGCGCACACGAAGAGCATGTTGGGGGCGGAAGCTATCGCATTCTGGAGCGTCTGGGAGATGACCCCGGAATCCAGCGCGAAACTGCAATTCACTATTACGGCCCCCTGGGACTTCGCGTAGTCTATCCCCTGCACTATCGTCGCAACATCCCCCGTTCCGTCCGCGCCGAAGACCTTTATGGGCAGGAGTTTTACGTTCCACATCGTCCCGGCCACGCCTATGCCGTTGTCCGTCACGGCCCCGATTATCCCCGCGACGTGCGTGCCGTGTCCGTTGTCGTCAAGCGGGGCGCTGCCAGGATTGACGAAGTCGGCCCCCGGAAGCAGGACGTTTCCCCCCAAGTCCGGGTGGCCGTAATCTATGCCGGTGTCCAGCACCGCCACTATTATGCCTGTGCTGCCTTCGGTCTTCTCCCATGCCTGGGGCGCGCTTATCTTCGGCAGCGCCCATTGCTGGGAGAACAGCGGGTCGTTTGGTGTTACCTGGCTTATGTGGGCGATGTAATTTGGCTCCGCGAACTCCACGTCCGGGTCTTTCTCAAGCTCCGCCACCGCCTGCTCCACGGAGACGTTGCCAGGCACCCGGAGCCTGTTCATCCCAAGCGTCCTGAACCGCTGGATGCTCTGGAGCGCCAGCCTCTGTTCGGCAAAGGCCGAGGCCGCCCCTTGTTTGTACTTCACCAGCACCTCCCCCGCCACATAAGCGGGGTGCTGGCCGGAAGGTTTAAACGGTTTTTTCCCCGCGGGGCCGCTCGTCCAGCCGGTGGCAAGCGCAAAAAGCGCCAGCACGGAAACGGCAAAGGACATCAATAATAAAAACCGCTTCTTCCTGATATGGCGCTCCTTAGCCGAAATGGGAAAACCAGTTTTTTCCTGGATTGCAAGTACCTTAAAAAGATAATACCCAACGGGACGGTTGTCAATTTAAAAGTGGACGAAGCGGCATCGAAGCCCCCATACACTCTCCTGCAATTTCTATTTTATTATCTGGTTCATGTCGAAGATGGGCAGCAGCACGGCAAGCACTATGAAGCCCACAACCGCGCCCATGATGAGTATCATGGAGGGCTCAAGCAGGGCCAGAGACCTTTCGAGGCGCCTCTTGAAGTCCTCGTCGTATGAGGCGGCGGCCTTCTTTACCGCCTCGGCCAGGTGGCCGCTCTTTTGCCCCGTGGTAAGGAGCTGTGTAAAGACCGGGGGGAAACCCTGCAATGCCTGTGACAGGTCCGCCCCTTCGGAGAGTTTTTCCCGCGCCTCTTTTATGCCCTTCTCGATGGCCATGTTGCCGCTGGAGGGGCCGGAAAGCTCAAGCGCCCTCAGCACCGGGAGCCCGCCCTCGAGCAGGAAGCCGAACGCCCTGATGAACCTGCTCAGGTAAAGGCTCTTGAAAAGGGCTATCCTGAGGAACATGGCATCCACGCGGAGCCTGTTCTTCCTGTAATAGTCCCTGCCCCAGTAGCCCGCCAGTATCACGAGCCCGAACAGTATCCACCAGTAGTGTATGAACAACCCGCTCGTGGCCATCAGCACCTTGGTCGCCAGGGGCAGCGCCCTTCCTGAATCCGTGAATATTTTCGTTATCTTGGGCATGACGAAGGCGAAGATGAAGGAGAGGATTACCGCCCCCACCATCAGCATGAACGCGGGGTAGACGAGCGCGGCCTTGATGCGGGCCCTGGTCCTGGCGTCCTCGTCGAGGAAATCGGCCAGGCTCCTCAGCACGGCGTCAAGCGTGCCGCTGGCCTCTCCGGAGGCGACCATCCTGGTGTAGAAGGGCGGAAAGACAGGATACTGCTCAAGCGCCCTCGAAAGCCCCATGCCGGAGGACACGTCATCGGCAAGGCCGAGCAGGAGCGCCCGCCATTGTCCCCTGGCGTCCCCTGCCAGCGTCTTCAGGGCGTCAAGTATCGGCACTCCTGAGGCCACCAGGAGCGAAAGCTCCCTCGTTATGAAGGGAAGGCTCTTGGGGTTTACCTTTTTGGCGGCGGTCTTCTCGACGCTCAACTGCCTGGGGAATATGCCAAGCTCCTTGAGCTTCGCGGCCGCATGCCGCTCGTTGTCGGCCGTTATGACGCCTGTGGTCTCCCGCCCGGTGCTGGCGAACGCCTTATATCTGAACGCCGGCATTTTCTTTCTGCGTCACTCTCAGCACTTCTTCGGGGGTGGTTTCGCCGTGGAGCACCTTCCGGAGGCCGTCTTCACGGAGTGTTGTCATGCCCCTCGATACTGCCGCTTCAAGTATGCTCTTGGCGTCGGCCCTTTCGGTTATGAGCCGCCTTGTCCCGGAATCTATGGCGAGCAGCTCGAATATCCCGGCCCTGCCGATATACCCGGTGCCGCCGCACTTGGGGCAGCCTTTTCCCTTGACCACGTTGGCCTTGCCTGAGTGCCCGCTTATGAAGGCGCTTTCGGAGGCCCCCAGCTGGAAGGGCTCGCTGCATGAGGGGCAGTTGAGCCGCACAAGCCTCTGGGCAAGCACGCCCACAAGGGAGGAGGCCACGAGGAAGGGCTCCACCCCTATGTCCAGGAGCCTCGCTATGGCGGAGGCCGCATCGTTTGTGTGCAGGGTGCTAAGCACAAGATGGCCCGTGAGCGAGGCCTGAGTGGCTATCTGCGCCGTCTCCAAATCCCTTATCTCGCCGACCATTATCACGTCCGGGTCCTGCCTCAGGATGGACCTCAGCCCCGATGCGAATGTGAGCCCGGCCCTGGGGTTTATCTGTATCTGTCCGATGCCCTTCAGCTCGTACTCGACAGGGTCCTCGATGGTTATGATGTTTTTCTCCGAGGTGTGGATGCGGTTGAGCGCCGCATAGAGGGTTGTGGTCTTTCCGCTTCCCGTGGGGCCGGTGACAAGTATTATGCCGTTGTGCCTTGAGAGCAGCTCCTCGAACCCGGTCCTCATCTGGCTGTCCATGCCCAGGCTTTCCAGCCCGATTACGCCTCCGCGCCTGTCCAGTATCCTGAGCACCACCCGCTCGCCGTGTATCGTCGGTATCAGCGAGACCCTCACGTCTATGTCCTTGCCGCCGATAAGCAGCCTTATGCGGCCGTCCTGCGGGAGCCGCCTCTCGGCGATGTCAAGGTTGGCCATTATCTTGACCCTGCTTATGAGCGCGTCCTGAATTATCTTGGGCGGGCTCAGTATCTTCCTCAGCACCCCGTCCACGCGGAGCCTCACCTCAAGCTCCTTCTCGAAGGGTTCTATGTGGATGTCGCTTGCCCTTTCCTTCAGCGCCTGCCGGAGCAGGGCGTTCAGGAGCCTGATTATCGGGGCCTCTTCCGTAAGCTCCAGTATGTCCTTTGGCCTTTCGAACTCTGTGGCGACCGATGAGAGGTCTTCCTCCCTGATGTCGCCCATCACCTCTTCCGCCGAGCCAAGCTGGCCGTAATAGCGGTTTACAGCCTCCGTTATCACCGCGGCGTCGCCCCAGAGGGGTTTCGGGTTGAGGGACATCTGCCTGGCAAGCTCAAGCAGGGCGAAAAGCCCCTTTTCGCCGGCCACCGCCGCCACAAGGTCCCCGTTTGTCCTCCTGAGCGGCAAGAGCAGGTTGCCTTTGGCAAACCCCAGGGGCACGTTCATAAGGAGGGAAAGCTCTACTTCCTCGTCGGTAATACGTTTGATCTCTTCTCTCATCTTGCTGCGTCTTTACCGTATAGTCCGGACCGTATAGTCCGGTTCGGCAAATTCCACCCTCGGGTCTTTTGAGAATTCTGAAGCTGCGTCCTTCACTTCCTGTCCTTCCTTTATCTTCAAAAGATACGTATTGTCCGTCATCTTCTTGAGCACCGATGCGCCCTGCCCCTTAATTACGGACTGCGCCTCTTCCGCGGTCACTGCCTGCCTGAACTTCACGATAAGCTCGCCGGGCTTGTACTGGCCGGTCTTCATCCCGAACATCGTGCTCCTCTCCTCGGTCACCTTCTGGATGTCTTCCGGGCTGCCGATGATTGTCGGGCTGATGAAGACGAGCAGGTTGGTCTTCTGCTTCTTCACCGACTTGGTCTTGAAAAGATATCCCAGTATGGGTATGTCGCCCAGTACCGGCACTTTGGTCACTGTGTTCTCATCCGTTTCGCTCATAAGTCCGCCTATCACGATAGTCTGGCCGTTGTTGACGAAGACGGAGGTCTTTGTGGAGCGCATCGTCGTTGTGGGGCCGACCTGCGTAAGCAGCGCCACGGCATCCGTCCCGCTTACGGCGGGCTGCTCCAGGGCCGATATCTCCTGGTAGATGTCCAGCCTCACGGCGTCCCCCTCGGTTATGTGCGGGGTTATCTTGAGCTTTATGCCCACGTCCTTCCTCTCTATGGAGGAGGCTATCAGCCCCGTGCTGACCGACGCGGCCCCCGCGGTCTCCCGCTGGGTGATGAAGGGCACGTTCTCACCCACGACTATCTCCGCCTCCTGGTTGTCGGAGGTGAACACCTGCGGAGAGCTGAGCACGTTTACGACGTCCCGGAAGTCGCTGAGGTTGAAGAGCGCGGCGTATCCGGGAATGTTGAACGTGCTTGTGGTGCCGTCCGGGTTCGTTATGTTTATGTTCATGAAGTTGCCCAGGCCGCCCACGGAAAGGCCGGAAAGCCCGTTTATTATGTTCAGCACCTCGGAGGAGTCTATGGTGCCGACCCCACCTATCAACACGGGCTCGCCCCCTTTCTTGACGACGCCCCGCCACTGGGTGCCCAGCGCGCGGAGCCCGTTTATGGACGCCTCCACTATCATGGCCTGCACGAATACCTGCTTCTTGGGCCTGTCCAGCTCGGCTATTATCGTGCGCAGGTTCTGATAGTCCGACTGCGAGGCCATGATGACCAGCGAATTCGTCCCCTTGTCCGGCGTGATGATGATCTTCTGCGGCTGGCCGGCGGCGGCCGGCTGGCCGGGCAGGGCGGGGGTCTTGGCGGCCTGCTGGCCCGTTATCGTGCTCTGGAGCGTCTTTGCAAGCTCTGTGGCGTCGGCGTATTTGAGGAAATAGACGTTAATCCCGCCCTGTATCTCCTTGGCCGGGACGTCAAGCAGGGCTATGAGCTTCTTCATGGCATCCTTGTCGCCCTTGTCTCCGAGCAGGACTATCGCGTTGAGCCTCGTCTCGGCAATGGCCTTCGGCGGCACCACCTTCCCCGGCGACGGCTTCTGGAGCCCCTCGTTTATTATCCGGGCCACCTCCTCGGCCGAGGCGTACTTGAGGATGACCAGTTCGCTCTCGTGCGCTATGGGCGGGGTGTCTATGACGCCCAGTATGCGGATTATCTTTTCTATGTTGAGGCCGCTGTCTATGACAAGCAGGAAGCTGCCCTGGCTGAACGCCGCGAGGTAGCCGTCCCTTGAGACCACAGGGCTCAGGAACCTTACCGCGTCGTCCGGGGCTATGTACTTGAGCGGTATCAGCCTTATCATGTAGCTGTCGTTTATATGCGTGGTCTGGAACGGCAGGGCCTTCTGCCTGGCCTCGGAAACCGGGATTATCTTGTAGGCGTTCACGCCCGCGGGCTCCAGGGTGAACCCCTTCAGCTCAAGCACGGAGGTGAAGAGCCTGAAAGTCTGGTCCTTGTTGAGCCCGGAAGGGGTGATTATGGTGACCTTGCCCTTCAGCCTGTCGTCGAAAATGAAGTTTTTCCCCGTCGTGTCGCTTACGAACTTGGCGAATGTGGCCAGTTCGACATCCACGAAATCGAGCGTAATCTTCTGTGCGGCATAGGCATACCTGAACACCAGCAGCAACAGCACGACTATAAGGGCTGTCCGTCTTATCATGGTTTTTACCCTCTTTTACCGTATCTGATATGTAAGAGTGAGCTTCTGCCCGTCCCTCATTATATCAAGATTTACGCTGTCCAGTCCCTTTAATGCCGTAAATGCCTTCAGCGCCGCATCCGGCCCCGATATCTCGAAGTCGTTTATCTTGAGGAGCACGTCGCCGTTTTTCAGCCCCATCTCGTTGAAAACGCCGCCCGGCTTCACTTCCCTGATGACAAACCCCTGCTGTTTGCCGTCCACGAAATTGGGCAGCATCCTGGCGTCCCCGAGTATCCTCGAAGGGTTGTCGATGGCGGCGGACACCGCGTTCTTGTTCACGATGTAAGAGCCGGAGCCGGCCTGCCGGACGAAATTCCCCCCCGGGGCGGGCGCTTTTCCGGGCGCGCCGGACACCTCCTTTACGACGCTCAGGTCCTTGAGGGGCAGCTTCACATTGCCGCCTGTGCCTTTTATGCTCACGTAGTCCTTGCCCACCGAGTTCAGATAGCCCACGCCGGGTATCATCTGCCCCTTGCGGTAAAGCTCTTCCTTCGAATCCCTGATGACAACGGCGTACCCCAGCGCTCCGGTGACCGTGCCGATGAGGTTGACAGAGGATGGCGCAGCCGTCTTGCTGGCGGATGTGAGCACCTTCAAATCCATCGGGGGGAACCCGAACGCATTGTCTTTTGCGACGGGTGCATACTCAAGGATGTTCGCGGCGGGCCTGGCCGGCTGGTGCGGCCTTGAAGCCTCGGCAACATAGGGTTTTCCGCTCTTTACGCTGAAAGTGACGAGGTCCCTGGCAGTGAAGATGAAAGTGATCGCAAGGATTGAGGTCAGCAGGATATTGATAAGGGAGAAAAGACGTTTTTTGCTCATCGCTTTAAAATAACAGAACGGGGATATGTTGTCAAAAACGCTTATTATAACCTATATCGGTTTTGTTTTTTAAGCACCCGGTTTTTTTAATCTTTTCAAGACGTTCAGGTTATGAAAGCAGGCCTTGCAGCCGGGGTCCAGGGCTATGGCCCTGAGGAAGGCGGACCGTGCCTCGTCATAGCGGCCCATCTTGCCCGCCACAGTGCCAAGGATGTTGTAAGCGTCGCAGGAGGCGGGCATGTTCTTTACCGCCTGCTCCATCGTGCCAAGGGCAAGGGCGGGCCTGCCCGTCCTGCTGTAAAAATCAGAGAGGAGGACATAGCCCCGGAGGCTGTCCCTGTCCATGCCGATGGCCCTTTTATACGCGTCTTCGGCCTGGGCGAATTTTTTCTCCCCTGAAAGGGCGTTGCCCAGGTTCTGGTAGACCTCCGGGTAGGGTTTTACCGCGAGTATTATCCTGTAGTGCTTCTCGGCAAGCGCGTAATCGCCGGTCTTTTCATAAAGCACCCCCAGGTTGTTGTGGACGGCGTACATGCCGGGCTTCACCGCGAGCGCCTTTTCCCAGAGCATTTGCGCCTCCTTGAGCCTGCCCTCCCGGTACATCATGTTGCCAAGGTTGTACCAGCCCTTGTACGCGGAAGGCTCGGTCTTTATCATGTCCGTATAGAGCGACTCGTCATTGCGCCACACGGGGTTCCTTTGGACGGTAAGGAAGAACAGCGCACAGGCGTAGAACACGAAAAGGCCGATGGCGGGATTTCTGCGCTTTCCTTCCACGGCCCTGCCGAAGGCCGTGCCGATGGACACGGCTATTCCCGCCAGCGGGACATAGAGATACCTTTCAGCCATCAGGCTCCCGCTTACGGGCACGATGTTCATCACGGGCGCAAGGAACAGGAAAAACCAAAGCGCCGCAAGGGAGACCGCCCGTTTTTTCCTGTACCTGAAGAGCGCCAGGAGCAGCGCCGCAAGCAGCAGGGCATAGGCCCACTTCCCGGCCGAGGCGTTCAGCCCTATGTTGTACTGGGCCTTCTGCCATAAGGGTATGAAGGAAAGCCTCAGGTAGGTAATTAGAACCTCCGGCATGGAGAGCATCCTCAGCGGCAGCTCGTTCAGCTTCAGCGGCGTCCCGACGGCACCCTTCAGAACATAGCTCCTCATTGCAAGGTAAATCGCGATTGCGGCAAAAAAAGGCAGGTAATCCCACGTGAAAATCCGCTTCCGGACGGACCTGCCCTGCATGACATCAGCAGCGATTATGAAAACAGGCAGCATTATGGCAAACTCCTTGAAGCAAAGCCCCGCGAGAAAAAGCGCCGTGTAAGCGGGCAGGAAAAGGGAAAGCCGCCTTTTCCCCCCCTGCCTGTATTTCATGTAGGCAGCGAGGCAGGCCAGCGTGAATACGCCGCACAGGACATTGTTCCTGCCCGTTATGAAGGCGACCGGTTCCGTATTGACAGGGTGAATGCCAAAAAACAGGCTTGCGGCAAATGCGGCGTAAGAGGAGCCGGAAATCATCAGGCATAAAAGGAAGACCAGAGAGACAGCCGCCAGGTGATATATGATGTTGCTCAGATGAAATCCCAAAGGGTTGAGCCCCCAGATGTAATAGTCGAGCATGTGCGGCAGCGGGCTCAACGGCCTGTAATAACCGGCGTGCACATGGTCTATTATGTCTTCCCTTAACAGTATCCGCGGGATGTTCCTTGCGTCCTTTATGACCGGGTTATCGACGATAAGGGGCTTGTCGTCGTAAACGAAATCGTAAGAGAGGGTCTGGACGTATGCCAGCGCGCTGATAACGAGTGAAGCGGAAAGGAGCAGGAGGCCGGTTTTTTTTCTGTTCGCGGAGGCGGGCCCCATTATTTGCCCTGCGTATTTTCCATGGCCCGGGGCAGTTTTGCGCCTGCGGGGTCGAAGATGGCGAAATGCGCAAGCCCAAGCCTCTGGAGCCTGAACTGAATGGACGTCCTTAAGACCCCGAGCCCGTATCTGACGCTCCTCCTGAAGTCAATGGAGGACGCCCCGTCGAAGTACCTTGCCGGGCAGGATATCTCGCCGATGGAGAAGCCGAAGAACACGGCCTGCGCCAGCATCTGATTGTCGAATACGAAGCCGTCGGAGTCCTCGCCAAGAGGCAGGGTCTCCAGCACGCGGCGCGAAAAGGCCCTGTAGCCCGTATGGTATTCGGAGAGTTTTTTCCTCAGCAATATGTTCTGGAAAAGGGTGAGCGCCCTGTTGGACGCATACTTGTAAAGGGGCATGCCGCCTTTCAGGGCGCCCTCGGAAAGTATCCTGGAGCCTATCACGATATCGTACTGTCCGTTGGCCACGAGCGAGGCCATGGCGACAAGCAGCCTGGGCGTGTACTGGTAGTCCGGGTGGAGCATTATGATGACGTCCGCTGCCTCCCGCAGGGCCTGGAAATAACAGGTCTTCTGGTTCGCGCCGTATCCCCGGTTTTCCGGGTGCACTATGCTTTTGATTTTAAGGTCTTTGGCGAGCCGGACTGTCTCATCGGTGCTTGCGTCGTCAACCAGGATGACATCGTCTATGTATTCGCGGGGGATTTCCCGGTAAGTCCTGTCGAGGGTCCTGGCGCTGTTAAAAGCGGGCATTACGACTATTATTTTCTTCCCGAAGATCATCCCTTCACCATGCGGAAATAAAAACGGAAACCCGGCTGTTATTTTTGCCCCAAGGGGAGTTTAAAGTCAATCGGGGCCATGTTCCGGCAACGCCCCCCCCATCCCCCTCTCCCGCTGTCATAACAAGGCAGTAAAGGAGAGGGTTCAAGGCTGCGGATGTTTTTTTACGCGGGCTGCTGCCTGCCTTCGGGAAGGGATATCCTTACTGTCGTCCCTTCGGAGGGCCTGCTGTTGACTGATATCGTCCCGCCCATTTTCGAGACCATTTTTTTTGTAATCACCAGTCCAAGGCCGGTGCCGTTTGGTTTCGTGGTGAAAAAGGGCTTGAAGAGGCCCTGTTGTTCCTTCCAGGTCATCCCCTTCCCGTTGTCTGCCACCTCGATTGAGACCATCCCGGCGGCGTTTGTAACGTCTATGCCTATCTGCCCAGCGGTTTTTTCCCCGCCGATGGCGTCGGCTGCGTTGCCCAGGACGTTCAGGAGCACCTGCTGGAGCGCCCGCGCGTCGGCGTTTGCGGTGCAGCCCCCGGCAACGGCAACGGTTATTTTGACCCCCTTGTTTTTGAAGTCCTCCCGGACGAGTTCAATCAACCCCTCGAAGAACTCACCCATGTTCAAGTCCGTTACGCTCAGTTTTTCGTACATGTTGAAGTTTTTCAGGGTGCGCAGGAGGTATTCAATCCTGGCCAGCTCGGAGAGCGAACGGCCCAGGTAGGTCCTCACCTCGTCAATGGAGCACTGGCCCAGCCTGGCATCCAGCACAGTGAGCGTTACCTTGAGCGAGTTCACGGGATTGCCCAGCTCGTGCCTTATGCCGGAAAATATGTAGCCTATGTTGTTGGTCGTGTTCAGCGCCTCGGCCACGGACTCAATCCTCAGCCTCTCCGAGATGTCCCGCTCAACGGCGACCAGGCTGGTTATCTCTCCATCCGGCCCTCTCACGGGTGAGATGGTGTCCTCGGCATGATAAATGCTGCCGTCCTTCCTTTTGTTTATCGAACAGCCGCTCCACGTCTGCCCATGGGCGAGCACCTCCCGCACGTGCCCGCTGAAATCGCCTTCCGCGCCTGTGCCGTCCCTGGTGAAATGAAGCGGCTTGCCCAGGGCCTCTTCCATTGTGTATCCGGTTATCTGCTCGAATGCCGGGTTCACGTATTCAATCCGCCCGCCGGCGCCGGCCACCAGGATGGCCTCTGCCGTGGAGCTTATCGCCGCGGCAAGCCGGGCCTGCTGCGCTTCCGCCAGTTTGCGGGCACTTATGTCGCGGCAGTTCATCACGATCGCCTGCACGGCGGGGTCGTGGAGCCTGTTTTTACTGATGACCTCCGCGATTACCGGCCTGCCCTCGGGATGCCTGAAGCGGAATTCCCCGGCGGCCAGCCCCTCATCGATGCAGCGGGCAAGGAAACCGTCGAACCTTTCCCTCTCTGCCGGCTGTATTGCCTCGGCAAGGCGGTTTATCGCGGCCTTTCCAGCCAGGCCAAGCATCCTGTATGCCGACGGGCTCGCGTAATTCACCGAGCCGTCCCTGTTTATGAGGAAGATGCCGTCCGAGGAGTTCTCGATAAGCGAGCGGAAACGCTCCTCGCTGCTCTGAAGTATCTCGCGCTCGGTCTTTATCAGCTCCACCTTCTGCCTTGCCTGCTGATATTTATACATCGTGCCCCCTATGAGGAGGCCGCCGATTATGAGCAGCAGCAGCGAACTGGTCTCCACGATGAAATGCGTTTTGACCGAATAGGAGCTGTAATAGTATTCGGCCCTGTTGAAGCCGTCCGTGAGGGACCGGAAGATCGGGTCGACCTTTTTTTCATCTATCGATTCGGCAAGCCGGGGCTTTCCCTTTCGGATAGCCATGAACTCCTCCTCCAGTGCCGCGATGTAGTCCTTGTAGATTTTCTGTATGCCTTGGGGTATCCCGCTGCTGCCGTCAATGGCGGCAAGCTCGATGAAGAGCTTGTCCATGTTTTCCCGGGGGTCTTTTATCCCCGGCTGTTCATCGGGGTCGAACCTTCTTTTGCCAAGCATTTTAAATTCGAACGAATTGAGCAGATTGGCCTGCTCCTTGAGCCGCGCCAGGAACAACTCGGCCCGTACGGCGTCTTCGACTTTGAGATGCAGGACAAAGATGCCGGCGACCGTAAGGACGGCAATCACCGCCGCAATTGTGATGAGAAGCCATCCGGGCAGTTTGAAAAAATCCTTTTTCATGGCAGGATTCCCCCCCATTTTCCCCACGCTAATATAGCACAAAAGGCCTTAAAAACTGAAAGGGGAGAAGAGATTGCTTAGTCGCCTGCGCAAGTCTGCGCTTTAAGCTCCTCGCAATGACTCAAAATGAGCTTTTTCAGCATCCAGTGTGGTGTCCCAAACACAAATCCTTTGGCAGTCATTCCGGCTTTCGCCGGTATGACGGACTTTCAACAAAATTGACGATTTTTGAGAGGTTTTAATAAATGGAGCGGATTTTGCCGGTCTTCCGGTCGAGGATTATAGTGTCTATGTAGCTGTCTGCCTTATAGATATCGGCCTTGACGAACCGCCCCATGTGGGCGGTAATCTTTGCCGTGAGGCCCCGTTTCAGGAAATACTGGTGCAGCACATGGGGCGACTCCGCAAGGGTTATCTCGTGCTGGCAAAGACCGTAGGTGTTGTCACAGCAGTTATCGTACAGGATCGTGGGCGGTGCCCCCTGCTGGGCATATAAGACTCCTGGGCTTCCCGGGAAAGCCCACGCGGAAACGGAAAAAAGTCCAAAAAGAGCAAAAAAAACCGTTTTATCCTTAAGCATTCCAGATTCCAGCAAACATTTTAAACTATCTTTTCGGGAAAAAAACTATGAATGGGAGGGAGGGAGGGGGTGTTTCCCTCCCATTCATGCGCCTCTTGTCCAGAGGCAACTCTCCCGGCCTCCAAAGTGGCCGGAAACCTGTTTCCTCTGTAGAAGCGGCTGCCGGAAAAACCCGCTTTTTTTGGGGTGTGCGGCCTTCCGGCGGTTCCAAAGATCTTTTGTACACGTTACAAGGGCCTTCTTTTTGTTTTTAGCGCCTCGTTCCTCTTAAGCCCTTTGCCAAGCCCTTTGCTTCAGGGCTCAACTACAGATTAAGACATGCGTTTGAAGAAGGTTTGAAGAAAATATGAAAAGATTGTGAATCTCAGGCGGTCTTGTAGCCGGGACAGCCTGCAAACCCGGTGCAGCCAAGCTTGCGAAGGCGGCATTCCGTGTTCAGGCACGGGAGCATCCTCCGCAGGGGCGGTTTTTTGGCGTATTCAGGGTTGTTTTTTACGGGCTCTTTCACTGTTTTTTTACCCATTATTTAAAACTATAATGTATCTTTCGATGTCCGTAAAGGGCAGCACAAAACGCATTGCAACATGAGGGGTCCCGGCTAGTTCCTGCCCGTACGCCGGCCCTTTGCTCAGGATGAAGAGGCCGTTTTTTTTCACAATCCCCGAGGCCTTTTTCACGAATTCGGGGGCCTTGAAGAGCGCCCGCGTAAGGGCTATGTCGAATAAGCTGTCCCGCATGTCCTCCACGCGCTTTTCAACGGCGCTTATGTCCCGTAAACCGAGTGTCCTTATCATGTGCCTTAAAAAGGCGGCCTTCTTTCCCGACGGCTCAATCAGGCTTATGGAGAGGTCCGGGCGGAGGATTTTAAGGGGGATGCCGGGGAACCCCGCGCCGCTTCCCACGTCGGCTATGGTATGTCCTTTTCCCTCTATCGCCTTCAGATAGAGCGCCGAATCGAGGAAGTGCTTTGTCACGATGTCCCTGTCTTCCGTAATGGATGTAAGGTTATAGGCCCTGTTCCATTTCCTGAGTTCGGCCAGGTACGTCATGAACGCCCCGATCGCGCCGCCCTCATACCCGATGCCAAGCAGGGAAAGCCCTTCTTTAAGGAGTCCCCCCGGGGCCGGGAGCGTTTTTTGCCGCCCCTCAGTCTTCATTGGCATAGTCTTCCAAAAAGATAAGAAGCCCCGCCCCTTCTATCATCTTCCGGAACTCTTCCAGGTCGCGCTCGAAATCCTCCACGGACTGCACCTTTGCCAGCGCCGGTTTTTCCCACAGGAGCTTGCCGGAGTCGTCCGTGAGCACCATGTAATTTGCCGCCTCTATGAGCCCGTCCGTCCTCCGCTTGGATATCATCACCCGCGCCCAGTTGGGCCTGCCGGGTATCATGTACCCTTTGTAGCAGCTTTCGCCTTCCTCAAGCGTGATGAACTGCTTCAGGTCTATTATTGAGTGCCGCGGCATCTTCTGCCCTTCTCGGAGGCCACCATCAGGAGCGCAAGCGCGGCGGGCGTCATCCCCGGTATCCTTCCGGCCTGGCCGATGTTCGAGGGCCTCACTTCTTCAAGCTTCGCCACTAACTCGTTGGAGAGCCCCGGTATCCCCCGGTAGTCGGTTGTCTCCGGGATGCGCTTTTCCTCCGATGCCCTTAGCTTTTCCACCAATTCCATCTGTTTTTTGATGTAACCGGCGTATTTCACTTCCGTTTCCGCAAGTTTTTCCGCGTCTTCGCCCGGCGCCGGCGCTGGCGCGGACATCCGTTTTATCATTTCGTAGGAGACCTCCGGCCTCTTCAGGAGCTGCTCAAGCGTCGCGCTTTCGGAAACGGGAGATATTTTTCCTTCCCCGGCGGACTCAAGCTCCCTGTTTATCATCTCCGGTTTCAGCCTCGTATTCACAAGCCTTCTGGTTTCGGTCTCCACCCAGTCTTTCTTCGTGACGGCCCTTTCATAATCGCCCGCGGGCAGGAGCCCGGCCATAAAACCCTTTTCGCAAAGGCGCATGTCTGCGTTGTCGTGCCGCAAAAGGAGCCTGTATTCGGCCCGCGAGGTGAACATCCTGTACGGCTCGGAGGTGCCTTTTGTGACAAGGTCGTCTATCAGCACCCCGATATAGGCTTCATGCCTTCCAAGTATTAAGGGCTGCTCCTTTTTAATCATGAGCGCCGCATTCATCCCGGCGGCAAGCCCCTGCGCCGCGGCCTCCTCGTAGCCCGAGGTGCCGTTTATCTGCCCGGCAAGAAAAAGGCCCCTGACCCGCTTTGTCTCAAGCGTGTGGCGAAGCTCCACCGGGTTTACATAATCATATTCTATCGCGTATCCGGGCCTCATTATCTCTGCCTCCTCAAGGCCGGGGATGCTCCGCACCAGCCTTATCTGGACATCATAGGGCAGGCTTGTCGAGATGCCGTTTGCGTAGTATTCGCTTGTCTGGAGCCCCTCCGGCTCCAGGAATACCTGATGGCGCGGCTTTTCGCCAAAGCGCACCACCTTGTCCTCTATCGAGGGGCAGTAGCGCGGCCCGGCGCCCTTGATCTTCCCCGAATAAAGGGGGGAGCGGTCCAGGGCCGAAAGAATTATCCTTTTGGTCCCGTCGTTTGTGTAAGTCACGTAACAGGGCATCTGGGGGTTTTTGATTTTTGCCCCTTCGCCCCGGAAGGAAAAGGCAACGGGCGGGTCCTCCCCGTACTGCGCCTCCAGCCCGGAGAAATCTATCGTCTTTGCGTCAAGCCTCGGCGGCGTTCCCGTCTTCAGCCTCCCCATCCTGAAGCCAAGTCTGGCCAGCGAGTCTGAAAGCCCCACAGAGGGGAACTCCCCGGCCCTTCCGGCCTCGTGCGTGCCGAGCCCTATATGGATGAGGCCCTTGAGGAATGTGCCGGCCGTTATGACGATCGCCCTGGCCTCGTAGCAGGTGCCTGTTGAGGTAATGACGCCTTTGATTTTGCCGTCTTCCACGACCAGTTTTTCAGCCATCGCCTGCTTTATGTCCAGGTTTTCCGTTTCTTCCAGGACGCGGCGCATCACCTGGCGGTAGATGGCCCTGTCCGCCTGGTGCCGGAGGGACCAGACCGCCGGCCCCTTGGAGCGGTTCAGGATGCGGCTCTGGATGCAGGCCGAGTCGGATGCCTTCCCCATCTGGCCGCCGAGAGCGTCTATCTCCCGCACGAGGTGCCCCTTGGCGAGCCCCCCGATGGCGGGGTTGCAGGACATCTGCCCTATGGTGTCCAGGTTGAGCGTGAAGACGCAGGCCCTGAGCCCCATCCTTGCGGAAGCGAGCGCGGCCTCGCATCCGGCGTGCCCCGCGCCGATGACTATCACGTCATAAGTGTGCATTTATTTATTATGTCAAAAAGAGGAGGGGTTTTGCAGGGGATGAAATAAGCTTTATCCAATGGCTCGAATTGACAGCGGGCTTAAATGTAGCTACAATAGCTATATAGTTTTAAGGAGGCTGCCCATGACGATAGTTGGAGTGCGCGACCTGAAGAACCAGCTGCCCAAATACCTTAATATGGTAAAGAAGGGGGGGCAGGTGATTGTCACAGACCGCGGGAAGCCCATTGCGATAATTCACGACCTTGCCGGAATCGAGGCCAACGCCGGCCGGGATGAGATTCTGGCTTCCCTGGCCTCAGCCGGCAAGGTCCGTCTTCCCGTCAGGGCTGGCGGGACCAGGAAGTTCGACGGGGTTTCGATTAAAGGCAAGAGCATCACCTGCACCATTCTGGAAGACCGCAGATGATATATTTCGACACAAGCGCCCTTGCCAAAAAATATCTCAAGAAAGAAAAGGGCCGGAACAAGGTACTCGAACTGCTTGAATCAAATCCGCAGCGTCTTGCGTCATCGGCCTTGACGCACCTAGAGGTCATATCGGCGCTGACCAGGAGGCAGATGGAGATCTCCGGGTTTGAGAAGGCTATAGCAGCATTTAATGACGATTGGGAGACCTTTATCGTATGGGCCGTCGACAGCGAAGTGCTGGATGACGCGGCCAGCCTGATCAGACTTCACAGGCTGAAGGCGGCAGACGCGGTCCACCTTGCGACAGCACGAAACATACGGCATCACACGAAGGACGAGATTCTTATTGCCAGCAGCGATCATGAGCTTCTGGCGGCAGCCGGACGGGAAGGATTGCCTGTTATGGATCCGGAAGTTGATTAGAACGCAGGTTGGGCCTGGCTGGCACCATGCATGCTCTCCGGCCCGTTTTCAGCCGCGTTAATAGTTTGAAAATCCCCCGGTTTTTCAATTAGAATTAAAAAATCATGAGACTGCCTGAATGGGTAAAGGCGAAATACCCTCCGCACGCCGTCATGGGGCTTAAGAAATCCCTGAGATCGCAAAGGTTGCACACCGTATGCGAAGAGGCAAGGTGCCCCAATATCGGGCAGTGCTTCTCCCGCCCGACGGCCACGTTCATGATAATGGGCTCGATGTGCACCAGGGACTGCGGCTTCTGTTCGGTCGATACCGCAATGGGGAAAACGCCAGGTGCGCTCCTTGAGGACGAGCCGGAGCGCGTGGCGCGGGCGGCAAGGGAAATGGGCCTGAGATACGTCGTCATAACCTCCGTTACGAGGGATGACCTGCCCGACGGCGGCGCGGCCCATTTTGCGCGGACCATCAGGGCTGTAAAGGAAGAGATACCCGGGGCCAGGGTGGAAGTGCTCACTCCGGACTTCCAGGGGAGCACCGGGTCGTTAAAAACGGTGCTCGACGCCTGCCCCGACGTTTTTAATCATAATGTGGAGACAGTGCCGGGGCTTTACCCGAAGGTGCGTCCTCAGGCAAACTACAGGAGGTCGCTTGAGGTGCTGGGCGCGGCAGGGAAGATGGCGCCGGGCACGCCGGTAAAGTCCGGCTTCATGCTGGGCCTTGGCGAAACCGGCGGCGAGGTGCGTGCGCTGATGGAGGACTTGAGGGCCGCCGGGTGCGGCATGCTCACCATCGGACAGTACCTGAGGCCCTCCAGGAAGAACCTTCCGGTCGTGGAGTACGTCAGGCCGGAGATATTTGACGGACTTAAAGAGACGGCCCTGGCCATGGGGTTCAAATCTGTGGCGTCCGGGCCGCTTGTAAGGAGTTCCATGAACGCGGAGGAGTATTACAGCCATGTATGAATTCAATCGTATCAAGAGGCTTCCGCCTTACGTATTCGCGATAGTGAACAACCTGAAGATGGAGGCCAGGAAGCGCGGCGAGGACATCATAGACCTTGGGATGGGCAACCCCGATATGGCCTCTCCCCCGCACGTTATAAACAAGCTCTGCGAGGCGGCTAAAAACCCCAAGAACCACAGGTACTCGGCGTCCAAGGGCATCACGCAGCTCAGGGTGGCGCTTACCGAGTGGTACAAGAGGCGCTACGATGTCGACCTGGACCCCGAAACCGAGACCGTGGCCACCATCGGCTCCAAGGAGGGGCTTTCGCATTTCGTGCTTGCCACGATACAGCCCGGAGACATCGTGATGACGCCTTCTCCGGCATACCCCATACATCCATACAGCGTGATAATTGCCGGGGGCGAGGTCGTCGGAGTGCCCACCGGGGGCGGCATCGACCTGATGGGCGAGATAGAGCGCACGTACAAGAAGATACTGCCCCGCCCGAAGATGCTGATAATAAACTTCCCGCACAACCCGACTACGCAGGTCGTCGAGGGGACGGAGTTCTTCCAGGACGTTGTCGACTTCGCCAGGGAGAACAAGCTTATAGTGGTGCACGACCTGGCCTATGCCGATCTCGTGTTCGACGACTACAAGGCCCCGAGCATCCTTCAGGCCAAGGGGGCCAAGGACGTGGCCGTGGAGTTCTTCTCACTGACCAAGAGCTACTCTATGGCCGGCTGGAGGGTGGGCTTCTGCTCCGGCAACAGGGAGCTTGTGGGGGCGCTCATAAAGATAAAAAGCTACCTGGACTACGGCATGTTCCAGCCCATCCAGATTGCGAGCATTGTCGCCCTGCGCGGCCCGCAGCAGTGCGTGTCGGACTACTGCAAGGTCTACCAGTCCAGGCGGAACGTGCTTATAAAGAGCATGAAGGCCGCGGGGTGGGAGATAGAGCCCCCCAAGGCCACGATGTTCGTCTGGGCGGCGATACCGGAGCCCTTCAGGGAAATGGGCTCGCTTGAGTTCTGCAAGTTCCTCATAAAAGAGGCGGGCGTTGCCGTGTCCCCCGGCATCGGGTTTGGCGAGGGTGGCGAGGGCTTCGTAAGGTTCGCGCTTGTCGAGAACGAGCACAGGATAAGGCAGGCGGCCAAGGGCGTAAAAAAGGTCTTTAACGGGAAAAGTTAAGTCCCTCACCCCAGCCCCTCTCACAAAGGGGCGAGGGGGATTGGCATACAAGGGAATAATGGGGAGGGGGGCTAGCCCAGCCTGGGCTTCGCCAGCACCTCAAGCACCCTCAAATCAAGGAACCTCTTCGACGCGGCGGATTTTATGAGGAGGACGGTATCGGCCCCCCTGGCGGTCCCGGCAATCCCCAGCACCTCCTCGTCCTCCGGCACAAGGCCCGCGTCCACCGCCATCATCACTATCTCGCACGCCACCTTCGTGCCTTCGCCGAACCGCCTGAGGGCCTGCGCTATCAGAAGGGTGGGGTACACGCCGCTGAACTTCTGGGCGAGCGCCGTCTCAAGCGAGTGGGTGAGCATCGGGCCGGTGAATATCCTTATCCCCATGGACTCTATCCTGTCCCTCGTCCCAGCAGACATCTCAAGCGCGTTTGGCTCCCTGAACCCGGCCGAATGCGTAACGGCCACGATGTTCGGGGCGGGGGAAAGAAAAAGACCGCTGAACGCCCCGCCCAGGGCCAGGGCCGTGTCTCCACCGGTGGTTGCAACGGCTATGTGCCTGTAGCCTTCCGCCTTTACGGCCTCTCTTGCTATTTCAATACAGTGCCCGGTGTTTTCCCTTCCCGGCTTTTCAAAATAACAAACGGATTTCCTTATCATCTGAAGACCTCCTGCGGGGCTTTATATTATTCTTATGGTTATTATACTTTGGGGGCGGGGTTTTCAGTCCGTTATTTTGTGGTAAAATTGAAAAACTGGATCAATATCGCTTACAAAGGGGGATAGTATGATAAAAAAAGCGGTTTTCCCTGCGGCCGGGCTGGGGACGCGGTTCCTTCCGGCAACCAAGGCATCGCCCAAGGAAATGCTCCCCCTGGTTGACAAGCCACTTATTCAGTATGCCGTCGAGGAGGCAAAGAATTGCGGTATTGAGGAGTTTATAGTAATAACCGGCAAGCACAAGAGGGCCATCGAGGACCATTTCGATTCCGCCTTCGAGCTGGAAGACGCCCTCATGAAAAAAGGCAAGAAGGAGCTTCTTGAGGAGGTGCGGAGGCTCAATCGCATAAATTTCGCTTACATAAGGCAGAGGGCGCCCCTTGGGCTGGGGCACGCGATACTATGCGCCAAGCCGTTTGTGAAGGTGGAGCCCTTCGCCGTGCTCCTGTCGGACGACGTCATAGACCCGGACACCCCTTTCCTCAGGGAGATGCTGGAGCTTTACAGGGAAAAAGAGGCCCCGGTCATAGCGCTTGAGGCCGTGCCCGACGAAGATGTGGAGAAATACGGCATAATAGATGGGACGGAGGAGTCCCAGGGGGTCTTCAGGGTAAAGGGGCTTGTGGAAAAACCCAGGCTCAGGAACGCCCCTTCAAGGCTCAGCGTAATAGGCAGATACATACTTACGCCAGATATATTCGGGCTGCTTGAGACGCTGCCCCCCGGCAAAGGCGGGGAGATACAGCTTACGGACGCCCTCAACCAGCTTGCGGCAAACAGGCCGGTTTACGGGCTTGTCCTTAAAGGCAGGCGGTATGACGCCGGCGACAAGCTTGGGTTCCTTCAGGCCACCGTGGAGCTTGCGCTCAGGGACAAGGTGCTCAGCGGCCAGTTCAGGAGCTTCCTGAACGGGCTTATGGCCAATGGGAAAAAAGAGATCCGCTGAGGACTCCGGGCTCGAGTGCGGAGGTTTTTTTTCTGCCCGCCCGCCGGCATATACGAAACGGGTGGCGCCCTTGTATTCGAGATGGACCTTCCGGGTGCCGTGCCCGGGGACATAAAGGTCAAGGTCGTTGAAAGCAGTCTTGTAATAGAGGGCTCGAAGAGCGAGCTTGCGGACCCTCTTGCCAATGCGCGCTTCATATGCATGGAGAGGAACTTCAGGAGGTTCCGGCGCGTGATACAATTTCCCGTACCCGTGGAAGAGGAGAGGGGGAGCGCTTTTTACAGGGACGGGGTGCTGGCAATAAAATTTCCGAAGAGAACTATGGTAAAGGAGATAAGGATAGAAATTGAAACAAGGTGAGATGGAAATGGCCGAGGTCCCTGCAAAGGAGATAAAGGAACAGGAGATTCCGGACAGCCTGCCTGTGCTGCCCATCAGGGATATCGTCGTTTTTCCGTACATGATAATACCCCTTTTCGTGGGCAGGCAGATCTCCATAAACGCCATTGACAACGCGCTCAGCGGCAACCGCATGATCATGCTCCTTACCCAGAAGGACATGAGCGTGGAGGTCCCCGGCGTGAACGACCTCTACAGGACGGGCACGGTGGGCCTCATCATGAGGATGCTCAAGCTGCCCGACGGAAGGGTGAAAATACTCGTCCAGGGGCTTGCCAAGGCGAAGGTGAAGGAATTCACCCAGAACGAGCCTTTCTACAGGGCCTCCATCCAGAAGATTACAGAGGGCAAGCCCAGGGAAATCTCTATAGAGATAGAGGCCCTCATAAGAAACGTAAAGGAGCAGCTGGACAAGGCCATATCGCTTGGGAAAAGCATAATACCCGACGTGATGGTCGTGATAGAGAACCTTGACGACCCCGGGAGGCTGGCCGACCTCGTAGCCTCCAACCTTGGCTTGAAGACCGAGCAGGCCCAGGAGGTGCTTGAGATAGAGGACTCCATAAGCCGCCTCAAGAAGATAAGCGAGGTGCTTGCAAGGGAGATAGAGCTCCTCATCGTCCAGCAAAAGATACAGACCGAGGCACGCGGGGAGATAGACAAGAGCCAGAGGGAGTACTTCCTGAGGGAGCAGCTCAAGGCCATACAGAAGGAGCTTGGCGAGATAGACGAGCGGGCCGAGGAGATACGGGAATTCCAGGAAAAAATGGGGAAGGCCAGGATGCCGGAGAAGGTGGCGAAGGACGCCGAAAAACAGCTCCGCAGGCTCCAGAAGATGCACCCCGACAGCGCCGAGGCCGCAACGATAAGGACATATCTCGAGTGGATGGTGGAGCTGCCGTGGTCGAAGTCCACAAAGGACAAGCTGGACATCAAGGCCGCGGAAAAGGTGCTGAACGAAGACCACTACGACCTGGAAAAGATAAAGGAGAGGATACTCGAATACCTGAGCGTAAGGAAGCTCAAGGCAAAGATGAAGGGCCCCATACTCTGCTTCATAGGCCCTCCGGGTGTGGGCAAGACCTCTCTTGGCAAGTCCATAGCGCGAGCCCTCGGACGGGAGTTCGTTAGGATATCGCTTGGCGGAGTGCGGGACGAGGCGGAGATAAGGGGCCACAGGAGGACCTACGTGGGGGCGCTGCCGGGGCGCATAATACAGGGGCTCAAGCAGGCCGGCACGAACAACCCCGTCTTCATGCTCGACGAGATAGACAAGATAGGCGCGGACTTCCGGGGGGACCCGTCCTCGGCGCTCCTTGAGGTGCTGGACCCCGAGCAGAACAACACGTTCGTTGACCACTATCTCGGGGTGCCCTTCGACCTCTCGAACATCATCTTCATCACAACGGGCAACATGGGGGACACCATCCCCGGCCCGCTGAGGGACAGGATGGAGATAATATACCTGAGCGGCTACACCGAGGAGGAGAAGCTTGGCATCGCCAAAAACTATCTGGTCCCCAAGCAGCTTGAGGCGCACGGGATTACTGAAAAGACCCTGAAGCTGAACGACGACGCCGTGAAGCACATCATAATACAGTACACAAGGGAAGCGGGCGTGAGGAACCTTGAAAGGGAGATAGCGCACCTCTGCCGGAAGATAGCCCGCGAGATAGCCGAGGGGGGCGACAAGAAGACGTTCACGGTTACCGCCAAAAATGTGGGCAAGTACCTGGGGGTGCCCAAGTTCCTCCCCGAAGAGGAGATGGAGAAGGACTACGTGGGCGTGGCGACGGGCCTTGCGTGGACGGAGTCCGGCGGCGACATTATATACATCGAGGCAACGACGATGAAGGGCAGGGGAAGCCTGACCCTCACCGGCCAGCTGGGCGAGGTCATGAAGGAGTCCGCGCAGGCGGCCCTGAGCTATGTGCGCTCGCGGGCCAGGGGGCTTGGCATCAGTGAGGACCTGTTCGGCAAGACGGACCTTCACATTCATGTCCCGGCCGGGGCCATACCCAAGGACGGCCCCTCGGCTGGCATCACCATGGCAACGGCCATAGCGTCAGCGCTCACTGGCAGGTCCGTGAGCAAGGAAATAGCGATGACCGGAGAAGTCACGCTGCGCGGCAGGGTGCTGCCCATAGGCGGCCTCAAGGAAAAGACCCTTGCGGCAAAGCGCATGGGAATTAAAAAGGTGATAATCCCCAAAAGGAACGCCAAGGACCTGGAAGACCTCCCGAAATACATCAAGAAGGACATGGAGTTCATCCCTGTCGATACGATGGACGAAGTCCTCAAACATGCGCTGAAAAAAAAGAAGACAGAGAAGAAGCGCAAGGCCGCATGACGCTTTTTTTGCGCGACCTTGGAGAGCTTGCGCTTCTTGAAAAGATAAGGGAAAGGGCCTCTTCCGGAAAACGGAGGGGGCTCGTCCTGGGCGTGGGCGACGACGCCGCCGTGTTCAGGGCAGGCAGGGGGGAAAACCTGCTCCTTGCCACTGCCGACATGATGCTTGAGGGCGTCCACTTCGACCTTTCCTATACCACCCCTTACCAGCTTGGCTTCAAGCTTGTCTCCGTAAATTGCAGCGATATCTACGCTATGGGCGCAAGGCCCGCCTTTGCGCTGTTCGAGCTGGGCGCTCCGGGGGGTACGCCTTCCAGATTCATAGACAGGCTCTTTGACGGACTCTTCGATGCCCTTGCCCATTACGGGGCGGTGCTTGCGGGAGGAGACGTCTCCGCCTCCAAAAACGGGCTTGCCCTGGACATGACCGTTATCGGAGAGGCGGGAAAAAAGTTTGTGGGCAGGAAGGGCGCGAAAAAGGGCGACGGGGTTTACGTGACCGGGCCGCTTGGGGATTCCGCCTGCGGGCTCCTGCTCCTCAGGAAAATCGGCAGGCCCGTCGAGATTGAAAAGGACAAAAAGGCAATAAAAACCCCCTTCAAATGGGACATTATCGCCCCGCTCCTGCGAAGGCACCTCATGCCCGAGGCCAGAAAAAACCCTCCTGAAAACGCCACGGCGATGATAGATGTAAGCGACGGCTTACTTATAGACCTCTCCAGGCTTTGCAAAGAAAGCGCGATTGGTGTCAAAATATACGAGCAGCGTATTCCCGTATCGTCCGGCATGAGGGAGACTGCCCGGCTGATGGGCGTAGACCCCATGCGCCTGGCCCTTGAGGGCGGGGAGGACTACGAACTCCTCTACACCGCCCCGATGGGAAGGGGGCGGGGGATACTCATAGGAGAGGTGACGGAAAAAAATTCGGGACGAAGGATAGTCACCTCCGGCGGGTCCGTAAGAGAATTCAAGACTGCGGGGTACCAGCACTTTGTGGGTCAGGATTAAGGAAAGGTTCAAAGGGATGTTCAGCCTCAACGAGAGTCCGCACCGTCTGGCGGCCTCGTTTGCGGTGGGCATCTTCATAGGCATCTGCCCCCTGCTTGGCATCCATACGCTGCTGGCACTGGCTGTTGTGTACGCCTTCAGGCTCAACATGATGGTCACCATGACTGGCGTTTATGTCACAAACCCCTGGACGATAATACCCATATACACGTTCACCACGTGGACGGGGGCCAAGATGCTCGGGATGAACCTCATGGACCGGGCATTCAGCCTTTCACACCTGAGGTGGAACAGCTTTCTCAAAGAATTCAAGCACCTGCTGAAACCCTTTGTCGTGGGCTCCACCACGATAGGGCTGCTTGCCGCTGTATTCTTATACTTCATAATGTATCTTATCTTCAAGAAGGTCCAGGCGAAAAAGATCCAGAGTGCAAGGTAAGCGTTTTTTCCCCGGCGCGAGGCCGGGGAAAAAGGTATATCTCCTGAGCCTGGGCTGTCCCAAAAACCTGACGGATTCGGAGCGGCTCCTGAACAGGCTGCGTGCCTGCGGCCACAGCGAGGCGGCCTCGCCGGAGGAGGCCGACACCCTTATCGTCAACACCTGCGGTTTTATCGAGGACGCGAAAAGGGAGTCTGTCGAGGAGATTTTGAGGCTGGCTGAACTGAAAAAATCCAGCGGAAAGGAACTGCTTGTCTTCGGCTGCCTCTCCCAGCGCTACGGGGCGGAGATGAGGAAAGAGCTTCCGGAGGTCGACGCCTTCTGGGGCGTGGACTCGGAAGACGCCATAGCGGCCCACATCGGGACGCCCGAAAATAAAGAAATCAAGACCGGCCCGGCCCTTCCGTCCACCTTCCCTTACGCCTACCTGAAGATAGCCGAGGGCTGCAAGAGGCGCTGCTCCTTCTGCTCGATACCCGCAATAAGGGGCCCGTTGAGGAGCTTTGCGCCCGATGCGCTCCTCAGGCAGGCGGAGGATTACATCAGGGCCGGGACAAAGGAATTGATACTGGTCTCTCAGGACACTACAAGCTATAATGTGAAAGGATACGGGCTTGCCAGCCTCCTTCGCGACCTGGCGGCAATCGGCGGAGACTTCCGGATAAGGGTGCATTACTTCTACCCCGCTGGCGTGGATGAACGCCTTCTGGACGCCATGGCCTCCGTGGACAAGGTAGCGAAGTACGTGGACATGCCCCTTCAGCATTCGGAGGAGCGCATACTGAGGCTGATGGCAAGGGGCGGGGGCGCGGCCGGGGAAAAACTTGCCGGCAGGATAAGGAGGGCCATCCCCGGCGTGGCCATAAGGACCGCCTTCATCGTGGGCTTTCCGGGTGAGACCGAGGATGAGTTCAGGAGGCTCCTGGACTTTGTCGAGGAGCAGCAGTTCGAGCGCATGGGGGCCTTCATCTACTCAAAAGAGGACGGCACGGCAGCCGCAAGGCTTAGAGGCCATCTGCCAAGGGAGATAAAGCAGCGCAGGTATGATGAGCTTATGACGGCGCAGTCCGTCATAAGCCTGGAAAAGAACAAGGCCCTTGTTGGCCGCACGTTCAGGGTGCTTATAGACGAAACAGAGGGCGATGCCGCGACGGGGAGGCTCCCCTCGCAGTCTCCCGGGATAGACGGGGTGATAACGGTTGGAAACAGAAAAGGCAAAAGCAGGGGAAATAAAAAACCCAAAAAAATCGCGGCCGGGGATTTTGTCCTTGTCCGGGTCACCGGGGCGTCCGAGTACGACCTCGAAGGCGTGCCAGCCTGACAGGGGGGGGCCGCCCGATTGAGAAGAAAGATACCGTTCATACACGTCCTGCTGTTTGTCCTCACGGTGATTTCCACGCTAGTTGCGGGCGCGGTGCAGAAGGGCATCAACCCGCTCAAGGAGCCCTCGAGGATTTACGAGGGAATCCCGTTTTCAGCCGCGCTCATCATAATACTTTTAAGCCATGAGCTGAGCCACTTTTTCACCTCTAAAAAGCACCACACGGAGGCCACGCTCCCCTATTTCATCCCGGCCCCGACGCTCATAGGCACGTTCGGGGCGGTCATAAAGATGAAGTCCCCCATCCTCTCACGGCGGGCGCTCATAGACATAGGCGCCTCCGGGCCTGTTATGGGATTTATCTTTTCCATAATCGCCTCCGTCGTGGGTCTGCTCCACTCCAGGGTGGCGGCGGTGCCGCAAGGCGGGGGGATTGTGCTTGGGGACTCGCTCATCTTCTATGTGCTTTCAAAGAGCGTCATAGGCACGGTGCCTGCCGGAAGGGAGCTTGTGCTCAACCCCATAGCCTTTGCGGGCTGGATAGGCTTTTTCGTCACCTCGCTGAACCTGCTTCCCGTGGGCCAGCTTGACGGCGGGCATGTGGCCTATGCCTTTCTGGGCCCACTGCACAGGTTCACTTCCGCCCTGGTGGTGGCAGTCCTCGCGGTGCTGGGGCTTTTTTTCTGGAAGGGATGGCTCATATGGGCGGCCCTGATGCTGGTGCTTGGGCTCAGGCACCCGCCGGTCTATTCCTGGGAGCGCCCGCTGGACCGCGGCAGGAAATACATGGGGATACTCTCTCTTGTGATATTCATCGTCACCTTTACGCCCATGCCGTTTGATGTGTTTTAGAGAGGGGACGACGTTTTCTTCTTCCCGCCCACCCGCCCTTTATCGGCCGGGGACTCCGCCCCCGTGCCCCCAAGTAAAAGGAGAAACCGCCAGGCGGTCCTTGCTCCAAGCCCCATTCCAGCGCTCCAGGTAAAGGGGAAACCTGCATCCTCTCCCGCTTAAATGGATAGCGAGCATATTCCCTGCGGATTGGAGACCAGTCTCCCGGGGGACTAGTCCCCTTGACGCGGGGAAGAACAAAAATTATCCGGTTTCTTCCATAGCCGTTAGTTGTCACTCCGTCCTGTCCAGGGCCCTTCTTCGCCCCTTCTTTTTTTAACGTTCAGATACGAATCCGCATCCTTTTGTTTTTAAAAGGTTTTTTGGGTTATTTTTGTTCAACGTGTTCAAATACCCCCTGTTGATAACTTGGCTGGCGCTGAATAAACTTTGCTGATTGTCATTACGAGCGAAGCGAAGCAATCCCGCTCTCCGCTCCCATCTTAAACCGCAACCGCGGACACGGACAAGAGGACATGTGACAGACACCATAAAAATGTCCGGGGGCAAGGCAGGCGTTGGTTCCCTTCTACTCTGCAGAGAACATACTTCGTCTTCTATACTAAGATTCTTCCTGAAACATAACACAAGCATGCTTCCCCGCTAAATGCGGAGTTCAACCAGAAACTGATGAATGGTGTTATTGGGTGTGGGAAGCTCGATCTGTACCGACAGGGAACCAAGTAAGCCTTTTTTAGTGAATTTACATTAGCACCATCCTTCACCATCCTTAAAGTCTAAAGGATGGCTTCAATTCCCTTGCGATGAACTACATTCAGAAGCGCGAGTGCAGCGCCTGTCGGGCGCTTTATACCGCGTTCCAATTGCGAAACATAGCCCACTGTCACATTGAGGTATCGAGCAAAAACCGCCTGACTCAGGTGCGCTTGCTCGCGCATCTTGCGGATTTCTTCGGCTGTCAACGGTTCAAGCCTGGCTCTATCCTTAATACCGAGATGACGCAAGGTTATTTTCTCGTAGGCCGCCTTTCCCAGAACGCCTGCGTCCTTCATGTCCCTGGCCGTTTCAAGCAATGCCCGAGTTAAGCGGCTAGTTTTATTTTTTTTCGTCTTCATAGCTAACCTCCCTCAACAAACCCTCTTTGATTGCATGCTCAAAACGTTCTTTTTTCGCTTCGAGCCATGCGGCTCCGATTTCCCGCAACGTTTTCAGTTCGTCCTCCTCGATATTGTCCCGTTCATTTTTTGTAAAACCGTAAAGAAATACAGCCCGGTCACCAGAACGATAAGCGATAAGTAGTCGGAATCCACCTGACCGACCCTCGCCTGTCCGCGCAGCCCGTTGTTTGATTATCCCGCCGCCCAAATCGGCGTCCACAAGGCCACGTTCCGCGCGGCGAATAGCATCGCGCAAGCTCCGATCATCGAGCCCTTCCCGCCTCGCGTATCTAACAAACCATTTTGTTTCAAAAAGACGCACGCTATTATTCCTATACTTTGGATTATAGCACTATGAACTATATATTTACAAATCGCTTCTGCGGCCCAAATGAGGACGTCTCAGAAAACAGATTTGGGGGCCCCTCGGGGAGGGGTTTTGTTATGTCAGAAAAGGGGCATTTGAGGAATTGACAAGATGCTCGCTGGCCATCCAACGTGTGCCCCTTCTGCTCCTTGTGAATGCAGATTCTTTAAAAGAGCTAAACCTGTATCTTGCCGGGATCGGGCACATGCTCAATTTCGACCAGCATTTGTTGGGTGCCGAGAAAAAACCACCTGCGGCGTTGTCCTTTAACCTGACATTTGCCCGTTAATTTCCGTTTCAAACAGAGCAATTTTGTTATAATGCTGCGGGGTCTATCAGGAAGTCTCTAAATGCGGGGAGGGCACATAAGATGAACGGGACAGAAAAGGATGACACGTTCTGTTTAATGCGTATCGAATCGGCAGGGCTCGAAAAAAGGAGAAATAGAACAACCGTCCCCTTTATCGTTATCAAAAAGGCCCTTTTGATTGCACTCACTGTAATCATTTTCACCTCATTCAAGGCGTTTGCGGCTGATATTCTCCCGGCGTGGAAAACCTTTAATTCAAATGAATCACCAGATACAGTCATTACACTATTTGGGCCTCCATCAGTAATAAGGACGGAAGAACGTTATCAGGATTGGCTTATAAATAAAGCAACTGGATGCGGCCAACTCAAAACTTATGGTATGGTTTACAGCATCGCGACCGGGGCCCTGAATTCTTCATGGGCCACTTGGGGTGGCTACCGAAATAACCGTTATCATTGATAGCGGGAAAGTAAGCGAGGCCGAATGGAAATATAATGTCAATCAGATGGAACCCGCGATGAAGGCATGGATTAAGCGCAAGGATATCGACCGAAAAAATCCAGGAAAGATAATGATCAGTTATTGGAAACCAACAAAAAAAACCGCAATGTCCATAGAGTGTTACACAGGCGGAGGGCCGGTCTGCCGAGGACCAATTACGGTTGATTATTTTATGAGCACAGCAGAATGACTAAGAGATATATCAAAAACAAACGAATTAAAAAATCTTAAAAAGGGACAGCGTCTGGGACAGCGCCTATTTTTTATCATAATATGGATTGCATATAAATGTGCGCGAATTTAGAAAAGATGCCCACCTTCCAGGAGGAAGAAAAAAATTTCATAAGTCTGCTTGAAACTTTAATCAAGATTGCTGAAGCAAATAAAGGCGTAATGGCGGGCGCGGATGATCGCTTGCTAGATGCTGAAGGACTGTGCAAGAAATTCATCGGACATGCGGCATCTGCACTGTATCTTTTCAGAAGCACGACTTTGCAAGATCTTAAGGTTACACCTAGGGGGATTAGTTTCTTTGATACGGCATCGATAAATGTTTTGGGCAGGGCTGCACTCGAAGCCTTCCTGGTGTTTCATTATGTCTTCATAGCACCTCGGAGCGATGTTAGCGATAATGGTAATGGGGACGATTCTGAAAATGGTGTCCTTGTCAGAGATATCTCTGTAGTTCCTATGGCGTAGTGGCAGTAGCCGTTCCCGCCGGAGTTTTCTATTCAGACATCCCCGT
>JAJYJS010000003.1:160106-161276 GCA_021789215.1 Nitrospirota bacterium | reverse complement strand
TTTCAATAAAGCGGTCCACGAGGTCCAGGAACAGGGGGCTTTTCAGGAGCTTCTCCGGCGTGTCGCAGTACACACGCGCGTAATCCATGATGACTTTATTGCGCGCGATTGTATACGGTTTCTTGATAGAAATCACTGTAGCCTATTATAAAACCGCGTCCCCCAAAAAATAAAGACGGCGGGCAGCCCGGCAGATAATTGTTGAAAGTCCAGTCATCGCGTCATAAACTTTATTAAAAGCAAACCAGCATACGAAGAAAAGCACCATCTCAAAACACTTTTTTAAGGAGGAAATGTTGCAGATGACAGAAAACAAACGTAACCGCACGATGATCACGGCCGCCGTGGCGGTGGTGTTGTTCATTGCCGGACTGCTGCCATCGCCCGCCAGGGCCGCTGGGGAAGCCCCGCTTATTGTTGATGCCGGATGGTTGTCCGCGCACGGCGGCGAGGTAGTGGTCGTGGACGTGAGGGACAGAAAGGATTACCTTGAAGGGCATATACCGGGCTCGATAAACATCCCGGTGGACAACCTTCAGACGAAACCCGATGACATTATGCTCCCCGTGCCCCGCGAAGAAAAAATACTGGGCAAAAAAGGCCTCAATATCGATTCGGATGTAGTCCTTGCCGGGGCCGGGAGGGAAATGGCATATCTTGAGTTCTGGATGCTCGACTATCTTGGGATGACAAGAATCCACGTCCTTAACGGCGGCATGGAGGAGTGGAAAGGCCAGCTTGCAGCGGAAGAGACGAAACTTCGCCCCGTCCTGTTCAAGGCCAGGCCCAACCCCTCGAAATATGCCACGACCGCGTTTGTCCGCGCCCGCTTGCACAAGCCCGGCATCGTCCTGCTCGATGTGCGCACCCCGGGGGAATACGCGGGGACGGACGTAAGGGCCTTGCGCGGTGGCCATATCCCCGGCGCGGTCAATCTGAATTACGTCCGGAATTTTGAGAACGGCTCGACGCTGCTTAAGCCCGTTGATGAGTTAAAAAAGGTTTACAGTAAACTGGGCAGGGACAAGGATTACATCGTTTATTGCCAGACCGGCACCAGGGCGGCCAACTCGTATTTTGTACTTAGGGCGCTCGGGTTTAAGCGGGTCAGGGTCTACGACGCATCCTGGATAGAGTGGGGGAGCAACGAGAGCCTGCCCGCCGATGACG
>JAJYJS010000003.1:0-160006 GCA_021789215.1 Nitrospirota bacterium | reverse complement strand
TGCCAGACCGGCACCAGGGCGGCCAACTCGTATTTTGTACTTAGGGCGCTCGGGTTTAAGCGGGTCAGGGTCTACGACGCATCCTGGATAGAGTGGGGGAGCAACGAGAGCCTGCCCGCCGATGACGCAAGCTATTTCAATTTTGTGCCCCTCATGGACTCTGTTAAAAAATTGCAGAAAAAAGTGGACGAACTGGAGAAAAAAGCCGGGACGGGGAAATAAAAGCGTAAAAACGGAGAGATGTGCTCTAAAGGGGGTTGACTTGTTCCGGATAAAATGCAGGTGCACGTTTTGGCAGGGGTGAACCCTCTCCCCCCGTTCCGCCTCCCCTTTTTCTCTGCTATAATCTCATTGACTTCATACCACTTTGCCTTGCAAGGAGCCCCGGAACATGAAAATAAAGAGACCGCATCTCCAGCTTTTCCTTCTCCTGCCCCTTCTTTTTCTTCTTCCCGGCTGCACCGTTTTCAACATATCCCTTGCGCCCTCAGTAAAGCCGCTGGAAGAAAAGGTGCTGGAGGGCAAGGGAAAGCCCAAGATACTGCTTTTGGACCTTGACGGCGTTATCTCCTTCAAGGAGGCAACCAGCAGCTTCGGGATGAAGACAACGCCGTCCATTGTCGCCTTCTTCAGGGAGGCGCTGCTGAAGGCCGAAAAGGACAAAAAAATCGCGGGGCTTATAGTGCGCATCAACTCCCCCGGCGGCGGCGTTACGGCAAGCGACACGATTTACCACGAAATAATGAACTTCAGGAAGAAAAAGAAGGTGCCCGTTTACGCCTTCATCATGGATGTGGGCGCCTCCGGCGGCTATTACGTTGCGGCGGCGGCCGACAGCATCATCGCAAGCCCCACGGCCATTACCGGCAGCATCGGCGTACTGGCCATGAAGCTCAATATCGAGGGGCTCATGGGCAAGATCGGCGTTGCCGAGGAGACTTACAAGTCCGGCCCCAAGAAGGATTTCTGGTCTCCCTTCAGGCCCAGCACGCCCGAGGAGAAAAAAATGCTCCAGGGCATCATAGACAACCTCTATGCGCGTTTCGTGGGCGTGGTATACGAGAGCAGGAAAAAGGCGCTCACCAGGGATGAGGTGAAGGCGCTTGCCGACGGCCGGATACTGACGGCGGAGCAGGCATTGGACGCAAAGCTCGTTGACAAGGTGGGGTATCTTGAGGACGCCGTGGCGGACATGAAAAAGGCCCTCAAGACGGAGCGGGCAAAGGTCGTCACCTACGCCCGTCCGGGCAGCTTCAAGCCAACCATCTATTCGGGCGTCCCGTTGCCCGGGCAGCAGATAATAAACCTCATCTCTTTCGGCCCGGACGAGTTCGCGTCCTCATCCGGGGTCAAATTCATGTATCTGTGGAACCCCTGACCCTCTTCCCCCAATTGCAATTCCCGCGGCATTTTCCCCCTCTCCCTCAGGGAGAGGGGGAAGGGTGAGGGGGTTGAAAAAACCTACTTTCTCATCACGAGGGCCTCGCAGAGGAGTTTCAGCTTGTCGAGACTGCATGTCGCCTCTATCTCGTTGTATTGCTCAACGAGGTTCCTGCCGGCGGTCTTCCCAAGGATGTCTTCCGGCATCTCGTAGTCTATTTCAACCGCAAGCTCCGTGCCCTCCGGCCTTTCTATGAACTCGTACCGTTCGGTTATCGGGAACTTGCCCGCGAGCGAGAGGCCGAACTTCCTGTTTTTCTCGAACCCGGTCACCTCTCCCCTGCCGCTCAGCCTCATGCCCATCATGCTGTATTCCCATACGAAAACAGAGCCTTTCTGAAGTCCGCCGGGGCTTATCTCCCGCACATCAAGCAGGCCCGATACGAAGCTCTTCCAGTTCTTTGGATCCGTGACGAACTCGAACACGTCGTCAACGCGAGCCCTTATGCCTATTGTTCTTGACAGGGTAGACATGGCCTCCTCCTTTTTTTGTGTCCTCTGAATTAAAGTATATAGCCCTCTGCCCGGCGCTTCAATCAGACCCCGGCTGGAGAGTTATGGGGTATAATCTCACATGGACCTTAAAACCATCACAAGCCCGCAAAACCCGCTCGTAAAGGAACTCCTCCGGGTGGGGAAAAAACCGGCGGGGAGCGGTTTTCTGATAGAGGGGCCTCACCCTGTCGAGATGGCCGTCTCCGGCGGGGTGGAGATCAGCCTTGTGCTTCTGACGGCAGACTTCCTGTCCAAAAGCAGATGGGGGCCGCTTGTCGGGCATCTTGCCGGAACAGGGGCTGAAATCCGCGAGGTCACCGGCCCTGTAATGAAGAAAGTCTCCGGCACGGAGGCCCCGCAGGGCATCCTGGCCCTTGCCAGGATGAGACCCGTCTCCCTTTCCACGCTGAAGATAAGAAAACCGGCCCTCATAGCCGTAAGCGGCGGGATAAAGGAGCCCGGCAACCTTGGGGCGCTCATACGCGCGGCGGACGCGGCCTGCGCCAGCTGCTGCGTCCTTCTGCCAGGCTCCTGCAACCCGTTTTCGTCCAAGGCGCTCCGGGCGGGCGCGGGCAGCTTTTTCAACCTGCCGGTCGTGGAAGCCGGGCTTGAAGAGCTCTCCGGCTGGCTGGCCAGACACGGCATCCCGCTTGCGGCGGCCGACGCCCGGGCTGAAACATCCCTTTTCGACTACAACCTCCGGGCGCCCGTGGCCATTGCCTTCGGCGAGGAGGCCCACGGGCTCGGCGCGGACATCAGGCAGCGGGCCGGTGTCCTCCTGAAAATCCCCATCTGCGGCCGGGCCGAGAGCCTGAATGTGGCCGCCTCCGCGGCCGTCTTCCTCTTCGAGGCCATGAGGCAAAGGCAGGGCGGGAAAAAATAAAAATATCCCTTGACATTCCTGCCCGCATATGCCATGCTTTAAAATGAAGTTTCAGAAAGTTTTTGTAACCGTACGCATGAGAACGAGCCACAAAGACTTTTAGCTTTGTGGCCTTTTTTATTGCGGTGATTGCTTCTGAGGCTTTAGTTTCTGAGAAGGAGGACCAAGCCGCATGGCTAACGGTAAAGTAAAGTGGTTCAACGAATCCAAAGGGTTCGGCTTCATCACAAGTGAAGACGGCACCGATGTGTTCGTCCACTACTCTTCCATTGAGGGCAACGGCTTCAAGAGCCTGGCCGAGGGAGACCCGGTGAGCTTTGAAGTCGAGAACAGCCCTAAAGGCCTGAGAGCAGTCAACGTAGTAAAGCTCTAAGCTGAAGCAAAAGGGGGGCCGAGGGTAAAATAAAAAAGGGCCCCCCGCATTGCGGGGATGGCGCGCAAACAGGACACAGCTAAAAATGAGTTGGAGAGGCGGAAGAAGGCCGAATCGGGTTTCGTATCGGACCGCTTTCCCGCCGTCTCCGGCTTGGCTATTAAAATCATCTACTACCAGAACGCCGCAAACCCCGTCCTCATGGTGCGCACCATAAACGTCTTGCCCGGCGACTATGCCTATTTCCACCTGCCCTGCATGTTCAGGGAATGCGTCAAGGGGGGGTTCAACCTGGGCCCGGTGATATCCTCGATGGTGAAAAACCGGAAAAAGGCGGCTAAGGGCACGCTCGCCTGCAACGGCCAGAACATGCCCAAGGGGCACGCAAGCATAGAATACGAGATAACCATCCGCTATAAAAAGCGGCCAGGCCCGTCTGCAAAAAAATAACACCCCTCCTGTTTACTGATTCCTCCAAAGACTGTATATTATAATGTCGGAATCCTGCACACTTCACCGCTGGAGGGAAAAAGTGGAACTCAAGGCAATAAGGCTGGACATACCTGATGGCGCAAACCTCATCCTGGGGCAGACCCATTTCATAAAGACCGCCGAGGACCTCTACGAGGCGATAGCAACTTCCGTCCCGCAGGCCCGTTTCGGCGTGGCCTTCACGGAGGCCTCCGGCCCCTGCCTCATAAGGACGGAGGGCAACGACAAATCCCTGATAGATGCCTGCGTCAAAAACCTTCAGATATTGGGGGCGGGGCATGTCTTCTGCATCGTGCTCCGGGAGGCCTTCCCCATAAACGTCCTGAACCAGATAAAGGACTGCCCGGAGGTGTGCCGCGTCTTCTGCGCCACGGCCAACCCGGTGGAGGCCATCGTGGCCCAAACGGAGCAGGGCGCGGGCGTCCTGGGCGTGGTGGACGGCTTCGCCCCGAAGGGCGTGGAGACCGCGGAAGACAAATCCCACAGAAAGGAATTTTTGAGAAAGATAGGTTATAAATTATGAAAGAGACCATAAAAAACCTGCCGGAACTGAAATACGACGAGAAGGGCCTCATCCCCGCCATCGTACAGGAGGCGGACACCGGCGAGGTTCTCATGCTTGCCTACATGAACAGCGAGTCTATCCGCATGACGCTTGAAAGCGGGTACACCCACTTCTGGTCGCGTTCCAGGCAGAAGTTCTGGAAAAAGGGCGAGACCTCCGGCTGCCTTCAGGAGGTGAAGGACGTCTTCTACGACTGCGACTCAGACACCCTCCTTGTGAAGGTGAAACAGCACGGCGCGGGCGCGTGCCACACGGGCGAGCGAACGTGCTTTTTCCGCAGGCTTGAGAGCAAAAACAGATGACAGACTGCGTATTCTGCCGGATAATCGAGAAGAAGATCCCCGCCCGGATAATCTACGAGGACCCGGACTGCATCGCCTTCGAGGACATCTCCCCCCAGGCCCCCGTGCACGTCCTCATCATACCGAGAAAGCACATGGCAAATACGCTTGAGATGGGCGTGGAGGACGACGCCCTCATCGGGCGCCTCTTCCGGGCGGCCAACAAGATCGCCAGGGACAAGGGCATCGCCGAAAGGGGTTTCCGGATGGTCATGAACACCAACCCGGAGGCCGGACAGACCGTCTACCACCTCCACCTCCACCTGCTTGGCGGCAGAAGGATGCACTGGCCCCCCGGCTAAGGGGGCAAGAGTCTCTTAACAGTGATTTTCCCCACAGCTTGCCGCAGGGCGCCATTGATGGTTTCTTGTCTTTTTTGTCTCCTGTGGTCATGCCGGCGGAAGCCGGTATCCGGTGACTTTACATGAAGACAAAGTCGCCGGATTCCTTCAGGCCCGGAATGGGGAAAATGCCTCCATTGCCTTTATTAAGCCCACCCTCGATTGTGCAGCCCCTTCAAACAAACGTTTTGGGCCAATAGCGCAGAGTAACACTTTCTCACAGAAGGAAATTGGAATAAAGGCGTGAAAATCATGCGGATTACAAATGGAAATTGAGAGGTGCAGGCTTCGGTCTATGGCACAGACTTTAGGCCGTAACATGCTAAAAATATTAGCGCCAGCTTACGTTTGGTGTCCTGGACGTATTGTGTGATAAGGTCAACCTGTGCCTCACCCCTGACCCTACCAATGGCTGAGGTGTTCGAAATAGATTGCCGGGAAAATACGAATTCCCCCCAAGCAGAAAGGGCGGGGAATTTACCCCCCCCGCCCTTCCATCGTCTGCGCGCAATGAAGTCCGGGCCAGGCCCCGGAATCCGGTTGCTTTCTATTTATGGCACATCTGGCACTCGGTCGAGGCAAAGGCCTTCTTTCCGTTGTGGCACGCCCCGCAGTATTTACCAGCGTTCATCGCATCCATCTTCATGACTCCGGGTGTCGCCTTCATGGGGAAGAGCTTGCCGTGGCAGTCCTTGCAGGCGAACATGGCGGTGTGCACCTCATGGCTGAAGACCACGGGCTGCATCCCGCCGCCTGGGAATTTCACCGGCTGCCTGAACCCCTTCATCTCGTGGCAGCGTGCGCACTGCTTTGAGGAAAAGGCCTTCCTCCCGTTATGGCAGGAGCCGCAGAGCTTGCCCTGGTAGAGCTTTGCCATGGTTATGTCCGAGGAGCCGCGTTTCATCTTGAAGAGTTTCGGATGGCACTCGTTGCAGTCGGACCGCTTTGCGTGGCTTTCGTGGCTGAATTTAGCGGGCATCGCTCCGGTCTTGAACGAAATGTCCTTAAGCTTGTGGCATCCGTCGCACGTGTTCAGGAAGACCATCGGCTTGCTGTGCCCCTGGACCCTGTGGCACTGGTTGCAGTGGATGTTCAGGGACAGGTGGGTCCGGTGCGAGAAGCCCCCGTTGCCCCCGGACATGAACCTCTCCGTCTTGTGGCACTGGAAGCAGGGCAGCTGCGAGAGCACCGTGTCCATGGGCACCACCTGGACCGGTTTTTCTTTTGCGGCTTCGGGCTGCTTTTCTCCGGGCACCTGCATTTTCTGGCAGCCGGCGGCCAGAAGGAAAAGACCCGCGGCCAATGCTGCCAGGACGGCTTTTCTCAGCGTTTGGGGCCGCATCAGTCGCCCTCCTTGCCGAACATCTTTTCGTATTCCAGCGGGTGCTCGTGTTTCATGTAATCGGCTGTCACCTTGCCGGTTATCCACGTCCAGCTCATGGGGAACTTGCCCCACTTGAGGTGCTCGTTGAAGAAGTGCCAGAAGAGGATGAAGACTATGGCCAGAAGGGCCTCGTCGCTGTGAAGTATCATCATCATGGGCCAGAGCCAGCCGAGCGCCGCCTTGGGGAAGAACTGAGACGAGAATACCGGGAACGCCAGCACGAAGCCGGAGATGCCTATTATCCCCATGCCCCAGAAGACCGCCCAGTAGTCGAACTTGTGTATGTAGCTGAACCTGCCGAAGCGCGGTTTTTCCTTCGATATGCCAAGGAAATACATGTAGTTCTTGATGACGTCGGCTATGTCCTTGGGTATGGGTATTATTGTCGTTACGGCCCGGATGCGCATGCCCTTTGCGAACAGGTAGCCAAGATATATCACGTGCCAGACGAAGTCGGCCAGCATCGTGAGCCCTGCGGTCCGGTGTATGATGCCGGCCGTCTCCGGCCCGCCCCATATCCTCACCCACCACTTGGAGGGCTCTATCTCGGGGTATTTGAGCGCCCAGCCCGTGAAGGCAAGCAGAAGGAACGTCACCAGCATTATCACGTGCTGGATCCTGAATATCACATTGAAACGCTCTATCTCCTTCGGAACGGCCTGCTCGCCAACTTCGGTTTTTTCCACTTTAATCCCTTTCACGGAAATCTCCTTGCTGTCAATCATGGGGTCCCCCTTTGCCGCTTTTCCTGAAGATGTTGTCCCTTATCTCGGCCCAGCTCTCAAGAATAACGTGAGAGACCGTGAAGCCGAAGACGCCGAAGACGAGCAGTATCAGGAGTTTTTCCCCGTAGAAGGGGATGGGGTTTTCCTTCCCTATGTACTTGTGGACCGGGGCGGCGACGAATTTTTCCGTGGCCCCCTTGTGGCACCGGCCGCACGTGGCCAGCTTGGCCTGGCCCATTACCGGGGAACCCGGCGCGGCAACCGCCATGATCATGTGAGCGCCGTGGCAGGTGTTGCAGATGGGGACCTTCTTGTCCCCCAGGATGTACTTCTTGCCATGGAAGCTCTCCTTGTACTTTTCAATGACATGGCCGCTCATCCCGTACTTCTTCGCGACTTCCTCGTTGTTGTGGCACCGGCCGCATGTCTCAAGCACGTTGGCAAAATTCACCGGCGACTTGGGGTCGGTTTTGGCGACGATGTAGTGCGGGTTTCCATGACAGTCAAGGCAGAGCGGCGGGTCGGATTGCTTCTTTTTGAAGATGCCCTCGCCGTGGATGCTCTCCCTGACCTCCTTGTAGATGCCGGGATGGCACTGTGAGCAGGCCGCAAGGGCGACGGGGTCCACTTTTGCCTTCAGCCTGGTGTAGGGCAGAAGGGCCGCGACCTCCGGGGTGGTGCCGCCTTCGGGCGGCTTGTGCGGGCCCGAAGTGAAGCTCATATGGCAGTTGGTACATTCAAGGGAGCCGTGGACAGACTTCGTGAAGGCCTCCGCATCCAGGTGGACCTGAACGGTCTCCCCTTTTGCGTCCTTGACTGCGCCATGCATCGCGCTATGGCATATCAAACAATCGCCAGAGGCGCGGGCGGCGCTTGCCCATAACAGAACTAATAGCGGGACCAGAAGGCAAACAGGCGTGAAGCTTAAGACTCTGCGCATTTCCCCCTCCTCTAAGGTTTATCGCAATCGTCCAAACTCTTTCATTTGCCAGCCCAAACTTATAATTAATAGATGATATATAAAATAGCACCAAGAATGCAACAAAGGGGTATGTCTCAAAATGGAACGGGCTTTTACCCTGGCCATATCAGAGTCAATTATAATAAATAATAGATGATAGCGATAGACGGCAATTATGGAGAGGGCGGAGGCCAGATACTGAGGACATCCCTGGCGCTTTCATGCCTCAAGACAGTCCCCTTGCGCATATTCAACATAAGGGGCGGCAGGAAGAGGCCCGGCCTCATGCCCCAGCACCTGGCAAGCGTGAGGGCCGCCGCGGCCATATCCGGCGCGAGGAAACTTGCCGGGGCTGCCCAGGGCTCCACCGGGCTTGTATTCGAGCCGGGGCCGGTGCTGCCCGGGAAAAGTTATTCGTTCGACATCGGAACGGCCGGCTCCACCTCGCTCCTCTTTCAGACGCTCCTTGCGCCGCTCGCGTTTGCCGGGGGCGGTGCAACCCTCGAGCTTGCAGGCGGCACCCATGTCCCGATGAGTCCGCCGTTCGACTACATCAGGCATGTGTTCCTTGCCCAACTGGAAAGGGCGGGCCTCCGCGCCACGGCGGAGATAGAGCGCTACGGGTTCTACCCACGCGGGGGAGGGGCCGTAAGATACTCCGTATTGCCGGTGAAAGGCCTTTTTTTCCCGCCGGGGGGCTGCGCCGAACGCGGAAAACTCCTCTCCATAGAGGGCGTATCCGCGGTCTGCGGCCTGCCTCTGAGCATCGCCCTCAGGCAGAGGGACGCCCTGCTTAAGGCAATCCCTGACCATGAGGCAGACATAAGGATTGAAGAAGTGGGAAAAAACTCCGCAGGCAAGGGGACCTTTGTCTTTCTTGTTGCCAGGTATGAAAACGCCCTTGCAGGGTTTTCCGCGCTGGGGGAGCGGGGCAAGCCCGCTGAGACAGTGGGCGAGGAAGCCGCGCGGGCGTTCCTGGAGCACGACTCCAACCCCGGCTGCCTGGAGCCGCACCTGGCGGACCAGATGCTGCTTTATTTTGCGCTTTCCCCCGGAAGGCCGCTAACCTTCACCACCTCGCGCATTACAAGGCACCTGCTGACAAACCTGTATGTCATCAGCAGGTTCATGGAGTCTTTTAATTTCCGGGTGGAAGGCGCGGAGGGCGCTCCGGGGAAGGTGACGCTTGACTGAGCGGCGCCCGGCTAGCGCTGAGCTTGAGGCATGAGTAACGTGAACAAGGTCATAATACTTCTTGGCCCGACGTCCTCCGGCAAGACCGGGGCCTCCATCCTCCTTGCAAAGGCGCTTGGCACCGAGATAATCAGCGCGGACTCCATGCAGCTCTACAGGGGCATGGACATAGGGACGGCAAAACCCTCTGCAGGGCAGCTTGCGGAGGTCCGCCACCACCTGATAGACGTTATCGACCCCTGGGAGGAGTTCAGTGCGGGAAGGTTTCTTGAGCTTGCGGTCCCGGTCATGGAGCGCCTTCACCGGGAAGGCAGGATACCCCTGGTCGTGGGGGGCACGGGGCTCTACATAAAGGCCCTTACAAGGGGGCTTTTCAGCGCCCCCGGGGCCGACCACGGCTTGCGGGAGGAACTCCTTCGAATGGAGGAAGGCGGGGGGGGAAGCCTCATGGACAGGCTCCGCGAGCTTGACCCCGAGGCGGCCCGCTGTATAAGCCCCGGCGACACCCGCAGGCTCGTAAGGGCGCTTGAGGTCTGCATAAGGGCGAAAGCTCCTGTCTCGGAGCTGAGAAAAGAACTGACCGCCCCGCTGCCCTGTGATTTCATAAAGACAGGCATAACCAGAGGGCGCGGGGAGCTTTACACGATGATAGAGGAGCGGGTGGACAGGATGCTTGCCCAGGGGCTTGTCAATGAAGTGAAGAAGATTGTTTTTGAGGGGCCTGCCCCGTCCAGGACCGCCATGCAGGCCATAGGGTACAAGGAAATGGCGGGCTATCTCCGCGGGCAGTACCCTTATGAGGAGGCCGTGCGGCTTTTAAAACGCAACACCAGGCGGTATGCAAAGCGGCAGTTCACGTGGTTCAGGAAGGAGGAGGGCGTGGCATGGGTGGACGCCACCGGCATGCGCGGCGCCGTGGAGGTGTACGGCAGTCTGGCCCGGGAGCTTTGCCTGCGCCTGCCTGAGTTGCGGTTATATTGAAGTTAATTGATTTTCAATTTAAAATAAGCTATTGTGTTCCTTAATAAAATTCTTTTCTCCGGGGAGGGGAATATGAGCGTGACCAGCAGCAGCAACAAGGCCCAGTCACTTCAGGATGCGTATTTGAACCGGTTGAGAAAGGACAAGGTCCCCGTTGTGGTCTACCTGACAAACGGCATAAGGCTGAGGGGCGTTATAAAGGGGTTCGACAGCTTCGTCGTACTCCTGAAGGGCTCCAGTCCGCAGCTCATCTACAAGCACGCCATATCCACCATCCTTCCTGAAAAGGATTTCGATACGCCGGAGAGCGAATAGGACGGGAGACGCCGATGGCCGCCGGAGAGAGGAAATTCAGGAACCCGGTGCCTACTGTGGACATAGTCATAGAGTATGAAGGCGGCATTGTGCTGATAGAGAGGAAAAACCCCCCGCACGGCTGGGCGCTGCCTGGCGGGTTTGTGGATTACGGCGAGCCGCTTGAGGCCGCCGCTGTGCGCGAGGCAAGGGAGGAAACCGGACTTGCCGTTGCCCTCAAAAGGCAGTTCCATACGTACTCCGACCCGGCAAGGGACGAGCGTATGCACACGATAACGACGGTTTACATAGCGGAGGGGAGCGGCAGGCTCCAGGCCGCTGACGATGCAAAAAAGGCCGGGGTCTTCGGGAGAAAAAACCTGCCGGGGCCGCTGGCCTTCGACCATAAAAAGATTCTGGAAGACTATTTTAACGGGAGGTATTGAGAGGGAAAATGCTTAAATCGATGCGCAGGCACGCCAAATACTTTTACGTGCTTTTTCTGATAGTGATCGTCTCGTTCATATTCTGGGGTGTGGGCAGCAGGCAGCTCGACGGCGGAAAACACACGGAGGCCGTCGCCACCATCGGCAAGGACAAGATAACGCTTGCCGACTATTGGCGCACCTATGAACGGGCTGAAGACGCGATGAGGCAGGTCTATGGGGCCAAGTTCGATGACAACATGAAAAAGGAACTCAAGCAAAAGGTGCTCGACGAACTGGTAACGGAAGCAGTCCTTTACAGGGCCGCCCGGAACGCGGGGCTCACCGTTACGGACAAGGAGCTTTCCGACTCCATCATGGCCGATCCCAATTTCGCCAGGAACAACGTCTTCGACAGGCAGGTATACCTGAGGACTTTAGAGTTTAACCGCCTCACTCCGTCGGAGTACGAGTCCATGAAAAGGCGGCAGCTTCTTCTGAACAAGATGCGCAGGCTGATAGAAGACCCGGTGGAACTCTCCCCTGCCGAGAATGCCCGCATACCCTCCGGCGACGAGAAAGCCGCCCAGATGGTAAAAGAGGCGGTGCTTGGCGCCAAGAAGGAACGCGTTCTGGATTCCTACATCAGGAGCCTTGAGGGGCATATAAAGGTTACGGAGAACCCGGACCTCATTTCGTGAGGACAATCCTTGGGCTCATGTCCGGCACGTCCCACGACGGCATTGACTCGGCAACCGCGAGGATTGCGGGCGCTGGCCCCTCCGCAAAAGTAAAACTCCTCCACTGGGCGCACTATCCGTACCCGAAGGGCGTCAGGGAGCGCATCGCGTCCGCTTTTGACGGCAGGACGGAAGACATATGCAGGCTGAACTTCGAGCTTGCCGGCGCCTTCGCCGGGGCCGCGCTTTCGAGCATCAGGCAATCGGGCATCAGGCCCGATGCCATCGCATCCCACGGGCAGACCATATACCACATCCCGCCCGCGGGGAAAAAACAGGGCTCCACTTTGCAGATAGGCGCCCCGTCCGTGATAGCGCAGAAGACGGGCGTCCCGGTCGTTGCGGACTTCAGGCCAGCGGACATGGCCGCAGGCGGGCAGGGAGCGCCCCTCGTGCCCTATGCCGATTACATATTGTTCAGGGGGCGCCAGGTAAAGGCCGTCCAGAACATAGGGGGCATTGCAAACGTAACCGTCGTCACCCCCAAAATAGATGACGTAATCGCCTTCGACACCGGGCCGGGCAACGCGCTCATGGACGAGGCGATGAAGCTGCTCTTAAAAAGGCCCTTTGACCGGGGCGGAAGGGCCGCGATGAAAGGCAGTCCGGACGAAAAACTCCTCACAGAGCTGATGAGCCATCCCTATCTTAAACTGAAGCCCCCCAAATCCACGGGGCGCGAGCTGTTCGGAAAGCCTTCGGCGGAGGCGGTCATAAGAAGGCACAGGCAAAAAAACCCGTTCGACATCATTGCCACCCTCACCCGCTTCACGGCGCTTTCCATAAGGGGCGCTTACGAGAGGTTTGTTCTGCCCAGGCATGATTTGAAGGAGATAATCCTCTGCGGCGGCGGGACGAAAAACGGTTATCTGGTGGGCCTTCTCAGGGAGATGTTTGCCGGAGTGAAGGTGAGCCTGATAGAGGAGTACGGGATACCGTCAGAGGCCAAGGAGGCGTTGAGCTTTGCCGTGCTTGCCAACGAGACGCTTTCGGGCCGCCCCTCCAACGTCCCCGGCGCAACCGGGGCAAAAAGGCGGGTAGTGCTGGGGGGGATATTCCTGCCGTGAGAATCTCAGGGGTAAAAAATATATTAATCTTCCTGAAATAGAATAGACCTTATGCCGCACATTTACATGGGCAAGGAAGAATAGAGAGGGGAAGTTTTTTTTAGAATCCCCGCTATCCTTTTTGACGCCTTGCCGTCGCCGTATGGGTTATGCGCGGCGCTCATCGCGGCATATGCCTTTTCGTCATCCAGAAGCCTGTTTGTCTCCCTGACTATCTGCCCCCTGTCCGTTCCCACAAGCCTCACGGTGCCAGCCTCCACGCCCTCGGGGCGCTCCGTGGTCTCCCGCATGACGAGCACCGGTTTGCCAAGCGACGGAGCTTCCTCCTGAACGCCCCCGGAATCGGTAAGTATCAGGTGCGCCCTTGAAAGGAGGTGCACGAAAGGCCCGTAACCGGCGGGTGGGATGAGATGGACGTTAGCGACCCCGCCAAGTATCCTCCTTACGGGCCCCTGCACGTTCGGGTTCGGGTGGACGGGGAATACTATGTCCACCGAGGGGCGCGAAACGGCTATCTCCCTGAGCGCCAGGCAGATGTTGTCCACCCCTCCTCCGAAGTTCTCGCGCCTGTGGCTTGTTACCAGTATCATTTTTCTCCCGTTGTCCGCCGGTGTGCCGCCTGGCGCACCGGCAAGTCTTTCCCTCTGCTGCCCGGAACGCCTTTGTTTTTCGACAGTCATGAGGAGGGCGTCTATTACCGTATTGCCTGTGACAAAGATTTTTCCGGGCTCCACCGCCTCGCGGAGCAGGTTTTCTCTTGATTTCGGGGTGGGGACGAAATGAAGCTCCGCAATGCGCGTTGTGAGTCTCCGGTTTATCTCCTCCGGGAAGGGCCTGTATTTATCGAATGTGCGGAGACCCGCCTCCACATGGGCCACCGGCACCCTTGAATAATATGCGGCAAGCGCACCGGCAAAGGTCGTTGTTGTGTCCCCCTGAACTATTACCACGTCCGGCCTTTCCGCCCCGATGACTTCCCCTATGCCCTTTAGCGCCAGTCCCGTTATATCGTGCAGGCCCTGATCCTTTTTCATTATGTTCAGGTCGTATGCGGGCCTGATGCCAAAGACGCCAAGCACCTGGTCCAGCATCTCCCTGTGCTGTGCAGTCACGCATACCACGGGGCGGAAAAACCCGTCCCCTTCCAGCTCCTTTATCAAGGGGGCAAGCTTTATCGCCTCCGGCCTGGTGCCAAAGACAACAAGCGTCTTCATCCGCGCTTTCATATCCCGCAAATTATAGCCAATATCAACCTATGGTTGCAATCGTTTTTTGCCGCTCATTTCCTCAAGAAGGGTGTCGAGCCCCTCAAAGGCCCTGTCCCAACTGTATCTGGCCTCTATGAGCCCTCTTGAGGCCAGCGAGAGTTTTTTGCGGAGGCCCCTGTCCCTCATCAGGGCCACTACCCTTTCCGCGAGTGCCCAGGGGGTGTCTCCAACCAGTATCTCTTTATCCGGCTCCGCTTCAAGCCCTTCAAGCCCTATGGAGGATGCCGCCACCGGTGTTCCAAGTGCCATTGATTCAAGTATCTTGTTCTGCACGCCAGCGCCATAGCGCATCGGGGCTGCCGAGACCGCCGCTGCCCGGAGGAAGGGCCGGATGTCTTCCACTTTCCCTGTGACATGAATATTTCCGTCTTTCTCCTGAAGCCGCTTTATTTTTTTTGAGGGCCCGGCGCCGGCAATGATGAACCTGGCGTCAGGGACGGATTTTTTTACCAGCGGGAAGACTTTTTCCGCAAAGTACAAGGCCGCGTCGGAGTTGGGGAGCGTCCTCATGTTGCCTGCGAAGACCACGGTTTTAGCATCGTACCGCCCGTTGTGAAACGGGAAAAAATCCGTGTCGACCCCGTTGCCTATCACACTTGCCTTTGAGACGTCATGGAAGCGGCCAAGGTAGTCCCTGTCCTCCCTGGAGATGAGGACGCTCCTGTCGAATTTTTCAAGCACGTTCCCCTCATACCGCAGCACGCGGTTTTTTTCCAGCGTGTAAAGGAGCTTTTTAAAGGAAACGCCATTGCGCAGGCCCTGCGAAACACGCTCATAGTTAAGTGAAATGGCGTCGGTCAAGTCTATTATTTTTGGTATGTCCAGGGGGAGGTCCATTACATACTGGGCAGTCCGTATCAGGTGGCAAAAGATAAGATCGCAGCGGTTTCCGGTAAGCGCCTTTAGCACCTCACGCCCGAACTCGCCGGAACGGAAATACCATACCTGCAACGGTTTTTTTCTGGAAAAGAGAAGGCCGCGAAGGCTCCCAAGCCAGGATTTCCACCGTGGAACAGGGACAACCTTCCCGCGCGTACAGGCGCCAGGGGACCCATTTCCGGTTAGAGAGAGAAGATGCACCTCGTGCCCGAGCCTCATCATATGGCCAATAAAGTGAAAGGCCCTCAGTTTGTCCCCGCCTATGGGCGGAAACGGATAGCGCGAAGTGAGGAAAAGTATCCTCATCCTTCAGCCCCCCGTTCAAGCAGCATCAGCCCAAGCGTCATCACCAGCGAATAAAAGAAGATATAGGCCGGCTGCCAGAAGGACTGGAAAAACCCGGTAACCGAAGAGACGGCAAGAAAGAAGGCGAAGCCTTTCTCCTGCGACCGGCCGGTCAGCGAAACTCCCGCATATCCTGTCCTGAACATTTTTAAAAAAACATACCCGTATATCGCAAGCCCGAGTACACCCCCCTTCAGGAGCCAGTAATTCAAAGGCAGATGTGGGTGGAAATAGATGCCCGCCTCCCGCTCGAAGAGCGTATAGTCGGGGGCTTCAAAGTTCCATGCGAGCGGGAAATGCCTGAATGTGAAATAGCTTCCCGCGCCCCTGCCCCATAAAAGGCCCGTTATGGTGTCCGCGTTTTCAGCCATGATGTTCTTAAGCTCGTAGACCCTCGAAAGCGGCGATTCAGAAAGCTCTCCCGTCCACAGTTCGTTCGTGAAAAAAGACATTTTGAATGCCAGAAAATTCCACAGCCGCCCATTAACCAGCGAAACCGCAAAGACCGAGAGCGCAATGCCTGAAACCGTCATTAGCGCCATCCCGGTGAAGCCCGCCATCCTTGCGCGTTCTTTAATGAAGGTAACCATAAAGGCCAGAATTGTGGCGAGGACGTAAATGATTACCGCCCCGCGGCCTTCGGGGAAGACCGCGGCGGCGCCAAGAAGAATGAAAACAGGCTCTTCAATCCTGAAGCCGGTTTCTTCCTTCCCGGCAGCCCAGGCAAGCAGGAAAGGGAAGACGAGATACACCGGATTGGCAAAGCCCAGCCTCAAGTTTCCGTTCAGCCTGTCGTCGAGCAGGAAAAAGACGGTCTTCATGCCTGAGACGGCAAGGATGAAGACCAGGAGCCCCATTATTTTTCTTATCGCCTCTGAAACCCCTCCGGAGTCCTGAGCGTATTCCCATGCCGCCACCCCGCCCGCGATGAAGAGCAGGGGAAACCGCAGGTCGCTTATGAACTCCTTGAGATAAAAATCCCTCCCAAGAAATGCCGATTGCAAGGCGCCGGGAAAAAGGAGCACGATAAAGCAGAAGAGCAGCGCTATCAGCCTGCCCGGCTCCCCGCCCTCCATCCGGCCCCCCCTGGACAAAAACCGCATGAGGGCAATTGCTGAAAGCCCCGCCATCATCCACATTGAAAGCGAGAAACCCGCCGCCTGTGTGTAATTGATTGAATAAAAACTCATGTCCGCCGTGTCCCGGAGCGCGGGGTAGATATCCAGTATGTCCCTTGGGAAAGAGGGAAAGGTGAAGAGGAAAAGCAGGGCCAGCAGGAGCCCGTATCTGAACGCGGCCAGGGCCGCTGCCAGCACCAGCAGGCATGCGGCAATGCTGATTGCACGGCCTGCGGGGCCATACGCAAGGTAATCCGTGTAGGCGGCCATGAAGGCGGCATAGAGCACGCCGGAGGCCAAAACGGTTTTTTTCTGCCCGCTCATAAGAATTTTTTCCTTTTCTTTAGCCGTCCCCTTGTCCATCCAAGCACCTGCGCCGCGTATAACTGGTATCTGAGCCCCCAAAAACTGAACCCTTTCTTCGTCAATGCCAGCAGCGGCGGAAAAAGGAGCAGCGCCATGCGTGCAAGGTAACGCGCCGTGAAGAGCCCGGCCTCGCCGTCGCCATAGCCATAATGGTAGAACTGCCGCAGCGCTTCCCGTTGGTTGTCCCTCATCCGCCAGTGGACTTTGGCCTTTGGGTTGAAGGTGAACCTGCACCCCGTGCGCTTGAGCCTCAAGTCAAACAGCGTATCTTCCGCCCACATGGTAAGCCCTTCCGGGTAGCCTCCGGCCTGCTCCCAGCAGCTCCTCCTGAACGCAATTGAACGCGAGGACGGCAGGAACGCTTCAGGGTCTATGTCCTTGAGCAGGGGCAGCACCGCCTGGGCGGTCTTTTTGTGAAATCCGTTTTCGATAACGGCCCCGTACCAGCCGCCAACGGTATCAGCCGGGCCGCCATCGAAAAGAGGCGCGGTTATTTCGTACAGCCAGTTTTCTTCAAGTATGCATCCGGCATCCGTCACGGCGATTACATCACACGATGAGGCCCTGATGGCCATATTCCTTCCCGCGGCAATGTTGGTCCTTTTTCCGGCGCACAGGAGCTTCATGTTCAGGTGGCCGTTTCGGGCCATGAAATCCCTGATTATCTTCACGGTTCCATCAGTCGAGCCGCCGTCGGTTATGACCACCTCTTCGGGCAGAACGCTCTGGCTGGCGATGGATTCAAGAAAGCCCTCCAGGTGCCGGGCCTCGTTATGGACCGTAGTTATGAGGGAAGCCTTAACCCTGCTTCTCGCCGGAGAGCGCCCCATATATCTCCGCAAGCCCTGTCCTTGCAATGAACCAGTTGTATCTGTCATAGGCAAGCGCGGCGTTCCGTCCGGCCCTTGCAAGTCCGTCTCTATCGATCCCTTCGAGCAGTTTTTTGAGTTCCTCCCTGGAATAACCGATAACGAAGCCCATGCCGTGTTCCTTGACTTTTTCGTCTATCCCCGTGCCGCGGGCCACGATGATGGGTTTGCCGAAAGCCGCCGCCTCGAAGAACTTGTTGGGGGAAGAGAGCCTGTTGATTTCACAGGACGGGTTGTAAACGGCGAAAAGGACATCCGCGTCCGAGGTCAGCTCCTTTACCTTTTCATATTCGACCTGGCCTGTGTAGTTGATGTTTTCGTATTCAGACGCATACATCTTTACAAGCCACTCAAGCACGCCCTGCCCCCCGATAGTGAGTTTTATCCGGCCAAGCGCGCTTGCGCACTCAAGCAGCATCTCGATCCCCCTGTCCTTTGAAAGCCCCCCGATGTAAAGAATGCTTATCGCGCCTCCGTCCCTTCTTTTTTTTGGCAGCGGGCAGAAATCTATCTCCGGTGCGTTATGTATTACCATGCTCTTGCGCCTGAACTCCTCCGGCAGAAGGCATTGCCTGCCTCGGCCGGCAATGATGATGGAATCGGCAAGCCTCATGGAGAGGCGGTCAATTAAGTCGAGGGCTTTTCTTACGGATTTTGGCGCCGGGCTTGAAAAGTTCTGGACGGGGTCCAGCTGGTCGTATATGACCTTTGCCCTGCGGGCAAAAAGGAGCCTGTATGCAAGGGCCGGCAAGACCCCGTCCAAGTCGCACGCGTGCACCACCGCGGGCCTGAGCCTGATTAGATGGGCTATTGCCATAAGGCTGAACAAAACTCTTTTGGGCGCGTTGTAAACGCCCCTTCCATACGGCGTCCTGCCTGTGCGGATGGGGATGAGGTCTTTTTCATTTTTCCGTTTCCCGGAAAAACCAGTCCTGTCCCAGCAGATGATTTTGGGCTCAAGCCCCGAGGAGGAGGCCGCCGCGGCCTTCCTCCACACCACGGGTTCATAGGCCACGGAAGTGGTCCTTATGAACGCTATGCGGCGGGAGGTTTTTTTCCCCCTTCTGCCCAGCTTTCTTTCCCTCAGGGATTCGAGCATCCTGCCCATGGACCCGAGCACGGCCTGTTTCTCCTCCTCCATGAAGCCTTCAAGCCTTACCCTTTCAGACGGGAAGGAGCGCATTATCTTTTCAACATCTTCAGGCCCGAATGCGTCACCAACCCCTTTCAGCCTCATGTCAGCCAGCACGCCGGATTTTTTCACATAAGCCCCTGTCTTCGGCGCGTATCCGATGGCAAGGCTCGGGATATGGAGCATGTCCGAAAGGATTACCGTGTGCAGCCTCATGCCGATAACGAAATCGAGCCCTGAAAAGATTCTCAGCGCCTCCTCGGGGCTTCCGTATCCGGTAAACTCATAAGAGCCCTCAGGCAGCCGGGCGGCGATTGCCCGGTGAAAGAGGGAATCGTCCTTCGCGCCCTGGTGCATAGGGACGAAAAGAATCCTTGCCCCAAGCCCGGACGCGAGGGAGCCGAGGCTTTTTGCAGCTGCCTGAATGCTTGCGGCATCACGCATGAATGAATGCACGCCGCAGAAGCCTATCTTGAGAGGGCCGCTCTTTATGCCGCTTTCCCTGAACTCCCTGATTTTTTCTTTAAGGAGGAATGCCGGGTCTCCGCAGGAATCGAACTCACGCCCCGCTGCGGCGCGGGCCGCTTGCAGGGACTCCTCATCCCGGAAAGAGATATACCTGCTGCCGGACAGGATGGCTTTCAAAAGCATTTTGCCCTCCTCCGAGCGGACATTGCCGATCCCCACCCCGAAAAGCGCAAACGGCTTCCTGCCCATCAGGCCGAAGGCCTTTATCTTCCTCCGTATGCCTTTCATGCCGTCGAGGCCCCCGCCGTCGTAGAGGCAGGTGCCCCCTCCCCAGAAGGCGGCATCCGCGTTGAGGAGCAGGGGCAGTTTTCCGGCCCTGCCCGGGAAAAACGTCCCGCTTTCATAAAATGAGACCTTCGGGCCTGCCAGGAGCGGGTAAGGATTTTTCCCGCCGGCAATGACTGTCAGTTGCCTGACCCCGGAATTTTCTCCGGCCAGATGTCCGCAAAGCCCCTCCAGCATCAGGTCGTCGCCCAGATTGCGGAACCCGTAATAGCCAAAGAGCGCGAGTTTCATTTCGCGGGAGAAAGCGCCTGTTGACTGCCGTTTGCCTTCATCCTGCCGATCCGGTAATCAAGATAGAGCGGCAGGAAGACCCAGCCTGTGGCCTTGACCAGGATGCCCGAAAGACCTATCCCGATAAGCCCGAAGAGTTTCACAAACCAGATGGAAAAGAAAACCGTCGCGGCCAGTTGCACCGACTTCAGCCCGGTTATGACGCCGGGGCTCTCCGCGTAGAAAAAGGACTCAAGCGGGGTGAAGACAACCCCGATGGAAAACGGGAAGACCATTACGCTCAAAAGCGGGGCGGCCTCCGCATACCTCCCGCCAAAAAGAAGCCCGGCAAGCGGCCTGGCCAAAAGAGAAAAGAGAAGCGCCGCGGCCAGGGCGGGCGCCAGTATTTTTAACTGCCTGGACAGAAAGGCCCTCAGGCTCGCGGACTCATTTTTGCCTGTTGAGAACTCCCTTATGAACACGGCCGTCAGGCTGGCGGTTATGAGCGGGAATACCATGCAAAGCGCAAAGGCGGCGTTGTAGAGCGCCACATCCCTGAAGCCAAGATAATGCCCGATGATGAAATTATCGGCCCGCATGGCGAGCACAATTACCGAGTTGTTCAGGCCAAGCAGGAGGAGGGTTTTGCCGAACTTCCTGTCGAACCGGAAAGATACGTTCCACTTGAGCTGACCGCGAAGGCGGTACAGGAAAAACCAGAAAAAAAACGCGGCGGCCTGCGCCAGGACGGCCGCCCCAAAGATGATGCCAGCCCCCGGATAATGCGCATCCGCATGCCTCCACAGTGCGAGCGCCGCAAAAAAAGCCGCCCGAAGGAGTGCTCCCGATATCAGGACCAGACTGTAAGCCCGGTAATTTCCAGCGGCCTGCTCATAAAACTGAAGGTGCGCCAGCCAGAGTGAAAAAAGCGCAAAGAGGAAGACGGCGGCCCTTCCGGCTGGGCCGAAGGTAAAAACTTCCGCGCCGGGCCACAGGAAGGAGGACGCAAACAGGGCGGCCAGGAGCAGGCTTGCCAGAAGCCTTGCGGCGTTGTAATTGCCTGCCAGCGGGCCGCGGCCGCTCCTGTTTTGGCAGATGACAAACGAGGTGCCAGCGGAGAAATCGAATATGGTGAGGACGATAATGCCAGAGGCGTAAAGATAGCTGTACCTCCCGAACCCCTCCATGTCGAGCATCCTTGCCGCAATCACCGAGCCCAGGAAATTGAGGGATGCGCCTGCCGCGTTCCCCAGAAACACGGTCCCTATCTTTCCGGCCATGCCTTGTGCTGAAAAGGTCTTTTTCATCTTCTGAACTGGAGGTTTTTAACCAGCTGGCCGAAACGCCTATGGTCTTCCCGCCGGGCGTTTTCAAGAAAATCAAGAAAGAATGCCACGAACAGGGAAAACACAAACCCGGTGGCCCCGGCCATTGCCGTCATTAAAGCCCGTTTGGGCCTTTGCCTTTTGTCGGGCGGCACCGCCCGGTCGAGCACCTGGAGCGTTCCGAACCCGCTTGTCTCGTCAACGCGGGCAAGCTCGTACTGCCTTGCGATGATATTGAAAAGGGCCTCCTGGTATTTGACCTCCCTTATCCTGCGCTCATACTCCACCCCGATTGAAGGCAGTCCTCCGGCGGGAGGGACCGTATCGGCGCGGTTTTCGGCGCCTTTGGCCTCCATCTTCGCAAGCTGCTGTTTCATGGCGGCAATCTCTTCGCGCAATGCCTGGAAGTCCGGGTTCCCCGGCGTGGCATATGCCCTCATCGCACCGAGGGCTATCTCCTTTGCCGCTATCTGCGACTTGAGGAGCGCCGCCGATTTTATTACGGCCTTTTCCTGTTCTTCGAGTTCCACCGCGCCCGTCTTTTCCTCGTAAGCCTTAAGCTCTCCCTCAGCCTTCGCAAGGTCTTCTTTTATCTCATGGAGTTTGTTTTCATAATAGATGCGCCTTTTTCCGGCGCTCTCCGAGCTGTTTTCGAGGAGCACGCCGTTGGCGGCCAGGACGAGCGAGTTTGCCATGCCGGCGGCCCTGCGGGGGTCTTCATCGTCAACCTCTATGGAGATTATGCCGTCCCTGCCAAGCCTCGCTTTGATATTGCCGCCAAGCTTCTTCAGGGCGTCGGACCTGTATTTCTCTCCGTACGCCTTCATCAGGCCGAACTCGTCCATAATCCGGGTGAGGACGGTGCGGCTTTCAATGACGCCCACGTACATCTCGTTGCGGGCCCTTTCAGCCTCAACGGCAAGAGGGACGTCCGCCCTGTCTCCGATAACGGGAATTTCCTTTTCGGGAGGCAGCACCCTGCATTCCGCCCTGTAAACCGGGTGCATGAGGCAGCTGATGAGGGCCGCCGCAGCGGCAAACCCCAGCGTGGCCGCAAGTATCGGCCTCTTTCGCCTCAGCACCGTTATAAGGATGTCCAGTATGCTGAAACCGGCTTCTTTCCTTCCGGCGGCTTTTCTTTCTTTCTCCATGCCTTAAAGCACCTTTATCGCTATGCCTGCTATGACGGCCATCTGCATTAGTATCTGTGTGATGTCCTTCACCCCGCGAAGCCATGCCACCTTCTCGAATTTCTCCGGCACAACGATGGTGTCTCCCGGGGCAATCCTCGTGCTCTTTGCGAACAGGCCCGCGCCTCCGTCCAGTTTCCGGGCGCTCCCGTCTACCTTTAGCACATACACGTCCGCCTGGTCCGCGTAGCTGGAATATCCCCCGGCCTGCCCGATGTAATCCCCGTAGCCAAGGCTGTCCGAATACACGAGGCTGGTGGTGCCTGACACCACGGCGCCAATCACGTTTACAACGCTGTTTCCGGGGGGCACATAGAGCGTGTCGCCTTCCTCAAGTTCTAGGTCGTAAACGCCCCCCTTCAGGTCTTCCGAGGGGGCCAGCCCTATGACCATCCTGCCCGTGGGCTTGAGCTTCCCAAGGGAGTCTATGAACTTTTCCCTCTGCTTGAGTTCGATATTCTTGGCGTTTATCTCCTGCTGTGAAAGCGTGGCCGACACCTGCACGGACGCGTCCGCGTAGAGTTCCGTCTTCAATCTCTGCACCATTTCCTCAAGGCTCCTCCGCTGCATCTGCCTTACGGACTCCCGCGTGAAGACGGCCCCCTCCGGGTATGCGTATTTTGTGAACCCTCCGGCGCGCTCGATAAGAGAGGAGAGCTTTTCGCCCTTCTTTATGGCGTAGACGCCTGGGAACATCACCTCGCCCGATACGGTTACCGTCCTGTAAAGGTGCCAGTCCGGCAGGGTCCTTACAAACAGGTAGTCGTCTTCCTTCAGCGCCATGTCGTTTACAGGGTCGCCCGCGAGCGCCGCTTCAAGATTCAAAGGTATGCGCTCCGTAACGGGGCCCTCGTTGGTGATGTTCACGCGTGTAAGTTCCACGTTTTCCAGATAGGCGTAGCGTTTCGGCCCGCCCGCCATGTTCACGAGGCCGGAGATTTTCATGTTCGGCCTGAACTCGTATTCACCGGGCCTGTTTACCGCCCCCGCTATCCTCACCTTTGGCCTTTCGATGAACTGCCATTTTGAGAATATATGAAGGGTATCGAACGGCTCCAAAGGCTTGTCCTCCGGGCCGCCCTTTTCCGAAAGGGCCTTCCCCAGGTCCAGCGTGATGTTTTCCTTGTGGTAGTCGGGGGGCACCAGCCTTTCTATGAGGGCAAAATCCATGTAGGTCTCGGGCAGCAGGTCCTTTTCCGTGTCCTTGATTATGCCGCTTACCCTCAGGCCGCTTGTCCACTGGTAGAGGCCGGGGCGGGCCACGTTGCCCGCAAGCGTTACGGCGTTTACGATGAGGTCGCTTACGGGGAGCACCTTCAGCAGGTCCCCGTCCTCAACCAGGATGTCCTTGCCGCTCCCCAGGTCTTTGAGGTTGGCGTCCACCACTATCTTCACCTCATTTTTGTAGACCCTTACAAGCTGCACCCTTTGCAGATAACCCGTGGCCGAAGCGCCGCCCGCCATGGACAAAAAAGCCGATATGTCCGTGGGGCCTTTCAGCTCGTATACGGCCGGCCGCCTTACGTTGCCCTCTATCCCCGCAGCGGGGCCTATCGGCGGATAATAGATGATGTCCTCCGGCATGAGCCTAACGTCTTTGGAGTTGTCGCCCTTCATGAGGAAATCGTACATATCCAGCTCGGTTAAGGTCTTGCCCCCTCTTTTTAGCTGTATGCGGCGCATCGAGCCGGTCTTTGACGGCCCGCCGGATTCGAATATCGCGTTTATAAGCGTGGAGAGCGAGGAGACCGTAAAGACGCCGGGCCGCCTGGCGTTGCCCACCACGTAAACCCTTATCGCCTTCAGCGTGCCCATGCTAACGTTCATCTCGAAGCCTGTGTAGAGCTTGGAGAATTCCTTCCGCAAAAGCTCCTTCAGCTCCCTGTAAGTGAGCCCGGTCACCCCGATGACGCCAATCCTGGGGATATTTATGTTGCCTTCCCTGTCAACGGCCGTGTCCCAGTTCCCCTCTATCCTCCCCCAGACGGCTATCTTTATTTCGTCGCCGGGGCCTATCACATATCCGGGGCCTATCGGGGTCTCGTTGGCAGGGGCGAATGTGGATGGGGCATTCACAAAGAGCCCGCAGCCGAACGGCCTTATGCCGGGGGCTGAGGGTTTTTCCGCGGGCCTGCCGGAAAAGAACTGCTCCATTTCCAATGACGCCGTTTTTTCCCGGCCGTTTTTATCAGGCCCGGCATCCGTGGCTGGTGGAATAGTTCCGGCTGCCGCCAGGACGGAAGAAAAGAAAAAGAAAAAAAGGACCGCGGCGCCGGTGAAAGGCATGAATCTGCGCATCTGATGCTCCCCGTTTCTATTTTTTATTTATTGGTCTTGAATCACGGAAATCTGCCTGGGCCGTGGGAAAGCTCCCGTTTCCCGCGCCAATGCAGGTAAATAAACGTGCCCCCTTGCCGTGCGGTAGAACCCCCTGCTTTTTTTGACGCTCTCAAGGCTTGCCACAAACGCGCTCATTAAAACCGCAAACAGCGTCCAGCAGATGAGCAGCCCCCATGAGGGCATATCCCGGAACAGCACCGCCGCAAGCGCCGCAAGGGCGGAAACGGCCCACAGCAGCAGCACGGCAGAGCGCGCCGGGGTGTCAGACCTCACGATCAGGTGGTGCAGGTGCCGCCTGTCCGCGCCAAACGGGTGCCAGCCCTTGAGGAGCCTTACGGTCATTACCCTCAATGTGTCGTAGAGCGGAAGAAAAAGCACCAGCGCGGGCGTAACCGGCTTTATTGTGCTGGCGCCATTTGCAAGGTGGATTGAAAGCGCCGCGATTAAAAAACCCGCGAACAGGCTTCCCGAGTCCCCAAGGAACATCCTTGCCCTCGGGAAGTTGGCTGGCAGGAATCCCAGGACAGCGCCCATGAGGACAAGGCTTAAAAAGAGCGCTTCAGCATCCCCGGAGACGCTGCCAAGGACGGCAAGGCCTGTGAGGCTTAAAACCAGAATGCCCGCAAGAAGGCCGTCAAGCCCGTCCATCAGGTTTATGGCGTTCACGGCGCCGAATATGGCAAGGCAGGTGAAAGGCAGCTCAAGAGGGCCAAGGGGGATGGGGCCGGTCCCAAACAGGTCCCCCAGGCCCTTCACCCTCAGGCCGCCGTAAAAAACCGCTGTGAAGATGGCCAGGAGGGAGACCGCCGTTTTCAGCTTCCATCCCGCCTGCTTCATGTCGTCATAGATGCCAAGCCCCAGCATGAGCAGGGAGGACATGATGATGGAAACCATGGTCCTGCTTAAAGGGAGAAAAATTAAGACCGCCGGATAAACTCCAAGCGCGAGGGCCGCGCCCCCAAGCTTCGGTACGGGAGATTTGTGGATATGCCGTCCGCCGGGCATGTCAACCGCGCCAGCAAAAAGCGCAATTTTTCTGAAAAACATCGTGCCCGCAAACGAAATTACGAAAGAAAAGAAAATGGGCGCAAGCACCCTGCCCTCCCGTTAATTAACAATCAGACACTCCCAAAAAACGTGATTGCAACAAAAGAAAATCAGGACTCAGAATTTTTCCCGTTCGGCCTTTTTCCCGCCAGGGACATTTTCAATCATGTCGAGCAGGTTGATTATTATCCTGAGCTTATGGATCGAGAGACCGGCCCATATGTAATTTTCCAGGATTTTGACGTAAAATTCTTTAAGTAGCAGCTCTTTCGCCCTTTTTTTTGCAAGCTTTACTATCATTGCCCCCCCATGTAATCGGAATATATAAATTTGTCATATCCGGCCCCCCTGAGCAACTACCAATTCTTGTAGTTTCAAGTCCGCCCCGGCCGGGTTTAGATTCATTCGTCATGCTCATTAAGGAAAGAGATTATGTTGTCAAGACCCTCCTGTCCGGACATGAAAGGCATAAGGCCTATCTACTCAGGCACGAGGTGTTTGCCGGGGAATTGCGGTGGGTGCCGGAAACCGCGGACAAGCTCGAAATAGACGTGTATGACCATAGTGCCGCGACCGGGTTCGGGGTTTTTTTCAAGGAGGAACTGCTGGCCTATATAAGGTTCGTGCCTTCAGGGTATCCCTTCATGATAGACAACGAGTTTTCGATGCTCGTGGACGCGGGCCACAAGGTGCGGCGGGCCGCCGACACCGGAGAGACCTCCAGGTTCTGTGTTTCACGGCGGGCAAGGGCGGCCTCTCCGCTGGGTTACCCGGTGTTCATGTTTCTCCTGAAAGGCCTTTATCACTGGTGCCTCCGGCAGGACACAAGATATCTCTACACGGTTGTCGAAGCGAAGGTGCTGAGACTGCTGTGCGCCAGGGGGTTTCCGTGCAGGCCCATAGGGCGTCCCGTGGTAATGCCTGACGGGACCCAAGCCGCGGCGGTGATACTGGACTGGAGAGCGTTTGAGCTTTCGAACAAAAAAACAAGGCCCGTGATGTGCGAGTGGTTCAGCACAGTTGAATCAGGTCATTTTCAATCGCCGCGGCGACTGCCTGAGCCCTGTTTGTCGCATCAAGCTTTTCCATGATGTTTTTGATGTGAAAATTCACGGTATTCTCGCTTATATTAAGGATTATCGATATGTCCCAGGAGCTCTTGCCCTCTTTCAGCCAGTTGAGGACCTCTTTTTCCCGATGTGTAATATGGAGTTTTGCCTTTGCGGATTTCCTTAATATCCTTGCCATGGCGTTATGGAAATGGGGCGTCAATGTATCGAGCACTATTTCGTAGTACTCCCGGCGCTCAAGCGAACGGCCCGCAATGGTAAATATGCTGTCCCTGGTGCCGTTTCTGTTTCGCGTGCCGTTGGTGTAGCCTGATTTCAGGTTGAAGTCCTCCGCCTCCATAAGGAAATTTCTGGGCGGGTTATATTTTTTATATGTATCTTTCCAATACTGGAGGTTGAAGGTCGTGAAATTCTCGCGCACAACAGGGTCGATATATGGATAACCCTTCTGCTCATATACCCTCAGCCATTCTTGCGGGTAATTGACGTTAATGATGTTGTAGGAGACCAGTTTGTCTTTTTCCGTATTGGCGAAGCCGCAAATAGCATATTCGAACGGGATGATATTTTTGAGTTTGCTCACAAGTGCTCCGTAATCGCTGCCTGTGTTGCATTTCAGACTTTCCTGGATTAATTCGATTATATAAATGGCGTCTTCCCGGGTTAATCGCTCAACGGATAAAGAACCCTTTTTTTGATTCTCAGCAGTAGTGAGGAACACTGCTTGCCCCCAAGAAAAAACAGCAGTATTAAATCAGCCAACGGTCAAATTTAGCAAAGGGCACAACCAAAAGTAAAGGATTTTTACGCCTGAAAATAGAAAATATCCATAATAAAAAATATCCAAAAGTCGCGGTTGGCCCCTGTTTGAGGCGTGGTGCTATAATCAATAGCCCATTGAAGATTGGGCTTGGAGAGACCATTGGACAAAGGACCTTTGGAAAAAAAAGACCCCGGCGGCCATATTTCAGGCCGCATCCGGTTCCCGGAGGAGGCCAAATTCTCCTGGCTCCCGATGCTCCTGGACGCCTATGCCGTCTTTGACGAGGGCGTGAGCGTTGCTGTTGCCAGGGAGGAGGCGAGGCGCAAGACCGCAAAGCTTGCCTGCCGCGAGGGCTGCGGCAGCTGCTGCACCACGCACAAGGACATCCCCGTTTACCCGCTGGAACTGGCCGGCATTTACTGGTACGCCTCCGAGAAGCTCCCCCCGGAGGAAAAAACGGCCCTTGCGAAGCGGCTTTTAAAAAACCACGGGTGGGAGGCCCCCTGCCCGTTCCTCATTGAAAAAAATTCCTGTTCCATTCACCCGATGCGCCCGGCTGCATGCAGGCAGTTCAATGTCTTTGGGAGGCCCTGCGCGGAGGGGGAAGACCCTTTTTACACGAGGAGGCACGACGTGCTTACGCCCATCAGGGAGTACGCCGGCAGGGCGTTTTACATCATGCTCCCCTTTTACGGCATAACCGGCAGGCAGGCCAGGCTCAAGGCCGTTCAAAACAACCTGCTGCACACGCAGGCCGTGAACCTGAGGACATACAACTGGAGCAACCTGCTGAGAGTAATCGGCAAGTCCGGCATGGTGCTATAATTAGCCATGAACGTTTACCTGAACGGGAAGATACTGCCCGTTGGCGAGGCGAGGGTTTCCGTCCTGGACCACGGCTTCCTTTACGGAGACGGCGTTTACGAGACGATGAGGGTCTATGGCGGGGTGGTCTTCATGCTGGAGGAGCATCTGGGCCGGCTTGAGAGGTCGGCCTCCATGATAGGGCTTGCGCTCCCCAAATCCCCGGACGGCATAAAGAACGCCGTTTACGAAACGCTCGAGGCCAACGGCCTGAAAGACGCATACCTCCGGGTGACCGTCTCAAGGGGCGAAGGGGCGGTCGGCCTGGACCCGGATCTTTGCCAGGTCCCAACGTTCTTTATCTATGCCGGCAGGCTGAAACCTTATCCGCGCAGGTTCCACGAGGAGGGGATAAGGCTTTCAATCGTGAACGTCCGGCGCAACTGCAAAGAGGCCCTGGACCCGGAGATAAAGTCCCTCAATTTCCTCAATAACATCCTGGCAAAGATAGAGTCCAAACGGGCCGGGGCCGACGAGGCCCTCATGCTCAACCGCGAGGGCTTCCTTGCCGAGGGCACGGTTAGCAACATCTTCTTTGTGAGCGGGGAGGGGGAAAATGCCCTCTGCACGCCCTCGGTCTCATGCGGGATTCTGAAGGGGATAACAAGGGACGTGGTTATCGGCCTTGCCGGGAGGCTCGACATGAAAGTGGAGGAAGGGGAATTTACCCCCGGTGATTTATACAGTGCGCGGGAGGTCTTTATCACGAGCACCATAATGGAGGTGCTGCCCGTTAGCGGCATAGACGGGAAGAAAAATTTTTCCGTTGGCGGGGTCACAAAACTCCTCATGGCGGAATACAGGAAAGAGGCCGCCTCATATGTCAGGGATACAAAGGCCGCGGGCCCTTCCATCTGGGGGTTCAGTGAATAGGCCGCGGGCAGAGGAGGTCGCAAAGGCGATAGAGCACTCCATCCTGAAACCCACGGCGACCGGGGCCGATATGGAAAAAGGCTGCCGTGAGGCCGCCCGGCACGGTTTCCATGCCGTCTGCGTGAACCCCGTCCATACGCGGACCGCAAAGGACGCGCTTGCCGGAAGTGCCGTCAGGGTCGTGACGGTAATAGGCTTTCCGCTTGGCGCAACGTACACGGAGGTGAAGGTCTACGAGGCAATGAGGGCGGCGCTTTCCGGGGCGGACGAGCTTGACATCGTAATGAACCTGGGTGCGGCAACGGAGGGCAAGTGGGGTTTGGTGGAAAAAGACCTCTCGGACATTATCGCCGCCACCCCGCGGCTCGTGCACAAGGTAATCGTGGAGACAAGTTATCTTGACATGAGGCAGATAGAGCGGGCTGTAAAGGCCTCGCTTTCCGCCGGGGCCCGCTTCATAAAGACCTCCACAGGTTTTTCCCCTGTTGGCGCGACCGTAGAGGATGTGGCCTTTCTGAAGAGCATCATAAAAGGCAGGGCCGGAATAAAGGCGGCGGGCGGCATCAGGACGCTTGAGCAGGCGCTGGGTCTTATGCGGGCCGGGGCCGGGCGCCTTGGCACCTCCTCCGGCGTGCGGATCATGGAAGAGGCCGGGGCATGCCCTCGCCCTTGAGTTCGTCCATCAGGGCGCGCACGGAGAGTATCCTGTCGACCTTGCAGGCGTTGGTGCCTATCGTGAAAAGAGGCTCCTCCCGGCCGGGGTTATACCCGGCGGAACTCAGCAGGCCGTTGCAGATGCAAAAGTAATTCTCGTTGTTTTCCTTTGCAGGGCAGCGTGTGAATTTGCCCTCCTCGTCCCTTTGCAGCACATAACCCTTGTCGCACCTGGGGGCCCTTGCCCTTTGAAGCGCGGAAACAAACATCCTGGACTGCCTTATAACCCTGAAGGGCATGCCGCATGGAGAGCCGGGGTCGGTTGCGATCACTATGTCTTCCTTTTTCGAGTTGACCACCGCCTGCTTGTATTCGTGCGAGGCGCCGCTTTCCTCCGTGGCGAGGAACCGCGTGCCCATCTGAACGCCTTCGGCCCCCATTTCGAGGAACCTCTCTATGTCGCTGTGCGAGTATATCCCGCCCGCGACGATAACGGGGAACCCGCCATGCTTAAGGGCCACATCCTTTACCGGCGGGAAAAGGTTTTCGAGCCTGTTTGCCTCAAGCTCTATGTCGCCGGCCTTGAACCCCAGATGTCCCCCCGCCAGAGGGCCTTCCAGCACAACGGCATCAGGCCTGTAACCCTGTTTTTCCCATTTCCTGCATATCAGTTCAAGCGCCCTTGCGGAGGAGACTATCGGTATCAGGGCGGTTTCCTTCGGCGGCTGGATATGGGGCAGGCTCAAAGGCAGTCCGGCACCTGAAATAATGGCGTCCGCGCCAGCGTCCAGCGCGCCCCTTACCGAATCCTCGTAATCCCTCATAAGGGCGACCATTACATTGATGCCGGCGCGCCCGCCGGATTCCTTTGCCAGGGAGACCTCCTCGTAGGCGGCTTCGTAGCAATTCACCCTCCTGCCGCTCCTTTTGGAGACCAGTCTGTCGAGGCCGGCGCTTGAAACAATTCCAAGTCCCCCTTCCCTGGCGACGGCGCCAGCCAGCGGGGATAGAGAAATGCCCACACCCATGCCCCCCTGTATGATAGGGACACGCATGCTCTTTCCCTTAATTATCAGGGGTGAAAAAGTACGCATTAACTCCGTTAATAAAAATTCAGGGGAGAATTCTTATTGGTATTGAATTTTGTCTAGTATAACAAAAACAGTTGAAAATGCGCCTAGTCCCTTATCCCCGCATAGAGTTTTAAGGACAGGGCAGCGAAGACTGCCGGGACTCCCCAGGCAGCCGCTATGGGAGGGACCATCCCGGCGTATCCAAGCGAAAGGCTCAGGGTGTAGCTGAACCAGTAGGCCAGGCTCACGGCGACTCCGACTGAGGCGGCGGCAAGCCCGCCAAGCCCCCTCCTGAGCGATAGCGAGATCGCAAACAGCACCATGAAAAAATTCACAAGCGGATAGGCGATCCGCTCGTTCATGTCCACGTCCAGCTTTATGTTCCTTATCCCCGCCTTCTTGAGCCTCTGGGCATACTGGTACAACTCGGTTATGCCCATCTCCTCCGGCCTTTGCACCTGGCTGTCCAGGAAAGAGGGCTTTACGATATCGGAAAGCGCCGCTTCCCTTGAAGAGTAAACGGACTTTTTTTGCAGGTCGTATATCCTCACGCCCTCAAGGAGCCACCGGCCGTCCTTGTACCGGGCCGATTTGGCCTCCACCCTGCCCGTGATCGTCCCTCCGCCGAACTGGAAGATGTCCACGCCGCTTGCGGATTTCGTGTCCTTGTCATAGATGTTGAACCTTACCAGCGAGCCGTCATCGGCCCTGAACCAGATGGTGCCCTCCCTGAAGAAGGTGGCCCCCCCGGAGGAGGTTATCATCGCCTTGGCGTGCCCCGTGCTTACGGGCACGACAAACTCGCTCAGGACGAAGCTGGACATGGTTATTACCGCCCCCGCGGCCGCAATGGGCAGGAACAGGGCGCGCATCTTGCCGCCTGCGGTCATGACGGCGACGGTCTCCTTGCTCCTGACGGCCTGCCCCACCACGAAGAGCGCGGCAAAAAGCACCGCCATCGGAAGGGTATAGACGACGTATTCGGGCATTATATAAATAATGTAGCCCGCCACGCTTGAAAAGCCTTTGGACTTGAAATTGTCCAGCGCGTTGATGAGGTCCACCGAGGCGAGGATGAACGACAGTCCGCACACCACTATCGCGAATGCCTTTAAAAACTCTTTTATGTAGAGCCTTCTTGCAAGCCTCATCTGCGGTTCACCTTCCTGAAGGCCCGGAGCGAGACGGCGAGCACGATGAGGAACGGCCCCCATCCGCCGATAATATGGGGCAGCTTGCCCGCCTCGCTCAGCTTTTGGGAATACGTGAGCATCACGTAATAAAAGGCGAATATGAATGTCCCCATAGCAAGCCCGCCCAGGCGCGCCCTCCTGCCCGAATAAAGCGAGAGCACCGGGGCCAGAAACATCATGGCAAAGCTGAGCAGCGGATAGGTGAGCCGGGAGTCCAGCTCCAGATACCGCCTTGTTTTATCAAGCCCCTTCATCTGCCCGGCCTCTTTTAAAAGCTCCCCGGGCGTAAGCTCGCCAAGCCTCTTGCCGGGCTCGTCAAGCGACAGGGGCAGCAGGAGGTTGTAATTCCTGAAAAATATCTCTATCAGGCGGCTGCCTTTGGTGAAATGGATCAACCCGTCTTTCAGATTGAAGATGAAGCTGGTGCCGTCGGGGGTGGGCTCTATGCCGCCCGTTTTGGCGTAGATGACAACCGGCCTGTCCGGTTTGCGCTCGTCATATATGAATACGCCCGAAAGCCGTCTGCCTTCGCCGTGCATGGCGTATATCACGGTGTCCTTGACGAAGGTGTTGAATGTGCCCGGCTCTATGGCGCTTGGCGCCCTCAGGCGCAGGGTGTTCGTGATCGCAAGCCTCAGGTCCCTTTTTCCTTCAGGCTCCAGCCGGAAGCTCACCAGGAGCCCCAGCATTACACAGACAATCCCAAGTATGAAGGCCGGTTTCGCCGCCTCCCTGAAAGACATCCCGCTTGCCCTGAGTATTATCAGTTCGCTGTCGGCGTTCATTCTTCCGTAGGTGTACAGGACAGAAAGCAGGAAGGCCATCGGGAGCGTCAAAAGGAGCAGCTCCGGCTGAATATAAAGGATAATGGTGAAAAGCTCTCCGGGGCTGGCCCCCACGCTTGAAAGGAGCCTGCTCAGCCGCATCATCTTCTCCGTCATCATAATGAAATTCAGGACGGGGAGGCTTACGAGCATGGCCAGCACCAGCTCCCTGAACGTGGATTTGTGGATTGTTTTCATAAAAGAAGATTTTAACATACGGGCAATGAAAGCTTCGAATTGCAGATGCGTAAAGCCATTGAATTCACTGTAAATTCAAAAAAATTTCATAAGACCTTCAAATAAATGGCTTAATTTAATTTATATTAGAATACAGGTTTCAAGGAGAAGAAGATGAAGAAAAAGATTTTTTATATTCCGGTTTTCATTGCGCTCGCGTTTTTTTCCGCTGGCATCGCCTGGGCGGGGGGCATGAGCCTTGTGCGCAAGTCGGCTGACCTGACCGTTCAGGTCGTGATGGATAAAAATCCCTCTGTAGGCAAGAACGCTGTAAGGGTTGCGCTGAAAGACGCTTCCGGCGCAGCCGTGACCGACGCGCTCATGAGGGTTTACTATTCGATGCCCGCCATGGGCGGGATGCCCGCGATGAATTATTACGCGAACGCGGTGCCCAGGGGGAAGGAGTACGTTGCGGTGATGGATATCCCGATGGCCGGGTCATGGGGCGTTGCCGTAAAAATAAAACGGGGCGGCAGACTGCTCCCGCCCGTGAAGTTCAGCGCGGATGCTCAATAAACGGCCGGGATATCTTTTATCGTCCCTGTTAACGGGTGTTTTTTTATTGACGGCATCCCATCCTGTGCGGGCCGCCGGCGTCTTGCCGCCGGTTGCCGGTCCTGCCGGAATGACAAATACCCCGGTGGCGCAAAAGCAAAAAGAGCTTATGCTGGATGAGCTTACGGGGGAGGCGCTCAGGAACAACCCCGGCCTGCGGGCCTTCCAGCACAAGGTGGAGGCCTCAAGGTTCAGGATACCACAGGAAAAGGGCCTCCCGGACCCCATGTTCATGGCGGGCTACCAGAACGAGGGCTGGAACAGGTTCACGCTCGGGGAGATGGAGGGGGCGCAGCTCATGTTTTCCGCCTCCCAGACATTCCCCTATCCGGGAAAACTCGGTCTGAAGGGCGAGATTGCCGCCCAGGACTCCAAAAGTCTTGAGCAGGCCTGCGAGGGCCTCAAGCTCCAGACCGTCCGGAAGGTGAAGGACCTCTATTACGGCCTCCTGCTTGACTACAAGGAACTGGACATCATCGCAAGCAGGCGCGCGCTTTTTGACAGGATGGAAGACGCCGCGCTCGCCCGCTACTCCGCGGGACTGGCGCCGCAGGAAGACGTTCTGCTTGCCCAAACGGAAAAATACAGGCTCCTCGAAAGGCAGCAACAGATAAACCAAAAGATTCAGTCCGGGGACGCCGCCCTCAACGCGGCCCTTGGGAGAGACGTAGCCACCCCGCTTGGAAGGCCCATGGAGACGGCTTTTGAGCTTAAAACGGAAAACGCAGGCGACCTGACGGGTGTCCCCCTTGAGTCGAGCCCGGCGATAAAGGCGAAAAAGCGGCTTGTCGAGGCGGCGGACGCAAACCTCAGGCTTGCAAAAAAGCAGTATTACCCGGACTTCACCGTGACCGGCAGCGTGGCGAAAAGGGGCGGGGAGTTCGAGGACATGTGGGCCCTTACCGGGGCGGTAAACGTCCCCCTCTATTACAGGACAAAACAGAGGCAGGGCGTGTACGAGGCCCAGTCGCTGCGCTCTGACGCGGAACGGGAAGTGGACGCCGCACGGTACGAACTGGCTTCGGACATAAAAGGCTATTACGTGGCGGCCAAAACGGCTGACAAACTCATGGAGTTATACAGAAAGGGGCTCATACCCAAGACATATCAGGACTTCGAGGCGGCGCTCGCCGGGTACTCCACCGGGAAGGTGACGGCGCTCACCGCAATCGACAGGCTCAAATCCCTGCTGGACCTGGAGTTCCTCTATTGGGAGCAGTTTGCCGCCAAGCAGAAGGCCATCGCCGCGATTGAGGCCATAACAGGCAAGACCCCTTACATAACGGAGGCACAGGCCAGATGAAGAAAAAGAAGGTTTTTTCAATTGTAACCCTGCTGGTTGCGGTCCTGGCCGGCGCTTTTTTCCTTTTCGGGGGCGGGGAGCTGATTAAAAAAGGGGGTTTTTTGGGCAAGCCGCAGGCAAAAACGGAGCAGAAAAAGACCCAAAGCATGCCCGGAATGCCGGGGATGGAGCAGCCTGCCTCCCAGGCGTCAAATGCCCCCTCTAACACTTCCGGCGCGGATGGCGGGTGGGGGGACGAGACGGCTGGAGCGCCTGCTGTCGAGATACCAAGGGACAAGCAGCAGATGATAGGGGTAAAAACGGCTGTTGCCCAGGTCATGCCGCTGGAAAAGGACATAAGGACGGTGGGCCGCGTCTCGTATGACGAAAAGAGGCTTGCCACCGTGAACACGAAGGTGGCCGGGTGGATAGAGCGCCTGTATGTGGACTACACGGGCATGTACGTGCGCAAGGGGCAGCCCCTTGCGGAGATTTACAGCCCGGAGCTTTTTTCCACCGAGCAGGAATACCTGAATGTCCTCAGGTGGGCAAAGATGCCCTCAAAAGATAAGGGGACGGACGGGTTAGGCATAGACTCCATGCTCTCGGGCGACGCCCGGCAGATGCTCCAGGCGGCAAGGCAGAGGCTCAGGCTTTACGACATCCCGGAAAGCGAGATAAGGCGGATAGAGACCACCGGAAAGCCCATACGCACGCTCACCATATACAGCCCCGTAAGCGGCTACGTGGTGGAGAAGGACGTCCTTCAGGGGATGAAGGCCGATGCGGGCCAAAAACTCTTTGATGTGGCCGGCCTCTCAAGGGTCTGGATACTGGCCGACATATACGAGACCGACCTGCCGCTTGTCAGGACGGGCCAGATGGCAAGGATATCCCTCAGCTATTTTCCGGGGAAGGAGTTTTCCTCCCGCATAGACTATGTTTACCCGTCCCTGTCCGGCCAGACGAGGACGCTGGAGGCGAGGTTTTCGCTGCCCAATCCGGGCCTGGCGCTGAAGCCCCAGATGTTTTCCGACATTGATATAAAAATACCCCTTGGCAGCAGGCTTGCCGTCCCCGAAAGCGCGGTCATAGACACGGGCACAAGGCAGCTGGTCTATGTCGACAAGGGTGATGGCAGCTTCGAGCCGAGGGAGGTTTCCACCGGTGTGAGGACCGAAGACGAGGTGGAAATAATAAAAGGACTGAAGGCGGGCGAACGGGTCGCAACCTCGGCCACTTTCCTCATCGACTCCGAGGCCCGGCTGAAAGGCGTGGTCCAATAGATAAGGGAAAATGATCAAAAAAATAATAGAGGCGAGCGCCCGGAACAAGTTCATCGTGTTCCTGCTCTTTTTCTTCCTTATCGCCTGGGGCGTCCTGTCTTTGAAGAAGACCCCTCTTGACGCCATTCCGGACCTGAGCGACACGCAGGTTATCATCTATACCGGCTGGGCTGGACGGAGCCCCGACCTCGTGGAGGACCAGGTGACCTACCCGATAACCTCCACCCTGCTTGCGGCCCCCAGGGTGCAGGCCGTCCGGGGGTTCTCGTTCTTTGGCAGCTCGTTCATATACGTCATATTCGACGAGGGGACGGACATGTACTGGGCCAGGAGCAGGGTGCTTGAGTACCTTCAGTCCGTGCGCAACAAGCTGCCTGCCGGGGTGAACCCGGAGCTTGGCCCGGACGCTACCAGCGTGGGCTGGGGGTTCGAGTACGCCCTTGTGGACGAAACAGGGGGGCACGACCTCTCGCAGCTCCGTTCCATACAGGATTGGAACGTGAAGCTCGCCCTTGAGAGCGTGCCGGGGGTCGCGCAGGTGGCCAGTGTGGGCGGGTTCGTCAGGCAGTACCAGGTGAACATAGACCCCAACAGGCTGCTTGCCTATAACATACCGCTTACAAAGGTGCTGGATGCCGTGCGGGGGAGCAACCAGGATGTCGAGGGGCGGGTGCTCGATCTCTCCGGCAGGGAATACATGGTGCGCGGGCGGGGGTACATAAAAAAACTCTCGGACCTCGAATACGTCCCCGTGGGCACGGACGGCGCGGGCACGCCCGTGTATCTGAAGGACGTGGCGCAAATCCAGCTTGGCCCCGAGATAAGGAGGGGCGTTGCGGAGCTTGACGGCAAGGGCGAGGTGGCCGGGGGCATAGTAGTTGTGCGGTTCGGGGAGAACGTCCTGAACGTCATAAACAGGGTGAAGCAGAAGATAAAGACCGATATCGCCCCAAGCCTCCCAAAAGGCGTGAAGATTGTCACCACCTACGACCGCAGCGGCCTCATACACCGCTCCATAAACACCCTGCGCGACGAGATAATAAAGCTCTCCGTGGCGGTGAGCGCCGTCTGCCTCGTCTTCCTGTTCAATCTGCCCAGCGCCCTTGTGGTCATCCTCACCCTGCCCATAGCGATAATCATATCCTTTATCTGCATGTACTACCTGGGCGTTACATCCAACATCATGAGCTTAAGCGGCATAGCCATCGCCATAGGGGCGATGGTGGACGCCTCGATAATAATGGTGGAGAACGCCCACAAGAAGCTTGAGGAATGGGAGGCTGGCGGCGGACAGGGGCATAAAAACCGCGCGGAGGTGATAATCGAGGCGGCAAAGGAGGTCGGCCCCTCATTGTTTTTCTCCCTGCTCGTGATAACGGCCGGGTTCCTGCCGGTCTTCACGCTCCAGGAGCAGGCGGGCAGGCTCTTCAAGCCCCTTGCCTACACAAAGACCTTCGCCATGCTGTTTTCCTCCTTCATAGCCATTACGCTTACGCCGGTGCTGATGACCCTGCTCATAAGGGGCAGGATAAGACCCGAGGAAAAAAACCCCGTAAGCCATCTCCTGCGCCGGGCTTACGAGCCCATGGCCAGGATCGCCCTGCATTACAGGAAAACCGTAATCCTCGTCGCGCTGGTTGTGCTGGCGCTGACGTTCATCCCGTACGAAAAAATCGGCTCCGAGTTTATGCCGCCCCTTAACGAGGGCACGCTTTTCTACATGCCGGTCACGATGCCGGGGGCGTCCGTGCCGGAGGCCGCAAAGCTCCTTCAGCTCCAGGACAGGATACTCATGAAGATGCCGGAGGTCTCCCAGGTGTTTGGCAAGGCCGGCAGGGCCGACACTGCCACAGACCCGGCCCCGGTGGAGATGTTCGAGACCATCGTCAACCTGAAGCCGGAAGACCAGTGGCCAAAGGGCATGACCATGGAAAAGATAAAGGACGAGATGAACGATGCCCTGCAAATCCCGGGCACCGAAAACTCCTTCACCATGCCCATAAAGGCCCGCATAGACATGCTTGCCACGGGCATCAGGACCCCCGTGGGGATAAAGATAATGGGGCCGGACCTGAACGTCATAGACGGCATAGGGCGCGAGATAGAGACGAGGCTCAAGGATGTCCCGGGCACGCGGAGCGTGTACGCGGAAAGGGTCACGACGGGGTACTTCCTGGACATAAACGTGGACCGGCGGAAGGCCGCACGCTATGGGCTTGGCGTAAGCCAGGTGCAGGAGATAATAGAGTCCGCAATAGGCGGCATGGACCTCACCACGACCATCGAGGGCCGGGAGAGGTACCCGGTGGACGTGAGATACATGCGCGGGTTCCGCGACGATATAGACAAGCTCAAAAGGGTTTTGGTCCCGGTCGGGGCATCGAGCGCCCCGATGGCGGCCAGTGCCGCGCCCATGGGGGGGGCTGCCCAGCCTTTTGGATACACGGACTCAGGGGCCCCCCAATCCCCGCAAGGCACCCCCCAAATCGCACAGGTGCCCCTTGGGGAGCTTGCCGGCATAAGGATGGTGAAAGGCCCCACGTCCATAAAGAGCGAGGAGGGGCTGCTTGCCTCTTATGTGTATATAGACTTTTCCGGCAGGGACGCGGGGGGCTACGTCAGGGATTTGCAGAAAAGGCTGTCCTCCCTGAAGATCCCGGCTGGCTACCACCTGGAGTGGAGCGGCGAGTACGCATACATGATGAAGACCCGTGAGAGGCTGAAGCTCGTAATCCCGCTCACCATATTGATAATATTCGTGCTCCTCTACCTGAACACGAAATCCGTGGCAAAGACGGTTATAGTCTTCCTCGCGGTGCCGTTTTCACTTGTGGGCTCCTTCTGGTTCCTCTACCTGCTCCATTACAATATGAGCGTTGCGGTCGCGGTGGGCATAATAGCGCTTGCCGGGCTGGATGCCGAAACAGGCGTGGTCATGCTCCTTTATCTGGACCTGGCCTACGACAGGTGGAAGAAGGAGGGACGCCTGAACGGGGCTGACGACTTGAGGGACGCCGTAATGGAGGGCGCCGTGAAGAGGATAAGGCCGAAGATAATGACGGTAAGCGTGATACTTGCCGGGCTTGTGCCTGTGATGTTCAGCCACGGCGCGGGCGCCGACGTCATGAAGCGCATAGCGGCCCCCATGGTGGGCGGCGTTGCCACCTCCACCGTCCTGGAGCTTGTCATCTACCCCGCCATCTATATGCTCTGGAAGGGCAGGGAACTGCGGAAGGCCCTGAGAGAGGGGCTCCGCGTCTAACACCTTCTCCCTTCAAGTCATTGCGAGCGAAGCGGAGCAATCCCGGCCTCGGAAATACCAATCACCTGGAGATTGCTTCGTCGCATAAATGCTCCTCGCAATGACGTCTCCAGGGACCTGTTCAGCATCCTTCCTTGAAGAGAGATTCCCCGCAAGCGGGGCAGAGTGCCTCACCTTTACAACACCCCTGTAGCAAAAAAACTACAATCCATGTCAACAGCGCCAAAAGTATTCAAAGGTAAGTACCTGAAAATGGGCTTTTTTTGATTTTTGTGATTTTGGTCTCATTTTTGCTTATACGTCAAAGACGTGCTGTATACTTTAGACAAGAAGGGGCGGGGAGGGCCGTAAGGCCAAAAAAACCTTGACAAAAAAGTACCGGAATGATATAAAAATTCACTCAATTTCAGGGCTTGAAAATGATTTATTGGCCGGGTACAGGCTGTTGAAACCATTCTGAAGGAGGTGATAGGCAGCATTGGTAGAGGCCCCTCATGCGGGGGAAAATAACAATCACAATCCGCCTTTGGCGGACGGAGGGGGCAACGAACAGCCCGCGATAATACAAGGAGGTTAGGAATTGAAGAAGTTATTAGCATTGTTTTCCGGCTTGCTTTTCGTTTTCGGGCTCGCCGCGACCGCGTTTGCGATACATGCCGAGATTCCGGCTGAGACGCAGGCGACAGTGGCGAAGGGCACTACTCAGATAACCATCGGCGGCTCCGTGAGGGTAAGGGGCACCGCCACCGACAACACCAGCGACTTTAACGACAACCACAGCGACCACAAGTCCTTCCTGGAGACCAGCGTACACCTCGTCCTGGACGCCCAGGTGGACTCCGGCACAAAGGCCGTTGTGGAGCTCAGGGAAAGCAAGGGCGACCTTTCCGGCGGCAGGCCCGGCGATGACGACCTCACATGGGGCAACCACGCTGGCTTCGCCGATGCCGGCGGCCTTTACACCAAGGGCGGCGAGCCGATGGGCGACAGCTCCCAGACGCTTACCTTCATCCAGGCCTGGATACAGCACAGCGGCACTGGCCTTCTGGGCATCCCGGCCGGCATAAAGGTCGGCCATATGCCTCTTGCCCTTGGCAACGGGCTCTTCTTCAGCCACACCAAGAACGGCGACGACGGCCTCGTCCTCTTTGCCGACCCGATGGTGAACCTCCATACCGCCCTCGTGGGCATCAGGTTCAACCAGGGCACGTATGATGCCGCCACCAAGTCGGTTGTCAATCCCAACGAGAAGTCCACGGCGTATGCCGGAATCCTTGCCTATGCGGGCACCGGCTACAACGCCAGCCTGGACATCACCTATGTCGATGACCAGAATTTCATGAACGTAATCGATAATTCTCCGCTTACCCGCGTGCACCTCTGGAACATCGGCCTGCGCGGTGACACCACCGTCTCCGGCGTCAACATCTATGCCGATGGCGAAATCCAGACCGGCAAGGTCGTAGCTCCCGCCGGCGGCACGGATGCGGATTTTGAGGGCTGGGCGGCCATGGTCGGCGCGAAGACCACGATGGCCAACCTGAACCTGGGCCTCGAGTGGGCCTACGGCAGCGGCGACTCCGGCAGCGACCCCGACAAGATCAAGACCTTCATAACGGCGCTTGACAATGTCCAGCACTACACCTTCGTGTACGAGTATCTTGCTCCGTCCGCGACTGGCACAACGCTTAGCGGCCTTGCCAACACCCAGTACGTGAAGGCCGAGGTGGGGACGCAGATCACCCCTGCCGCTTCCTTCAAGGTCGACGGCTACTGGCTCCATGCCAACGAGGTTCCCACTGGCTCTGGCGCAAGCCACGACATCGGCTGGGAAGTTGACGGCCTTGGCAAGTACCAGATAACCAAGAACCTCACCTACTTCGTCGAGGGCGGCTACCTGGTTGCCGGCGACTTCTACAAAGACATGATCGGCCACAAGGACAACGCCTGGGGCGTAAGGCACGGGCTGCTTCTCAGCTTCTAATTGCCTTTGACCCAAGGGTTGAGTAACCCAAGGTAGACTTTCAAAAGGGGCCCGGATTATCCGGGCCCCTTTTTTTATGTGCCATTGAGGGGTCTTTAGTCATACTGATGGGCGCCGTCGGGGAGGAGACTCTTTAATCCGCCAGTGCGAGTTCCGCGGAACGGGGCAACGGACGAGAGGTCCAGCAGGCTGACGGAGACTCTTTAATCTGTCATTGCGAGGGGGCTTATCCCGAAGCAATCCCGTTTTTTTGCGAGGAGGTGCCTCATGAAGCAATACTATGTTTATATACTTACGAATAAAACAAATAAAGTCCTATACACGGGGGTCACAAATAACCTGAAAAGAAGAATTTACGAGCACAAAGAAAAATTGGTTGATGGTTTCACCAAAAAGTATAATTTGTGCAAACTGGCTTATTATGAAATCTTTGATAATGCTGAAAACGCAATAATCAGGGAAAAACAGATTAAAGGCGGGCCTAGAAATAAAAAAATCGGTCTTATTGAGAAGATGAATCCCGAATGGAAAGACTTATATGAGGATTTGTAAATTTTTAAGTGGAATGAGATTGCTTCGCTCCGCAATATTCATTGCTCTGCTCGCAATGACCAAATGCAGTTTTGCTCCGTATGCAGTTTGCTCCAGGCGGGGCTCTTTTTAATCTGTCATTGCGAGTTCCGCGGAACGGGGCAACGGACGAGAGGTCCAGCAGGTTGACGGAGACTCTTTAATCTGTCATTGCGAGGGATCTTATCCCGAAGCAATCCCGTTTTTTTGAGTAAACCCTGAATGGGGATTGCTTCGCTCCGCAATATTCATTGCTCTGCTCGCAATGACCAAATGCAGTTTTGCTCCGTATGCAGTTTGCTCCAGGCGGGGGCTCTCTTTAATCCGCCAGTGCGAGTTCCGCGGAACAGGGCAACGGACGAGAGGTCTTCACGAGGCTGACGGAGACTCTTTAATCTGTCATTGCGAGTCATCCACCTCGTCCCCGGCCTTCACCAGGCTGACGGAGACTCTTTAATCCGTCATTGCGAGGGGGGATTATCCCGAAGCAATCCCGTCTTTTTTGAGCAAAACCCGAATGGGGATTGCTCCGCTCCGCAATGACTGATACAGCGGACTCGCAATGCCCTCCTACCCCCCCTTCTTCACCCCGTATTTCTTCATGAGCGCGTGGAAATTGGGCCGCTCCATCCCGACCTCCTCCGCCGCGCGGGAGACGTTCCAGCCGTTCCTGTCCAGCGCCCCGATGACGAAGTCCTTCTCGACCTGCTCCACTGACCGCTCGCGCAGTTTCTTTCTGGCCTGCTTCAGCTCCTCCGCCGTCCTGGGCGCGGAGGGCCCTGGTCCCCCGGCAGGCGTTTTTCCCTCTATTGCCGCCGTCTGTCCTTCCTCTATAAGGATGTCCTTTTCCTCAATCGATTCCCTCCCGGCGAGGATGACTGCCCTGTGGATGGCGTTTTCCAGCTCGCGGACGTTTCCGGGCCAGCCGTACCGGAGAAGAAGGCGCATCGCCTCGGCGGAGATATGCTCCACCGCCTTGCCGGTCTGGGCGGAATATTTTTTAAGGAAATGCTGCGCCAGGGCCGGGATGTCTTCCCTCCTTTCACGCAGGGGGGGGAGCTTTACCGGGAAGACATTCAGCCTGTAATAGAAGTCTTCGCGGAACAGGCCCTTTTGCACAAGCTCCAGGAGGTCCCTGTTGGTGGCCGCCACGAACCTCACGTCCGCATTCATGGTCTGCTTCGAGCCCACAGGACGGAACTCCTTTTCCTGGAGCACCCTGAGGAGTTTTACCTGGATTGAAAGCGGCAGGTTGCCTATCTCGTCGAGGAAGAGGGTGCCGCCTTCGGCCAGCTCTATCAGCCCCTTTTCGCTTGTCGCGGCCCCGGTGAAGGAGCCCCTCCGGTGGCCGAAAAGCTCGCTCTCTATGAGGCTTTCGGGTATCGTCACGCAGTCTATCACCACAAAGGGGCCGTCCCGGCGCAGGCTGTTGTAATGGATCGCCCTGGCTACAAGCTCCTTGCCCGTGCCGGACTCCCCGGTTATGAGCACGGTGCTGTCCACCCCGGCAACCATGCCTATCAGCTCAAAGACCCTCTGCATGGGTTTTGAGGCGCCGATGATGTTTTCAAGCTTGTAGAGGGAGTGGACTTCCCTGCGCAGTCTCGTGTTCTCGGCCAGAAGCTTTTTCCGCTCCAGACAGCGGGCGACGGTGTTCAGCAGGGCCTCCGGGTTGAGCGGCTTCTCCACGAAGTCGTACGCGCCGTAGTGCAGGGCCCGCACGGCATCCTTTATCGTGCCGTAGCCCGTTATGATTATCACCTCGGTGGAGGGCGATATCTCCTTTGCCTTCTTCAAAAATTCGATGCCGTCCATTTCAGGCATCTTGAGGTCCGAGAGGACAAGGTCTATTGAAAAGGTCTCTATGAGCGAAAGGGCTTCCACGGGGGAGGCCGTGGCCTGCACGGAATAGCTTTTTTCCTGCTCCAGGATGCGTTTTGAGCTTAGGCGGATTATTTCCTCATCGTCAAGGACAAGGATTTTCGTCAAGAAGCCTTTCCCTCTTCGAGGGCTTCCTTTATGGCGGTAAGGAGGGATTCCGGGGTGAAGGGCTTTTCTATGTAGTTGAAGGCCCCCATCTTTATGGCCTTTACGGCGGTCTCCAGCGTGCTGTACCCGGTTACTATTATCACCTTGGCGCCGGGCAGCCTTTTCTTTATCTCCGCCATGACCTCAAGCCCGTCCATATTGGGCATCTTCAGGTCTGTGAGCACAAGGTCGTACTTTTTGTCTCCACCAAGCATGGAGAGTGCGCTGGTGCCGTCGGAGGCGGTCTCGATATCGTAGCCCGCCGGGCCGAGTATTCTCATGCAGCTGATCCTTACGATCTCTTCGTCATCTATGACCAGAATGCTGCCCTTCTTGCTCATTGCGCTCCTTTCCTCTGGACGGGCATCCGGATGATAAAGCTTGCGCCCTTGTCGGGTCCGTTTTTCACTATTATATCGCCTCCGTGCTTTTTTATAATCCCGTAGCTCACGGAAAGCCCCAGCCCCGTGCCCTTGCCCACCGGCTTGGTGGTGAAGAACGGCTCGAATATCTTGCTTATATGGTCCTCGGGAATGCCGGGTCCGGTGTCGGAGAAGGTAATCTCCAGGAAGTCCCTGTCCTCTGCCTTTACGGATTTGGTGCTTATGGTTATTGTGCCCTTCTCGCTCATGGCGTCCGCCGCGTTTATGAGCATGTTGAGGAACACCTGCTGTATCTGGTTGGGGTCCGCCATTATTGAGGGCACCGAGGGCGAGAGGTCCATGTTGAAATGGACGTTTAAAAACCTCGCCTGATGGCTTACCATCGACACGGTGGCCTCAATCAGGCCGTTGATGTTCATCTCGACCATCTCGAACCCGGTCCTCCTGGAAAAGCCCAGGAGCCCTTTTATTATCTTTGAGCACCGGTTGGCCTGGTCTATTATGACTTGCAGGTCCTCATGCTGCTGGGCGTTGCCGGCGGGGGTCTGGCCCTTGAGCAGGTGGGCGAACGTCACTATCCCCGTAAGCGGGCTGTTAAGCTCGTGGGCCACGCCGGCGGCCATCCTTCCCAGGGAGGCCAGCTTTTCGGCGTTTATAAGCTCGTCCTGCGCCCTCATTATCTCCTCGGTCTTCCTCTTGACCTCGTCCTCCAGGGTGCGGGTCCAGTTCTCCATGTCCTGGCGGTAGCGCTTCAGGTCCTGAGTCATGGAGTTGAACGTATTGGCCAGAAGCCCCATCTCGTCCTTCGTGTTTATCTCGATTGGTTCGTCGAGGTTGCCCTTGGCGATGCGCTTCATTCCCTCTTCCATCAGGGCCACCGGTTTCGAAACAAACTTGTAGAGGATCATGCAGAGGAACACCGAAATGACGGCGACAAAGAGCCCGCCCAGAAACACCGTCGCCACCCTGTTTTGCCGTATCAGGTAGTCCACTTCCTTTGTATTGAAGCCCGCCTCTATTACGGCGAGCACCTTCTGGTCCGGGCTGTGGAAGTGGCACTGGGCGGAGAAACACCTGGCCTCATTGAATACCGGCATAGTATAAAGCAGCATCTTTTCGCTGCCCCTGCCCAGTATCCTGGAAGTGGCGGGGTAGCTCTCCATCTCCTCGAATTGGTTTGATGAAATGGGGACCTTGCCGATGTCGGCCTTGTTCGAGGCGTATTTTACCTTGCCGTCAGGCCCGAATATGCGTATGAATTGTATGTTGCCGCCCATCCCTATGACGTCCACATTCTGCTGGATGACGTCCTTGCGCCCCGTCAGCATCCCGTACTGTATGCCCTTTTTAATAAGGTCGGTGGAGGAGGCGGCATAGTTGATGAGGTTTTTCAGCATGACTTCTTTTTCGTAATCTATGAAGAGATATCCGAAGAGCAGGCTGCCCATCGTCATGAGGATGCCCACGGTGAAGATAAGTTTTCCTGCCAGGGAATGACGGGATTTGCGAAATTTAACCATTCCGCACTATTTTATCATAAATGTTCACAACCCTGCCGGTATGGACCGCGCTACACAGGATTGTGTAACCGGTTACATAGTCCTGCCGGGTTGAAGGCGGAAGTTGCCGGAATTTAACGTTTTCCAAATGGTATAATACTTGCACTTTCAAAGGATGGATTTGCGCGAAAGGAGGACGGCGGACATATGGAGCTGACCCGCAAAGCGGTTTTTGTCCTGGCCTGTATGGCGGCCATTTTATCCTTTGCATTCCCCAATGCCTATGCGCGCATCAGGAGGAACGCAGGCCCGGCCCGGACGTATCAGTACCAGGAAGACAGGGATAGAGTGACGATGGTCGTGGGGGCGATAGAGGATGTCACCCCGCAGGCCGTGCGCGTAAACGGCAATTATTATATGTTTGCGGGCGTCCCCATCCATGATGAACAAGGCAGGCCCATAGGGACAAATCACCTGATAAGGGGAAGGGGCGTCAAGCTTTTTTTCCGGGGCCCTGTCCTGAGCGGCATTATCGTATATGAACATCTGGGGGTCCAATGAGGTATTTGCAATGAGACATCCGCTGAAACATCTTGTCGCGCTGGCTGCCATCGCTTTTTTGATGAACGCGGCCTTTTTTTCCTCCGCGCGGGCGGCCTCGATAAATGATTACTGCGACATGCCCCCGTATGTCGTCCAGAACGTCGCGCCCAATATAATGATACTTCTGGACAATTCCGGCAGCATGTACGATTTTGCCTATACAGACGGCGTCAACAACGATTGTTCAGATTCCAGCACCCCCTGCACGGGGTTTGATCCCACGAAGACCTATTATGGATACTTCGACCCGGGCTCCTGGTATGCATATGGCGCCAACAACGGCAACAACAGGTTTTACGCATACGCCAGCAAAACCCAGTACCCTGCGAACCCGGGCAGCTCTTACTGGGACGGCAATTTCCTGAACTGGCTTACGATGAGGAGAATGGACATAATCAAGAAGGCCCTGACGGGCGGATTGATCGATTCCGGGGAAGGGACCAATTATGACAGGCTTGTCGGGCTGGGCCTCGACGGGGCATCGAGAGGGGCCTACAAGCAGATAGCAAGCGCCGGCATTTATACCCCTTCAAATATCGATGTCAATTTCACGTCGCTTGTCAGTTCCTACGGCCAATTCAGCACCCTGCAGAAGACGACCAAGAGCGGAAAGACCACGTGGAGCTCTGTGACTTTTAACGTCAAGGTCCGTGTGCCCGTGCCGGTGGCGGGCGTGCTCCAGAACCTTGTCGGGGCAAAGGCAAGGGTGGGTCTGGCGACTTACGGCACGCCGTTTAACCAGCCCCCCTCCAAAAGCAGAAACGGTGACGGGGCTTCGGTCATCCAGTACGTGGGGGGAGGTGTCCTCAATTCCGTTATCAACCAGATAAACACGGCCAAACCTACCGCCAATACCCCCCTGGCCGAGGCGCTTTTCGAGGTGGCCGGCTACTTTGCCCAGCAGACCCAGGGCGGGGGTGTTTTTTCTCAGTTCCCCTCCGGGCCTGGGCCCAACTATTACGGCGGCACTTATCCGACAAGCAGCAACAAGGACCCGTATAATTACGGCAGTGGCGGACAGACATCCTATCCTTCCTGTTCCCAAAACTATGTCTTGTTGATTACCGATGGCGAGTCGTGCGAGGATGGTTCTCTGCCCGCCAACCTTCTAAACTACGCCGCAACCAGGGGGTCGCCTTTCAACTGCGCCAATACGGGTTCTTTAAGCAACGGTGACTTAACCGGGAACTGTCCCGCAATGTGCTCGGACGGCCGCCCTCCCTCCTATTATGGCGGCACATGCCCTTCCACCCTGGCCACCTACCAGGCGTCAAACTGGGGGGGGACGTGCACATACCCGCCATATGCGGGCAACGCCGCGGCGGGCCTCGAGGACGTGGCCCTCTGGATGCACGACGGGAACAACGATTTGCGCCCCGACCTGACGCCGACATATGGCGGCGGCCCTCACACCCTTTCGCTCTACACCGTTTTTGCCTTCGGGCAGGGCTCCACGCTGCTCAAGTTCGCATCCATAAACGGAGGGTTCCAGGACATCAACGGGGACAGAATACCTACGCCTGGCGTTGAGGCCGAATGGAGCACAAGCGGGGACGACCAGCCGGACAACTACTTCGAGGCCGCCCAGGGGCAGGACCTTGAAACCGCGCTGACCAGCGCGTTTTCGGGCATGCTCAAGAGGGCCTCTTCCGGGACGGCCGCGTCGGTGCTCGCCTCAGGCGAGGGCTGCGGCGCAAACCTTGTCCAGGCCGTTTTTTATCCGAAGCGCAGCTTTATAAACGACGTAATAGACTGGACCGGCTCGCTCCAGAACCTCTGGTATTATGTGGACCCGTTCTTCAACAACAGCTCCATCCTGGAAGACACGGTGCAGGACGACCAGCTTGTATTGACGGATGACGATTTCACTCAGCTTTATTTCGATACGACGCACGGCCGCACCATGGCCCACAGGTGGCCCTCGAACAGCGACGGGACGAAAGGGAGCTTAATCAACCCGGACATCACGTTTGAAAATCTTTCCAACCTTTGGGAGGCCGGTTTCCAGCTATGGCAGAGGGACCCGTCGACAAGGACGATTTATACGGCAATCGACGGGCAGACCCTTATCCCATTCAGCACGGCCAACGCCTCCACCCTGGACCCCTATCTCCAGACGGCGGGGATTGCCAACGGGGCGTCAAATCTCATTCAATGGACCCAGGGGGCCGACCTCAGCAACGTGGTTGACGCGTCCGGCAACAACCTTTACAGGTCGCGGACGGTCTCGATGATCGTAAACGGCACCGATGAGTACACGCACGTCTGGAAGCTTGGCGATGTCCTCGATTCAACCCCGAGGATCGTCTCCTGGGTGCCTCTCGGCCATTACGACACTACTTATAAGGACACCACATACGGGGCCTTCATAAATTCGTCTATTTATACAGGCCGGGGGACTGTCTACGCCGGGGCAAATGACGGGATGCTGCACGCCTTCAACCTGGGAGACCTTGCGACCGAAAACAACCCGAATACCCCAAATCTGAAAGCGCGGCTTACGGGGTCGGGCCTGGGTTCGGAGCGATGGGCCTTCATCCCCAAAAACGCCTTGCCGTACCTGGGGTATATCGCCGACCCCGATTATTGCCATAATTATACGGTTGACCTGACCCCTTACGTCTTTGACGCCAGCATCGGAAGGCCGGCTGGGTGTACAAGCACCAACTACTGGGACTGCGACAAGCCTGCTGACGGCAGCAGTTGGCGGACGATACTCATAGGCGGCATGCGCCTTGGCGGCGCAAGCAGTTCGAGCACGAGCTGCTGCTCGTCCACCAATACGAGCAACGGCTGCGCCGATTGCGTGACAACGCCCACTACCGTCGGCGGCAGCCCTGTCGGGTGGTCCGAGTACTTCGCCCTTGACGTAACGGACGAAAACAACCCTGTCCTTTTATGGGAGTTCACCAACCCCGGGCTGGGCTTTGCCACCAGCGGTCCCGCTGTTGTCCGGGAAAGCGCCAGGGACCCGCTTACCGGCAACCCCGTCCCGGCAAAGAACGGCCGGTGGTTTGTGGTCTTCGGCTCCGGGCCGACCGGCCCCATGGACACGACCAACCGCCAATTCCTTGCGCGCTCCAACCAGAACCTGAAGTATTTCGTGCTGGACCTGGCAACGGGCACGCTGCTTAAAACCATCGATACGGGCATACCGTATGCCTTCTCCGGCGACCTGTTCAACGCCACAAACGATTCCGACCTCGACTACCAGGACGACGCCATCTATGGCGGGTACGTTGCAAGGACCGGCACAAGCCCCAATTATGCATGGACGGCTGGCGGCGCCGGAAGGATACTTACGAACGAGAACATAACCCCCTCCGACACCGACAACAGCAGTTGGGTTTACAGCCAGGTGATAAACGGCATCGGGCCGGTGACGGCCAGTGTCGCAAGGCTCCAGAACAACAGCACAAAAAAGCTGTGGCTCTATTTCGGCACGGGCAGGTTTTATTATTCCACATCGGGCGGTATGGATGACCCCTCCGGCCAGCGGAACATCTTCGGCATTGCCGACCCGTGTTATATCGATAACAAGGCGCTTTTCAGCAAGAACCCGAACACGGGGCTTTTCAACTGTCCGGCCCCCTTAAGCGGGACAGGCAGCCTGGGATGGGTGGACACGTCCTCCGGGGCGGGCAACGCCAACGGCAACGGCTGGTACATAAACCTTGACCCGGCGGGGACTTACGTCGGCGCAGACGGCGTCTCGCATGCGTACGGCGCGGAAAGGATAATTACGGACCCGCTTGCATCGACAACCGGGGTAGTGTATTTCACCTCGTACAAGCCTTACGACCCCGTCAGTTACCCGTGCGGCGTCGGCGGAAACAGCTTCCTGTGGGCGGTGAAGTACGACTCCGGGGCGGCCCCCAGCGGGTATGTGAAGGGCACGGCGCTGCTCCAGGTCTCCACGGGCAGCATACAGCAGCTCAACCTGTCCAACGCCTTTACCGGGGAGGGCGGCAGGAGGTCGGCCTCGATCGAGGGCGTGCCGCCGACGGCCCAGGGGCTTTCGCTCTTCACGTCGCCTCCGCCCGTGAAGAGGATAATACACGTCAGGGAGGAGAAATAGAAGTTGCTGGCGCGCAGTGATGGCGTGGGCCTCATAGAACTTGTAGTCGTGCTGGCGATAATAGCCGTACTGGCCGCCTCAGCGCTGAGCTTCAACGGCTGGATTGACAAATACAGGGCGGAGTCTCAGGTGAAACAGCTGTACTCCGACTTGATGAGGGCGAGGGAACAGGCCGTGACCGGGAAGAGGATGTATTTCATAAGGATGGCAAATAATACATATAACATTTTTGTCGATAACGCCCCCGCCCCCGACGGGGACAACGCCCTCAACGCCCCTGGCTTCCCGGACACACGCCTGAAAAGGGTTGCGCTTTCAAACCAGCTTACGATGGAAAGCGACCTGGCCTGGATAGATATCGACAGCGAGGGGCTCCTGTCCGGCGCCACCTATATACATCTCAAATCACTGACCGCTCCCGAGCTGAACTGCGTGGTGCTTGCCCCGACGAGGATATCGCTTGGGTCCTGGGACGGAGCGAACTGTGTGCCGAATTAGAAAGCCGTTGGACAGGAAAGGCGTATCGCTTGTGGAGGTCCTCATCGCGATGGCCCTGTTCCTTTTCGTCTTCATGGCCCTTTTGCAGACATCCCTCCTGTCGCTGGACACCAACGTCAGCAACATGCTCCGCAACGAGGCCATAAAAATAGGCGCAATGGACATGAATGACGCCAGGAACACGCTTTTCAATAATGTGGCGAGCGGAGGCCCCGTCGTAGTGGACAGGAGCTTCAGGAACATGACCGTGCCTTTTTCCGTGAACACCACCGTGGTAAACCTCGATGCCGCCCCGGACAACAAGCAGGTGACAATCACTGTGTTTTGGACCTGGAAGGGGCGGAACTACTCGCATGCGGTATCGACGATAATAAGAAGGCCGGGGACGTCATCATAAGGGAAATGGTAAAAAGGGAAGACGGTTTCACGCTTATCGAACTTATGGTCACGATGGTCATATCGCTCATAGCGATAACGGCCACTACCACGATCTTCGCCAAGCTGCTGACCCAGTTCAAGCAGGAAAGCAGGGTGGCCGAAAGCAACGTGGAGGGCGTGATAGGGCTTGAGTACCTGAGAAAGGACACCCAGGCGGCAGGATACGGCCTGCCCGCGGCGATACCCGCCGGAGTGAATTACGCCGAAGCGGCCACTGGCCCGGTGGGCACCAACGACTCCACTGCCAATCCGCCCCGAGCCGTCTTTTCCCTGAACGACTCGGCTTCGGGGCTCAATAATTCGGATTACCTTGTCATAAAGTCCCTCTCCGTGGCCGTAAACGACGACGCCGCCGGAAAATCGGCGACGCTCTCCGTTGGCGACGTAAAACCGGCGTGGGACGTGGCGAGCGAGCAACTTAACCCCACGGACAGGGTCATAGTCCTTTCCACCATCGATAACACTACATCGCTGGTGGCAAGCGGCGGGGCCTTTTTTACAATGTACAACAGCACGTCGGGGTTCGCCCCCGCGGACAGCTCGCAGGTGAACATAGTCTACGGGGTGTCGAAAAACAACGACCTGCGGATGCCCTTCAACAGGGCGGACTATTTCATAACGGGCGCGGCCGTGGCGGTGCCCAACAGGTGCGCCCCCAACACGGGCGAGCTTGTAAAAGCGGCCGTCAACCAGTCAGACGGGGGTTATACCTATTACCCGCTCCTGGACTGCGTGGCCGACATGCAGGTGATATTCGGGCTTGACACCAACGGCGACGGGGCCGTCGATACATGGTCAAATGACATATCGGCCTTTTCCGCCGCCACGATAAGGCAGCAGGTGAGGGAGGTGCGGGTTTACATCGTGGCCCAGGAGGGCCAGATGGACCCCTCCTACACATCTCCGAACCCGATTACGGGCGACGGGGAGTTCGGTGACGGGCGCGCGCCAGGCGATGCCTACACCCTTGCAGCAGACCAACTGAACTACAGGTGGAAGGTGTATACGCTTGTGGAAAAGCCGTTGAACCTGAGGTAGGCATGAAATTCACGAAAGTCATAAAAGACGAGTCCGGCATAGCCCTTGTCATAGTGCTTTTGCTTTCCGCCGTGGCCCTGATGATGATGTCCGCCCTCATTTACATGACCCTCACCGGCACGCAGGTCGCCGGAATGCAGGGGCGGTACTCCAACGTCCTGGAGGCCGGGATGGGCGGCGTGTCGGCGGCAACCCAGCTGATAGCCAGCGGCGGCGCCGCCACGCTTAATAATGTGAACGAGACCATTCCCAACAACGCCTGCCTGGCGGCCAAGCTGGTAAACTCCACGGCAAACTGGCCCGCAGGCTGCGGGGCATCCAGCAAGTCCTGGATAATCAATTCAACAGATAACGCTACATACGACATGAGCGTGGACCTGGGCAATTACAGGGTTTATACGAAGGTTGTGGACACCATCGCCGGGAATACGGGCGGCGTCCCCGGGCTGGTCAAGACCGGCGTCGTCTCGTCGAACACCGGGGATGTCCCGGTTGCAAGCAGGCCTTCCGTGTATACGATGGAGGTGCTTTCGCAAAGCCAGACGAACCCGTCCGAACGCTCCAGGCTTTCCGTGATTTATGAATACTGAGGCTGAAGAGAGGGGAGGCCGGACTCATGGATATGGAAGAGCTTTCAGATAAAATAAAATCGCTGACCGCCGTCTTAAGGGGGCTGAGGAAAAAAGGGGTCTTGTTGCCCGCGCTCGCCGTGGCGTGCGCGTTGGGCGCCATAGTGCTTATGGTCTTCGCGTTCCGTTCCGGTGAGAACGCCACGGACCAGACGGCGGCCACGGCAGTCCAGAAGCAAGAAACCGTTCCCGCCGCTTCCGCCAACTCGTCCCAGGCCGCGAGCGGCGGCTACGCCATCGAGATAATCCCACAGAGGGCTTACAGGAACTCCAAACTGCACGTAATCTGCCAGGGGTTCAACGCGCCAGGCATTGCCAACATTACCTGGTATGTAAACGGTATTGAAAGGCCGGTCTCCACGCCTAATGAATTTGACACCTCCGGCGCACTAAAAGGCGACGTTGTCCAGGCAGTCGCCAAAATAAACGGCGTCGAGGTCAAGTCCGGTCCCGTAACGGTCGAGGACGCGCCCCCCGAGGTCAGGAGCGTGAAGCTGATGCCGGAGGTCTTCAAGCCCGGCGACAATAAACTCTATGTCGACGCCGCGGCTGACAGCGGGGCCGAAATCGTTTACGAGTGGACGGTAAACGGGACGCCTGCGGGAAACAAAAGCAGGCTGGACATGCCCGTCAAAAGAAACGATGAGATAAAGGTAAGGATAACCGCCTGCAACGGGCAGGACTGCGGCCAGCCCGTCATTCTTGAAAGGAAGATAGCCAACATGCCGCCGATGTTCAGCCCCCGGGTCGAGATGTCCTTCAACGGCACGGAATACGTGGGCCAGGCGAACGCCACCGACCCGGATGGCGATACACTGACCTATTCGCTTGAGTCGGCGCCCAGGGGCATGACCATCGACCCCGCCAGGGGGCTGATAACATGGAAGGCGCCCCCCGGCCTCAAGGACGATACCACTGTAACCGTCCTGGCCAGCGACGGCCACGGCGGGGTGTCCAGGTTCACTTTCACCATAAAACCCTTCTAAGGTCAGCAGCCTGTTTTTTCCTCCCCTTAACCAGGCCCGGCCCCAAAAAATATGTTAAAATACATAGTTTAGTGCTGTCCTTTATTTTTTAAGGGGGATTTCTCATGAAGATGCAGGTAAACATAGAAGAGGAGATGAAGGTCTCTTATCTCGATTACGCCATGAGCGTGATCATCGGGCGTGCGCTGCCAGAGGTAAGGGACGGCCTCAAACCCGTTCAGAGAAGGATCCTCTACGCCATGTTCCGGGAGGGCCTCCTGCCCAACCGCAAGTACTCCAAATCCGCCGGTGTCGTGGGCGAGGTGCTGAAAAAATATCACCCGCACGGCGACTCCGCCGTTTACGACGCGATGGTCAGGCTGGCGCAGGACTTCAACATGCGCGCCCCATTGATAGACGGCCAGGGCAACTACGGCTCCATAGACGGAGACCCCGCCGCCGCATACAGGTACACAGAGGCCAGGCTTTCAAAGATAGCCGAGGAGCTTTTAAGGGACATAGATAAAGACACGGTCGATTTCATCCCGAACTTCGACGAGACCACGACCGAACCGGCCGTTCTGCCCACAAGGGTGCCGAACCTGCTTGTAAACGGCTCGGCAGGCATAGCCGTGGGCATGGCCACCAACATTCCGCCCCATAACCTTGCGGAGGTCGTGGACGGGCTTGTGATGGTGCTTGAAAACCCGGACGTGCAGGTGCCGGAACTCTTGACGGCCATCAAGGGGCCGGACTTCCCCACCGGGGGCGTGATACATGGCACAGAGGGCATAGTGAACGCCTACACAAACGGCAGGGGGCTCATAAGGGTCAGGGCGAAGGCCCGCATCGAGAGGGAGCACAAGGGCGGCGAGAACATAATCATCACCGAGATACCTTATCAGGTGAACAAGTCCAGCCTCATAAAGAAGATAGCGGAACTTGTGCGCGAAAAACGCATCGAGGGCGTGTCGGACCTGAGGGACGAGTCCGACAGGGACGGCATCCGCATAGTAGTGGAACTGAAGCGCGGGGAGATGTCCGAGGTGGTGCTCAATAACCTCTACAAGCACACGCAGATGGAGTCCACCTTCGGCGTAATCATGCTCTCGCTGGTGGGCGGGCAGCCGCGCGTGCTGAGCCTTAAGAGGATGCTGAACTACTTCCTCCAGCACAGGCGGGACGTTGTCATCCGGCGCACCCGGTTCGAGCTGAAGAAGGCCGAGGAGAGGGCCCACATACTCGAAGGGCTCAAGATAGCCATCGAGCACCTTGACGAGGTAATAGCCCTCATCCGCGCCGCCGGGAACCCGGAGGAGGCCAGGCAGGGCCTCATGGAAAATTACTCCATGACGGAGATACAGGCGCAGGCCATCCTCGACATGAAATTGCAGCGGCTCACCGGCCTTGAGCGCGAGAAGATAATCTTGGAGTACGAGGAGACGTTACGTGAGATAGCGCACCTTAAGGACATCCTTGCCAGCGAGACGCTCCAGAAACAGATTATCAAGGAGGAGCTCCTTGAGATAAAAGAGAAATACAGCGACGAGCGGCGCACGGACATAACCCAGGCCACGAAGGACATCACGATGGAAGACCTCATCTCCGAGGAGGAGATGGTCATCACCATATCCCACAACGGCTACATAAAGCGCAACCCCATATCGGCCTACCGCAGCCAGCGCAGGGGCGGCAAGGGACTTATCGGCATGGAGACGCGCGAGGAGGACTACGTGGAGCAGCTCTTCATAGGCTCCACTCACGACTACATGCTCTTCTTCACAAACCTGGGCAGGCTCTACTGGCTCAAGATTTACCAGATACCGGAGGCCGGGAGGGCGGCCAAGGGCAAGGCCATTGTGAACCTGCTTGCGCTTTCTGAGGGCGAGCGTGTGAGCACCGCGCTTCCCGTAAGGGAGTTCAAGGAAGGCAACCTCGTCTTCTTTACCAAGAAAGGCACCGTAAAGAAGACCCCGCTTTCCGAATACAGCAACCCGCGCGGGAAAGGCATAATCGCCATCTCGCTCGACGAGGCAGACGAGCTTATCTCCGTGAAGCGCACCTCCGGCACGAACGACCTCATAATCGGCACGATGAAGGGCCTTTCGATAAGATTTAACGAGGAGGACGTGCGTCCGATGGGCAGGACGGCAAAGGGGGTCATAGGCATAAGGCTCACAAAGGACGACGAGGTAGTCTCCGCCGACATGGTGGAGGAGAAAAACCTCCTCCTCACCATAACGGAAAAGGGACTCGGCAAGCGCTCCCGCATAGAGGACTATCCCGTGCAGGGCAGGGGCGGCAAAGGCGTTATCTCGATAAAGGTCACCGACAAGGGCGGCAACGCCGTCGGGCTCATGAAAGTGCGGGACGAGGATGAGGTGATGCTCATAACCCAGTCCGGAAAGACCATAAGGATGCCCGCCGAGGGGATATCCATCATCGGCAGGAACACCCAGGGGGTCAAGCTCATGGACCTGGAAGAGGGCGACAGGATAGTGGGCATCGGGAAGGTTGCGGAAAAGGATTAGAACTTATCTCAAAACCGGTATTTAGTTGAAAGTCTGTCATACCGGCGGGAGCCGGCATCCAGTGACTTTCCCAAAAAGGCAAATAAGCCGCTGATGGAAAGAGCAATTTTGAGGCGGGTCCTACACTAGTCGCGCAGCGCCTCCAACAGCTCTCTTATGGTTTTTTTTAGCACCGGATGCACCGCGTCCGGCGCTATCTCCGCAAGCGGCCTCAGCACGAACTCCCTTTCCTGCATGAGGGGATGGGGGACCTTGAGCGCGGGAGTGTCTATTACCTCATCACCGTAGAGCAGCAGGTCCAGGTCTATTATCCGGGGCCCCCAGCGCTCCGTCCTGACCCGCCCCATCTCGTTTTCCGTCTCCAGGAGTTTTTCAAGAAGCCCGGCAGGGCTGAGGCCGGTTTCGATAACGGCCGCCATGTTGACGAAGTCCGGCTGCTCTTGCCTGCCCCAGGGTTTTGTGTCCCAGGCTGATGAGACCGCTTTTATCTGGATGCCCTTTGCCTTGAGCAACTGGAGCGCGCGAAGGCAGTTTGCCTTTTTGCCGCCAAGGTTGGAGCCTATCCCGATAGAGGCAAGCGCCATGAAGAACAAAATTTAACTTAAAATTCCCCTGCAGCTTGCCACAGGGTTCATTGATGTTTGCGGTTTGTATGTCATGCCGGCGGAAGCCGGTATCCAGTGGCTTTCCCAAAAAGCAAATAAAGCCGCTGGATTCCGGGTCAAGCCCGGAATGACAAGTACAGGCATCAATATTACAGGTTTCAATAGTTTGGATACTCTACGGCTAGCCGCAGGTGATTCATATGGCTTTTCTTATCCGCTCGACGGCCTCTTTTATCCTTTTGACATCTACCGTCAGGGCGAAGCGGATATAGCCCTCGCCGGGGGCGCCAAAGCCCACGCCGGGGGTGGCCAGCACGCCGGATTTTTCGAGGATATGCCTTGCAAACCCCCTGGAGTCAAAACCCTCAGGGCATTTCGTCCAGAGATAGAATGTTGCCTCGGGCTTTATCGCGTGGAGGCCTATGCCCTTCAGGCCCTCATAGAGCGCGTCCCTCCTCTGCTGGTAGGTGTCCCTGATGCCGGAAAGGACATCGTCGCCGGTTTCGAGCGCGGTGATGCCCGCCTCCTGAACGGCCTGGAACACGCCGGAGTCCAGGTTGGACTTCACCTTCCCAAGCCCGGCAATGACATCTCTGTGCCCCACGGCGAACCCGAGCCTCCAGCCGGTCATGTTATAAGTCTTTGAAAGGGAGTGGAACTCTATGCCAACCTCCTTTGCCCCCGGAGCCTCCAGGAAGCTGGCGGGCCTTTTGCCGTCATAGTAAATCTCCGAATAGGCCGCGTCATGGCAGACTATTATGTTGTGCCTGTTTGCGAACTCCACCACCTGGCTGAAAAAATCCTTTCCAGCCGATGCCGAAGTCGGGTTGTTGGGATAGTTTATGAACATCAGTTTCGCCCTTTTAAGGATATCCGCGGGTATGGCGCTGAAATCGGGCAGAAAGCCGTTTTTCTCAAAAAGCGGCATCGGATGGCCTTCCGCACCGGCAAACATGGTGCCCACGGGATAGACCGGATAACCCGGAGAAGAATAGAGCACAACATCCCCGCCCTCCACGAAGGCAAGCGGTATATGCCCTATGCCCTCCTTGGAGCCTATCAGCGAAAGCACCTCGGAGCCTGCGTCAAGCCCCACTCCGAAGCGCTTTCTATACCAGTCCGCAACCGCCTGCCTGAATGAAAGCAGCCCCTCATAGGACGGATAACGATGGTTTCTGCTGTTGCCCGCGGCCTTCCTCAGTGATTCAACTATATGGGAAGACGTGGGGATATCGGGGTCGCCTATGCTCAGGTCTATTATGTCGACGCCTTTTTTCAGCTCCTCCTGCTTGAGCCTGTCTATCTCGGCGAAAAGATAGGGCGGAAGATGGCGCACCCTTGAGGACATCTCGACCTTAACCATTACGGAAAGACCTCCCAATGAAATGTTTTATAAATGAATTTTCAACTGTTTTGTTTCGATTATTATAACCTAAAGGGACTGGCCACGGGCGGCGGTTCTCAGAGCCTGTAGCCCAGGAGTATGTAGAAGGAGTCCGCGCCCTCGTTCAGCTTGAATATGCCAGCGTTCGAGAGGTGCCTGTACCGGTAGGAGATGCTGAAGTCCTTGACGATGACGCCGCCTCCCAGAACCAGGTCGAAGAGGAAATCCCCTCCAAGCCTCCGGTTATCGAAATGGCTGGAAGACGTGGCGTTCAGCCCGGCCCCCATGTCAACGAACGGCGTAACGGTCTTGTACGGGGCGAGCGCCCTCAGTACAAGGGATGCCCCGCCCACATACAGGGTGTTTTCATCAGAGGAGAGCACCTCAAAAGTCGGCTCCGCCCTCAGCAGCAGGTCCGGATACAGGGTCCGCGACCAAGCCCCAAGCACCATGAACTGGGTGGTCTTGATGCCGTTCAGGCTTGCCCCGCCCGCCACGCCAAGCTCGAAATCCGTCTTGCCGGCGGCCATGGCCGTCCCGGAGCAAAACACGGCAAAAGCCATCGCCGCCGATAAGAAAAAGACCTTCAGTGAGGTCATACCTTCCCTAAAAACTAAAATTTATGACAGTAGTTGCACAAACCGAATGCATCGTTGGCCTTGTACCTGAACAGCCTTCCCCAGTCCGAGGAATGCGGCACGTGGCAACTCAGGCATTCAAAAGGCTTGCCCTTCCTGAGGGGGTCCTGTTTGCCCTTGAGCGGATGGCCCGCGGAGGAGAAACCCGCTACAACATGGACCTGCCTCTCAATGTTAGCATGACATTGCCTGCACAGGAAGACGCCCTTTTTCTGGAGCAGCTTGGAATTCGGGCTGACATGCGGCATATGGCATTTCAGGCATTGGCCGGCCTTGACCGGCGCGTGGACGTCTTTTTTAGTGAACTCCTGCTTTTCATGGCAGTTGAAGCAGAGGTCCGGTATTGGCGCTATGAGGAGTTTCGGCTGGTCTGACCTGTGGGGGTTATGGCAGGAGGTGCACATGCCCATGCTCACCGGAGGGTGGACGTCAGCGGCGATAAAGTCCTCGCGCTTATGGCAATTGAAGCAGAGGTCCGGCGGCTCAGCGGCCAGACCCAGCTTGCCGGTGAACTTGTGGGGCACCTTGGTTGCGTCCACGCCTGTGTGGCAGACGGCGCAACCCATCATCACGGCCGGGTGGACGGTCTTCCCCTCGGTCAAATCCTTGTGGCATGAAACGCAGTCGACCTCCGCCGCGCGGGAGACCCCCGCAAGGCAGAGTGTCATGAAAATGACCACAACAGCTGAAATCCTCATCTCTCAAAACTCCTTTTGCAATTGCATTGAAAAGTGGACCAGTCTATTTTGGATGGCAGTTGATGCACAGCTCATACGGGTCTTTTTTGACCTTGTACCTGAATATCTTCATGCTCTCGGAGCCGTGCGGGTTATGGCAGCTGGCGCATCCAAACCGCCTGTTCGGTCTCCTGGGATCGCGCGGCCCGCTCAGCGGGTGGCCTGTGCCGATGACCATAACGGCGTGGGGGCCGTTGAAGATATCGGCGTGGCATTTCCGGCAGGTCTCGTTTCCAGGCCTCTGCAACAGGAAGGCATACCTTGAGGAGTGCTTCACGTGGCACTCAAGGCACTTGCCCTGCTGCACCGGCGGATGCGGGTGGCTCGGCGTGAACTGCGACTGCCTGTGGCAGGTAAAGCACAGCGCTGGCACAGGTTTTTGAAGGAGCCCCTTGTTTTCCGACTGGTGCGGCTGGTGGCAGAAAAGGCACATGCCTATCTTGGCCGGGCCGTGTATCCTCCTCATGTCCGTGAATTTGCCCTTTTCATGGCATTTAAAGCACAGCTCGGGCACATCCCGCACCAGCATTTTGGGATAAGCCGAAGAGTGCGGGTTATGGCAGGAGGTGCAAAGACCCGCGGCAACCGGCGGGTGCACGTCCTTCTTGCCGGAAACAAGCGCCTTGTCATGGCAGTCCAGACAAAGCTCCGGAGGGTTCTTCACCAGGAGCTTTCTGGCGACATCAGACTTGTGCGGCTGATGGCAGGAAAGGCACATCCCGGCCTCGACCGGCGGGTGCTTGTGCTTGCCGCCCATAATGATGTTCTTGTCATGGCATCTGAAGCAGAGGTCCGGGGGCTCTGCCCTCAGCAGCTTTTCCGTATCGGACTGGTGCGGCTGGTGGCAGCCGGTGCAGAGCCCTGCGGCAACGGGCGGATGAATGGAAGGCCCGTTGGCCGCGGCATTGCCGATCGTGAATTTGCTCTTGTCGTGGCAATTGAAGCAGAGGTCCGGCGTATTGCTTGCCAGCAGCCTGTTTGTATCGCTTGAATGCGGGTTATGGCAGGTCGTGCACATCCCGGCCTCAACCGGGGGGTGAATATCCTTTTTGCCCGAAAACTTGTTTTTGTCGTGGCAGGTGAAGCAGAGCTTTGGCGGCTCCGCCCTGAGCAGCTTGTCTGAGTCCCCCGCATGCGGGAAGTGGCATTTCGTGCACATCCCGGCGGCAACGGGAGCATGTACGTCCTTTTTCGAGAATTGGGCCTTGTCATGGCAGCCAAAGCAGAGGGCCGGAGGCTCCTCAAGGAGCGCCTTGGGGGCCTTCCCCGCATGGGGGCTGTGGCAGCTTGTGCACATCCCGGCGGCAACGGGCGGGTGAAGGTCCTTGCCCTTCATCATGGACTTGTCGTGGCAGTCGTAACACAGCTCCGGCGGCTCTTTGACGAGCAGCTTTCCGGAATCCGACCGGTGCGGCTGGTGGCACGACAGGCACATCCCGGCCTCGAACGGAGGGTGCGGGAATTTGCCAGCCATTAGGCTGTTTTTATCGTGGCAGTTCCAGCAGAGCTCCGGCGGCTCCGCCTTCAGGAGTTTGTCCTGTCCGGACTGGTGCGGCTCGTGGCAGTTTGTGCACATCCCGGCGGCAACAGGCGGATGGACGCTCTTGCCCTTGGTGAACTTGCTCGAATCATGGCAGTTGAAACACAGGGCCGGGGGTGCCTCGGCCAGGAGCTTATCGTTATCGCTTGAATGCGGGTTATGGCAGGAGGTGCACATGCCCGCCGCAACAGGCGGATGCTGATGGGCCTTGCCGGAAAAATTCTTCTCGTCATGGCATGTAAAGCAGAGCTTTGGCGGCTCCGCAAGCAGCAATCTCTTATTATCGCTTGTATGGGGGGTGTGGCAGCTTGTGCACATACCCGCCGCAACAGGCGGATGGACGTCTTTTTTGCTGAATTTCGCCTTGTCGTGGCAGTTGAAGCAGAGGTCCGGGGGTTCCGCCAGGAGGAGCTTCGGGTTATTGGAGGCATGGGGGTTGTGGCAGCTTGTGCACATCCCCTGGGCCACCGGGGGGTGCACCATATGCTTGCCCGTGAGCTTTTCCTTGTTGTGGCAGCCGAAGCAGAGGTCCGGTGGAAGCGAGACAAGGAGTTTTCTGTTGTCAGACCTGTGCGGGTTATGGCAGGCCGTGCACATGCCCATTTTTACGGGGGCGTGAACGTCCTTGCCTGTGAACTTGGACTTGTCATGGCAGCCGAAGCAGAGATCCGGCGGCTCGGCTGAAAGACCTTTGTCGCCCTGGAACTTGTGCGGGAACTGGGTCGCGTCCACGCCGGTGTGGCAGGATGTGCATCCCATGGATACGGCGGGGTGCACGTCCTTCCCCGTGGCCATGTCCTTGTGGCAGCTCAGGCAATCTACGTCTTCCGCCCGAGAAATACCCGCCGCCCCCAGCAGGAGGACGGCCGCAAGGACAACCATGCAAGCGTGCTTCATGAATTTATCCATGAGTAAAAATTGCTACTATTATATACCATTTCAGCCAGCATTTTTCCATTCCTTTCCTGAACGCTGTCCAGAGGGATGGAGTTGCCCGGTCCCGGGCAGTAAAGAAAAAAAACCCCTTCCCGATTCGGGAAGGGGTTTTTTAATATTTTATTCTTGAATCAGCTATTTGGTTGTTTTTGCTTTGGGGGCGGCTTTGGGCTTTGGTGCCGCTCCCTGCGCGGGCCCCTGCTCTCCCTTGTCGAAGCCGAATATTTTTACGTCCTTTGTGGAGGCGTCCGTCCTGTCGGGATGGCAGACGGCGCAGAAGGTCTCCATGCCCAGCTTTTTGGTGTCCACGCGGAGATATTTGTAATTGCTGTTGGACGGGTGAGGCTCGTGGCAGCTTACGCATTCGAGCCTGCCGTTCCTGAGCAGCTCGGCTGGCACCTTGGCTATCCTCGGGTTAGGGACCACGCCGAAAGGATGGCTCTTGTGGGCGGAGATGGGCAGGATGCCGAAACCGCCGTGCTCGGATGTTTCATGGCAGCCAAGGCAAAGGGATGTCACACCTTCATAAGGCTGTTTGGTGTCCGGGTTGGTGCCCGTATTTGGCTTTACAGCGAAAATGACGTCGCCCTTTGCGTCGTGCATCGAGTGGCACCCGGTGCACTTAAGGGCGTCATGCGCGCCGGCGCCATAGGCCACGACCGGCATCATGAGGAAAAAAGCGGCGAGCAAAAAAAACTTTTTTGCGGCTTTCATGCGGAAAACCCTCCTTTTTCGGTTTTTTTTGATACTGGAAGGAAAATATACTCAAATTGTAGGTATAAAGGCAAGACAAGTCAAAGTCTTTGGGCTTCAGTGCCCTTTGAGGTATTGAAACTCCTGGATCCTGCGGTTCACCTGGTCAACGACGAAGATCATGTCGCTGGAGTTTATGGCGATGCCGAAGGGGAGCTGGAACTGCCCGGCATCATACCCGTTGGAGCCTACGACAAGGTAAACCCTGCCCTGCTCGTCAAATATCTGGAAATTGCCGAAGGCCGAATCGACTACGTATATATGGCCCTCGGAATCCAGGGCGATACCCTTGGGCCTGGCGAATGTGCCGGGGTTTATGCCGACATGGCCGAACGTGCTTATGAACTTGCCTGTGCTGTCGAATATCTGGACCCGGAAATTGCCGGAATCCACGACGCAGATATTGCCTTTGGAGTCCACAGCCACCCCGTAGGGCATGTTGAATTCGCCTTTTTCCTTCCCGCGCTTGCCGAATTTGAACAGCAGGTTGCCCTTGAAATCAAAGACCTGGATGTCGTCCGCCTTTGCGTCCGCCACAATCAGGTGCTGTCTCGCTTCGTCCACCGCGATCCCCGACGGGGACTGGAACCTTCCGAATGAGGCCAGCAGCCTGCCATGCCTGCTGAATATATAAACAACCTTTCTTGAAGAGTCCCCTACAAACACCTGCCCCTCGTTATTCGCAGCCACGCCGGTCGGCGTTATCAGGACGTCCGTTCCCGCCGCGATGTATTTTTTCCTTTTGAAGTCGAAGATGTGCAGGGACCTGATGTCGGTCACATACATTGCCCCGTCCTTGTACGCCACAAAGGCCGGTTTGGAGAACCTTATGTCGCCCTCGTCGCCAAAGAATATCCGGCTGAACTTGCCCTCCCTTATGCCCGTGGCGTCCTGGCTGCCGATTACGAGGTCAACGAACTTTATCCTCGGTTTTTGCGGAGGGAAAGGCCAGCAGAGGTCCGGGGGCTTCTCCACGGGGGGCGGCGAGCAGGAAACCAGCGCCAAGGCCGCAATGATCATGCAAAAAAAGAAAAATAAAGAGGATCTTCTGAACATTCTTCTTTAGCCCTGCCGTTTATTATACACGCAATGCGGCCCTATTTTGTAATGAGGCCCGTGCGGCCCCTTTTCGTTTATAATAAGATTACAAATGGGTTTGTTAATCGTCGCGCTGATAGCGAGCAACTTCCTTCATGACGCCGCCGCGGCCCTGCTTGCGGCAAGCGGGGTGGCGATGTGGGCCGCCGTAAGGCATTTCGAGGCGGACTGGTCCCCCGAATCGGCCGCTTATTTCAGCCGGTTCCATGCGAACACGACCCGACTGGCAAGAATTTCCCTCTACTGGATACTGATTGGCGGCATACCCAGGGTGCTCATGTTCCATTCCTATGAGTGGGCGGCGGCCGTGGGGCATTCAAGGACGGACCTTCTGATAGTGAAACTGGTGCTGGTCTTTGCGCTCGCGTTTGGCGGAAGCCTTATCTGGACAAAGGCGCAGAGAAGGGCTGTTGCCCTGCTCTCGCGGCAGCCGGTTTATTAGCACACGCTGTATTTGCCCCGCGCAAGCTCCCGCGTGAAGGACGAAATCTTTTTCGCCGAAAGCTCTTCCTCGATTATCTCCCTCGCCGGGCCTGAGACATCGCCGATGCGGACGCCCTTTTTGAGCCTCAGTCTGGCGGAAACCAATGGCGGACTGTTTACCGGAAGCCCTATCCTGCTGACAAGCAGCACGCAGGCCTCCGACAGCCCCTCCACTTCCTCGTAAATCCTCCTGGCCAGCTTATAGGAGAGCACGTTATATATCTTCCCCACGTGGCTTTTCGGGTTTTTGCCGGCGGCGGCCTCCATCCCCTGGGGGCGGCAGAAGCTTATGAGCCCGTTCACCCTGTTGCCGCGCCCTGCCTGGCCGCTGTCGGCGTCCTCGGCCGAGGTGCCCAGCACGCTCAGGTATATGCCCGCAAGCCCCTTTCCCCTTTCGTCGAGGCTGTTGAAATAGAGCAGCACGTCATCGAAAGCGCCCCTGTTGCGGGCCGCAACGAACCTTTCCATCATCTCAAGCACCGTCTGTTTCCTCTCGAAATATTCGGCCTCCGTGCGTATGAACCTGTCCACAAGCGGCATGGCGACCGTAAGGGAAAGCTGCCTGCCCTCCCTCAGGCCCATCACCTTGACGTCTTCGCCGGTTTCGGGGAAGCGGTTTTTGAAGGCCTTTGAATTGAGGTATTTTTCGAGTGCAAGCACCATCTCTTCGGTGGGGGAAAGCGGCCAGTATCCGGTTGCGGCTGAGGTGTCGTTTGCCGCCGGAACGCCGGACCCATTCGTGTATATCTTCGCCAGTTGGGCGGAGCCCGGCGCGAGCACCACGTTGCAGCGCACGTGGCGTTCCGGCTCCACGAAGCGCAGGTTCTCCGATATCCATTTTCTGGCGGCTCCGGCCGCGACCTCCCGGACCGGGATTTTTTTGCCCATGAACTCGAATGTCGCCCTGTCGCCTATGTAAAGGCGCATGGGCTTAAGCACCTTCCCGCCACGGAAATCCTTCCGGGCCGTTCCGGCGGACAACAGCCCCTTGTCTATGTTGTAGTGCAGTATCCTTCCCGCCGAGCTGAGGTATTCTTTTGAGAGCGCGATTGAAACGGCCTCGCAGATGCTGTCCGTGATGGTGTCCGGATGGCCAATACCCTTCCTCTCGGCCGCCTCGGCATACTCTTCCCATACGGGCCTTCCGCCAAGCTGTTCCACCGTTATCATGAGTAAATCTTATCACAGCGGAATTTTCGCCCCCTCTCAAAAAGAATGCTGAAAAAAACTCCTTTAAAGTCATTGCGTGGAGCTTATTTTATTCGTCATTGCGAGGGGTCTTATCCCGAAGCAATCTCGTCTTTCTTGATTAAAACCTGAATGGGGATTGCTTCGCAATATTCATTGCTCGCAATGACATCACAATTATTCAGCAGGCGTGAAAATTAAAAAGGAAAAAGTTTATAATTAGTGCGCGGATATGGGTTTTTGCTTTTTACAGGGCATGGAATACAAGGACAAGTCCAGAGAACAATTAATAGGCGAGCTGGAGGCCCTGAAGCGCCGGATAGCGGAGCTTGAAAGAAAAAGTCCCGCGGATGGTGAAACCGGCCCTCAGGCCCGTGTTGAGGCCCCGCGCAAGGAACTGGACGAGGAAAAAGGCCTGCTTGAGGCCGTCTTTGCCGCCGTGGCCGACGGCATAACCGTGCAGGACAGGGATTTCCACATCCTCTACCAGAACCAATCCCACAAAAACATAAACGGCAGCCACATAGGCGAGCACTGCTACAGGGCTTACCAGCAGAGGGAAAATGTGTGCGAAGGCTGCCTTCTGCCGCTTGTCTTTGCTGACGGCGCCACCCACAGGCGCGAAACCATGGTGAACAAAGACGGGTCAACTGTCTACATAGAGGTCATAGCCTCCCCGATAAGGGACGCCGCCGGGGGTATAATCGCCGCGATCGAGATGGTGCGGGACATTACCCGGTACAAAGAGATAGAAGAGGCCCTCCGGGCGGCGATATCGCGGGTTGAGCAGGAAAGGTCAAGGTCCGATTCGATACTGGCGGCCCTGGGCGACGGGCTCAGCATTCAGGATACGGAATTCAAGATATTGTTCCAGAACCAGATACATAAAAGCCGCATTGGCGACCATGCCGGAGAGTACTGCTACAGGGCATATCAGCATAGAAACAGTGTCTGCCCCGGCTGTCCGGTTGAGATGTCCCTTAAAGACGGGGGCATCCACCAGGCCGAAAGGGTGGCTGTCACCAGCAGGGGCGTGAGGAAATTCGAGACAACCGCCTCGCCGCTTAAAGACCGTTCGGGCCGGATAATGGCGGGAATAGAGATAGTGCGGGACATCACGGACCGTAAAAATACTGAAGAGGCCCTCAGGCAGTCCGAGAAGAAATACCGGGACCTGGTTGACAACTCCCTCGTGGGCGTTTACAGGACAACGGTCGAAGGGGATTTCCTCTATGCCAACAGGGCTATGGCGGGTATGCTCGAACATTCGGTCGAAGAGGTCCTTGCCAGGAGCGTCCAGAGCTTTTACAAAGACCCCGTCAAGAGGTCGGAGATGATAAAGGGCCTGCTCAGGGACGGCAAGATCGAAAACCTGGAGATAGAGCTTGTTTCAAAGTCCGGCAAGACGGTTTATGCCCTTCTTTATGCCGCGCTGGACGGCGAGATACTAAACGGCATGGTAATGAACATCACCGGCATGAGGAAGATGCAGGACCTGCTTGTCCAGGCCAAGCAGGAATGGGAGGATTCGTTCAACTCGATAAACGAGGCCATAACCATAAACGACCTGAACTTCCGGGTTGTGCGGGCCAACAGGGCCGCCGGGGAACTGCTCGGCAAGAGCCTGGAAGAGATCACAAAATACAAGTGCCATGAGCTTTTCCATGGCACAAACGCCCCCATATCCGAGTGCCCCAACCATAAGGCGATTATGTCCGGGGGGCCTGAAACGGTTGAGATTTACGAGCCCTCCCTCGGGAAACACCTCGAAATAAAGGCCCTCCCCAGGTTCGACAGGAACAACAACCTGCTGGGCATTGTCCATGTTGTCAGGGACCTGACGGCGCGGAAGAAATTCGAGCAGGAGCAGCAGAACCTCCAGAACCAGCTCATCCAGTCGCAGAAAATGGAGTCCGTAGGGAGGCTGGTCGGCGGCATAGCGCACGACTTCAACAACATACTCTGCGCGATACTGGGCTACAGCGAGCTTGTCATGATGAACCTGCCCCAGGGCCACCCGATGCTGGAAAAGGTGACGATAATAAAGGAAGCCGGAGAAAGGGCCGCCCTGCTTACGAAACAGCTCCTGGCCTTCAGCCGCAAGCAGGTGCTTGAGATGAAGACCATAAACCTCAACACCGTCATAGAAAACATGGGCAAGATGCTCACCCGCATAATAGGCGAGGACATAAAACTCGAACTGAACACGGGCTCTCCCGTGGAGAACGTCACGGCGGACCCCGTCCAGGTTGAGCAGATACTCATGAACATCGCGGTAAACGCCAGGGACGCGATGCCCTCCGGCGGGAAACTGGTCATCGAGACCGCCGACGTGGAGATGGACGTCCATTACGCGCAGAGGCACAACGGAATCCCGAAACCGGGCAAGTACGTGATGCTCTCCATCACCGACACGGGCGAGGGCATGAGCCCCGAGGTCCGCGGGAGGATATTCGAGCCTTTCTTCACGACAAAGGAGCTGGGCAAGGGGACCGGGCTCGGACTTGCCACAGTTTACGGGATTGTAAAACAGCATAACGGCTATATATACGTTTACAGCGAACCCGGCAAGGGGACCACGTTCAAGATATACCTGCCCGTGTCGCACCTCAATATCGAAAACGCCCCGCAGAAACCGCAGCTTGCACTTCCCGGCGGGACCGAGACCATTTTAGTGGCCGAGGACGAGCCCTCGATACGCGAGCTTATGGGGGAGCTGCTGAGGCCGCTTGGCTATAATGTCCTTGAGGCGGCAGGCAGCGAGGAGGCGTTGAACATATCAGGTTCCCACAAGGGTTGCATAGACCTCCTCCTCACCGACATTGTAATGCCCGGCATGAACGGCAGGCAGCTGGCAAAAAGCATAAAGGAAAAGAGGCCCGGCATGAAGGTCATCTTCATGTCCGGGTACGCCGATGGGGCGATACTGCTTGAGGGCGCAATTGAACCGGGCACGGCTTTTTTAAACAAGCCCATAATGCCCGCCGCGCTCGCCGGAAAGATAAGGGAGCTCCTGGACTAGTTTGACAGCCATTTCCGGTTTGCGTTAATTTTAGACATGGACCTCATGCCCAGAATCGCCCTTGTGCTGGGGCTTTTCGTCCTTACATACATGCTCAACATCCCTTTTGGCCACTTCAGGACCAGGGTGAGGAAACTCTCCTTCAAGTGGTTCCTGTACATACACCTGCCGATACCGTTCATCTTCCTGGGCAGGACGCTTTCCCATCTGGACTACAGATACATCCCCTTTTTTGTTGCCGCCGCCGTGCTTGGCCAGATATCAGGCGGCAAGCTGGTCTTCTAGATACGCCCCGATGCGGCAAGTCTGGCTTATAGGACCCGGACGCACCGGCATGAAAGAGACCGGGCTGCCCTCCCCCGCCAAAGGGGAATTGCTCGTAAAAGTCAGCGCCGCGCTTACCTGCGGGACGGACCTGAAGGCATACCTGAGGGGGCATAAGCTCATCCCGATGCCAGGCCCCTTCGGGCACGAGTTCTCTGGTGTTGTGGCCCAGGCCGGCCCCGGCGTCAGGCGGTTCAGGGAGGGTGACGGGATAATGGCCGTGCACACGGCCCCCTGCCGGAGCTGTGCCTATTGCCGCCGGGGCTTTTATAACCTGTGCGAAAACATCATGGAGACCAAGGTGCTTGGCGCGTTCGGCGAATATCTGCTCCTTCCGGCCCGCGTTGTAAGGGATAACACCTTCATAAAGCCAAAAAAACTCTCTTTCGGGGAGGCCGCGTTCCTTGAGCCCTTAAGCTGTGTTGTCCACGGCGTGAACAGGCTGGCGATAAAGGATAAAGCGAAAAAGACCGCATTGATTTTTGGCGCGGGGCCGATAGGCCTCCTGCACCTCATATTATTGAAGGCCGGGGGGCTCCGGGCCGCGGTCTGCGCCCTTGAGGAAGAGAGGCTCGCGCTTGCCCGGCGGCTGGGTGCGGACGCTGCAACAAAACCGGACGGGCTTGCCCGGGCAGTAAAGGAATTCTCTCCGGGCGGTGTGGACTATGCGATTGAATGCACCGGGCGCAGGGAGGTTTGGGAGTCTGCTCCTGACCATGTGAGGCGGGGCGGCTCCGTGATGCTCTTTGGCGGGCTCAAAAAGGGCACGCCTGTCCAGTACCTTGCTGAACGCATCCATTATGACGAGCTTGCGCTGATGGCGTCGTTTCACTTCTGTCCGCGCGATGTCAGGGAGGCATTCGGGCTTCTCGAAAGCGGCGGGGTCGATGTGAAGCCGCTCATCTCCGGCGTTTATCCGCTGGAGGAGACCGAAGAGGCGCTCAGGAAACTTTCCGCCGGAGACGGCATCAAGTACGTCATAGACCCCCGCCGATGAAAGCGGCCAGGCTTTACAGCTTTAACGACATCCGCGTGGAGGAAATGCCCGTGCCTGAGCCGGGGCCGGGAGAGGCCCTGATGAAGACGATGGCCTCGGGCATCTGTTCGGGCGACGTGATGCCCTGGTACATAGAAAAAAAGGCCCCGCTGGTGCTGGGGCACGAACCCGCGGGGATAATCGTAAAGACCGGTCCGGGAGTAAAGAATTTCAGGGAGGGCGACAGGGTTGCCGTCCATCACCATGCCCCCTGTCTGGATGCCTCATGCCCGTTCTGCCTGAGGGGAGAGCACGTCCATTGCCCCGCATGGAAGGCGTCTTCGATAATCCCCGGCGGCATAGCCGAATACATACTCATACCCGCCCTGAACCTGAAAAACGACACGCGCAGGCTGCCCGACGGCATATCGTTCGAGGACGGCGCGCTCATGGAGCCCCTGGGCTGCGTGCTGAAAGGGCTTGGCAAGGTTGGGCCTGTTTCCGGGCGCACGGCTTTCGTAATAGGACTCGGCGTGATGGGCGCTCTCCACATCCTTGCGCTTAAGGCGATGGGCGCAGGACGGATCATCGGGGCGGACATGGTGCCCTGGAGGCTGAACAAGGCCAGGGAGCTTGGCGCGGACGAGGTGATAGAGGTTTTTCCCGGGGAGGAAAAAAGAGACCTTGTTCAGGAGCTGTTGAAGCTTACCGGGGGGCGCGGGGCAGACATCGTGATATCCGGGCCAAACAGCGCAAGCGCGATGGAGACCGCCGTCAGGTCCGCCGCGGAAGGCGGGAAGGTAATCCTCTTCACCCCGGCCAAACCCGGGGAAAAGCTTGTAATCGACCCCAATTTGGTCTATTTCAGGGAGATAGCGCTTATCCCAAGTTATTCGACGGGCCCGGTGGAAACCCAAAGGGCGCTCGATATGATAGCGGCAGGCCATGTCCGGGCGGAGATGGCCGTCACCCACAAGTTCGGCATCGGGGAAACGCCCATGGCGTACAGGCTGTCGGCGGAGGCGCGGGACTCGCTTAAATGCGTTATAATCTTCGGCACATGAAAAGAGGCATGGAAAACAAAAATAAAGGCGAAAAAGGCGGAAAAACAAAAAACCCGGCGAGCAGGGTAATCCGGCACAGGGGGGATTTCTCCTGGAGGGGTGTAAGGCCCGCTAGGTACAAGCTGGCCGGGAAGGGCGAGCACTGGGCAAGCGCCTCAAGGCACCTGCTTGTGGCGGGCGGGAAGGGGGAGCGGACAAAATTCCACCTGAGGTATTTCGAGCTGGCCCCCGGCGGGTTTACCAGTTTCGAGACCCACGCGCACGAGCATGTGGTTATCGTGGCCAACGGGACGGGCGAGGTGCGGCTTGGAAAAAAAAGGTACGAGGTCGGCCCGATGGACGCCATATATATAGCTCCCGGCCAGCCGCACCAGCTGTTAAACCCCGGAGATGCTCCGTTCGGGTTTTTCTGCATAGTGGACGCGGAGCGCGACAGGCCCGTGGTTTTGACTGAAGGAAAGCCGTCCAGGGGAAAATCCCGCGGCGGGCGGCCGTCCGCGTCATGCGAGCTGCGTTAATTGCTATTTGGAAAATAAAAATATTATCATAATTATTGGTTTCGGAGGGGAGTTTTTTCAGCCCGAAAGGAGTGCATTTTGGAGAACCAGCAAAAGCAAAAAAGCCTGTCCGACAGGATATGGTCTTTTCTTGCTTCCATCAAACTGGCGATAATCGTATTTTCGCTCATAGCCCTGACCTCCATTGTCGGCACGGTTGTAGAGCAGCAGGCTGCCCCGGAAAAGAACCTCAAGGTGCTTGGGAGCATCTTTGGCGACGGGCTTGCGCCCACCGCCTACAAGGTCCTGGATACGCTTGGCTTCATGAACATGTACCGCTCGTGGTGGTTCCTGCTCCTCCTGGTCCTCTTCGCTGTAAACCTGATTATCTGCTCGATTGACAGGTTCCCCGGCATCTGGCGCGTCGTGAGGACGCCGGTAAGGCCCCTGCCGCCGGATGCGTTCAGGAACATGCCCATAAAGGCCGAGCTTGCGGTAAAGGCAAAACCCGCGGCGCTCCGTGAAAGCGTCCTGTCCTCGATCAGGGGCATCGGGTTTAACGCCGCACGGGAGGACGAGGAAGGGGGCTTCCAGTTCTACGCGCAGAAGCACGCCTGGAGCAGGCTCGGCGTGTATATAACCCACTTCAGCATAGTGGTAATCATGCTTGGCGCGGTGATAGGCATCTTCTTCGGGTTCAAGGGTTTTGTGAACATACCCGAGGGCCTTGCGACCAACCTTGTATATGCCAATACGGGGATATCGTCCCAGGCGGAATTCGACGAGAGAAACAAGCTGCTGGACATCATGGACAGCGCGCAGGGCGACGTGGGACAGGTTGCGAAGGAACTTGGCGTGAGCGTGCCTGCGCTCACCCGCAGGCTCAGGCACCTGGGCATCGTGCCGCTTGGCTTTGCCGTCAGATGCGACCAGTTCGATGTCGATTATTATCCGAACAGCGATATGCCCAAGGCCTACAAGAGCCATCTCACGGTTTTTGACGGCGGCAAGCCCGTCCTCAGCAAATGGATAGAGGTGAACGAGCCGCTCAAATACAAGGGCGTCACCTTTTACCAGTCCAGCTACGGCGTGCTGCCGGACACCTCGGGCGGCGTGGCCGTGCTTGAGCTGAAGTCCGCAAAAGGCGCGAGCGATGTTGAACGGCTCAAGGTGGGAGACAGCTTCACGATACCCGGCACGGGCATAACCGGCAAGATTGACGAGTTCAACCCGGCCCTCAACTTTGACGAGGCCGGAAACCCGTACACCTACTCCCCGATGATGACCAACCCGGCCATAAAGGTGTCGCTGAAATTCCCCGACGGCAGGACGGCGACCAAATGGATAGCCAAACGGTATCCGGAATCCTGGCAGCTCCCGGACGGCAACATAGTGGGGCTCACCGATTTCTGGGGCGTCAGGTACACGGGGGTGCAGGCCAGGAAAGACCCGGGGGTATGGGTGGTCTATTTCGGGTGCATAACGCTTGCTCTCGGGCTTTTCGTGGCGTTTTTCGTAAGCCACAGGAAGATATGGGTCAGGGTGGCACAGGATAAAGGCGGTTCGAGGATCACGGTGGCGGCATCGTCGAACAAGAACAAGAGCGCCTTCGAAAGGCAGATAGAACAACTAAAAACCGCACTTCTCACCAAGGAGGTAAGCAAATAATGGAAAGCTCGTTGTTTTTCGGCCTTTCCACTGTGGCATATATCCTGGCGATGGTGGCTTATGTGAGCTATATCGCCTTCAGGAAAAACGGCATTGGGCTGTCCGCGACGGGCATCACGATATTCGGCTTTGCCTCCCAGACGGTGGCGATACTGCTCCGGTGGAAGGAATTTTATCAGCTTTCGGGGATGGGGATCCTGCGTTCGGTCCCGCTCACCAACCTTTACGAATCCCTGATATTTTTTGTCTGGTGCCTGATATTGGGCTATCTCATAATAGAGTTCAAATACAAGAACCGCTCCTTCGGCGCGTTCGTGACGCCCATAGCGGTCCTGGCGCTCGCGTTCATAAACCTTTCGGGCATGTCCACGGGGATACAGCCGCTGGTGCCCGCGCTCCAGAGCAACTGGCTGCTGGCGCACGTGATGATGAGCTTCATTTCGTATTCGATGTTCGCGCTTTCCTTCAGCACGGCGCTCATGTATCTGATATCCTCCACGGACAAGCGCAATGAAGGCTCCTACATATTCTGGACCGCGGCCCTTGGCATATTCGCGGCCGTCCTCCTGGCCATGGGTATAGACTGGGTTAGATACGGGGTCGGGATGAAGCCCGACGCGTTCATAAAGAGCTATCTCTTCAAGAGCACGTTCAGGAACAGCTCAGGGTTTGTCCAGTTGATGAGCTACGCCGGGACGGCGCTGCTTGTTTTCCTCGTGTGGCTGAGCGGCTCCAGGCTGAAAGGCGTAATCGAGACGTTCAAGCTCTCCCCCGTGATGCTCGACGAGATAACCTACAAGAGCATAGCGGTCGGGTTCCCGATATTCACGCTGGGCGGGCTCATATTCGGCGCAATCTGGGCCGACCAGGCGTGGGGCGTTTACTGGAGCTGGGATCCCAAGGAGACCTGGTCCCTTATCACGTGGTTCGTTTACGCGTTCTATCTGCACGCGCGTCTTCTCAGGGGATGGAGGGGGCACAAGATCTCGGTTGTCGCCGTGTTCGGGTTCGTGGCGGTCATATTCACGTACCTGGGGGTCAATCTGCTCCTGAGCGGCCTGCATTCTTACGGAAGCCAATAGCAAGAAGGAGCGCGGCCCCGTGGGCCTTCAACTCAGGCATTCGCTTGTCCTGGCCGGAGTGCTCCTGGCAGTCCTGGGAGCGGTCCATTACAGGCAGTACCTGGTCCTCAAGGAGGACCAGGCCAGGGAAAACGCGGGCAGGCTGAAGTTCACCGCCGAGATAGTCAAGAACGGCCTCATCAGCCTCATGCTGGAAGGCAAGGGCGGCGAATCGGGCGGCTACATAGCCAGCCAGCTGACTGACGAGGTCTCCGCGATGAGGCTCATCGGCCCTGACGGCATCATCAGGGCGTCCGCCAACCCTTCCGAAATAAACTCCATCATAAAGGTATCGCCCGATGAGACGAGGTTTTATTACAGCCGCAGGACCGGCCTGCCGGTGTCCCTTTTCACGCCCCTGTATAACGGGAAGCCCTGCCAGAGGTGCCACGGCAGGGAGGACGGGACGCTCTCCGTCCTTAATATCGGACTGTCCGGCAGGGAGAACCTGAACAGGCTCTCAGCCCTGAGGACAAACCTTGCCGTTTCATTCTTCGCAAGCTTCCTGCTGCTTTTTGTCCCGTTCTGGATGTTTTACAGACGGTTTGTAATGAGGCCCCTCCTGTCCCTTTCGAAGGCGGCCGGCAGGGCCTCCAGCGGGGACTTCAGCGTAAGGTTCAGGGATGAGGGCCCCGGAGAGTTCAGGACGCTCTCCGGCGGGCTGAACAGGGCCTTTTCCCGTTTCGAGGAGATAAGGAGGGACCTGGAGACCTGTCACCTGGATACCGTGAAGAAGATGGAGAAGATGGCCTCCCTGGGGGAGCTTGCCGCAGCCGTGGCGCACGAGATAAAAAACCCGCTGGCCGGCATCAGCGGGGCCATACAGGTGTTTGCGGAAGACATCCCGCCGAACGACACGAGAAGGGAAATAATAAAGGAGATACTGAGAGAGATAGACCGGCTTGACCAGTCCATAAGAAACCTGCTCACCTTCGCGCGTCCGGCCGCGCTGAGGCTGGTGAAAACGGACATCATCCCGGTCCTGGAGCGCGCTCTCAGGCTTATAAGCAAGCAGGCGGAGGTCCAGGGCGTCGAGATAAGGATGCCCGCGGCAAACAGCCTTGTGCCTGTGGAGGTGGACCCCGAACAGATGCAGCAGGTCTTTCTGAACATAATGCTCAATGCCCTGCATTCCATGCCCGGCGGGGGCATCCTGAGCATAGACGCCAATGCGGACGACTACGGCGTAAGGGTCTCGCTGACCGACACGGGCATGGGCATTTCGCCTGATGCGTACGATAACATCTTCAAGCCGTTCTTCACGACGAAGCACTCCGGGACGGGGCTCGGGCTTGCCATCAGCAAGGGCATAGTGGAGCGGCACGGGGGCAGCATAGAGGTTGACAACCGGCCGGGTTTGGGATGCACCTTTCGTGTTATAATTCCATATCAGTCATTATTGAATGAACATGGCTAAGGCAAAAGTACTCGTCATAGACGATGAGAAGCTACTCAGGTGGTCGCTCGAACAGAACCTCTCCAAGGACGGGTATTCCGTCATCACATCCGAAAAAGGGCTTGAGGGCCTTTCCTTCTTCAAGGAGGACTCGCCCGACATAACCCTGCTGGACATCCACCTCCCCGACATCTCCGGCATCACCGTGCTGGAAGGCATAAAGGAGATGAACAAGGACGCCATCGTCATAATGATAACGGCCTTCGGCGACGTCCAGACCGCGGTGAAGACAATAAAGCTTGGCGCCTACGACTTCGTGGAAAAGCCCTTCAACATGGACAAGCTCAAGATCATCCTCGACAAGGCGCTTGAGACCTGCTCCCTCAGAAAAGAGGTCTCGCAGTTCCGCTCCCAGCTCAGCTCCAAGTACGGCTTCGACAGCATCATCGGCCAGTCCCCGGCGATGAAGAAGATATTCGAGCTGATAGAAAAGGTCGCCAGGAGCGACGCCTCGACGGTCCTCCTGCAAGGCGAAAGCGGCACCGGCAAGGACCTGGTGGCAAAGGTCATACATTACCAGAGCGCGCGTCTTGAAAAGCCCTTCATAGAGATAAACTGCACGGCGCTGCCTGAAACCCTGATAGAAAGCGAGCTTTTCGGGTACGAAAAAGGCGCCTTCACGGACGCAAAGAGCATGAAGAAGGGGCTCTTCGAGCTTGCCGACAGCGGCACCATATACCTGGATGAAATAGCCGACATGAAGCTGAGCACCCAGGCCAAGCTGCTCAAGGTGATCGAGAACAAGTCCTTCAAGAGGGTGGGCGGCATAAAGGACATAGACGTGGACCTCCGCATAGTGGCGGCCACGAACAAGGTGCTTGAGGAGGAGGTCAAAAACAGCAATTTCAGGGAAGACCTGTACTACAGGCTCAAGGTCATCCCCATAAGCCTCCCCCCGCTCAGGGAAAGAAAGGAAGATATCCTCCTGCTGGCCAAATATTTCATAGACGTCTTCAACCGCGAGTTCAGGAAAAGCGTCAAGGGCCTCGCCAGGGAGACCGAAAAGCTCTTCATGGATTACCACTGGCCTGGAAACGTAAGAGAGATAAAGAACGTGATAGAGAGGGCCATGATACTGGAAAACGAGGAGCTTATCCTCCCGGAGCACCTGCCGATGGAGCTCTGCGACAAGGAGCTCAAGTTCGGCGGGCAGAAACTCGTGGACATAAAACTGCCCATAAGCGGCCTTGACATAGAAGAGGTCGAAAAGGAATTGATAAGACAGGCGCTGGACAACACCAAGGGCAACCAGACCAAGGCGGCCAGGCTGCTCAATCTTACCAGGGACACCCTCCGGTACAGGATGCTGAAGTTCGGCTTCCTGCCCGAAAAAGAGGCCTAGTCTTATTGGCATGTTTTTTGCTTTAGAATTGCCGAGGGGGATGCCATGAATATCCTTATCGTCGATGACGAGCAGCTCGTAAGATGGTTTCTTGAGAGGGCCCTGACGCGCTGGGGACATAAGGTAATATCTGTTTCGAGCGGTAAGGAAGCGCTCTCCGCGCTGGGCGGCGGGGAGTTCGACTTAATGTTCACTGACCTGAGAATGCCTGAGGAAGATGGCTCCACCTTGATAAGCAGATTGGGTGAAATCACTGACCGCAAGGTCCCAAAAGTGGTGATTTGCTCGGCCTACGTTACGCAGGAACTGGCCGAAAAATACAAGGGCGAGGGCATAATGGTCCTCAGAAAGCCCTTCAGGCTCGAGGAACTGGAGAAAATACTCTCGGGCGTGTCTTGAAAATCCTTCCCCCCTGAGTTAATCTAGAATATGGAAGGCAAAAAAGCGGAGAAACAAGTTGTTTTTTGCCTTCATAACAGGAGGCTTGAGAGAAAATGAACGGATTTAAAACCGCGGTTCTCCTTGCGGGGCTGACCGCGTTCTTTGTTTTTGTGGGGAGGATGCTTGGCGGCCAGCAGGGGATGACGTTCGCCTTCATAATAGCGCTCGGCATGAACGCGTTCGCTTACTGGTTCAGCGACAAGATGGTGCTCAGGATGTACAGAGCCCAGGAGGTTACGGAGGCGGAGGCGCCGGAGCTGTACGGGATAGTCAGGAGGCTGTCGATGAAGGCCGGGCTGCCCATGCCCAGGGTTTACATAATCCCGCAGGAACAGCCCAATGCGTTCGCGACGGGCAGGAACCCCCGGCACGCGGCCGTGGCCGTGACCCAGGGCATAATGAGGCTGCTTACCCCGGAAGAGCTTTCGGGCGTTATCGGCCATGAACTTTCCCATGTAAAGCACAGGGATATACTCATAAGCTCCGTGGCGGCCGTTATCGCCGGGGCCATAAGCTATCTGGCGAACATGGCCCAGTGGGCGATGATATTCGGCGGGGGCAGGAGGGACAGCGACGAGGGCAACCCGGTTGGCGCCATCCTCATGATGATACTCGCGCCGATAATAGCGCTGATCATTCAGATGGCCATATCCAGGGCCAGGGAGTATTCGGCGGACTCCAGCGGGGCGGAACTGGCGGGCAACCCCCGATACCTCTCAAACGCGCTCAGGAAGCTGGGCTACGCCTCCAAGGCCATCCCCATGCAGGCCAACGCGGCCACCGCGCATATGTTCATAGTGAACCCGTTCAGGGGCCGGAGCCTCATGAACCTCTTTAGCACGCATCCGCCCATCGAAGAGCGCATCAGGAGACTTGAAGGACAATAAGAGCGCCCTGCTTTTCAAGTTGACAGTTTCGTCATAAATCCTCAAAATATTCACTTATGAACGCCTTAGTTACGGGAGCTACCGGGTTCATCGGCAGCCATCTGGCGGCGGAGCTTCTGAAACAGGGCCATAATGTGCGTTGCCTGGTAAGGAAGACATCGGGTCTGCGCTGGCTCGAGGGCCTGAATGTGGGCCTGTGCCAGGGGGACTGCGAGGACAGGCAATCCCTTTCGGCCGCCGTCCGCGGGGTGGACTGGATATTCCACCTGGCGGGGCTCACCAAGGCCCGGTCAGAGGACGATTTTTTCAGGGTCAACGCACAGGGGACGGAGAACCTCATACAGGCGGCGGATGAGGAAGCGGGAAAGACCGGCCTGATGAGGTTCGTGTATCTGAGCAGCCTTTCGGCTGCGGGGCCTTCCATGAACGGCAACCCCGTCACGGAGGAGAAGGAGCCCCATCCCGTCTCCGAATACGGCAAAAGCAAGCTCATGGGTGAGAAGGCGGTCCTCGAGTACGCCGCCAGGCTGCCCGTGGTCATAATCAGGCCCCCGGCCGTATACGGCCCGCGGGACAGGGATTTCTATCAGCTGTTCAGGTACCTGAAGAAAGGGGTTTACCCGTATCTCGGGGAGAGCAGGTTCTCCCTGATATATGTGGACGACCTCGTTTCCGGCATAATCGCGGCGGCCGTCTCGCCGGAGGCGCCGGGGAAGGTCTTTTTTCTCTCGGACGGCAGGGTGTATACGAACAAGGAGATAGCCTTTGCCATTTCGGAGGTGTTTTCGCCGGGCAGACAGCAGCAAAGGCCCGTCAGGATACCGGTGCCGAAATTCATGATGCCTGTCATCGCGGGGGTGTCCAGGCTGGACAAAAAAGGCTCAGGGATAATAAACCGTGATAAAATACGGGAACTCAAATACAGCAACTGGACCTGCGATTCGCGCAGGGCAGGCAGGGAGATCGGTTTTATGCCTAAAATCACCTTAAAGGAAGGAATAAAGTGGACAGCAGACTGGTACAGGATTCATCAATGGCTATAAAGCGCCAGGACTTGTTCGAGAAGTGCAGACGGTTCACTAAAGCCAGAGAGGTCATGGAAGCCGGCCTTTATCCTTATTTCCGCACGATAGAAAGCGCCCAGGACCCCGTGGTGTACATGAACGGAAAGCGCATGATAATGGTGGGCTCAAACAATTACCTGGGGCTTACCAATCACCCTAAAGTCAAGGAGGCCGCCATAGAGGCGGTAAAGAAATACGGCACCGGGTGCGCCGGGTCCCGTTTCCTTAACGGGACGCTGGACATCCATGTGGCGCTTGAGGAGAAACTCGCCCGTTTCATGCGGAAGGAGGCTGCCCTGGTCTTCTCGACCGGCTTCCAGGTCAACCTGGGCGTAATCTCCTCCCTCATAGGCAAGGACGACATGGTCGTCATAGACAAGATGGACCATGCCAGCATCATAGACGGATGCAGGCTCTCGCACGGGGAGGTCAAGAAGTTCAGGCACAACGACGTGGCCGACCTTGAGCGCGTGCTTTCGGGGAGCGCCGGGACCCCGGCCCTGGTCGTCATAGACGGCGTTTTCAGCATGGAAGGCGACATAGCGAAGCTGCCCGGGATACTGGAGGTCACCCACAGGTACGGCGCGAGGCTGATGGTGGACGACGCGCACGGCATAGGCGTGCTGGGCAAGACCGGGCGCGGTACGGCGGAACACTTCGGGCTTGAAAACGAGGTGGACCTCATAATGGGCACCTATTCCAAGTCTCTGGCCTCAATCGGCGGGTTTATCGCCGGCTCCGAAAACACCATCCACTATATAAAGCACTTCGCGCGCGCGCTGATATTCAGCGCGAGCCCGCCTCCGGCCTCGGTTGCGGCCGTGAGCGCCGCCCTCGACATTATCGAGCGCGAGCCCGAAAGGCTCGTCCGCCTGCGGGAGATAACCAGGCGGATGATAAAGGGCTTCAAGGACATGGGCTTCGAGATAGGCCCCACCGAAACGCCCATAGTCCCCGTCATGGTCGGCGAGAACGAGACCGCATTCAGGATGGCGATGATGCTCCAGGAAGAGGGCGTTTTCGCAAACGTGGCGGTGAGCCCCGCGGTGCCAAACGGCAAGGCCCTTATCAGGACGAGCTACATGGCCACGCATACCGACGAGCACCTTGAGACCGTCCTGAACGCGTTCAGCAAGGTCGGCAAGTCCCTGGGCATTATCTCCTGAGCGGGAAGAGGTCTGGAAAACACTGGAAACCATTGAGGTAAAATCCCGCCGGGAGCTGAACGAGTTCATCCGGGTGCCCTTTGAGCTTTACGGGGGCGACCCCAATTTCAGCCCCCTGCCCGTAATCGAGCAGAAAAAGATGTTTACGCCGGGCAAAAACCCCTTCTTCAGGACGGCCCAGGTCAGGTTTTTCCTGCTCAGGGACGGCGGTAAAACCCTTGGCCGGGTGGCATCCATCGTGAACCACGCCCATCTCAAATACCATGACGACAGGGCCGGTTTCTTCGGCTTTTACGAATCCGTGAACGACCCCGCGGCGGCCCGGCTCCTGCTCGAGGCCGCAGCCAGCGAGCTTAAAAAATCCGGCCTTTCCGTCATGCGGGGGCCGATGAATTTCTCCACCAACGAGGAATGCGGGTTCCTGCTCGAAAACTTCAAGGACCCGCCGATGCTCATGACCCCCTACAACCCGCCATATTACAACGAGCTGATGGCGGCCTGCGGGATGGCCAAGTCAAAGGATCTTCTTGCATACATCAGGGACATGGCCCTGCCGCTTCCGGAGAAGGTGGAGCGCGTGGCCGCAATCGCTGAGAGAAAGGGCGTGACCGCGAGGCTCCTCGAAAAAAAGAACCTCCATTCGGAGCTTACGGTCTTCAAGGACGTCTATAACTCCTCATGGAAGGACAACTGGGGTTTTATCCCGATAACCGTGGAGGAGGTGGACGACATGGCCAAGAAGCTCAAGGGCGTCCTTGTGCCGGAGCTGACCATTATAGCCCAGGCCGGGGAAAAACCCGTGGGGTTTCTGGGGATAGTGCCGGATTTCAATCACGTGCTCAGAAAGATGGGGGGGCGGATAGGCCCGGTCTCCATTTTAAAGGCGCTCTACCACTCGGGAAAGATAGACTCCCTGAGGCTCATGCTCCTTGGCGTGGACAGCGGATGGCGCAACAGGGGCGTCGAGGCCCTCATGATAAGGGAAGGCTTTAAAGGCATAAAGGGCTTTGGAAATAAATACAAACGCATAGAGTTCTCCTGGATACTGGAAGACAACCTTCCCATTATCTATATCTCGCAGATGATAGGCGGCGAGGTCTACAAGAGGTACAGGATTTACGAGCGGGCGCTGTAAAGGACGACCGAGGCGCTGAAACCCCCGAAGCCAAAGGCGTTCACAAGGGCGGAGCCGGGCCGGGCTGTTTTTAAAAAAATTCCCCCGCCAAGATTCAGCCCCGGCGGGGCCTCTTTCATGCGGGCCTCTTTCAGGTAATAATTTGGCGGGACAATCCCTTCTTTCATGCACATCAGGGCTATTGCGGCCTCGAACGGCCCCGATGCCGCAAGCATATGCCCCGTCAAGGCCTTTACGGGAAATGCCGGGATTTTCCGGGCGGCTGTTTTGCCCAGCGCCGTAAAGATCGCCTCCTCTTCAGCCGCGTCCCCAAGGACGGTCGATGCCGCATGGGGGATTATGAGCCCGGTGTCTTCAACTCCCGCATCCCGGAGCGCGGCGGAAATAGTCCGGGCCCAGCCCGGCGGGGACGGCCTTGTCTCATGGGAGGGGTCGATGCCCTGGCCGTACCCGGCTATCTCCCCATAGATTTGGGCCCCCCTCCGCGCGGCCCTCCCGTATTCCTCAACGACGAGCGAACAGGCCCCCTCCGACAGCACGAACCCGTCCCTTTCCGGGTGAAAGGGCCTGCTGGCCTCTTTGGGGTTTTTTATATTGCTTCTGGAGAGCGCCCCTGCCCTGCCGTAGCCCTCGACGCAGAGCCTGGTTACCGGGGCATCGGCCCCGCAGGCGATTACCAGACCGGCAAGCCCGTGCCTTACGAGCCTGAACGCCTCACCCAGGGCTTGCAGGCCGGAGGCGCAGGCGCTTGAAATCCCGGCAGCCCCGCCCCTTAGCCCAAGCTTTCTCGCTATAAGGGAGGCGGCCATCCCCGCGGCGGAAGAGGGCATGAAAAAAGGGGGAAGTTTTTTGCATTCTGAAAAAAAGGCGGCTTCCATCAGGGTTGCGGCGCCCCGGCTTGTGCCGGCTATCACCTGCCCCTCGACAGGAGGGCGGAGGCCCGCGTCCTCCAAGGCCATTATCGCGGAGGCCGCGGCGTAAACGGAAAACGGGTCGGCCCGCCTTGCCTCTTTCGGGGCCAGAAATGCGCTTGCGTCAAAAGAATTTTTGATCTCTCCGGCAACACTCCATTTAAGCCCCGAGGCATCAAAACGCGTTATGGGGCCGATGCCGCACTCCCCGCGCTTTACAGCCTCCCACGCGCGAGCCATAGTGCCGCCAACCGGGGTTACCGCGCCAATGCCCGTTACGACCGCCCTTCTCATCGTCAATTATCTTATCAGAAAAGGGTTTTTGTCATATCTCTCTGTATTTCAAACAGGAATGGATTTTTAACCGGAATCGTATAGACTTTTAGAAAAGGAAAGGAGGTTGCCAGGAAAATGTTTTCCCTGCTGCCATTTGCCGCCTCCGACTTGCAGAACAGGGAGTTGACCGACAGGGAGATGCTGAGGCTTGCCATAATGGCGGAACTCGATGCCATAAACCTCTACGAGCAGATAGCCTCCGTGACCGAGGACATAGACCTGAAAAAGGTCATGCTGGGCGTCGCAAAGGAGGAAAAGACCCATGTGGGGGAGTTCCAGGCCATGCTTCTGAGATTTGACGAGGAGCAGGCGCAGGAGCTGGAAGCAGGCGGGAAAGAGGCGGGCGAGATAACGGCTGCATAAGACGGCACGCCATCTCCTTATTATGTTTTTCCTCATCCTGTTTCCCGGAGACGACATCCGCATCCCCTCTTAAAAAAACTCCTCTCCCCATTGAGAGGGGCGGGGGTGAGGGGGATGAGGTAGACTGCTTCGATGTTTTTTAAACTTTTTCCTTTCTAAAAACAGGCTTTTGGTGTCCCCGCTCCTTGTTTTTCCCCGTGCTCTCCGGCTATACTAATCCCGTCCATTCTGAATGAAAAACAACCATGCGCGTAGAAAAGATTGAACTCATAGGTTTCAAGTCGTTCGCGGAAAAGACCACTTTCGACCTGCACAAGGGGATAACCTGCATTGTGGGCCCCAATGGGTGCGGCAAGAGCAACGTGGTGGACTCCTTCAAGTGGGTGCTGGGCGAGCAGAGCGCAAAGAGCCTGCGCGGGGACAAGATGATAGAGGTCGTCTTCGACGGCTCCCAGAGCAAGAAGCCAAAGGGGATGGCCGAGGTCTCGATGACCGTCAGCGGGCTAAACGGCGGCTCGGAGAACGGCCAGGCCCTGGTCACAAGGAGGCTCTACCGCTCCGGCGAAAGCGACTACATGATAAACCGGAGCGCCTGCCGCCTGAAGGACATAAAAAACCTGTTCCTGGACACGGGGCTTGAGCTTAAGAGCTATGCCATTTTCGAGCAGGAAAACATATCCCGCATCATAAACTCAAAGCCCGAAGAAAGGCGTTTCCTCATCGAGGAGGTCGCGGGCGTCGTCAAATACAAGGTGAGGCGTGCGGAAGCCGAAAACAAGCTCGAGTCCTCAAGGCTCAATCTCCAGAGGCTCACCGACATAATAAGCGAGGTAAAACGCCAGATAAACTCCCTGGACAGGCAGGCGAAAAAGGCCGAACGGTACAAAAAAATCATCGAGGAGCTGAAAGGGCTTGAGCTGAGACAGGCGAGGAAAAACTGGGTCGAGCAGACCGGAAGGCTCGCGGAGCTTGAGACGGAATTTTTTGCCGCCCTCAAGGAGAAGGACGCCGCCCTCCGGGGCGAACTCTCCGGGGTCGAAAACGAGCACACTCAGAGGCGCATCATAATAGTCGACAAGGAAAAGGCCCTGGGCGTCCTCCAGGAAGAGCTTCAGGGGCTTGAACGGGCCATAGCGGAAAAAGAGAGGGAGATGGCCGTCTCCGACACGGAAAAAGAGGCCCTCAAACAGAACCTCATACGCCTTGACCACGATGAAAAGGAGTTGAACGCAAGGATAAGCAGCTCCCAGGCCCGCGTTGAAGAGCTGCGGGCGGAGCGCGAAGGCCTTTCAAACCGCATTTCCTCCTGCGAAGACGCCCTGCGCGAGAAAAACGGAGCGCTCGCTGCCTCAAGACAGGCGATAGAGGAGATGGAGGGAGAGATCGAGGCGGCAAGGAAGGAACTTTTCCGCATCAGCGAGGAGGTCAGCTCCCATGCCGGGGAGATAGGCAGGGCCGAGCAGGCCCTGAGCGGGCTCGGGAGAAAGGAAGAGTCCCTTGCCGCGGAAATAGGGTCCGAGGAAAAGGCCCTCACGGAACGGGAGACTTCACTGGCGGGCCTCCAGGCCTCGATAAAGGAGAAAAGCGAAGGCTCGGCGAGGCTTAAGGGGGAAAAAGAGGCCCTTTCGGCGGAGCTTCAAGCCCTCAAGACCAGCCTGGAGGGACTCCGGGGCGGGATTGCCCGCGGGCGCGAGGCGCTGGCGTCGGCCCTCTCCCGCGCCGAATCCCTCCGCGAGATACTGCTGGACCCGGTAACGAAGGAACTTCTGGGACTGGAGGACCTGCATATAAAAAAGGGCCTCTCCGACGTGATGGAGGCCGCGCCCGAATACGAAAAGGCGATTGAGGCCGTGCTCAGGGGGCTTGCCGGAGGGTTTATCGCCCAGAGCCGCGAAGAGGCATTAAAAGCGCTCAAGACTTTAAGGGGCAAGGAGATAGAAAGGGCCTTTTTTATACCGGCCGACCTGGATTCAAACGGGACCCCGGAAAATATGCCGGAGGGTGTTTTGGGCAGGGCGATGGATTTCATCAAGGCGGAGCCCCGGTATGAGGGCATGGTAAAAGCCCTGCTCAAGGGCGCATATATCGTAAGGGAACTGGACGATGTCCCCCGCAGCGCCAATGGTTATACGTTTGTCAGCCTCTCCGGCGAGGTGCTTGACGCGAGGGGCACCCTTTCGGGCGGGCAGAACAAAGAGCTGCTTGCAAAGAAAAGGCAATTGAGAGAGCTTGAGAAAGAGGCCGGGGGGCTCAAGGCAAGGGTGGCCTCCCAGGAAGAGGAGTCCGCAAGGGTTTCCGCTCAAATAACGGAGAAGGAACAGGCCCTGAAGGCACTCGAGGCGCGTTCGCACGAGCTGGACCGGGAGATATCGCTCCTGGGCCATTCGATGGAAAGCGCCCGCGGGGAGATAGAGCGCATCAGGAAGAAAACGGGCTATCTGCGGCTGGAGCAGGAGAACCTTAAAAAGGAATTTTTACAGCTTGAGGCCCTGCTTGCCGAGAAGAAGGACAGGCAGGACGCCTCCGCCGCGAGGAAGACCGAAAGCGAGCGGAGGATAGCGGGGATTCAGGAGGAGCTTTCCGGGAAAAAGGCGGCCTTCGAGGCGGAAAGGACCGCCCTGGTCGATTCCCGGATGGAGCTTAACTCCCTGAGACAGAAGCTTGAAAACGCCGGCAGGGAGGCGGCCTCGCTTGCCGCCCTCAAGGAAGAGACCCTTTCGAGACTCCAGAGGATCGGCGTGGAGCGGCAAAAGACCGGCGAGTCCATAAGGCAGAAAGAGGAAAACCACGAGATACTTTTTGGCGCGCTGAGGGAGATAGTCAGGAAGTCAGACGCCGTGAAGGAGACCGCAGGCCGGAGCCGTTCGGAGCTTGAAGGGCTTTCGGGCGGGCTCCTGGCGTTTGAGGAGCGGATAAAGGCCTTAAGGCAGGAGATAGACTCCCTGGGCCATGCGATTGCGGAAACCGAGGTGAAGATAACGGAACTCCGGTTGACGGCCGAGAACCTCCGCTCGAATATCCTCGCCACCTATGAGATAGACATAGCTGGGCATGAGGCGGAGCCCCCGGCGGAAGGCGACACGGAGCTGATAGCGGAGCTTAAGAAAAAAATAGCGGAGCTTGGCCCGGTGAGCCTGGCCACTATCGAGGAGTACGAGGAGCTGAAGACGCGCTTCGGTTTTCTGACCGGACAGAAGGAAGACCTGGAAAAATCCATCGCCGAGCTTGAAGAGGCGATAAAAAAGATAAACACCTCCACGCGGAAGATGCTCCGCGACGCCTACGAGGCCCTCAGGGACAAGTTCGCGGAGGTCTTCGTGGACTTCTTCGGGGGCGGCAGGGCGGAGCTTACGCTCACCGACGAGCAGAACATCCTGGAAACGGGCATAGACATAATAGCCCAGCCCCCCGGCAAGAAGCTCCAGAACATCCACCTGCTGTCGGGCGGCGAGAAATCCCTTACGGCGCTGAGCCTGCTTTTTGCGAGCTTTCTTATAAAGCCCACTCCTATCTGCATACTGGACGAGGCGGACGCGGCGCTCGATGAGTCCAACACGGTAAAGTTCGCCCAGATGCTGAAGACGCTTTCATCGGCCACGCAGTTCGTGGTCATCACCCACAACAGGATTACGATGGAAGTGGCCGATTACATCTACGGCGTGACGATGCAGGAGCCCGGCGTCTCCAGCATAATCTCCATGCGTTTTGCCGAGGCATGAGCATAAGGCAGCAGACAGAGGAAATAGAACGGCAGATACTGCACCCCGGGGCCGCCCTGAGCGCCAAAAGCCGCGGGAGGCAGCGGATAGAAAAGGAAGACGATATCAGGACGTGCTTCCAGCGGGACAGGGACAGGATAATCCACTCGAAGGCGTTCAGGAGGCTCATTCACAAAACCCAGGTCTTCCTGGCCCCAAAAGGAGACCATTACCGCACCCGCCTTACCCATGTGCTTGAGGTAAGCCAGATAGCCCGCACCATATCCCGCGCCCTGAGGCTCAACGAGGACCTGACCGAGGCCATAGCGCTCGCGCACGACCTGGGCCACACGCCCTTCGGCCACGCCGGGGAGGCCATATTGAGGGAGCTGCACCCCGGAGGGTTCGAGCACTATGAGCAGAGCCTGCGCGTCGTGGACGTGCTTGAGCGCGAGGGCAAGGGGCTGAACCTTACGCTGGAGGTGAGGGACGGGATAATCAAGCACTCCAAGGGCAAGGGCAACATACTCCCGGCAAACGAGGAGGAGGCCGCGATTACCCTGGAGGGACAGGTCGTGAGGGTGTCGGATACGATAGCGTACCTGAACCACGACCTCGATGACGCCCTGCGCGCACAGGTGCTGAAAAAATCCGAAATCCCCCATCCGGTATCCAGGGTGACAGGGGACAGCCATTCGGCCCGGATAGACAGGATGGTGAAAGACCTGATTTACGAAACGGGCAAGAGGCAGGGGGGCATGGAGGGGCTGCGTATGAGCGATGAGGTGCTTGCGGCCATCTACGCGCTGAGGGATTTCCTCTACGAGCGGGTCTACGAAAGCGAAGTCACCAAGGGGGAGTTCACCAAGGCAAAGAAGATTTTGGGGGACCTCTATCATTACTACCTGGGCCATCTCGACGAGGTCTTCAAGGACATCCCGTTCGACAAGAAGGCAAACCCCCACCGGGTGGTCTGCGATTTCATCGCGGGCATGACCGACAGGTTCGCCCTGCTCACCTACGAGAGGCTGTTCCTGCCCGGCCAGTGGAGCGTGTACTGATATGCCTGCGGCCGCGCTGATAATATTTTTTCTGCTTTCGCTCCTGCCCGGCGCGGCAAGGGCGGGGGAGGTCTTTCCGTCCGCCGGGGCAGGCCGGTTTTTAGCGTATATAAGGGAGCCCGGCATTCCGGTAAAACCCGTTTTGCCGGAAGCCATACCTTCCACCGGGAAGTTCCTTGTCGCGGGCAGGGGGATAAAAGACCCCCGGTTCCAGCAGAGCGTCATCCTCATCGTGAAATTCGACCCGCAGGGCGTAATGGGGTTGATCATTAACCGCCCCACGGACATAAAGGTCTCGGCGGTCCTGCCCGATGTGGAAATGCTCAGGAAGCACGACCAGCCCCTTTACTTTGGCGGGCCGGTAGCGAAGCACCAGATATTCGTGCTGATAAAATCCCGCGTAAAGCCGGAAAAGACATACCCTGTTTCCGGCGATGTATATGTGAGCCACGAGCAGGCCACGCTGGAGCAAAAAGACGTGCAGGACGCCCCGGTGCGGGTTTATACGGGTTGCGCCGGATGGGCCGCGGAACAGCTTGAAGGGGAGATAGCCAGGGGGGACTGGCACGTCGTCGATGCGGACCCGGAGGACATCTTCGAAAGGCCCGCGGCGGACATCTGGCCCCTGCTCATGAAGCGGATTTCAGAGGGCGGACGCCTTTAGAGGCGCAGGGCCCTGCGCCCTCTGCCCATTGCCTTGAACCACTCGAACCACAGTATGCTCACGACCCCTCCAAGGAGGCTTATCGCTATATCCGGCGCGTGCAGCCTGCTGAAATGGAAGACTTCCCTCAGCGCCGGCACATAGAGGACAAGCCCCAGGAAGAAGACCGCCCCGCCGGCCACCCACCAGAGGGCGGCATTGGGCTCCGTGAGCGTGCGCACTATCGTGCGCGACCACGAGCGGTTTGTGAGGATTAGTCCCAGGTTGGCGAATATCAGGGTTGTGAAGCTCAAGGCCCTTGCGTCGGCGACGTCCCCGCCGCGCAGGAGCGACACGGCAAAGACGGCGAAGACGATAAGCAGCACGCTAAGCCCCTGGATGAGGCTGAAGAGGACGGTGCGCCTGCCGAAAAGCGGCTCCCCGATTTTTTTTCGCGGCGGCCTTGCCATCACATCGGCCTCCTCCGGCTCCGCCTCGAAGACGACAGAGCAGGCCGGGTCTATTATCAGCTCCAGGAAGACTATATGCACCGGCAGGAGCACAAGCGGCCAGTTGAAGAGCACGGGCAGAAGAGACATCCCCGCTATCGGCACGTGGATGGCAAGTATGTAGGCCATCGCCTTTTTAAGGTTGTCGAATATGCGCCTGCCCATCCTTACGCCCTGCACCATGGAAGAGAAGTCGTCTTCCAGGAGCACTATGGAGGCCGCCTCGCGCGCCACGTCGGTCCCCCTGCCGCCCATGGCGATGCCGATGTTTGCCGCCTTGAGGGCAGCGGCGTCGTTCACGCCGTCGCCGGTCATGGCCACGACTTCGCCGTTTGCCTTCAGCGCGTTCACTATCCGGAGCTTCTGTTCCGGCACCACGCGCGAGAAGATGTTCACATCCCGTATGCGCCGCTCGAGCTCTTCATCGCTCAGGCCGTCAAGCTCCGGCCCGGTTATTATCTCCTCAGTGTTCCTGAGCCCTATCTGCCCCGCGATGTTTCTTGCAGTGACCGGATAATCCCCCGTGATCATCACCACCCTTATGCCCGCGTCAAAGCATTCGCGGATGGCTGAGTCCACGCCGGGGCGCACGGGGTCCGCAAGCCCTATGAGGCCGAGGAAGCTGAACCTGAACTCGTGCTGGCCGGGGGGAAGGTCCGCCTGCTGGAACTCCGATTTGGCGACCCCTATGACCCTGAGGCCCTCCTTTGCCATCCGGTCCACGTACTCCGAAAGCTCTTTCGTCTGGCGCTCATCCATGTGGCAGATGTCCGCAACGGCTTCCGGCGCGCCCTTTGCGGCGATTATGTAGTCTTTCTTGTCAGGAGACCTCCAGACGCGGGACATGGCAAGCAGCTCTCTGGAAAGGGGGTATTCCTGGACGAGCTTCCAGTCGTAATGCAGGTGCTCCGTGCGGGAGAGGGTGTCCTGTCCAAGCTCTATGAGCGCCTTTTCCATCGGGTCGAAGGGGTTTTTCTGGCTTGCCAGAATGCCGAACTCGACAAGCCCGTGGAACTCCTCGGGCAGGGCTTTTTTCTCAACAGTGCCAGCGTCAAAGGACTTGCCGTCAGCAAAGAGTTTTTGTACGGTCATCCTGTTGAGCGTGAGCGTCCCGGTCTTGTCCACGCACAGGACGGTCGCGGAGCCCAGCGTCTCCACGGCGGTCACCTTCCTTGTAAGCACCTTCTTCCTGGACATCCGCCATGCCCCAAGCGCAAGGAAGACGGTGAGCACTACGGGGAACTCCTCCGGCAAGATGGCCATCGCCAGTGTGATGCCCGCCAGAAAGCCGTTCAGCCAGTTGCCCCTCGTGAGGCCGTAAACTATGACGATTACCGCGCAGAGCGAAAGCCCCGCCGCGGCGAGCCTTTTTACAAGCCTTCCGGTCTCTTTCTGCAAACGGGTCTCTTCGGGTCCGATGGACTGAAGGGCCCTGCCTATCCTGCCCATCTGCGTGGCCTGGCCGACGGCCTCCACCCGGGCAAGTCCGTATCCCTGCACCACGAGCGTGCCGGAATAGACAAACGGCTGTCCCTCTCCGCCCGGGGCGCCCATCTCCACAAAAAAAGGCCCCTCGCAGGCGGTCTTCCGCACCGGGACGGACTCGCCCGTAAGGAGGGACTCGTCAACGGAGAGGTTGATGCAGGAAAAGAGCACCGCGTCCGCGGGCACGCGGTCCCCCTCGGAGAGCACCATCACGTCCCCGCGCACGACCTCGCGGCCGGGTATCCTCACCTGCATGCCGTCCCTTATCACGAGCGCACGGGGGCTTGAGAGGTCCCTCAGGGCGCTGAGGGCGCGCTCGGTCTTGCTCTCCTGGTAGAGCGTTATGCCAAGCACCACGAACACAAAGCCCAGCAGCATCGCCGCCTCGCGCACGTCGCCCAGCAGCAGGTAGATTGCGCCGCCCGCGATGAGGAGCAGGAACATGGGCTCTCTCACGGCCTCCAGCGCGATGGGCAGGAGGGTTCGCTTCCTCGATGCGGGCAGCTCGTTGTAGCCTTCCCTCCCGAGCCGCCTTTCGGCCTCCGTGCCGGTCAGCCCCGAAACGCCGCTTATGTCAAGGACTGTTTTCAATTGATGGGGATTTGATGTCCATTTTATATAGATTAGCATTTTTCGCGGGCCTGTCTTCACAAACCCCTGGGAATGCGCTAGCTTATAAGCAGGGAAACAAAATAAAAAATCCTGTGCCTGGCAGGAGGGACAAAATGCCCGCATACGAATATGAGTGCAAGGACTGCAAAAAGGACTTTCTGGTCTTCCTTTCGCTTAAGGAGTACGGCGCAAACCCCAAGATAGAGTGCCCCCACTGCAAAGGCAGCAATGTAACAAGAAAGATATCGGGTTTCTTCGCCAAGACATCCAAAAAATCCTGAAAATATCAGACCTGACTTTTAAAATCCCCTCAAGCTACATATTTATTTTATTTATAAAGCTATTCTTGACAATATTACCGCGGTCTATTAAGATAAGGCGAATTTTTCCAGAAAAGGAGGCCGAAAAGGAATGGAAGAGTCCACCATTATGGATTTGATCATAAATCCGCATGTGGTCCCCACTTACGTGTCTTTTGCCCTGCTTAGCTCGGTTGTGCTTATTGTAGTGGCCCTCATTATCAGGGCCTCGATGTCGCTTGTGCCGAGGGGTGTCCAGAATTTTATGGAGATAGTGGGAGAGGCCATGCTCAACCTCTCCGTGGACAACATAGGGCACAAGTGGGGCGAGTTTTTCTTCCCGCTCATAGGCACGCTTTTCCTGTACATACTGGTGGGCAACTGCTTCGGCCTGATACCGGGGTTCTTCGCTCCCACGGCGAATATAAACACTACGGCCTCGATGGCCGTGCCTGTCTTTCTTATCTATCAGTTCTGGGGCTTCAAGGTCCACGGCTTGCATTACATAAAACATTTCCTCGGGCCGATACGTTCCCTGGCGGCCCTGCCGCTCATGATGCTTATGTTTGTCGTCGAGGTAATAAGCCATTTGGCTAGGCCGCTTACCCTGTCGGTCAGGCTTTTCGGCAACATGATCGCAAAGCACTTGCTGCTGCTGGTGCTGGGCCTTCTGGTGCCGCTTGTAATACCGACTGCCATACTGGCGCTTGGCGTGCTGGTCAGTGTGGTCCAGGCATTGGTTTTTACCCTCTTGTCGGCGCTCTATATTGCAGGCGCCGTTGAAGAGGCCCACTAGATATCATACAGAAAGGAGGAAGATCATGAAGAAACTTATATCCGTGATCCTTTTAGCCTCCCTGGTGCTTCTTTTTGTCGCACCCCTCGCTTTTGCAGCAGATGCTGCCAGCTCTAACGCTGCTGCCGCTGCCGCTGCCACAGGCAAGAGCGCCAATATCAGCTACTATGCTATGGCCGTCCTCGGATGCGCCATCGGCATAGGGCTCGCAGCCCTTGGAACCGGCATAGGTCAAGGACTCGGCCTGAATGGTGCTTGCGATGGTGTGGCGAGGAACCCAGGGGCCTCAGGCAAAATCACGACGACCCTCATCATCGGTCTGGCCATGATCGAGTCTCTTGCGATCTATGCCCTCGTCGTCGTGCTTATTGTCTTCTTCGTCAATCCGTTCAAGCTGTAGCAGATACTGTTCCCAAGACACAGGAAGGGGGCTCGAAAGAGCCCCCTTTTTCATTTGGAATACCTGAATAAATATTTTAAATTTCTGGACTTGCCACGCTATATGGTATCATAGACATATGTCAGATGCGTGGTATGAAGGGCTGCCCCAGGCGGAGGCAGACAGGATATACGAGGAATCCATAAAGCGGATCAAGAGCGCCGTGGAGCAGGGCATGTCTTTCGAGCAGGCCGCGGGGCTTGTCGATGTCAAGGACGGGGACCTGAAAAAATCCATACTGGGCGACGCCCTGAAGGTGATGATAGCCGAGGTGCACTTCATGGCCGGGATGGAGCTTCCGGAGCTTGCGAGAAAGCTGAAACTGCCCCTTAAAGTGCTGGAGGACGCGAAAAAGGAAATGCTCGCGGACGTGGAAGAGGCCGCCATCCAGAAATTCAAGGAAGAATCGGGCCAGTCCGGGAAAGCCTAGAAATAAAAAAATATGCTGGACATCAAGATCGCAAGACTCAGGAAAAACAGGGTTTTTATTGACAACCTGAGGTTCGACCTCACCCCGGCGATGCTTTTCAAGCCCCGCTTCGCAAACTGCGGAGGGCAGGAGGAGCTGATAAAGGAAATCCAGGGGTTTTCTTTTTACATCGATTACATGCCGGATATGCCGAGACCCGAGCTTATGGTGATGAAGACCTACAACCTCACATCAAAAAGCATCGCCCATATAGAGGACGCGCCCGAAGACCTCCTCCGGGGCGCCGTGAAGGCCGGAGGGGCAAATCATGTAATGGGCATGTACCCTGTAGACGAAACCGTGGCGGACTGGATAAAAAAAGAACTGGAAACCGCGTAAAGGGCTTTTTTGTTTTTCATCTTTTGAAAAAGACATACATTTCGCTGCCGTTCCGCTCTGTTTTTCTTTTGTCCCATTCATCAGACGCCTTGCGTTTCAGATAAGAATCGACCGGTTTTGCCAATGGATAAAGGGGCAAACCAGTCATCAGGGAAAAATAATCGCGGACGGTCCTGCCCTTTTTGCGCAATATGGTTTCAACGGAAATCGCCGGATAGCGCAAGGCCCAAAAACAGAACAGCCTGCGGCGCAATTTCCTGAGTTTGTCTTCGGCCTCTTCATCCAGGGCCGCGGATATGCCGGTAAACTTCCGTATGAAACCGGGTCCATCCCGCGTGATCCAGTTGATGGAGCCGTGGTATTGATTGCTGTAACACTCCTTTGCCAGGGCAAACCCCCTGTTTTCACAAAGTTTGCTCAACTGCTCTGTGGTCAGCCGTCGCACATGCCCCTCGTCCTCAAAGAAAAAGCGGTCCTCGAGATGCCGGTTAATTCCGTCTTTTCGCAAAAGGCAAATATCATGCTCAAAGCTGCCTTCATTGCCGCAGGGTAAAATGTGCAGCATCTCAGACTTGTCTTTCAGGCAGCCGTTAATCTCGTCAAGGACCTTAGGCAGATCATAGACGTGTTCGAGCACATGATGCGTAAACAGAAAATCAAATCTCCCGGTTTTTAAAAATTTCCCGCCGCCTGACACAAGGAAGGTGCACTTTGGATAACGCTTTTTTGCGTTCTCAACGGCGGTCCCGCTTATGTCCGCGCCATATACCTTCCACCCCGGAGGCAGGGCCTGCCTGATAATTTCCGTGAATACGCCGTTGCCGCATCCAAAGTCAAGGGCTTCGCCCTTGTCCGGAAGCTCAAGACCGCGGATGAGTTCAAAGACCCTTCGCTTCTTTTCAACCGGCCATTCATCCATATAACCGCGGGCATAGCGCTCCTGGTAAAAGGCCACTGCCGCTTGTTCGTCATACAACTGCGATGTTTTCTGTTGCATGGCCGCTCCTGGTTATGGGCTTTTTTATTATTCCCCTGCGAACTTGATCGTCCGCCTTGGAACTTGCCGGGCCCTGCACGGCTTTTTCCACCCTGAGGTATTGAAACTTATGGTTGTGTTAGCTGATTATAACAGATTTGAAAAAAGAGATATACAATATTGGAATTATGCAAGGGGGGAAGCCCACCCCCAAAAAAAGTTCTCTGCAACCGCAAAGGGAATTTTTTTTGGGGTGCCAGACATTATGGGCGGGTTTCCCCGCCGGGAATGCGTTCAGCGGCCCTGTTGAGGATTTTTTTTAATCCTTCTTTTCGGTGGCGGGGTCTGCGGGCTTGTCCTTGCCTTTGATGAATTCCCGCTTTACGTTCAGGGCCTGCTCCATGCCCAGCATGAATTTAAGGTACTTGAAGGAGAGTTTCATCAGGGCCTCTTCCGAGGTCTTTATCTCTTCGGCCTCCTCTCCTGGCAGCTCGAAGATGTCGAGGAAGCGGCTGTCCAGCACGAACCGGCGGAACTTGTCCAGGTCGTAGCTGGCCATGAAGAACAGCATTCTTTTCTTGTCGTCCAGCATGGGCTGGTTGGGCAGGTTCCTGCGCATGAGGAGCTCTTTCCACTCGCGGTTCATGCTGTCGTAAACGGTTATCTCCTGGTCGTCCTTCCAGGAGCCTATCGTCCACTGGGTCTGTTCCTCGTAGCCCTTGCAGTGGGCCTCCTTCACGAAGAAATAGAACTCCTCGTGGACGATCTTTCCCTCGTTGTCCCTTTTCTTGAGGGTGCCCTGCCCCACGGGGTAGTAACGGCAGCTTACGGGCCTGTCCGTGTATATGGTGCAGCCGTCAGGGACGACAACAAAGGGGCATTTCCTTTCCGTGTCGTTGTTCATCTTCAAATATGCATAAGGGTGGGAGGAATTCTTGTCCGTCCGCACGATGGTGTATTTCTCAAGGAACTCCTCGGAGCTTATGCCGAGCCGCCTTTTCATCCTCAGGACATCGTAAGGGGTGAGCATTATGTCGATATTGGAGCAGCAGCGGGTGAAACAGGATATCCCCTTGTAGCACCTGAACTTGAATGTGGAACCGGTGTCCAGCTGTCTGGGCTCCACCGCTTTCATATTGAACATGGCTAAAAGTCCTCTCTTTGGAAAAAGATTGCACTATTTTAACACAAAGTCATGGTTTGGATTTGGCGGGGGAAGGCATTTTCTTGTCCCGCCCGCCCTTTATCTGCCGGGGGCTTCGCCCCCCGCGCCCCCCCTCGCAGACCATGCGCCCCTTGCGGCCGCGCTTGACCGAAGAATCCAGTCCGGGGCTTGTATATATCGCGCGATTGCCTTAGAATTTAAGGAGCCATGGAGCCCGCAGCCTCCCTCTGGGAGTTTCTGAAGGAACCTAAAATCGCCTATTTCTCGATGGAAATAGGCGTGCAAAACGGCATGCACACCTACAGCGGCGGTCTGGGCGTGCTTGCGGGGGATACCATACGCTCCGCTGCCGACCTCAAGATACCCCTGCTCGCGGTGACGCTGCTGTGTAAGAAGGGGTATTTCGAGCAGAAGCTCGATGCCGAGGGCAGCCAGACTGAAGCCCCCGCGCCCTGGCAGCCGGAGCGCTTCATGAAGCCCCTGCCCGAGCGCGTCCATGTGGAGCTGGAGGGCAGGCAGGTGGCCATCCGGTGCTGGCTCTATATCCAGCAGAGCGTAACGGGCGGCAAGGTGCCCATCCTGTTCCTGGACACTGACATGCCGGAAAACAGCGCGGAAGACCGCGATATCACCTCATTTCTTTACGGCGGGGACGACAAATACCGGCTCAAGCAGGAGGCCGTGCTCGGCATCGGCGGGGTGAGGATGCTCCGCAAACTGGGCTTCGAGATAAAGAAGTACCACATGAACGAGGGCCACGCCAGCCTGCTTACAATCGAGCTGCTGATAGAATACAGGCGGGACATCGAGGCCGTCTGGGACGAGGACCTTATCTGGGACGTGGAGCGCGTCAAGGACCTCTGCGTCTTTACGACGCATACGCCCGTGGAGGCCGGGCACGACAAGTTCTCCTACGAGCTGATAAAGCAGGTGCTGGGCGAGATGATCCCCTTCAGGGTGCTCAAGAAGCTGGGCGGGCAGGAGAAGCTGAACATGACGCACCTTGCCCTGAACCTGACGGAGTACGTCAATGGAGTGGCGAAAAAGCACAAGGAGGTCTCCATGCGGATGTTTCCCGGCTACGAGTTCTCCTCCATCACCAACGGCGTGCATTCGTTCACGTGGACGTGCGACAGCATGAAAAAGGTTTTTGACAAATATATGCCCGGATGGGCAAACGAGCCGGAGCTTTTCGTGAGGGTCGGCAGGGTGCCGGAGGAGGAGCTTTGGGAGGCCCACATGGCCGCAAAAAAACTTCTGATAGATTACGTGAACGGCCGGACAGGCATCGGGATGGATTACGAGACCCTCACCATCGGGTTTGCAAGGAGGGCCACGGCCTATAAACGGGGCGACCTCTTGTTCAGGGACATCGAGCGGCTTGCCAGGGTCGCCTCCGGCAAGGTCCAGATAATCTATGCGGGCAAGGCCCACCCCAGGGACATCCCCGGCAAGCTGGTCATAAAGCACGTCTTCGAGTGCATAAAAAAGCTCGCGGGAAGGGTGAAAATAGTTTACCTGCCAAATTACGACATGGACCTGGCGCTGAAGATGGTCTCTGGCGTGGACCTGTGGATGAACACCCCGCAGAGGCCGAGGGAGGCCTCCGGCACCTCCGGGATGAAAGCGGCGCACAACGGCGTAATGAATTTCAGCGTGCTGGACGGCTGGTGGATTGAGGGGCACATAGAGGGCTATACCGGCTGGGCCATAGGCCCCGCCCCCTCCGAAGAGATGGACACGCCTCCCGCTGCAAGGGACGAGCAGGACGCGGAGGACCTCTACATGAAGCTGGAAGAGATAATCATTCCCATGTTCTACGGCAACCGGCGCACATGGATAAAAATGATGCAGAACGCTATTGGCAAGAACGCCTATTATTTCAACACGAACCGCATGATGCTGAGGTATGTGACCGAGGCGTATATAAAGTAGTCTAGCAGGCTGCTGAAAAACTGTTTCGACTGTCATTGCGAGCGGAGCGAAGCAATCACGTCTTTAGAAAAATCGATTACTTATGAGATTGCTTCGTCGCTTGCGCTCCTCGCAATGACCAAAATGAGGACTTTTTCAGCAACCTGCTAGTGGCAGCCGGAGCAGGAGGACTTGCTGCAGGAGCCGCACCCGGAAGACGGCCCGCCGCCTGAAAAGGGCGTTGCCAGCCCGCTCATCCCGAAGGTGGAGAGCTTCTTCTTCACGTCATCAGAGCCGCATTTGGGGCAGATGACCTTCGTGGAGGAGTAAACCAGCTTTTCAAACTCCCCCTGGCACTTGTTGCATACATATTCGAATATCGGCATGAACCTAGTATAACCTCCCGCCCCCTGAATTGGCAAACCCCGTTTCCATCCCGCAAAAAGTCTTTTTTTGGCCTTCTGACGCTAAAATTTCAATTTAATGTTGTAAAAATTTTTTCTATGACTTATATTTGCAAACGGGTTATTTTTTATAACCCGAAAAGTTTATAAAAAGGAGAGGAGAAAGATGGCCAGACAGGATGTCAGGTGCAAGGCACAGCTGCCGGTGTTGGTTTCGGTGGACGAAGGCAATGGCAAGGGATTGCGGAAAAATTCCATCACCTCGAATCTGGGGCTCGGGGGGGTATTCATAAATTCCGACTTCTCGCTGCCCGAAAACACGATTGTAAGGCTCAAGGCCCCGCTGCCAAACGGCGAACTGGAGGTGCGGGGGAAGGTGCTGAGGAAAGAGGAAAACGGCGTCGCGGTGAAGTTCCTCGACCTGGGGGACGAGGGCAAGTCGATGCTGTTGCAGTTCATGAAAGACCATGTTGAAGATGCCAGTTGCCATTTCTGCGGAAACAATCTGGATAAAGAGAGCGGTAATATCGATCTCGAAGGATCCAATGAAATTGGAAACAGCTTTAGGAAAGCTTTTGAGCAGATTGATTGCCATCTGGATAGGGAAATAGATTTATTCAATATGAGGCTTGCGTATGCAGAGCAGGGCTTGTTATCAGGGAAATCAAATCCTGATTTTCTGCTGGGGAAAGTGTACGAGGCAATAAGCGCTTTTTTTGAGTTTGCTAGGAGTGTGGAAAACACTTTGGCGGACTGCAAAGACCTGTTAAGAAGGAAACAGGTTGAATTTAGGAATAAAACAAATCCGTTTTTTTCAAAAAGCTATTTCATGAATCATGCCCGGACATGGCCAAAAGGGTACCCTGGTGACTACAAAATACTGGAAGGTATTTACAGGAATATGCCTTTGTCTGAAGGACTCGGTTGGCTGCTTGATTCCTACTTTCTTTCAACAACACTGGCAAAAGCGGTCAGGGAGCGGCTTTCATGGATAAAGGGGATGCTGCAAAAGGAATTTGAGGCCAGGAAAGGACCTAGAGTTCTGAACATCGCATGCGGGTCAACAAGAGAGCTGTTTGAACTTGCCCCCCGGATAAAAGAATCCGAAGCTGAAATGACTTGTGTGGACCTGGATTCCGATGCAATCGATTTTGTGTTAAACAGGCTCTCGTATACCGACATCGTTCATCAAATCAAAATGCGCAAGTATAACGCATTGAGAATGGTGAACCATGAAAAGAATATCAAGGAATTCGGGTCGCAGGATATCATATACAGCATAGGGTTATTTGATTATTTAACTGACGACGTGCTTGTAAGACTGCTGAAAGCACTCTATCTTACGCTAAATCCCGGCGGGAAGCTTGTTGCCGGGTTTAAAGATTGCAGACGGTATGAAACTCAGGACTATCATTGGCTTGTAGACTGGAACGCTTTTTATCAGCGGACAGAAGAAGAAAGCAGAATATTGATTGAAAAAGCGGGGATTTCGGAAAAATGTGTTGAAATTGACCGCGACCGCTCAGGAGTAATAATTTTTTACACTCTCCAGAAGAATTAGACTGCCGGGCGGGGTAAAATGAGAAAAGAAGAGTATATAAAAGACCACCTGCTGAATCTCACATATTATTGGTTCAATATTATTCTCATTCTGGGTTCTGTGCTGTTTTTGATGTTGGGGCTGATGGACTATTTCGTTAGTCTAAAATATTTTGGCGACTTTTTTGTATTGAGGATGGCTATTACCGCAGTCCTCATTTCCATTTTTTTCTGGAACAAATTTTTTTTCAAGAAATGGAAAAACAAGGCTAATGTTTACACAGTAATTGTCACTGCCGTAGTGCTTTCAGCCTCAGTTATCGAATATATGATTCTGAGGCTGGGGGGGCATACTTCACCTTATTACGCTGGACTTAATCTGCTGGTTATTTGCGTTTTGGGGTTTGTCCCGTTAAATTTAACAATATCGCTTGTCTGTGCGGGTCTAATCTACCTGATTTACCTGGTTCCCATTTACTTTTTTGATACAATTACCAACTATTCTGCTTTTGTGAGCAACAACGCTTTTTTTATTGCGACCTTTATAATTGCTCTCGTGTGGCGCACGCTGAGTCAAAAGGTCCTTATCAATACGTACAGTCTCCAGTACGACCTCGACAAGGAAAAGCAGCAGCTTGCGGTCTATTCCACGCGGCTGGAGCAGCTCGTGGAGGAGCGGACGAGGGAGATGAACAAGTCCGAGATAATGTTCAGGTCGCTTTTCGAGAACGCGCAGGACGGCATCCTTATCACGGACCCGAAAGGCACCATCCTCAACCTCAACAGGGCGCTGTGTGAGATCCACGGGTTTGACCGGAACTCCCTTATCGGCACCAATATCGCGCTGCTTGAGACCGGCGAGGACAGGACGCGGTTCAGCCAGAAAATGGTCCGCGTCATCAAAGGCGAGCCGCTCCTCTACGAGACCACCCATTACAGGAAGGACGGCAGCAGGGTCTCGCTTGAGGTAACTTCCAAACTGATAGAGGTGGAGGACAACAAGCTCATACAGTCCTTCTGCCGCGACATCACGGACAAGAAGAAGATGCAGGCCCAGCTGATGCATTCCCAGAAGATGGACTCCATCGGCCAGCTTGCGGGCGGCATCGCGCACGACTTCAATAACATCCTCACCTCCATCCTGGGGTTTGCGGAGATAATCCTCCACCAGGAGGACGTAAGCGAGTCCGTCCTCAGCAAGGTAAGGATCATAGAGAAGGTCTCGCGGCAGGCCGCCCAGATGGTCTCAAAGCTCCTCAGCTTCGCGAGGAGGGGAAATTTCGAGCCGGTCCCCTTCGATATAAACAAGGTCATAAACGACACGCTTGAGATGATGTCCAGGCTCATCCCCTCGCACATAGAGATCGAAAAAAACCTGGAGGAGCGCATCCCGGCCGTGTCGGGCGACGTGACGCAAATGGAGCAGGTGATAATGAACCTGATAATAAACGCGAGGGACGCAATGCCCGAAAAAGGGACCCTCAAGGTAAGCACATCTCTCATGGAGCTTGGCCCCAGGGGCCTCGCCATCGATGCCCAGGTGGAGCGCGGCACTTATGTGAACATCACCGTCTCGGACACCGGAAAGGGGATAGCGGAGGAGCACCTCTCGCACATATTCGAGCCCTTCTTCACCACCAAGGAGAAGGGCAAGGGCACGGGGCTTGGCCTCGCGATGGTTTACGGCATAGTAAAGGAGCACAAGGGCTACATAACCGTGAGTAGCAGGCTTGGCGAGGGGACCGTCTTCAATGTGTACCTGCCGGTTTCGGACCGGCCGGGCCGGGTGGAAGAGCCCTCAGGCGAATGGGTGACCGGCGACGAGACCATCCTCGCCATAGACGACGAATCCCCTGTGCTGGAGTTCATCAAGGAGACCCTCAAGGCCAGGGGGTTCAAGGTGATTGCAACGGACAACTCCGTCCAGGGGCTGAGGCTTTACCAGGAGAACCACAACAAAATAAGCCTGGTGATAACCGATATGCTGATGCCGGTCCTTAACGGCAGGGAGCTGATAGAGGGAATAACGGCGGTGAACCCGATGGCAAAGATAATCGCGATAACGGGGTTCAACGCGGACCCGGAGGACCACAAGCCGGCCGTTTTTTTAAGAAAGCCTTTCAGCGGGGGCAAGCTTCTGCTTGCAGTGAGAGAGGCCCTGGACAGCGGGATACGTTCGGGCAACTGAAAAAGACGTCTTCATCCCTGCCCCTCTCCCGGAGGGCGAGGGGAAAAGAGGCGGTTTAAAAAGACGGGGGATTCAAAAAGGGGGCAAATCTGACCCCTTTTTATTTGGTTTTTATTTGTTTTTGCTTCTTTTGTTTTATTTTAAGTTGTTTTAGACGTTTTCCGTCATTTCCCAGATGCCGCATGGGCATATGCCAGCGCAGAACCCGCAGCCGATGCATTTTTCGTCGTCCACCACGTACTCGAAGCCGCCGTCCGGTTTTTCCACCCTGGAGATGGCCCCCCAGTAGCAGACGTTCTCGCACATATGGCAGTCCCGGCAGGAGGCGCAGGACAGGCACCTGTTGGCGTCCGTTTCGGGGTTATACGCGGGTTCGCTGCCCCTGCACGCCTCGTAATAGACGGTCTTTATGCGCTCATAGGGAATCTGGTTTTTTACCTCGGGCATCCTGTCGTAGTGCATCAGCCCGGAGTGGATGACATCGGCGGCTTCCCTGCCGTGGCCTATCGCGTGGGTCACAAGGCCGGGCCTCGTGGCGTCGCCTATGGCCAGTACTTTGGGGTCTGTGGTCTTTCCAAGCTCGTCCACGCGCACCCAGCCGTTTTTGTCGCGGTCTATCGACGCGGGCAGGAAATCCACCACGGGAGTCTCGCCTATGGCAATGATAACGGCATCGGCCTTCAGAGTGGAGCCGTCCTGGAAGTATATGGTCCCGGCCTTCCTGTCGTACTTCCGGGTGAGCCTTGGCCAGAGTATCTTCGTGCCGAGCGCGGCGGCCGTCTCCATTTCCTTGCCGAAGGCGGCGGGCTTCTGCACGTCAACGGCGGTAACGGAGGCCGCGCCGCAGCGGAACGCCTGCGTGGCCGCATCCATGCCCACGTTGCCCGCGCCGATGACAACCACGTCCCTGCCCTTTACGGAGGGCATCTTGCCCGTGTTTACCCCGCGCAGGAACTCGTAGGCGGAGACAGCCGATTCGGAGCCCTCGAATTTTATCATCCTGGGCTGGTGCGCCCCGCAGGCCACTATGACGGCCTCGTGGTCCTTGTATATCTTCTCGAACTTCTTCCGGTCGATGCGGCTCTTCAGATGGATTTTCACTCCGGACTGTCCGAACCTTGCAAGCTCCGCGGAAAGCACCGCCTGCGGGAGCCTTTCGCGCGGTATGCAAAGCTCCAGCTTGCCGCCGAGCTTTTCCTCTGCCTCGTAGAGGTCAACGGAATGGCCTTTCAGCGCGAGCTGCCAGGCCGCGGAGAGCCCGGCCGGGCCGCCGCCTATCACGGCTATCCTGTGGCCCGTCTTTTTGGCGGGTTTCGGCGCCTTCACGGAAAGAGAAAGGCTTCCGAGCTGGTTTATCCTGAGCGGGGAGTCCATGATGATGCCCCTTGTGCAGCTCTGCATGCAGAGGTTGGGGCATATCTGGCCGCAGACCGTCGCCGGCAGCGGGCTGTATTCCAGCACAAGCTCCAGGGCCTCCATCAGCTTCCCTTCCCTTATAAGGGCAGTCCGCTTGTGGGTCGGGATATGCGTGGGGCAGTTGTAGGCGCAGGGCGGGCTGTATTTGCCGTTGGCCCATACGGGCTTGTTGCGCCTGTTTTCGCCCGTCGTTATGTAGGGAAGGAGCGACCGCTCGTGGTTCAGGTAGGGGGCGAATATGCCGCCCTCGCCGACCTCTTTCTCCCAGACGTCTTTTGCGAAATCCCCCACGGCCACCTTCACTTTCTTGAGTTTGGCTTTTTCCTGGGGGGTATGGGCCACGAACTTGCGCCAGTCGTTTATGTCTTTTGTGAGTTCCTTGTAATATTCTTTGCGCTGGATGGCCTCCAGATAGGGTTTCATGTTGTCCTTGAGCCATTGCCAGTCCTCCGGGGTAAGCTCCGCAAGCCTCACGTCGCCCGCGCTGTAGCCCTGGATGGGCCCCCTGAAGTATATGACGCCGCCCACCATGCCGACGCACGGACGGTAGCCAAGTATGTTGTCCGGGTTCCTGGGCTCCACGCCGCAGATTACCGAGATGCCGCCCGCCTTGAACTCCGCGAAGGAGTCCCCCACGTTCCTGAAATACCAGGACTGCGGGGGGGCGAACCTCGGGTTGTGCTTCGTGAGGGTGTCGGAGCGCGCCCCGGCGCTTCCCTGCACGTAAAGGACGCCCTGGGCGGCCGCGTTGTGCGCGCCGTTTGTCACGTCGCCAAGCACGGTTATCCTTGCGCCGCAGTTTATCCAGCCCACGTCGTCGGAGACGCCGCCATTGACGACTATCTCGGTGCCCTCCATGCCCATGCTGCCAAGCCTCTGGCCCACGGGGCCCTCGACCCTAAGGCGCACGGCGCTTTCGCGGGGCCAGATGCGGCCCCCTATGCCGTGCTGGCCGTCCGCCACGACGTGCAGTTCCCTGGCCCCGTTTTTCACGGCCTCCTGGACCTGCTCCTCAAGTATGCGGGAGGGGACCCTTTGCCCTTCAATGTTCCCGTATATGGTTTTTTCTTTCTTAGCAGACATAGCTTATACCCAGTCTTTCGGCAATGGCCTTGTCGGCCACGCTCAGGCCGTCGGACATGCCTATGGGCAGCTCCGTGCTCCTGCCCAGGGGAGCGAATATCTTCTTGAGTTCCGTATCGGCGGCCCTGAACACGTCAACGAGCCTCTCGGCCACCTTTGAGGAATCGAGCCTTCTGTAAAGTTTCGGGTCCTGCGTGGTGATGCCCCTTGGGCACCTGCCCGTGTTGCAGAGGTTGCAGCGGTTGTTCTCGTCTCCCAGGCAGTCGGCGGTGGACTGCATGAGGTACTTGCCTATCGAGACCGCGGAGGCCCCCAGCATTATGAGCGCGGCGGCGTTCGCCGCGAGATTTCCCTTTTTCCCGACGCCGCCTGCCGCTATCAGGGGCAGCTCATTCTGCTTGCCCTGCTTAACCAGGTCAAGGTAGCACTCCCTTATGTTGGAGGCTATCGGGTGGCCCATCTTGTCCATCGAGACGTTGTAGGCCGCCCCGGTGCCGCCGTCTTCACCGTCTATCGAGAGCGCCGCGGCAAAGGGGTTCCTGGCGAGGTTGTTGAGGACGGCCTTTGCCGTTTTGGTCCCCGATATCTTCGGGTAAACGGGCACCCTGAAACCCCATGCCATGGACATGGACTGTATCATCTTGGCCACGGCCTCTTCGATGGAGTACTTGGTCTGGTGCGTTGGCGGGGAGGCCAGGTCAACCATCATCGGCACGCCCCTGATGCTCGATATGAGCTTGAGCACCTTGTAGGACATCAGGAGCCCCCCGTCGCCGGGTTTTGCGCCCTGCCCGTACTTTATCTCTATGGCCGCGGGGTCTTCCACCATGCTGGGAAGCGCGCGGACTATCTCGTCCCACCCGAAATAGCCTGAGGCTATCTGGAGGACGTAATATTTCAGGAAACGCGACTTGAGGAGCCTCGGGGGCATTCCGCCCTCGCCCGAGCACATCACAACGGGCATGCCAAGCTCCTCGTTCAGGTACGCCACGCCCATCGCGAGCCCTTCCCACATGGGCGGGGAGAGCGCGCCAACGGACATGCTGCCTATCATTATGGGGTATATCTCCCTTACGGGAGGGACAAATACATCGGATTTCCTGTCGACCACCAGCCTGCCGTCCTCGGCTTTGAGCGGCAGGGACTCCGGGGGCAGAATCCTTCCAAGGAAGGTCCTCAGGTGGAACTCGTGCCTTCCGGCATCCAGCGCCGGGTCCGTGAGCATCGATATGCGGGTGAACTTCAGCTGGTCGAGCGTCGAGGGGGAGGGGTCGTTCCGCCTGCCGCCGCGCTTGTATGCGTCTCCGCCCTTGTTCTTGAAGTGGAGGAACTTGTGGCTAGGGTTGAACTCGGGCTCTATGGCCGCATTGGGGCAGACGAGCTGGCACATGGCGCAGCCCGTGCAGTAGCGGTCTATGTCGTTTACCTGTCTTACGACCTGCACGACCCTTCTTGAGACCTTCGGGGCTGGCAGGCTTCCCTCGGAGCTTACAACGCGCTCCACCCGGACGTCGGGCACGATGGCCTTCACCGGGCAGACGGCCGTACACTGGCCGCAGCGGGTGCAACGGTCGTCGCGCCAGCTTATTGTATATGGGAACTCCTTCAGCGTGAGCTGATGGTTCTTGTCTAGTTTTTCAGTTGGTTCCAAACCTTTACCTCCTGCGCGCCCGGAGACACGATGACCATGTCGTATTTCATCGGGAATATGTCCTCCGACCTGTCCCTTTCGGGAACGGCCTTGTCTATGCCGCACTCCTCGGACATGAGCGCATACTTGCCCTTCCTGCCGCCCACCGCGCCGGGGCGGAGCTTTTTGGAGTCCTGCACCATGAAGCACGTCCCGTCCGGGGTGAAGCCGATAACACAGTTTGGGCCGTCGATGACCAGCATCCTCATGGACTGCCTCATAAGCAGAAGCGCATCCCTGTCGGGCCTGCCCTCCATCTCCTGCCGTTTAAGCGGGGTTATTATATGCTTGTAATAGGGGAGCGGGAACCCCAGCCGGTTTACCGTGTAGTGGAGGATGTGCGTGAAGACCTCGCTGTCGCTCTGGTAGCCGGTGTAGCCCTGAAAGCCCCGGCTCATCAGGTATTCCCTTATCGGCACAAATGCCGTGTTCTCGCCGTTTGTCATGGTGCCGAAGCCCTGAATGAAGAACGGATGGCAGGCATAGAGATTTATGGCATAGTTGGTGTTCTGCCGCCCCTGGGCAAGCACGATCCTGGCCTTGAGACCATCCCTGTCCAGACCGAAATACTCCGCAAGCTGGAGGGGGTCCCCCACTTCTTTGAGCGTTATCACATCGGGGTAGAAGGAAAAGACCACTATGGACTCGTCGCTCTCTCCCATCCTTCTCAGTGCAAGCCTGGTGCCAAGGAGCAGAAGCTCCTTTTCTTTCCAGGGTTTTTCTTTATAAGAGACCGGGTAGTCGTAAAACTTGGCGAAATAACAGTCTTTTTTATCGACACCCGGCAGGGGCTTTATTACCGGGTTCCACATGTGGACCTCACGGAAGCCCTGCGCCAGCATGTAGTCCTCGATGCGCTTGAGGCCGTCGTTGGAGCAGATACCCGAGAGCACGGGGTATTCCTTCAGGGGTTCGGCGAACCCTCCCAAGTCCTTCAGCATAAGGCCCATTCCGGAGCCGTCATGCCCCTCTTTCATCGTTTCCAGGGCATATACGTTCTCCAGGGGCGAAAAATACTCCGATGCCGTAATCGCGGCAAGACGGCACATAAGCGAAAAACCTCCTGTTTTTTGCCGGACGGCATGGTAAGCCGCGGGCCGTTTTCTAATATAAAATTTGGCCGGTTTTTTTGTCAAACCATATGTATGTATCCGGCAAACTAAAAAGTATTGAACGGTTGGCAGGCAATCAGGGGCGTGCAAGCTGGAAAAAATCTTCTTCCGGCTCATTGACTAAGGGTTTTAAACTCATTTATCATAACAAACCATGACGATTGCGATAGGTTCGGACCACGCCGGGGTTTCGCTCAAGCAGGAGATAACAGCCTACCTCAAGGAAAGAGGACTGGATTTCACCGATATGGGGCCATTCGGGCCGGAATCGGTGGATTACCCGGACTACGGGGAGCGGGTCGCCGGGCTTGTTGCGGGCGGGAAGGCCGAGAAGGGCATCCTCATCTGCGGCACCGGCATAGGCATGAGCATAGTGGCGAACAAGTTTGCGGGCATCAGGGCGGCCCTTTGCAGCGAACCCTTGAGCGCGCGCTTGAGCAGACAGCACAACGACGCCAACATACTCGTGCTTGGCGGCAGGATGATAGGCCCTGTCATGGCCAGAGAGATTGTGGAGATATGGCTCGAAACGCCTTTCGAGGGCGGCAGGCACAAGCTCCGTCTGGATAAAATTTTCAATATAGAAGGAAAGAAAAGCAAAGATGCTCACCAGCAGGCTTAAGGACTCGGACCCGGACGTTTTTGAAGCGATAGAGCAGGAGGCGGAGCGCGAACGCGAAAAGCTCCTCCTTATCGCGTCGGAAAACTATGCGAGCAGGGCTGTCATGGAGGCCCAGGGCTCGGTGTTCACCAACAAATACGCGGAGGGCTACCCCGGCAGGAGGTATTACGGCGGCTGCGAGTTCGCGGACCGGATAGAAGGGCTTGCAGTCGAGAGGATAAAGCGGCTCTTTGGCGCGGAGCACGTGAATGTTCAACCCCATTCGGGCACGCAGGCCAACATGGCCATTTACTTTGCTTTTTTGAAGCCGCATGACACCATCCTGGGCATGAGCCTGAGCCACGGCGGGCACCTGAGCCACGGCGCGGCGGCGAACTTTTCCGGCATCTACTACAACACGATAGCTTATGGCGTGAGCAGGGAGACCGGACAGATAGACTACGACGAGGTGAGGAGGCTTGCGGAGGAGCACAGGCCGAGGCTCATACTTTCCGGGGCAAGCGCGTACCCTCGCACAATAGATTTCGAGAAGTTCCATGCGATAGCGCACTCGGTGGGCGCTTACCTGGTTGCCGACATCGCCCATATCGCGGGGCTTGTCGCCGCCGGGCTGCACCCCTCGCCAGTGCCCTACGCGGACTTCGTGACGACCACTACCCACAAGACCCTCCGCGGCCCCAGGGGCGGGCTTATCATGTGCAAGGCGGAGTACGCAAAGGCCATAGACAAGATGATCTTCCCGGGCATCCAGGGCGGGCCGCTCGTGCACGTCATAGCGGCAAAGGCCGTGGCAATGAAGGAGGCCCTTGAGCCTGGTTTCAGGGAATATCAGGGCAACGTCGTAAAGAACGCCAAAAAACTTGCCAGCGAGCTGAAGGCGAAGGGCTACAAACTGGTTTCGGGCGGCACGGACAACCACCTGGTGCTCATAGACCTCACCAACAAGGGGCTGACCGGGAAAATCGCCGAGGTGGCGCTCGACAAGGCCGGCATCACCGTCAATAAAAACACCATACCCTTCGACCCCCAGCCTCCCACCATCACGAGCGGGATAAGGCTGGGCACCCCGTGCGTTACGACCCGTGGCATGGGCGAGCAGGAGATGGCGCTTATAGGCCAGTACATAGACGACGCCCTGAACGCAAGGGATGACGAGGACAGACTGAAGGCCATCCGCGGCAAGGTGAAAGAGCTTACAAACCGCTTCCCGGTTTATTGATGAAGTGCCCCTTCTGCGGCCATATTGAAGACAAGGTCATAGACTCAAGGACGAGCAGGGAGGGCGACGTCATACGCCGCCGCCGCGAGTGCCTGAAATGCGAAAAACGCTTCACCTCATATGAAAGAATAGAAGAGGTGATGCCGCTTGTCGTGAAGAAGGACGGCAGGCGGGAGCCCTTCGACAGGCAGAAGATACTGCACGGGCTTGAGAAGGCGTGCGAGAAGAGGCCTGTCCCGATGGAGCAGCGGGAGGAGGTCGTGAACGCCATCGAGAGGTCGATACTTGTGATGGGCGCGAAAGAGGTCCCAAGCAGCGTGGTCGGAGAGGAAGTGATGAACGCCCTCAGGGAACTGGACAAGGTGGCCTACGTGAGGTTTGCCTCCGTTTACAGGCAGTTCAAGGACATAAACGAGCTTATGGACGAAGTGAAGACACTGTTCGAGAGCAAGCGCAAGGCTTAGGCAGTGGGTTTTTTAAAGCTGGCCCCCACCCCTTTTGCCGGCCTGCCGCCGCTCAAAGGCAGGGCCGTCTGGACAAGGATTTACTCCGATGAACCCCAAACCCTGCTTCTTGGCGGGGCCGGTTAAAAATAATAAGATTTTCATCTTATGATCACGGGCCAGATACTTGAAAAATTCCTCAGGCTGATAGAAGGCCATTCGGGCCTTTCGTTCAGGCACGAAAAACTCTTTTCCGTGTCGGCCAGGATAAAGGAGGAGGCGGAAAGGCTCTCGGTCTCTCCAGAGGACTATTACCGGATGGCCCTGGGTCAGAAAGACGTGTTGGAAAAGCTCATCTGCATGCTGGCCAATCAGGAGACCTACTTTTTCAGGGAGCGGCCTCAGCTTTCCGCCTTCGGGGAGCTTTTGCGGCGGGTGAAGGCAGGCAAGCAGAAAAAAGGCGAGCACTCCCTCAGGGTGCTTTCGGCAGGCTGCGCCAGGGGCGAAGAGGCTTATACGCTGAATATCATCATAATGGAGAGCGGCCACTTCCTGTGGGGATGGGACATAAACGTTCTGGGTGTAGACATAAACAGGGATTCCGTAGACAGGGCAAAAAAGGCCGTCTATACGGGCAACTCTCTGAGGCCCTCAAAGAAGAACGCGGAGGACATAAGCAGGTACTTTGACGAGGACAACAACCTCTATGCGCTCAAGGCCCCGTGGAGGAGGAACGTGTCGTTCATGGCGGGAAACCTGCTTGAGGAAAAGACATATTCCGGCCTTGGCGGGGCATTTGATTTCGTCTTCTGCCGGAACCTTTTTATCTACATGCCGGATGAGGCCATAAGGAAGGTGTCCGGATATCTGTACGATTGCCTGACGCCCGGAGGGTATCTTTTCGCGGGCACTTCCGAGCCGCTGAATGAGAAGACCCAGCTCTTCAGCCCCGTGCGTTGCTGCGATTCCGTTTTCTACATAAAGGCCCGCTCCGGATTTAAAAGGTAATTACTCTCCCTCACCTCTGCCCCTCTCCCACGGGGGGTATGCAGGACTGTCTGTGTCCTGCCTTTCACCATCATTCCGCATGAAACGAATCCGGAATCCCTGCCAAATACTAATTTTCTACTAATTTCTGTCAAATTAGTATCTGGGCATTTAATTGTTCGTTCATGCCTATGCCCGGAGCTTATAGGATTTGAAAAAATCAATGAATACAATAACTATTTTAGATAATTAATTTTTAATCTAAATTTTCTGCTAATTAATCTAAAATTAGTATTAGTCTTGACAAAATAGAATTACTAATATAAATTTAATTTATATTTATTTTTTTTGGGGGGGCCGATCTTAGTGAAAATACCTGAAAAAGCACCGAGCTGGACAGAGACTCCCCTTATCCCTGATGATTTAATTAAAACAAGGGATTTAGTCATAAAAGCAAATAATGAATACCTGTACTGGGACGATCTGAAATATCAACCCATGCCGGAAGGGATAACGCCTGAACAGGTCTGGGCTATGGTTAAGTTGTCTAGAATTATCCATACCAGGTATATACCTCTGGCTGATCCCAAAGGAAAGAAGTTTGGCTACTGGCAGCCTGATAGCGTCCTCAGAGAACTTCATTATATCGACCAGCAGGCGGGCGGATCTATTCTGGTGGAAGATTCTTCCGTTATTGCGGAAGAGAAACGCGGCTACATGATTAACTCGTTGCTCGATGAGGCTATATCATCGAGCCAGATTGAGGGGGCGGTTACCACTAGAGTTGTCGCAAAAGGAATGCTCCAGACAGGCAGAAAACCAAAAGACCGCGCGGAGCAGATGATATATAACAACTACATTTCAATGCAGGAGATAAAAGAGCATACCAAAGAGCCACTCTCGATAGACCTGATAACTAAAATCCATACATCTATGACCAAAGATACTCTTGATGACCCGGCATGGGAAGGCCGGTTCAGGGCGCCTGAAGACGGAGAAATACACGTTTTTGATGATGGGCAAAAAGTCCTGCACGTTCCGCCTCCGGCTTCGAGTGTTTCTGCTTCAATGCAGGAACTTTGTGATTTTATAAACATGGAAAACGAAAATGAGTTCGTTAATCCTGTCATTAAGGCAATATTGATCCATTTCTGGATTGCTTATGTCCACCCCTTTATGGACGGTAATGGACGTACCGCAAGGGCGCTTTTTTATTGGTACATGCTGAAGCATAAATACTGGTTCTTTGAATATCTTTCCGTATCAACGGCTATCCTTAGCGCCCGCGCCCAGTATTACAGGGCCTTTCTCTATTCCGAAATCGACGATAACGATGCCACATATTTCATTATGTATAATCTTATGGCGATACATAAAACGATAGAGGAATTAAATGCATACATCAAACGGAAACAGAAGGAGAAAAAACGCGCATACCGTTTTGCGCTTAGGTATCCGACATTAAATTTCCGGCAGAGAACGCTGCTGGCAAGCGCACTTGAAAAACCGCAGGAGGTCTTCACTATCGAGACCCATTCCAATGTCCATGGGGTTACTTACCAGACCGCCCGCACGGACCTGCTTGCTCTTAAAGACATGGGCCTGCTTGAAATGCGAAAGGAAGGAAAGAAATTCATTTTCACTCCGGCCCCGAATCTTGCTGAAAAACTGGAAAGCTGATTAGCGTTTTTTAAGCCTGGAAAGGACCGGGTAATCAAAGAGAAAAATTCTGTTTTTGGGGGGGGGCTGAACTCAGCCCTGGGAGGTGTTTCAGGTCTTGCAGGAAGCCGTATACTTCTTGGCGAGCTTTTTTTCGTCCTCTTCGAGGTGGCATTTCTTGTATTTCCTGCCGCTCCCGCACCAGCAGAGGCCGTTCCTGCCGGGCCTCTGCGCGGCAGGCGCGGTGTCCTCTCCGGATGTGAAGAAAGACGCTATCTTATTCAGAAATCCCATTCCGGATTTATTATAACAGATGGCCCCGGCCATAACCAGCCCGCATTTCCAGCACTTTTTTGCCGGTGGTGTTGACATTTCCGTTTGCCCGTGGTTTAATCAAGACCGAGTTTCGGCTTGCAGGCGCCTCCTTGGGGGGGCATAACAGGGAATCCCGTGCGAATCGGGAGCGGTCCCGCCGCTGTAACCGGGGACAAAAACCTCCAGCAAAGCCACTGTGCCCCATGAGGGGCATGGGAAGGCGGGGGTGAGGATGATCCGGGAGCCAGAAGACCTACCTGCGGGCTTTTAGAAAAAAACCTTCGCGCGCGAAGAAGGTGGCAGGGACGGAAGGTAAATCCGCCCCGCAGGGATGAAGCAAACTGGGTGCAATCCCGATGGGCTTTTTTCAGGCCCATCGGGATTTTTTTGTTTTATTTTCGGAAAACTTTTTCAAGGAAAGGAGATTTTCAAGATGAGATTTCGTACCCGGCTTTTTTCCGTCCTGTTTCTGGCCTTGTTTCTGCTGCCTGGCAGCGCGTATGCCATGCACATATCGGAGGGGATACTGCCCCTGGACTGGTGTCTCCTCTGGTACGCGGCGTCCGCGCCGTTTGTGCTGTACGGGCTTTGGAGGCTCAAAAAACTCTCCGGCGCTGACCTTTCGTTCAAGCCGCTTGTCGGGCTGATGGCGGCAATGGTGTTCATCATCTCGGCAATGCCCATCCCGGTGCCCACGGCGGGCACCTGCTCCCATCCGTGCGGCACGGGGATATCGGGCATACTTCTGGGGCCGGGGATAAGCATCCTGGTGGCGCTGGTAGCGCTCCTGTTGCAGGCCCTCTTCCTTGCCCACGGCGGCATAAGCACCCTTGGCGCCAACCTCTTCTCCATGGGGATTGTGGGTTCCCTAACCGGATACGTGGTGTTCAAGGCCCTGAGGGGGTTTTTCCGCGTGGGCCTGTTCCCGGCAGGGTTTGCCGCCGGTCTCCTCGCGGACTGGATGACATATCTTACGACATCCTTCGAGCTTGCAAGCGGCATAAGGGGGCACGACCCGTTCATGCCGCTTTTCATAAAGATAGCCGTGGCGTTCGTGCCCACGCAGCTCCCGCTTGGGATACTGGAGGGGTTCGGCACGGCGGGGATGGTAATCCTCCTGTCGAGGAAGCGGCCGGACATACTTGTGAAACTGAACGTCATGAAAAAAGAGGGGGCGGCGGCATGAAAAAGATAGTATCGATGGTTTTTTTACTCCTCATGCTGCTCCTGCCTGCACTCTCCTTTGGGGGCCAATGGAAGGGCGTGGACGAGACGGTTGTGGAGAAAATTGCGGGGGAGCACGGCAGGGCCGCCTCCCTGCCCCTCATAAACACCGACAAGGGCGATATGCTCCTGTTTGTGTTCCTGGTGGCAGGCGTAGCCGGGGGCTTTGTGCTTGGCTATACGTACAGGGTCCTTTTCGCCGAAAAAAGGCCGGCTGGCGGCACGCAATGAACTACAAGTATTTCGTGCACCGGGACTGCGGTTTTTTCCCGTGCCATGACCTTGAGGAATGGAAGTCGTGCCTTTTTTGCTGGTGCCCCCTCTATCTGCTTGACTGCGGCGGGGACTTCACCTTGAAAAACGGGGTAAAAGACTGCTCCAACTGCACCATCCCCCATACAGAAGAGGGATATGATTACGTCCTTCAGGCAATAAACGGCATGCGGCAAGCCCTTGTTGAAATTTTTACAGCGAGGCGGTAAAATACCGTAGCACTTTTTTAAAAAAAGTAGCACAAATAGGAAGGGCGGAAATGGGGACGACACGTTTTGGCATATCTCTGGATGAAGAGCTGTTGAGGAGGTTTGACTCCATCATAAAGGGCAAGGGCTACGGCAGCCGCAGCGAGGCCATAAGAGACCTGATAAGGGACAGCATCGTGCAGGAGGATGTGGAGGAGGGCGGCGGCGAGGCGGTGGGCGCCATAATCCTTGTTTATAACCACGAGACGAGGGAACTGGCCGACAACCTCACGGACCTTCAGCACCATTTCCACAAGGCCATACTTTCGAGCCTGCACGTGCACCTGGATGAGCATAACTGCCTGGAGGTCATCGTGGCCAAGGGGCCTGCCCGCGACCTGAAATCCATTGCGGACAGGCTAATAGGCACCCGCGGGGTGAAGCACGGGAAGCTCACGCTGACCACAACCGGCAGCAATCTGAAATGAAAAACGGACAAGGGGATTTAATTCCATGATGACTAAAAGAAAAAGCCCGGTTTTAATCATCTGCTTCATCGTTACGGTTTTTTCAGCAGGGAATTCGTTTGCCATGCACCCGCTTGTAACCGATGATCCGGAAACGCAAGGCCTGCGGAAAAGCCAGATCGAGTTCGACGCGGAGTATTCGCACAACCGGGAGGAAGGCAGCACCCAGGAGGAATACGATTTCAAGTCTATCTATTCATACGGCGTTGCCCGCAATGCCGACATAGTGCTTACCGTGCCTTACGTTTACGTGCATGACGGGACGACGGAGCGGGGGCTCTCCGATGTTACCGCCGAGGTAAAATGGAGGTTTTACGAGAACGGGCCGGTCGCCCTGGCGGTGAAACCGGGGATAAGCATCCCGGCGGGGGAGGCCTCAAGGGGACTTGGCACGGGCAGGCTGAACTACTCGGTAAGCCTCATCGGCGGGCTGGAGGAAAGGCCCTGGACTTTCTATGTCAATGCCGGCTACGTAAGGGCGTCCAACCCGGCGGATGAGGACGAAAACCTGTTTGATGTTTCCCTGGCCGCAACATACGAACTGAAAGAGGATGTTCTTCTGGTGGGCAACATCGGCACACGCACGAACCCGGCCAGAGTGAGTGTTACCCCGGACAGCTTCATACTTGGGGGCATCGTCTATTCGGTCACCAGGGACATTGACATTGACCTTGGGGTGAAGGGCGGCATCGGCGGCGATGAGCCGGACTATCAGCTCCTTTCCGCATTCACGAGGAGGTTCTAGCCCATGCATATCCCGGACGGCTATCTTGGGCCTGCAACATACGGCGGATTATGGGCCGCCACGGCGGGCTTGTGGGTTGTGGCATCCAAGAGGTTGAAAAAGACGTTCAAGGCGGCCGAGGTGCCCCTGCTGGCGCTGGGGGCCGCACTGAGTTTTGTCATAATGATGTTCAACGTCCCGGTTGTGGGCGGCACCTCCGGCCACGCGACCGGGGCCGTCCTCCTTGCGATAGTGCTCGGCCCATGGGCGGCCTTCATATCGCTCTCGATCGCGCTGGCCGTCCAGGCGCTTGTCTTCGGCGACGGCGGGATAACCACCCTCGGCGCAAACTGCTTCAACATGGCGTTTGCAGGGGCGTTCGCGGGCTATATGCTCTACAGGCTTGTTTCCGCGGGCGGAGCGTCCAGGAAAAGACTGCTCTTTTCCGCCGGGTGCGGGGCATATTTCGGCATCAACGTCTCGGCCCTCCTTACGGCCGTGGAGCTTGGCGTGCAGACAATAATGTATAAGGGGGCCGACGGCAGGCCGCTTTACAACCCCTTCCCGCTCAAGGTCACAATCCCCGCCTTAATGGCAGGGCACCTGACCGTTTTTGGCTTCGTGGAGGCGGCCTTTACCGTGCTCAGCCTTGCGTATATCCTTAAGGCCCATCCGGAGCTTGTGAGGACAAGGACATGAAATGGAATAAGAAACTCTGGGTTCCCGTTGTCATACTGGTGCTGCTTGTCCCCCTTGGCCTGTGGCTGCCGGAGCGTTTCGGCGCTGGCGGGGCCTGGGGCGAATGGGCGGCGGACGGGATTAAAAATATCATCGGGTACGTCCCGCGCGGGCTAGAGAGGACCAGCGGCCTTTGGGGAAATAAAACCATTCTGCCGGACTATGAGGTGCACGGGCTTGGGGCTTACGCGGGATATCTGGTCTCGGCGGCGGCCGGGGTTGCCATTGTTGTTGCGGTCTCGTTTCTAATCGGCAAGGCGCTCTCTTTTGCCGGAAAAGGCAAAAAAGAAAAAGACAGGGAAAATGGAGACAAATAGGGGCGCGGCGGAGAAAGAAATCCCCGGCTGGCTCTGCCTCAGGGAGCCCGGACGGGGAGGGGGAAAAAACCTTTCCGGGAAGCGGCCCGTCCTGGAGCGCACACTGAAGTCCGTGCTCTCGTTTTTCGATGACGCGGTGTTCAATGAGGAGGTCTCAAAGAAAAAAAATATGTTTTTGCAAGGGACTGACCCCAGGGTCAAGATGCTTATAATCCTCGCGCTCCTGGCCGCCCTGAGTTTCGTGAAAAACCCGGCAGGGATGCTCCCCTACGCCGCGTTCTGCGTCCTGGCCGCGGCGCTTTCGGGGGTCCCCCTTGCAAAATATTTCAAAAGGCTCTTTCCGGCCCTGCTTTTCACCTCCGTCATAGCGCTTCCCGCGGCATTCAACCTGATAGTGCCCGGCAGGCCGCTGCTCATGGTTTTGAAACCCGGCGCCGCGTTTGCAAAAACCGGCATTTTCATAACGGAGCAGGGGTTTTTCTCGGCGGTTGGGCTTATATTGAGGGTGCTCGTTTCCCTCATGCTCATATTCCTGCTCACTTTTACGACGAGGCCCGTGGATTTCATAAAGACCGCCGGTTCGTTCGCGCCCGGTTTTCTGAAAACGCTCATGTCGGTAAGCTACAGGTACATATATTTCCTTGCCAGGAGGCTTGAGGAGTTCATATTCGTCCAAAGGGCAAGGGGGCTTGGAAGAGGAGGGGGCCGCGAGCGGGCGTGGGCCGGGGCGCGGGGGGCGGCGCTCCTGCTTCTGGCCCTTGAACTGAAGGACGAGCTAAAATTCGCGATGGAGGCAAGGGGCGTGTCGGGACACTCCATAAGGGAGCACAGACAGAAAAAATTTCATTTTGGCGCAAGGGAGGCGGCGCTCCTGCTTCTGGCCCTCACGGCGGTTTTGGCATGAAACAGGTAAAAATATTGGAGCTTGAGGGGGTGTCTTACGAATACCGGGGCGGCCAGAAGGCCTTAATAGACATAGGGCTTTGCGTAAACGAGGGCGAGTCCGTGACCATACTGGGCACGAACGGCTCCGGCAAGAGCACGCTGCTTTACATCCTTCAGGGGCTTACAAAGCCCTCTTCGGGCTCTGTCAGGGCGTTTGGAGGCGAGGTTTTTGACGATTCGGCGCGGGCGCGCATGGGGCTGCTTTTCCAGAACTCTCAGGCCCAGCTCTTTTCGCTCACCGTCTGGGAGGAGCTGCTTTTTGGCCCCCTTCAGCGCGGGGTGCCGGTTTCGGAGGCCGAAAAGAGGGCGGAGGACATCCTTGGCCTCCTTGGCATATCCCACCTGAGGGAGCGCTCCCCCTGGCAGTTGAGCGGGGGGGAGATGAAGAAGGTCGCCCTCGGCACGTGCCTTTCCACGAACCCGGATGTATTTTTGCTCGATGAGCCCACCTCCGGGCTCGACCCAAGGAGCCAGGTGGAGCTTATAGAGCTTGTAATGGCGCTGAAGAAGGCCGGGAAAACGGTCATAACGGCCACCCACGACCTGCACATAATCCAGGACATCTCGGAGCGGGCGGTGATAATCGGCGAAGACCACAGGGTGCTGGCCGAAGACACGCCTTCCGGAATACTGGCCAAACATGATATCCTTTTGAAGGCGAACCTCATACATGAGCATGCCCATTACCATGACGGGTACAGGCACGAGCACAGCCATTACGGCGCGCACGAGCACGGTGACCCTGATGCCGGGCATATGAACGGCCATGATATGGCCCATAGTCATGGGCCCCATAGTCATGGGCGGACGGAGGCGATTGCGATGACCAGGATGGAAGAAAAGCTGAAGATACTGCTTGAGCACTGGCACGAGCATAACGAAGAGCATACGCAGACCTATCTCGAGTGGTCCGGCAAGGCCGAAAAGGAAGGCAGGGGAGAGCTCGCCCGGGCGTTAAAGGACATAGCCGGGGAAAGCAGGAAACTGAACAGTCTTTTAAGGAAGGCTAAGAAGCTGCTTTAAAGCGGCCCTGCGCTGTCTGTCCGGGGAGCGCGCTGCATTTGCTGCCCTGGAAGGTGTCCCTTTCCGCAAGCCTGTTTTCTATGTCCCTGAGTATCCTGTAACGGTCGGCCCCCCATTGCGGGGCTATCAGGATATCGTCGGGGCAGGTCGCAAACAGCCTCTGGATTACGATGTCTCCGCGCAGGCGCTCAAGGAAGGAAACGGCGAAGTCCACGTATTCCCCGTAACTGAACACCTTGAACGGGTGCTCCGCGTAATAAGCGGCCAGCCTCGTGTCCTTCACTATCTGCAGCTGGTGCAGCTTGAGGAAGCCGATGTCCATCGCGGAGACGCTGCCGGCCATTGCGAGGGTTTCCCCGGCCGTTTCGGTCGGGAACCCCGCTATGATATGCGCCCCGATGTGTATCCCCCTTCCTTTTGTAAGCTCCACCGCGTCCAGGAAGGTGCGGAGCCCGTGCCCGCGCTCGATGAAGTCCAGGGACTTTTCATATACGGACTGGAGCCCGTACTCCACCAGCACGAAATGCGTCCTCGCAATCTCCTCCAGGAGGGCGATCTTTTCCTCATCGACGCAGTCGGGCCTTGTGCCTATGGCAAGCCCCATTACGGCCGGGTTTTTCAGGGCCTCCCGGTAGCTCCGCTCCAGCACGTCCACCGGGGCGTAAGTGTTTGTAAACGGCTGGAAATATGCCAGGAACAGCTCCGCCTTGTAGCGTTTTTTCAGGTAATTTATGCCGTTTTCAACCTGCTCCGTTATCGAAAGCGTGGGCTTGCAGGAGGAGGGGCGGAAGCTGTCGTTGTTGCAGTAGATGCACCCCCCATGCCCAAGCGTGCCGTCGCGGTTGGGACAGGTGAACCCCGCGTCTATGTTTACCTTTTGCAGCCTCCTGCCGTCCCAATGATCCCGCGCGAAGGAACTGAAGGAGTTGTAGCGCCTCATGAATAATTATCAGTCCCGGCGCGGGCTAAAGTCAAATTTGCAGTTATGAAACCCTTTTGCAGGATTGCAAAAAAATCTTGGACATAAATCCTTATTTTTCAATGGGTTCCATTTGGCACGCGGTGTGCATAAGATAAGGCGTAAGAAAAAAAGAAAAAGGAGGGAAAGAAAATGAGAACAAGGATATCGAAAAAGCTGATGCTGATAGGGGCCGGGGCCGGAATAGTAGGGTTTGCGGTATTCGGGCTTCTGCCGGGGTCGTTCCTTGGCGGCGTGATGGGGCTTAACATAGCAGGCTCCATCTTCGGATATCCTGTGACCTCCGACCTGTTGCCAAGGATAATCGTTGCTGCCTCGATGCTTGTCGGGGTCATGGTGTCGGGCATTATCTTCGTGGTTGGAGGCAGCTTCATAGGCTGGCTCCTTGGCACGGCCATAGAGGCCGTCGCGGCCCCGAAGGCAGAGGCGGAAAAGGAAGAGACCGGGGCGTAAGCATATAAATAAAAAAGAAAAAACTGGAAAATCAAATAAATAAAAGGAGGAAGACAGATGAACCAGTCAGCAAGGATAGGAAGAAAGATAGGGGCGGCTTTCGGAGTGGTGGTCTTCCTGGTCTTCGGTCTCGTGCCGGGGTTCTACTTCGGCAGCTACGGGTCCCTGGTGGTGCTTAATCACCTCATGGGCGGCCCCGTCGAGGCAAATATCCTGGTGAGGATGGTAGTGGTCATGGGCACCGTGCTGGGACTTTTCTGCACGGCGTCCGTAAGCATAGTGCTTGGCGCGGTTGCCGGCACGCTCCTGGGTTACGCCACAGAGGCGCTGACCGCGAAAAAAGCTGTTGAACAGGAGGCCGAATCGCGCTAAGATGCCTTTAGTGCCGGGAGGGGGAGAGGGGAGCGGTAAAACGCTCCCCTTCGTTTTTGTGCGTTTAGCCGTTTGGCCCTGGCAACCGGCGCCTTTCTCCGCCCGTTTTCCCATCCAAAAACTTAAGAAAATCCCGCTTCTGTCCGATTTTATATAAGAGAAAGAATTCTTCTGCTCGAAAGAGAAAATATTTTTTATTTTCCCGGAAAGGTTTTTGTGGCCATGGAGACCAGAAAAAAGAGCATAGGCAGGCTGCTTGTGGAATACGGCCTTATAAGCGAGGCAGACCTGGAGGAGGGCCTCACGTCCCAGAAGGAGACGGGCCTCAGGTTGGGCGAAACCCTCGTCAGGCTGGGCAAGATAAAGATGGAGGACATAGAGTGGATACTGAGCAAGCAGCTCGACATCCCCTTCGTAATCATCGACGATGCCGGAATAGACCCGGAGCTGATAAAAAAATTCCCGAGGGACTTCCTGCTTGAAAACAGGATCCTGCCAGTGCTGGAAACCGACGGCGAGGTGGCCATAGTCACGGACGACCCGTTCAACAGCCCGGCATTCGAACACATCAAAAGCAGGCTCCGGAAAGAGGTAAAACTCTCCGCGGGAAGCGGCAGGCAGATAGAGGACATACTGAGCAGGTTTTTCTCCGGCGACAGGGGCGCTCCGCAGCTTGTCTCCTGGCTCGAATCCCTTTTGCCGGGCCTGGAGGGCACTTCTTTCTACAGGTTGGACTTCATACTGAGGGAAGACCGCTTCGATGTGAACCTTTACGGCCTGGGCGTCCTGAAGGAGCTTTTTGCCTCGGTCGAGGGGGCGTTGAAAAAAGAGGACGTCTTCAAGGCCTTTGACGCGCTGGAAGTGCCCTTTCTTTACGAGGAGCGCCTGAACGGCCGCGAAAAGACCTTCCTTGCGGTCTATCCCCTTTCTGGCGGCGGCCCGATGGAGCCGAATTTTCCGCTTGTGGCGGGCAGCTACGGGCTGTACAGGCCTGGCGGGGTCGTCTTTACGGACGCCAGCGCATGGGGGGCGCAGGACGTGTTCCATTCCGGAGGACCTGTCCCGGGATACCCCTATATAGCCGTGAAGAGGCAGTGCGCCGGCTGCGGGAGGGTGGTCTACACCCCCGATACCGTGCCGCCGGGGTTTGCCAATTATTATGTGAGCGCATCCGTGCCGTCGGTCTGCGCCGCCTGCGGCGGGGCCGGATGCGGCGGATGCGGGATGCTTGGCTACGAGTTCGAGAGGATGGAGGGTTTTTATTCCTCCGCTGATCTGGATAAGATAAAAAACAAAAATAAATAGCTTGGGAGCGCCTGAAAAAAAACCATGGCAAAGATAGACAGCTTCTTTAAATACATGCTGGAGCAGGGCGCCAGCGACCTGCACCTGAGCGTGGGCTCGAGGCCCCGGATAAGAAAACACGGCGAGCTTGAGGAGATAAACTACAACGTCCTGACCAACGAGATAATGGAGGCGCTGCTCCTGGAGATACTGGACGAGAAGCAGAAGGCCCATTACAGGGAGAAAAAGGACCTGGATTTCGCTTACGAGATACCGGGGGCAGCCAGGTTCAGGGCCAATTACTTCGTCCAGAAAAGGGGGCTTGGAGCGGTCTTCAGGGTAATACCCACAAAGATACTCTCGGTTGAGGAGCTTGGGCTTCCCGCCCAGATACTGAAGCTCGCAAAGCTCAGCAGGGGGCTGGTGCTGGTGACGGGCCCCACCGGAAGCGGCAAGTCAACCACGCTTGCCGCGCTCATAGATTACGTCAACCGCACGAGGAAGGACCACATCCTTACCGTCGAGGACCCCATAGAGTTTGTCCACGAGAACAAGAGCTGCCTCATAAACCAGAGGGAGGCGGGCAACCATACGGACTCCTTCGCCTCCGCCCTGAAGGCCGCCCTCAGAGAGGACCCCGACATCATCCTCGTGGGCGAGATGCGCGACCTCACCACGATAGAACTTGCGATAACGGCGGCCGAGACGGGCCACCTTGTTTTCGGCACCCTGCACACAAGCTCCGCGGCCAAGACCGTGGACAGGATAATAGACGTCTTCCCGGTGGGACAGCAGGCCCAGATACGCACGATGCTCTCGGAGTCGCTCAAGGGCGTGGTCGCCCAGCAGCTGCTCAAGCGCTTGGACAAACCCGGACGCCTTGCCGCCCTGGAGATACTGTTCGTCAACAACGCCGTCTCCAACCTCATAAGGGAGGGCAAGACCTTCCAGATCGCCTCGGTCATCCAGACGGGCAAGGGCGAAGGGATGCAGCTTCTCGACCAGGCGATAATGGACTTCCTAATGCAGAAAAACATCTCCCCCGATGAGGCCTACACGAAGGCAAACGACAAGAAGACGTTCGAGCGGTTCATGGACAAGGGGAAGCTCGTAGGGGCGCTGTAGCCTACGGTTCAGTGTGCCTGCACTGCAACCTTCTGAAATCGCCCTTGTCAAACGTCACGACCGTGCAATCCTGGTCCCTTGCAAGAGTGGAGAGGAGTATGTCCTGGATATCAACCGGGTGCTTTGCATACAGCCCCAGGCTTTCGGCATACAGCTCTTTGCGGAAGACCGTCTTTATCCCTTTATAATTTATCAGCCTGGAGAACTTCTCCGCTATTTCGGGGCGGGGTATATCATATACCTTGTGCAATACCCACACCACCTCCGCGAAGATTATGTCCGTGATCAACGCCTCTTCTTTTGCAAGCTCTACCCTTTGGAAAAAAAGCCTTGTCTTTTTGAGCTGCTCTTCGTCATCCTCAAGGAAAAACCTTAGGATGACGTTTGCGTCAACGAGCTTTTCCGGCAGTTTCACGGGCAACGGCCTCTTTGGCCTTTTCTATGGCCTTTTCCACGGATGTTTTCTTCCTGTCCGCGTACTTTTTAAAGCAGCCGGCAAGCTGTCCGGAGGACAGCTCGGCCTTTTTTACTATGCCGGTGCCGTCCTTTACCTCTATGGACACCAGCTCCCCGACCTTGAGGGAGTCTCTCAGCTTCTTCGGCAGTATGACCTGTCCCTTGGGTGATACTTTCAGAAGATATTCCATTTGTTTCACCTTTTTAAAGGTACTACTTGTTATTCTAGTTGCACCATTTGAAAAAATCAATCGATGGGCGGGAATTCCCTGAGCCCGGCGACTTCCACTGTCTTCTGTTTGGACGAGCCTCCCCTGAGGATTTTTATGTCCGATTTCCGCACCCCGAGCAAATCCGCCAGGAACTCTATAAGCTCCTCGTTCGCCTTTCCCTCAACCGGAGGAGATGTGAGCTTCACCTTGAGCGCGCCCTCGTGAATGCCCATGACCTTTCTTCTTGAAGAGCGGGGCTCCACCTTCACCCTGAAGGTGATGCCCCGCCCCGTCTTTGCGAAGGGGATGCCGATTGCCTGCCCGGGCTTATCAGGCGGTTTTTTTATTTTGCCCGCCCTTCGACTATGATGGAGTCGCCAAGGATTTTTTGGGTCACGTTCCCGATGCCCGCGGCCCGCATGAAGGACTTGTATTCGGAGAAGGAATAGCACCTTCCGCCCGGCGTGTTCACGAGCATGTTTATGGAAAAAAGCGCGGAGGAAAGGGGGGTGGCATGGTCTTCGCCAAGGTAGAACTCGTGTATGACGGCCCGGCCCCCGGCATTCAGAGATGCCGCGGCTTTTTTCAAAAGCATCCGGCAGTCCTCCGGCGAGTTGGAATGCAGGATGTTGCTCATGAGCACCAGGTCGTAGCCGCCGCCGATATCGTCCCTGTGAAAGTCTCCTTTGATGAACCTTATCCCCTTTGCGCCAAGCTTTCTGAGGTGTTTGCCGGCTATTTTAATGGTGTCCGGCATGTCGAAGAGCGCCACGTCCGCCACGCCCTGCCTCTCCATCTCAAGGGCATAGGTGCCGGGGCCGCCCCCCAGGTCGAGCGCGCTCTTTACGCCTTTAAGCCCCACGGCCTTGATGACAGGCCCGGCCTTGAGCCTCGCCAGGTTGTGCATCCCCAGGATGAAGGACTCGAAACCCGCGCTGCTCCTCTCCTTTTTGGCCGGTTTGCCGGAGCGCACCACCTCATCCAACTGCGACCAGCTCTTCCAGAGGCTGTCCGCGTGGCGTACGATGTCGCCCTGATAGAACTCCTGACCGCGGATGAAGAACACATTGGCGTCCTTCGTGTTTACGTACAGGTCCTTTGTCTTTTTAAGAAACCCCATGCCGGTAAGCGCGTCCAGCAGGATTCCGGTTGCCCGCGCGTCGGTCTTTGTTTTGCGGGCCACCTGCGCCGCGGTCCGCTTCTCCTTCAGGTGCTCGAAAACCTCAAGGTTGTTTGCGGTTATTATGGCCCTGGCCTGCCAGTACCCGCTCCAGAGCCTCCGTATCTCTTTTGCCTTTTCTTTTACGTCCACTTTTTTGTCTGCCTCCTATTCGTAAAGGGTAAGCGGCCTGTGCATCTTTTCTATCTTCTCGGGCTCCTGCATTTCCCCTCCGGCCACGCCAAGCTCCCTGAATTTCTTGACCGATGGCAGCACCCTGGTCTCCAGCGAGCCCACGGCCGCGTTGTATGCGGTGATGCTCCTGTCCAGGTTGGCCCCGACGCTGGAAAAGTTCTTGCAGAAGGTTGCGACGCGGTCGAACAGCTCCTTGCCCATCCTGCCTATCTTTTCGGCGTTTTCGGCAAGCCCCTCCTGCCGCCATCCGTAGGCGACCGCCGTCAGCAGGGCGAAAAGCGTCGTTGGCGTGGCTATCACCACCTTTTTGGACAGGCTGTCCTCAAGGAGCGTGCTGTTTATCTCGAATGCCGCCGCAAGCGCGCTCTCGCTTATGAAGAGCACGGCCAGCTCCGGCGTCTTTGTCCTGAACTGCTCCCAGTACTTCTTGTTGGCGAGCCTGTCCACCTGCTCGCGCACGTGGCGGGCGTGCCGCTCCATCCCCGCCTTCCTTTCCTCTTCCGTGGCCGCGCCCTGCGCCTCGATGAACGCCTCCATCGAGCATTTCGCGTCCACCACGATGCTCCTTCCGCCGGGCAGCTTCACCTCCATGTCGGGGCGGAGCCTGCCTCCCTCGGTGGAAAGGTCCACCTGCTCCTCGAAGTCGCAGTGCTCAAGCATCCCGGCCATCTCCACGACGCGCCGAAGCTGGACCTCCAGCCACCTGCCCCGCACGTGCGGTTTCCTCAGTGCGGTGGAGAGGTTTAATGTCTCTTTCCTAAGCTCCCTGCTTGCCGTCTCAAGCGTTTTTATATTGCTTTCGATATTGGTATAGTCCGCCTTGCGCTTCACCTCTATCTGCTGTATCTGCTCCTCGAATTTTTTCAGGGATTCCTGGAGGGGTTTTAAGAGCCCGCCCATCGCGGCCTGGTGCTCGCTGAGCTTGCCCTTTGTGTCCTCGACCATCCTGCCCAGGTTTTCGTTGGCCAGCCTCAGGAAGTCTTCCGAACTGCTTTTAAGCGCGGCCTGGGAGAGGGCGCTGAAGGCGTCCTTTAACGCCTCGGTGCCCTTGCGCTCCTCCTCGAGGCTCTTGCCCGCCTGCTCAAGCCGGGTGGCCGCCTCGGTCCTGGCCCTTGCCTCATCGAGGAGTTTTCCGTTCAGCCGTTCGCATTCGGCGGCCTTTTGGGCGGCCTGCCTTTCAAGCTCGCCGTTTCTGGCGTTAATGGCGGAGAGCCTCATGCCGAGATAGAGCCAGGCGGCAATGCCGCCCAGTATGGCCCCTCCCGCAACCGCTGCCGCATACATCATGGTTCACCTCTCTGGGAAAAACGGGTTTAATTCAGCTTTATAATACAATAATAATCATGAGAAAGCTTGGCGTGCACACCTCCATTGCCGGGGGGCTTCCGCAAAGCCTCCACAGGGCCGGGGCCCTGGGTTGCACAACCATGCAGATATTCTCCCACAACCCCCGGAGCTGGAACCTGACCGGCATCCCGGAGGCCGAAGCTGCCCTGTTCAAAAAGACGAGAAAGGAAATTTTCGGCCGCTCCCCCGTGTTCATCCATGCCTGTTACCTTATCAACCTGATAAGCGGCAATGACGAGGTCCGGGAGAAATCCGTCTGGATGCTCGGGGAGGAGATGAGGCGGGCGGACGCGCTTGGCGTGGATTACGTAGTCATGCACACCGGCTCCGCGGGCGGCCCTGCGGCACCGGAAGGCAAATATCAGATGGCCATCCTCTCGGAGTCCATCAGGGCCGTGCTCAGGGCCGGGAATTTCAGGGCCGGCCTCCTGCTTGAAAATACCGCCGGCAGCCGGGGCGAGCTGACCTCCTCCGTAAAGGACCTGGGCGCGGTTGTAAGGCAGGCCGGGGCCGCGGGGCTCTGCTTCGATACCTGCCACGGTTTTGTATCGGGCTACGACATCAGGAGCAAGGGGGGGTTAAAGGAGTTGGAGCGGGAGATAAGGGAAAGTCCGGGGCCGGGCCGGGTAAAGCTCATACACCTGAACGACTCAAAAGGAGAGCTGGGCTCCGGGCTGGACAGGCACGAGCACTTGGGCAAAGGAAGGATAGGCGCGGAGGGCCTGAGGACGTTCCTCTCGCACCCTTTTTTCAGGGACGTGCCCGCGGTGCTTGAGACGCCGAAGAAGGAAGAGACTGACGACCCGATGAACCTGAAGGCCGCATCGCTTCTCATGCGTAACGTTTGATTAAAACCTCCGCTTATTATTAAAACCCTCACCTCCCGCCCCCTCTCCCGGACGGAGAGGGGAAAAGGTATCATGCGTTCTTCAGCTACAATCGTTCAAAAAAAGTAATCGTTTGCAATTTGGCACCTTTCGTTTCAAAAATTGATTTTTTTGTTGACTTTTCAGAAATCATGTTGTTAGATAATAATGGATGCTAAAGAAGCTTTTTTCATCAGCAGTCAGAGCAGAGGTCCTGTCGCTGTTGCTCAACAGCACCGAGGAGAAGTTTTATGTCAGGGAGATAGCGAAGCTGCTTGAAAAAAACCCCTCCGCGGTCAAGCGCGAGCTGGACAACCTTGAAAAGATGGGGATCGTCGCCAGCGAGAAGGTAGCCAACCTCAAGTATTTCCGGGCGGACGAGACATCTCCCCTTTATTCGGAATTAAAGAACCTGATAACCAAATCACTGGGCCTTGCCGGCAGCCTCAAGGCCGTTCTGCGCAACGGCGACGTGAGGTGCGCCTTTATTTACGGCCCTTATGCCGAGGGCAAAGACGTCAAGACCGTGAACCTGTTCGTGGTAGCCAACGACCCGGTCGACGAGAAGGCCGTAAGGGCTACGGCAAGGCAGTTCGGCTACAGGATGGTCCTCGTCCGCATGGACGAGGATGAATACCGCGCCCGCAGGAAAAGGCGCGATAAATCTCTTGTCGGCATTCTTTCAGACAGGAGGATTCCGATCCTGGGGAGAGTTTAACCGCCCCCCGTCCGCGAGGCCGGGATGAAGAAAGGAGGTGACCTTGATGGCGACGGCAAAGAAGACGACAACGGCAAAGAAGACCACGGCAGCCAAGAAACCTGCTGCCAAGACTGCGGCGAAGAAGACCACTACGGCGAAGAAGGCAGCTGCCCCCAAGAAGGCGGCCCCGGCCAAGAAGGCAACCGCAAAAAAGAAATAAGAGCAAGAGTTTCATTGGGCTGGGAGAATTAGATTCTCCCGGCCTTTTTTATTGTGAGGCTGTGTTTTTGGTTTTTTTGTTTTGCGGACGCCGGGGATTTTTTTTCTAGGCGTACTTGATGTTGCGGGGCTGCTCTATTACCAGCTCGGCCCCGGAGGTTATCTCCCAGCAGTCGGAGGCGGCCAGCAGTTCGGCCGCGAACCTGAGATTGCTGGCATGCCCGGTCTTCCTCGCCGTGAGATAGCCCTGTATCGGGAAGCCGATAAGCGAGAGGTCCCCGATGAAGTCCAGCAGTTTGTGGCGGATGAACTCGTCCTTGAACCTGAGCCCCGTGGGGTTTATCACGCCCGTGTCGCTCAGGATGATGGCATTGTCCAGAGAGCCGCCCCTGGCGAGGCCGTGCGCCCTCAAGTACTGGACGTCTTTCAGGAAGCCGAACGTCCTTGCCGGCGCTATCTCCCTTATGAAGGTCTCCTCCTCCATCTCGGCCGTAAGCTGCTGGGCCCCCAGGAGCCTGTGCGGGTAGAAGGTCTGGTAGGTTATGCGCCTGCCGCCATAGGGGAACGCCGATATCTCCGCATCGCCCTCCCTGAACACGAAGGGTTTGGTTATCCTCATGTGTGGCCTCTTCGAAGGCTGGTCGGCAACCCCGGCGGCAAGTATCTTCTCGACGAATTTCCCGGAGCTGCCGTCAAGGATGGGTATCTCGGAGCCCTCCATCTCCACCAGGACGTTGTCCACGCCAAGCCCGGCCAGGGCCGCAAGCAGGTGCTCCACAGTGCGCACCTTGGCCCCGTTTAGCCCAAGCGTCGTCGCGAACGACGTCTCGCAGACGGAGCCGACGTTTGCCGCTATGTATTCGTTTTTGTCCCTGCGGTAGAAAAGGACCCCGGTGTCCTTCGGGGCGGGTTTCAGCCTGATTGCCGACCTGCCGCCCGTATGCAACCCGATGCCCTCTACCGTGATCTCTGCCTTTATGGTCCTCTGCAATCTCACGGAGAGATTGATTTGCAATGAGTATGCCAGCTTAAAATGATTGTAATTCAATGGATTATTCCTTTAGATATGTTGTCAATAATCCTCACCTGTTGCAAAAAAGACACAATTATAATTTAGAGCTTTGCTAAAGCGGGGATTATCAGGACGCTCCGCCCACTACCAGCTCCGGCACCCTGATGGTTGGTTGTGCATCCGAGACGGGCACGCCTTGGGCGTCTTTGCCACAGGTGCCTATTGAAAAGCCCAGGTCGGAGCCGACCATATCTATTTCCATGAGCACCCGGGGCCCGTTGCCGGCCAGTGTCGCGCCGCGGACGGGTTCTCCCAACTGCCCGTTTTCTATGAGGTATCCCTCCTGGACGTCGAAGACGAAGTCGCCCGTGAGCGTGTTTACCTGGCCGCCGCCCATTTTTTTGACAAAAAGCCCTTGGGGGGTGCCCTTCAGTATCTCTTCCGGGGCGGTCTTGCCTGGGGCGATAAGGGTGTTGGTCATCCTGGGGATGGGCCTGTGCCTGTAGGACTGTCTCCTGCCGTTGCCGGTGGACTCGCTGCCCGCCTTCATGGCCTGGAGCCTGTCGTACATGAAACTTTGCAGGACCCCGTTAAGGACGAGGACTGTCTTTTGGGAGGGCACGCCTTCGTCGTCGAACCGGAAGGAGCCCCTCTTGCCGGGCAGGGTGGCGTCATCCAGCACGGTGACGATGTCCGCGGCTATCTTCCGGCCCAGTTTGCCAGAATACACGGACAGTCCCTGATTGGCCAGGTCGGCCTCCAGGCCGTGGCCGATGGCCTCGTGTATCATGGTGCCCCCGGCCTCGGAGGATATCACAACAGGCCTCCTGCCCCCCGGCGCGCGCCTTGCCTTAAGCATCATCACGGCCTTCCTTGCCGCCTTCCGGGCAAGCTCCGGCGCGGATATCTCGTCAAAAAGCTCGAAGCCCAGAAAGCCGCCCACCGGCTCGTAGCCGGTCTGCACCACGCCGCCGGACTCCGCGACCACGTTTACAAGGAATATGGTCTGAAGCCGCTCGTCCTCCGCCAGAAAGCCGTCGGAAGACGCGATCTGCACCCTCTGGTGAAGTTCCCTGTACGTAACGCTTACCTGCCTTATGGACTTGTCGTACCCCCTTGCGGCCCTTTCGGCCTCCTTCATTATGGCCACCTTCCGGTCGAGGGAGACGCCTGCCGGGTCTGTCCTTATCGGGAAATCCACGCGGGGCTCTTTCCGTCTCAGGTCGATGCTCGCCGCGTAGCCGGACTTGACGGCACTTTTCAGCTCCGACGCCATTCCGGAAAGCGCCTTTTCATCGAGCGCGTTGGTGTACGCATAAGAGGTTTTTCCGCCTGAAAGCGCCCGGAGCCCGCCCCCGGAGTCTCCACCCTGGAGTACCTTCTCCACCTTGCCATCCTCTATCTGGATGCTTGTTGTCCTTGAAAGCTCTATATAAAGGTCGGCATAGTCCATGCCCTCCGTGGTGAAAACCTCATTAAGCGTGTCTTTAAGCACCTGGGGGTCCAGCAATGTTTACTCCTTTGGTATAACTTTTGTAAATTATAACATGCCGTTAATAGGTGTGATAGGCGGAAGCGGGCTTTACGGGATACCCGGACTTGAGGAGGTTGGCCGGAAGGCCGTAAAAACCCCCTTTGGCGACCCCTCGGACAGTTATCTCATCGCGGAGTTTTCAGGGGGCGTGCAGGCGGTATTTCTTCCGCGGCACGGGGCGGGCCACGCCGTCGCCCCGCACAAGATAAACTACAGGGCAAATATCTGGGGGATGAAGGAACTGGGCGTGGAGCGCATAATCGCGGTGAACGCCACCGGCGGGATAGACTCCGCATTTGCCCCCGGAAGCATCGTTATCCCCGACCAGATACTCGATTTCACCGGCGGGGGGAGGCCCGCCACCTTCTATGAGGAAAAAGATGTCGTGCATGTGGACTTCACCGAGCCCTACTGCCCGGAACTGCGGGCGTCCCTCCTGGGCGCCGCAAAAAAGGCGGGTGTGCCTGCAGCCGGGAAAGGCACTTACGTATGCACAAACGGGCCCAGGCTCGAAAGCAGGGCCGAAGTCGCCTTTTACGCAAAGGCGGGGGGGCACGTCGTCGGCATGACCGGGATGCCGGAGGCCATACTGGCAAGGGAGCTCGAACTGTGCTATTCGGCCATCGCCGTCGTGACCAATTTCGCCGCGGGCGTTTCGGACGCTAAAAAGCTGACGACCACGGAAGTTATCGAATACATGGGGAAAAGCGCCGAAGCGATACGGCAGATACTGAAAGAGGTCTTCCCCCTTATACCCGGCAGGCGCGGCTGCCCCTGCAAGGACGCGCTCAAGGATTCCCGTCTTTAGGCGGCGTCTTGGTTTCCTTTATTTTCAGCTGCTTTATCTTTGCCCTGAACGTGTTTCTGTTCATCCCGAGGGCCTTTGCCGAGCGCACCTTATTGCCCCCGGTCTCCCGAAGTGCCAGCTCTATCAGCGCCTTCTCGACCTCGCCGATTACGGAATCGTAGAGGCTTGAGTGGCCGAGTTCGGCCATCCGGCGGAAATATCCCCGGAGCCTCTCCTCGATAAAGCTCTTGAACGAGCAGCGGCTGAGGTATTCGGAGCCCAGCAGGTCCTTATCGTTTATATTGCGGCCCTTGACCAGAAAATATACCCTGTGGATGATGTTTTTCAGCTCCGCCGCGCCTCCGGGATAATCCAGCTCGCCAAGGGTTGTCTTCGCGCATTTTGTGAGGTGCTTTTTCCCCGTGCCAAGGAAACGCCCTATCTCCTCGATGAAGCACTCCGCCAGGGGCACGATATCCTCCTTGCGCTCCCTGAGCGGGGGCACATCGAGCTTCATATGCGGCAACCCCTCGAAGAGGGGGTACGTCCCATCCTGCCCGGTGTGGCCCGCCATGAGGCGCACGTCCGCACTGATTGCCGGGGCGCTTTCATCCTGCCGGAATGCGCCCGTTTGAATCAGCGCCCTTAATTTTTCAAGCGCTTCCTTGCTGAAAGCGGACGTTTCTTTTATGTAGAGTGTTCCGCCCCTGGCCGAAAGCACCGCCTCCGCAAATAAAGGCTCCTGCTCGGGGCCCGCACTGACAAAAGGCATGATGGCCCTGCCGCTTCCGCCGTGTATATGCCTTGCCACAAGCTCCCTGCCGGAGCCCGCCGGTCCCGAAAGGAAGACGGGCAATGGGGAGGCCGCGGCCTCTTCCGCGTCTTTAAGGAGTTTTTTCATGGCAGGGCTTTTTGCTATTATCCGGGGTTCGGACAAAGACCGCAGGTATTCAAGCTCCTCCCGAATGGCGGCTTCCTGGCAGGTCTTGAAGAGGATGTCCTTGAGCAGTTCGGGCTTTTCCCTTTCGAATACGATGTAGTTCGCCCCCATCCTGAGGGCGTCTTCGCTTTTTTTGAAGTCCCCGTTCGCGAAGGCCGCTACCTTCGAGTCGGGGTGATAGGCCTTCAGGTCCGAAAGGATTTTTAGCGCCTCCGGCATCCTCAGGTCTATGAGGACGGGCCTGGAGCCGAAGCTTGACCGCCTCAGGTTGGCCGGCAGCGCCTGCCTGCACTCGAATGTGAGGCCCGACGGCCCAAAGCGGCCCCTTAGGAATTCATGGAGCGTTTCGTCCGATGTGATGAGAAGGAAAGAAAAAACCCCCTTGCCGCTGGTGCCCAAATCCTTTAAAACCTCCCCCAGAGAAGCGAAAAAACCGGAATAGACGGGACAGAAATTATTATCAATTGGGGGGTGGTGTTGTCAAGGGGCGGGGAGTTGCGCGGTTAATATAAAATTCCCATTGACTTCCGCTGGAAAAAATTGCTAGCATTGATATCAAAATTTCCCCCCGGAGGTGCGGACTGGCTGAGAAATCAGTACTTATAAGAGGGATTCCCGAAGAAGTCCGCTCATGGATTGGGGCGGAATGTGAACGCCGCCGCATATCTCAGCAGGAATTCCTCCTTTCGCTTCTCAAGGATACATTCCAAGTACGAGAAGAACTTCCGCTATTTGAAACTCGTAACGGTAAAAGCCAGCATGAAACAAAAGGCATACCTTTCAGCTTTATCGATCTGTTTGCCGGCATTGGAGGGCTGCGGCTTGGCCTTGAGGCAGCCGGCGGTCGCTGCCTGTTCTCATCCGAGTGGGACCCATACTGCCAAAAGACTTATAGTGCATGGTTTGGAGAAATGCCACACGGTGATATTACAAAGATTCAGCCTTCTGACATACCGGATCATGATTTGCTGGCGGCTGGGTTCCCCTGTCAGCCCTTTTCAATAGCCGGAGTTTCCAAAAAGAACGCGCTTGGCCGACCTCACGGATTCAAGGACGCCACCCAGGGAACTCTGTTTTTCAATGTTGCCACTATAATAAGCATTAAACGCCCGCCGGTAATTCTGCTTGAAAACGTGAAAAACCTTCAATCCCATGATAAAGGGCGCACATGGGAGGTAATTACTTCCACACTTGACGAACTCGATTATCAGGTGTTTGCAAAGATAATAGATGCAGCAGCATGGGTTCCACAGCACAGAGAACGAATTTTCATTGTTGGCTTCGACAAGCACGTTTTTGGGGTAAATCCCCCCTTTGCTTTCCCAGAAAAGCCGGAAAAAGAACGACCCAAGTTCAGGGATATCCTCAATGCCGACCCCGATCCCAAATATACGCTCAGTGATCATTTATGGAACTATCTACAGGATTATGCCAGACGCCATCAGGAAAAAGGCAACGGGTTCGGTTACGGTCTGGCCAATTTGGATGGGATAAGCCGAACCTTGTCAGCCCGTTATTACAAGGATGGTTCCGAAATTCTCATTCCCCGAAAAGAGGGGCCTCCTCGTCGCCTTACCCCAATGGAAGCGGCCAAGCTTATGGGCTTCCCTGTTTCTGACAAGCTCAAAATTGTGGTATCCGACACGCAGGCATACAAACAATTTGGGAATGCCGTTGTCCCTTCTGTGGTGGAAGCTGTTGGCCGGCAGATTTTAAAAGTAATCGATTGGCATCTGAATTTAAACCGCGGTGGCTGTCTGTTAAAATCGTCTTCAAATGGAAATGGCAGGAATAACAACAAGAAAACAGGGGATAACGGGCAATGCCGTCGCCAGCTTGCGAAGAAGCCATAAAGAAAGCCTTTGATTACCGGAAGGCAATCCTTAAATTCATAAGCCCCAATGATGTCGGACTGACCGGCGGACATCAATACGGCTATTACCTTCCAAAAAAAATATGGCGGTTATATACAGTCCACGGGCCTGTAAAAGGCAAAAATTATGAACACCACGTGGAAGTAATTTGGCAGGATGGCTGTATAACACAGTCAATCGTCAAATGGTACGGCGTTGGAACCCGCAGTGAATACCGGCTGACGCGTTTCGGGCGGGGATTCCCCTTTCTTACCGAGGATTGCGTTGGCAACCTCCTTATCCTGATTCCTGAGCGGATTGATCGTTTTTTTGCCTGCGTGCTTGATTTGGAAGATGATATTGAGGACATACAGGCCGCGCTTGGTGTTGATGTTGTTGAACGCTGGGCCTTGTTTGACCGTGACGCCGCAAAACCTGTGGAAACTGAAGACGCCTGCATGGATCGCCATTTCCGGGAATTTGCAAAGGCCCTAACTGATTTTCCTCCGACTCTGGCATTTGCGAATGAGGCCCGGCAGGCTCTGATTGAGTGCGTTAAATCTTTTATGGATTCACCAAGTGATAATCGGCTTACCATGTGTACCGATACTGAGTACAAGCTGTTTAAACTCGTCGAAAGAAAAATTTGTGAACCGGAAATAGTGCGCGTTTTCAAATCGGTGGATGATTTCCTTGGCACCGCTCAAACGATTCTCCAAAGGAGAAAAGCCAGAGCGGGACGCTCTCTGGAACACCATGTGGAATACCTGCTTCGTGAAGCTGAAATTCCCTTCGATATCCGGGTTGATGTAGAAGGCACAAAACCGGATATTTTGATTCCTGGCAAACATGCATATCTCGATCCTGATTACCCGCTTGAAAAACTTTTTATGCTTGGTATCAAGACAACCTGCAAGGACCGGTGGCGGCAGGTTACAAAAGAAGCCCCGCGAATCTCACACAAACATATTTTGACTATTCAGCAGGGCATTTCTATAAACCAAATTGATGAAATGGAACGCTATAGCGTTAAGCTCGTCGTTCCTCACGGTCTGCATACTCAATATCCACCAAAGCGGCGTGACAAGCTTCTGACCTTTGCGCGATTTATTGATTCAGTAAAGGTGAAACTCGCAGGTTAGCATTTATGGTGGATGTCCTTACCCCTGAACAGCGCAGCAAGTGTATGTCTCATATTCGTGGCGGGAATACAAAACCTGAACTTGCCGCAAGGAAAATCGTTCATGAAATGGGCTTTCGCTATCGTCTTCATCGAAAAGACCTCCCCGGCAAGCCCGATCTGGTTTTTCCGCGGTTAAAAAAAATTATACTTGTCCACGGTTGTTTCTGGCATATGCACAGTTGTAAATATGGTAAAGTCAAACCGGCAACAAATGTTAATTTTTGGGAAAATAAAAGGCAGTCCACTCGAAAAAGAGATATTAAAAACAGAAAAGACCTTCGCAATCTGGGTTGGGATGTTCTTGTAATATGGGAGTGCTGGACCAAAGATGAAGAAAAGCTTAAAAAACGTGTTTTGGATTTTTTGCATTTTCCTTCTTTGACATCCCCTCCGTGTACCGATTAAACTTCAGATTGATGGAGTCCTTGTTCAAAGACGAGCCCCTTGCCTACCGGATGGCCCCAAGGACGTTCGAGGAATACGCCGGGCAGGGGCATATAATCGGGAAGGGAAAGCTTTTAAGGCGGGCGATAGAGGCCGACAGGATAACATCCATCATCCTCTACGGGCCGCCCGGCACGGGCAAGACCGCCCTTGCCAGGGTCATCGCAAACAGCACCAGTGCCCATTTCGAGTGGCTGAACGCGGCCACCGCCGGCCTCCAGGACATCCGCAGGGTTATCGCCGAGGCCAGAAAACTGAAAAAGGCCGGGCAGAAGACGATCCTCTTCCTGGACGAGATACACCGTTTCAACAAGCTCCAGCAGGACGCGCTCCTGCCCGACGTGGAGGAGGGCAACGTCATCCTCATCGCCGCCACCGTCGAAAACCCGTTTTTTTACGTGAACTCCGCCCTGCTTTCCCGAAGCCAGGTGTTCGAGCTTAAGCCCCTGGGCATGGAAGACATCATAAAAATAATGAAGTCCGCCATTTCGGACAAAAAGCGCGGGTTGGGGAACCTGAACATCCAGGCCGGCGATGATGCGCTTGGCCACCTGGCTAAGACGGCGGACGGCGACGCGAGGAGGGCGCTCTCGGCGCTTGAGGTTGCCGCCCTCACGACCCCTCCCGGGGACGGGGGCGCAATACATATAACCAAAGAAGTGGCCGAGGAGTCCATCCAGAAAAAGGCCGTCCTCTACGACAAGGCGGGCGACCAGCACTACGACACCATCTCGGCGTTCATAAAGAGCATGAGGGGCTCGGACCCGGACGCGGCCATATATTACCTTGCGAAGATGATATATGCCGGGGAGGACCCCCGCTTCATAGCCAGGAGGATAATCATATTCGCCGCCGAGGACATAGGCGTAAAGGATCCGATGGCGCTTGTGCTGGCCATCTCGGCCCTGCACGCGGTGGAGTTCGTGGGGATGCCGGAGGGCAGGATACCGCTGGCGCAGGCCGTGGTCTATGCGGCCGCCGCCCCGAAGAGCAACGCCAGCTTCATGGCGTTGGAGCGGGCGCTGAAGGACGTGGCGGAGGAGCAGACCCTTGAGGTGCCGGACCACCTGAAGGACGCTCATTACAGGGGCGCTGAGAAGCTTGGACATGGGACAGGCTACAAGTACCCGCACGACTATCCCGGCGCAAAGGTCGAGCAGGAATACCTCAAGAAGAAAAAGAAATACTACGAGCCGCCGGAATAGAAAAAGCCCCTACGGCCTGCCTACCGAATGGTAGTTGAACCCGGCCTCCTTCATCTTCTGGGGATCGTAAACGTTCCTCAAGTCGAAGAAATTGGGGTTCTTGAGGAGCTTTTTTATCTGGCCAAGGTCGAGGTTCCTTAATTCGTTCCATTCGGTAAGTATCGCCACCGCATCGGCCCCGATCACCGCCTCGTAGGCGTCCTTTGCGTAAACGACCTCCTTTGGGAGGACCTTTTTCGCGGTGGCCGCGGCCACGGGGTCGTAGGCCTTTATCCGGGCTCCTTCGGCGACGAGCGCGTTCAGGATGTCTATCGAGGGGGCCTCGCGCATATCGTCGGTGTTGGGCTTGAAGGCAAGCCCAAGGACGGCTATCGTCTTTTCCCCGAGCGGGTTCAGCACGGACTTCATCTTCTCCACCATGAAGAGTTTCTGGTCTTCATTGGCCGCTATCGCGGCCTTTACGATCTTCAGCTCCATGCCGTTTTCCTGCGCCAGGGTGACGAGGGCCTTTGTGTCCTTGGGGAAGCAGGAGCCCCCGAATCCGGGGCCCGGGTGGAGGAACTTTGGCCCTATCCTTCTGTCAAGCCCTATCCCCTTGGCGACAACGTGCACGTCCGCGCCCACCTTCTCGCAGAGACGGCTCATCTCGTTTATGAAGGATATCTTTGTGGCAAGGAAGGAGTTCGCGGCATATTTTATCAGCTCGGCGGTCTCTATGCCGGTCACGACAATCGGGGTCTCTATGAGGTAAAGCGGCCTGTAGAGGTCCTGCAATATCGCGGCGGCCTGCGGGCTCTCCGCCCCTATGACGACCCTGTTTGGCCTCATGAAGTCCTCTATCGCCGCCCCTTCCCTCAGGAACTCGGGGTTTGAGGCGACGTCGAAATGGATGTTTTTTCCCCTGAGGGCCCCTCCGATTATGCTCTTCAGCCTCTTCCCGGTGCCCACGGGGACGGTGCTCTTTGTGACTATCACCTTGTAGCCCTCCAGATGGCCCGCTATCTCCCTTGCGACCTCCTCGACGTACTTCAAATCCGCCGAGCCGTCGCCCCTCGGCGGCGTCCCCACGGCTATGAAGATGACGAGGCTTGAATTCACCGCCTCGGATATATTGGTGGTGAAGGCGAGGCGGCCTTTTTTGAAGTTCTTTTCGGCCAGTTCCTCAAGCCCCGGCTCGTAAAACGGGATTTTTCCCTTTTTAAGCGCCTTTATCTTTTCCTCGTCCCTGTCCACGCACGTCACGTTCAACCCGTACTCGGCGAAGCACGCCCCGGTCACAAGCCCGACGTATCCAGTCCCGATTATCCCTATGTGCATGAAATAAAAACCCCCTTATCCAGCAGGCCCGCTTATTCGCAGGTCAGATAGAAAAAATAAAGACATTCCATTTAATTTATATCCATTTTTGCAACTTGTCAAAACCCTGACAGGGTTGCTATCCTAGAAAGTGAACTTTTTAAGATTTCAAAAACCATCCAGGTATTTTGACCACGAGGTAAACGCGTCCCCTTCCGGGGGCGGGGAAAAAGATAAACCCGTGCGCGTTGCACTGGCCTTCCCGGACGTTTACGAGGTAGGGATGTCCCATCTGGGGCTGAAGATACTCTACCATGTCATAAACGGGCTGCCTTTTGCCTCCTGCGAGCGGGTATTTCACCCCTGGACGGACTTCGAGGCCCATCTGCGCGAAAGCGGCGCCCCTTTAAGCTCTCTTGAAAGCGGCACCCCCCTCCGGGGTTTCGATGTCCTGGGGTTTAGCCTCCAGTACGAGCTTTCGTACACGTCCGTCCTCAATATGCTCTCGCTCTCCAAAATCCCGCTTAAATGGCAGGACAGGACGGATGAAAAAAATCCCTTTGTGATAGCGGGCGGGCCGTCAACAGTAAACCCCGCCCCGCTTGCTCCCTTCATGGACGCCTTTCTCATCGGGGACGGCGAGGAGGCCGTGCCGGAGATGCTTGGGCTTTTGAACAAGTGGAAGAGGGAGGGGGACGGCAGACGGCAGGGTTTCCTTTCCGAGCTGGCAAAGCTGGAGGGTTTTTACATTCCATCCGTACATGATGGCGGCCCCCACAGGGTGAAAAGGAGGTACATAGCCTCCCTGGAGGACGCGCCCTACCCGGACAGGCCTGTTGTCCCTTACATGCAGGTCGTGCACGACAGGGTGAATATAGAGGTCTCGCGGGGCTGCACGATGGGGTGCCGGTTCTGCCAGGCGGGGATGATCTACCGCCCGTTGAGGGAGCGCTCTCCGGAGCGGGTGATAGGGCTTGCGGAGCGGGCGCTGAAGTCCACCGGGCATGAGGAGGTCTCTTTCACGTCGCTTAGCGCGGGGGACTACTCCTGCCTCCTGCCGCTCATAAGGGGGTTTAACCGCAAATTCCTGGACAACAAGTATGCCGTCTCGCTGCCATCGCTGCGGGTGAAGGCGCTCAACTCCGAGGTGCTGAAGGAGATAAAGTCCGTAAGGAAGACGGGCTTCACGATAGCCCCCGAGGCGGCGACCGAAAGGCTGCGGCGCGTCATCAACAAGGATTTCACCGATGAGGACTTTGACAGGGCGCTTGAGATGCTCTTTTCGGAGGGCTGGCTGAACATAAAGCTCTATTACATGATAGGGCTCCCCACCGAAACGGATGAGGATGTCGAGGCGATTCCGGCGATGGCCATGAAGGCCCTGAAGACGGCAAAGCGCCACACGCGGCGGTTCGTGAACATAAATGTAGGGGTCTCTTCCTTCGTGCCAAAGCCGCATACGCCTTTCCAGTGGTGCGGGCAGGCCCCCATGGAGGAGCTTGCGCGGAAAAAGGACTTCTTGAGGGCGGCGCTCCGCAAAAAGGGCATGAACCTCAAGGACCACGACCCCCGGATGAGCCTCCTTGAGGCGGCCTTCGCGCGCGGGGACGAAAGGCTGTCGGAACTCCTCCTGGCCGCCCACAGGCTTGGGGCCAGGCTTGACGGCTGGAGCGAGGTCTTCGACTTCAGCATATGGCAAAAGGCTATGGAGCAGACCGGGATGGACGCCAGCGTCTATGCCCTGAGGACGTTTGCCCCCGGAGGGCCCCTGCCCTGGGGGATGATAGACCCCGGCGTGACGGAAGAGTATCTCATAAGGGAATACAGGAAGGCGCTTGAGGGCGTGAAGACGGCGGACTGCCGGACGTCCTGCACGGGCTGTGGGCTTAAATGCGGGCCCGGCGGCCCTGCCGGGTCTTCCGGGGCAAAAAAAACGCAAAAAGAAGAACTTTCCGTCCAGACGGGCGGCACGAAAAAAACGCTCCCGGAGGTTTTGCGGGTAAGGATGGAGTTTTCCAAGATGTCCCCGCTGGAGGGCCTTTCCCACAGGGAGCTGATGACGGCCATTGCGAGGGCGGCAAGGAGGGCGGGGCTTCCGCTTGAGTATTCAAAGGGGTTCCACCCGGCCCCGAAGATAGCGCTCGGCCCGCCGCTCGGCGTGGGCGTGAAGGGGCTCTCTGAATTCATGGACATGACGTTAAGCTCCTACGTCCTGCCGGAGTCCGTGATGCGCCAGATGAACGCCCAGCTGCCCCAGGGCATAAGGGTAAGGAGCGCGGCGGCCATCCCGGCGCAGGCGGCGTCGCTTCAAAGCTTCATATCGCGATACGTTTATGAGATAATAGGCATTGGCCCTGACAAGGGCGTACTGGAGTCTTTTTTAAAGAGGGAAACCTTTCCCGTTTTGCGGGAGGGCAGGGAGATAGACCTCCGGAAGATGGTTGAGGATTTGGAAAAAACCGGCGCAAACAGCGTGCGCATGACCTTGAGGGACACCGGAGGGGCAAGCGTGAGGCTCGAAGAGGCGGTAAGGGAGATTTTCGGGGCGCGGCTCCAGGATATCGACGTCACGAGGGTTGCCCTTTCTGGCCAGACGTCTTCGGACATTCGTCCGCCGGACAGCCGTCCGCAGCCGCCCTGCGGCCAATCGTCTGCCGGACATTCGTCCGCGGGGGGAGAGACGCCGTAGGCATGCCAAACAGCATACTGGTCAACATAACGGGGCAGGAGACCCGGCTGGCGCTGCTGGAGGGCGGGCAGGTGGTCGAGGTCTATGTGGAGCGCAAGAAGAACGCGAGCCTTGTCGGGAACGTCTACAAGGGCAGGGTGCTCCGGATACTGCCCGGCATGCGCTCGGCCTTCGTGGACATAGGGCTTGAGAAGGCGGCCTTCCTTTATGTGGCCGACATCCGCACCGATATCGTGGACGACTACGCCTCGGTCTTCGAGGACGAGAACTTCTCCGGCCTTGATTTCACGCACAAAACCAGGCACAGCATGCAGATAGACGAGCTGCTGCACGAGGGGCAGGAGATTCTGGTCCAGGTATCCAAGAACCCTATGGGCAGCAAGGGGGCGAGGGTCACTTCCTATATAACGCTGCCCGGAAGGTATGTGGTTATCATGCCGAACCTGGAGCACATAGGCATTTCCAGGCGGATATCGGACGAGCAGGAGAGGGTGAGGCTCAAGTCGATTGTCGAGGAGATAAAGCAGAAGAACACGGGCATCATCGTCCGGACGGCAAGCGAGGGGGCAAGCTACGAGGAGCTTCAGAAGGACCTGGACTTCCTCACCCGCCTCTGGGCGAGCATCATCAGGAAGACGGAGAAGTCCGGCGCCCCGGCGCTCATTTATAGCGACCTGGACCTTGTCTTGAGGAGCGTGCGCGACCTGATGAGCCCGGATGTGGAGGAGATGGTCATAGACTCCGAGGCCGTCCACGGCAACGTCACGGAGTTCATAAAGTCCTATTTCCCCAAGCTGCTTGAAAAGATAGAGTTCTACGAGGGCGAGGAGCCCATATTCGATTATTACGGCATAGAGGTGGACATCACCAGGGCGCTTGGCAGGAGGGTGTGGCTCAAGTCCGGGGGCTACATCGTGCTGGACCAGGCCGAGGCGATGGCCGTCATAGATGTCAACACCGGCAAGTACGTGGGCAAGGAAGACCTCGAAGACACCATCCTGCGCACCAACCTTGAGGCCGTGAAGGAGATAGCCTACCAGATAAGGCTCAGGAACCTTGGCGGGATAATCATCATCGACTTCATAGACATGGAGAAGGCGGAGAACCGCCAGAAGGTGTTCAACGCCCTCCAGGAGGCGATGAAGAAGGACAGGACGAAGTGCACCATCTCCCAGATAACGGAGCTTGGCCTCATCCAGATGACCAGGAAGCGCGTGAGGGAGAGCCTTGTGCGCACCCTGCTTGAGCCCTGCCCCTACTGCGAGGGGAAGGGCACGGTCAAGTCCGCCACCACGCTCTGCTACGAGCTGTTCAGGAAGACGGAGAAGATGGCACGGCACGGCGCGAAGAAGCTCGTCATAACGGTGCACCCCTCCGTGGCCGAACTCCTCCTGGACGAGGAGCGGCAGGGGCTTGAGGAGCTTGAGAACAAATACGACATGAAGATAATCATAAACGAGAACCAGTCCCTTCATCAGGAGAACTACGAAATCTCCGTATTATGAGAGAAAAAAACCCCCTCACCCCCTGCCCCTCTCCCGGAGGGCGAGGGAGGTGAGGAAATTCAGGCGATAAAAAAACCATGCAGGCACTGACGGCCGGGCAAAAAAAGCAAAAAAGGCTCCTTGAGATAATGAGCGGGTTTGAAAGCGCGATTATCGCCTTTTCGGGCGGGGTGGACAGCACGCTTGTCCTGAAGGCGGCCAGCATGGCTGGCATCAAAAAACTGCTTGCCGTTACCTCTGTTTCCGAAAGCCATCCGGAGGCCGACGCCAAAAACGCCGTGAGGCTCGCCGGGCTCATGGGCGTGGAGCACCGCCTCATAAAGACCAACGAGCTTGCCGATGAAAGGTATTCCTCAAACGGCCCCAGGAGGTGCTTTTACTGCAAGGACGAGCTTTTCGGCAGGCTTGGGGAGATAGCGCGTGAGGGGGGTTATGAACATATGCTGGACGGCAGCTCGCTCGACGACGCGGAGGACTACCGGCCCGGCATCGAGGCGGCCAGGGCCCACGGCGTAAGGAGCCCCTTGATGGAGGCGGGCCTCGGGAAAGGGGACATCAGGGAGCTTTCAAGGGCGCTTGGCCTGGACACATGGGACAGGCCCTCTTCCCCCTGCCTTGCTTCGAGGATTCCCTGCGGGATGCCCATAACGGCAGGTGAACTGATGAGAGTCGCAATGGCCGAAAACGTCCTTAAAAAATTCGGTTTCCGGGAGTTCAGGGTGAGGGACCACGGGGATGTGGCCCGCATAGAGGTGCCGGAAGGGGAGCTTGAAAAGGCCCTTTCCCTGAGAAAAGAGATATCGGCCGGGGTGGGGAAATATTTCAGGTTCGTCTGCCTGGACATGGAAGGGTTCAGGTCCGGCAGTCTCAACAAGATTTTTTTGAATGGCAGAGATAAATAAAAAACTGCTTGACGACTGCGCGAAGTGCGGCAGCTGCAAGGCCCGCTGTCCCGTTTACGATATTACAAGGAACGAGGGTTTTTCCCCCCGCGGCAGGATCGTGCTCCTTAAGGGCATTTTTTCCGGGGGGACGGTCCAGGCCGGGCCCCCTGCCATCAGGAGGCTCATGAGCTGCGCCCTTTGCGGCCTTTGCGACAACACCTGTCCGGTCGGCATCAAGCCCACGGAGATTATCTATCAGGGCAGGGCGGCCCTTCGGGGGGCGGACAGGGGGAGGCTCCTGCTCAGGACGGCGTTGAGGTTTGGCCTGAGGAGCCCCGGCGCGGCGCTCGGGGCGGCAAGGATTTTTCCGGGGCTCGCACAACGGGTGCTCCCGGGCGTGAAGACGCTCCCCCGGCGTACGCTTAGAAACGGCGGGCAGGTGATAAAACCGGCCAATAGGAAATCCGCGGGACGCGTGGCCGTATTTGCCGGGTGCAGCACCAATTACCTGATGCCCGAGACTGGCGAAAGCCTTATAGGCATGCTCCTTGCGCTTGGCTACGAGGTGATACTGCCACACGGGGAGGTGTGCTGCGGCTCTCCGCTCAGGGCGCTTGGTCTTGAGGAAGAGGCCAGGAATTTCGCGCTCAAGAACATAGAGGTATTCGGCAAGATGAACGTGGAGGCCGTGGTGAGCCCGTGCCCCACCTGCACGCTCGTAATCAGGGAGCATTACAGGCATCTGACCGGCGCCGCCGTAAGGAACGCGATGGACGCGGTGGAGTTCCTGTCCGGCAAGCTCGACGCGGGTGCGGGGCGGAAGACCGCAAGCGAGCGGCTCGTCTGGCACGAGCCCTGCCATCTGAGGCACGGACTGGGGTTCGACCCGCAGGGGCTGCTCAACCTTCTCAATATAGAAAAAGGCGATGACGGGTGCTGCGGGCTTGGGCTCTCGCTTACGGACAGGGGGCTTTCGCAGGAGATGCTGAGGAGAAAGACAGAGGCATATCAGGGCAGGGGCAGGGTGGTGACCGCATGCCCCGGCTGCATGCTCCAGCTCCGCAGGGGCGGGCTTGAGACCGTCCACATACTTGAGCTTATGGAAGAGGCGTTCTTCCCGGCGGCTGAGGTATAATAATCTGCCCCGTTTGAGTAAAAAAATCTTTTTTGGGCAAAATTTCGCGCATTAAGGGGGAGGAAAGACTGTAAATGAAGATTTTCATCGACACCGCGAACGTGGAGGAGATAAAAGACGCCTGGGGGCTCGGGGTCGTTGACGGCGTCACTACGAACCCCAGCCTCATAAGCAAGGAAAACAGGGAGCCCGTCGCCCTGCTCAGGGAGATATGCGGGGTGGTTGACGGCCCCGTGAGTGCCGAGGCCGTCTCACTGAAGGCCGGCGGGATGGTTAAAGAGGCCGTGGAGCTTTCGGCCATCGCGCCAAATATCGTCGTGAAGATACCCATGACGGAAGACGGCCTGAGGGCCGTGAAAACGCTCTCCTCGAGGGGCATAAAGACCAACGTCACGCTGGTGTTTTCCCCTTCGCAGGCGCTCCTTGCCGCAAAGGCCGGGGCGTCCTATGTGAGCCCGTTTGCCGGGCGGCTGGACGACATAAGCCACGCCGGCATGGATTTGATAAGCGACATACTGGCCATCTACGACAATTACATGTTCGACACGGAGCTGATAGTGGCAAGCATCAGGAACCCCATGCACGTTGTCGACGCCGCCATCGCGGGGGCGCACGTGGCGACCATCCCCTATTCCGTCATTAAACAGCTCGCGAAACACCCGCTTACGGACATAGGGCTGGAAAAGTTCCTCAAGGACTGGGAAAAGGTCCCTGGGAAGGCCAAAAAGAAATAAAACCGGAGACTGTTCCGGGGTAATCGCTTTTGTCATTGCGAGCGGCCGGAGGGAGCACGGCAATCCCCTGCATTTTCAACAAGATATGAGATTGCTTGTTGTGGTTACTGGCTTGCCCTCTCGGGCGAATAAGCGCTCAGGTTCCTGTTCAGCTGTTGGAGGGCGGCTTTTTTATCGGGCGGGCTGTCTTTTTCCCGGGTCATCTGCCCGTTTTCAGGTCCTTTATTCACAGGCGTGCTGTTTTCCGTCTGCGCGGCGCTGCCCCCGTCATTTCCGGCGCCGGTCTGTGCGGCTTTATGGGCAACGGCCTTGCCGGGGCCTGGGTGCCCGGTATTGACCGTGGCCTCGGGCTGAGTGTCTTCCTGGCTGGCCTCTTCCTGCTCCTGCTGTCGGCTCTCTTTTTCTATGTTGTTTACGGCCTCCTCGATCTCCCTGGTCACTATGCCGCGCCTGACCATGATGTTATAAATGACCCTGGAGCGGTTCATGACGTATTTCTGCCTGGCCAGCGGGCTGAACTTGAGCGGGTTGGGCAGGATGGAGGCGAGCCTTGCCGCCTCATCGGGGCTCAGGGCCGAAGCGGGCTTTCCGAAATAGTGCCTCGATGCGGCCTCGATGCCGAAGATGCCGTCCCCCCACTCGGCCACGTTCAGGTAGATCTCCAGTATCCTCTTTTTTGTCAGGTTCTTCTCTATGCGCCAGGTGAGGATGGCCTCTTTTATCTTGCGTATGGGGCTTTTTGACGGGGAGAGATAAAGGTTTTTGGCCAGCTGCTGGCTTATGGTGCTGGCCCCGAACTTGAACTTCTTCGCCTTTATGTCCTTCTCCATCGCCGCCTCGATGGCGTCGAAGTCGAACCCGTCGTGGTTCCAGAACTTGTCGTCCTCCCCTATGAGGACCGCCTTTATCAGGTATGGCGATATCCGCGAATACGGCACCCAGCGCTGGGTTATCTGCTTTTTCCAGTCGCCCTGCTCGCGCCACTGCCTTTCGCGGTACTGCATGAACGCGGTCTTTTTGGGATTTGTCTTTTTCAGGGCGGCGATGTTGGGGAACACGAAATATATGCCTATGCTGGCGATAAAGACCAGCACGAAGAGGATGACGGCCGCCTTAAGGATTTTTTTTATCTTTTCCCCCATGGTTTTTTCTTGCAAACACCAAGCGGAAGTCATTTCTACAAAGAATTATATTGTATTTTCCTTTAAATTAAAACCGGCGGGAAAAAGAAAAGCCCCTTTTTAACGCCCGTCAGCCCTTCCGGACGAACTCGCGGAAAGAGTTGAGGAGCTTCAGGCCCATTGCCTGGCTTTTTTCGGGGTGGAACTGGGTGGCGAACACGTTGTCCTTCCAGACCATGGAGGTGTATTCAATGCCGTATCCGGTGGTCGTCGCGATGATGGAGCTGTCCTCGGGCACCACGTAATAGGAATGCACGAAATAGAAGCTCGTCCCATCCGGAATGTCCTTTAAAACCGGGGCCTTATTTATGATTTTTATATTGTTCCAGCCCATGTGCGGTACCTTCAGCACGTTGCTCTCGGGGAACCGGACTACCTTTCCCTTAAAGACGTCGAAGCCGTTGCACCTGCCGAACTCCTGGGACTCGGTAAAGAGCACCTGGAGCCCCAGGCATATGCCGAGAAAGGGCTTTCCGGAACGTATGGACTTTATTATCGCCTCCCTCAGCTTTAGCTCATCCAGGTTTTTTACGCAGTCCCTGAACGCGCCCACCCCTGGCAGCACCACCGCCTCCGCGTCTTCGATGGCCCTGGCGGAGCTGACTATCCTGGCGTCCGCCCCCACCTTTGCCAGCGCCTTCTCCACGCTCCGGAGGTTTCCCATGCCGTAGTCCACAATCGCTATCATGACGGTTGATTATAACATGCCCCGGACAGGGGCCGGTATGGCGCAGTCCCGCCCGGAGTTGTTTTTTTATCTGGGCGTGTAATAAAATGCATGAGCGGCAAAACCGGATGTGGTTTTGTTTTCAATGGGTTTCTCCTGTTAAGCCAGCCGGGCAGTTTCAATGCAACTGCCTGTTTTTTTATAAAAATTTTGACAAATTGCCGCACCCTGTTTTAATCTTTAATAAGGAGGAGAAATGCTTAAGACGGTTGAAGAGGTAAGCCCCACAAAGAAGAGACTGAAGATAGAAATACCTCCTCAGAGGATAGAGGAAGAGATAAAGGACTCTCTGGAGAAGCTGAGGCAGCGCACGAAGGTGCCGGGGTTCAGGGTAGGCAAGGCCCCGATCACGCTCATAGAGAAGAAGTTCGGGAAGGACGTGGAAGGCGAGGTGCTGCAAAAACTCGTCCCCCAGTTCTATTCCGAGGGGCTGAAAGAGGCCGGGCTGAGGCCGGTTTCCAGCCCGGAGTTCGAGGAGACGGGCAGCTTCAGGAGGAACGAGCCCTTTAACATGACCCTCCTTGTGGAGGTCATGCCTAAAATAGAGGACCTGGTCTACACCGGGATCAAGGTCAAGGACGCGGAGACGTCCGTGGAGGACAAGGACGTTGAGGACGTTCTCAAGCGCCTTGCGGAGGAAAAATCCGTTTTCGAGCCCATGGAGGCGCCCCTTGCGGAGGGCGGCATCGCCATACTGGACTATACGGTCGAGGGCGAGGAGAAATCCTATGAGGCGCAGGTCTTCAGGGTGGGCGGGAAGTCGATGCCCGAGGAGTTTTCAAAGGGGCTCATGGGGAAAAAGAAGGGAGAGTCCTTCGATATCGCCGTCAAGTTCCCCGAAGACTACCAGCTCAAGAGCGTGGCAGGCAGGGATGTCGTCTTCCATGTAACACTGAAGGACACCAAGAAGGTGAAGGTGCCCGCGATTGACGACGAGCTTGCGAAGGATTACGGGCGCGAAAACCTGGAAGGGCTCAGGGCCCATATAAAGGAAGAGGCCCTCAAGTCCAAGAAGCAGGCCCTCCAGAGGATGCAAAAGACTGAGATAATGAAAAAACTCGTTGATAAATATGATTTCGAGGCCCCCGCAAGCATGGTGGAAAAAGAGATAGCCATGCTCGTTGAGGACGCGGTCACGGCGGCGCAGAGGGCCGGGGAGCCCGCGCCCGATACCGCCGCCCTCAAGGAGGGCAAGAAGGAGGAGGCGGTCAGGAATGTGAAGGCCACCCTCCTGCTTGACCTTATCGGAGAGCGTGAGAAAATAGATGTGTCGGAGGAAGACATGAAGACCCGTGTAGAGGAGATGGCCCGCCGGATGTCCCTTCCCCCCGAGCACATAATCAAGTATTATGTCTCAAGGCATGGCTCGCTGGATGCCCTGAGGCATGCGATTTACGAGGAGAAGGTCCTTGACTTTCTTCTGGAAAAAGCCGAACTGGAAAGGTGAAAGAATGAGCATAGTTCCCATAGTCATAGAGCAGACTGGCAGGACGGAGAGGGCCTACGACATCTACTCCCGCCTCCTGAAGGACAGGATAATATTCCTGGGCACGCCGGTTGACGATTACGTCGCCAACACCATAATAGCGGAGTTGCTGTTTCTTCAGAGCGAAGACCCCGAGAAGGACATCCACCTTTATATAAACTCTCCCGGCGGCGTGGTCACCGCGGGTCTTGCCATCTACGACACCATGCAGTACGTAAAGCCGGACATAGCGACCTACTGCCTGGGGCAGGCGGCCAGCATGGGGGCCCTGCTCCTTTGCGCCGGGGCCAAGGGCAAGAGGTTCGCCCTGCCCAACTCCAGGGTGATGATCCACCAGCCCACGGCCGGGTTCCAGGGCCAGGCGACCGACGTGGAGATACATGCCAGGGAGGTCCTCAAGATGAAGGACCAGCTCAACAAGATCATGGCGTTTCATACCGGGCAGCCGTTGGAGAAAATCCATACGGACACCGACAGGGATTTCTTCATGTCGGGGGCGGAGGCGAAGGCCTACGGCCTGGTCGATGACGTGCTGACTACCGTCAAGGCCAAGTCTTAAAGTCTTTTTATTACGGAGGTTTCGATAGTGGCAAAAAAGGAAAATTCAGAATACAAATGTTCTTTCTGCGGAAGAGGACAGGACGAGGTAAGGAAGCTTATAGCCGGCCCCACGGTTTTCATCTGTGACGAGTGCGTCGGCCTCTGCAACGAGATAATAGCCGACGAGCTGTACTCGGAGGACAAGGGCCCCGCGGGGCTCCCGAAACTCCCCACCCCAAGGGAGATAAGCCGCTTCCTGGATGATTACGTCATAGGGCAGGAGAGGGCCAAGAAAATCCTTTCGGTTGCCGTTTACAACCACTACAAGAGGATATACAGCCCCTCGGATGCCGACATAGAGCTTCAAAAGAGCAATATCCTGCTCATAGGCCCCACGGGCACCGGCAAGACGCTGCTGGCGCAGACCCTTGCCAAGCTGCTCGATGTGCCGTTCACCATCACGGATGCCACCACGCTCACCGAGGCGGGCTACGTCGGCGAGGACGTGGAGAACGTGATACTGAAACTCCTCCAGGCCGCGGACTACGACGTGGAGAAGGCCCAGAGGGGCATCGTTTATATCGACGAGATAGACAAGATAAGCCGCAAGGCGGACAGCCCCTCCATCACGAGGGATGTGTCCGGCGAGGGCGTCCAGCAGGCGCTTTTGAAGATAATCGAGGGCACGATGGCCAACATCCCGCCCCACGGCGGCAGGAAGCACCCCCAGCAGGAATACATACAGGTGGACACCACCAACATCCTGTTTATCTGCGGGGGCGCCTTCGTAGGGCTGGAGAACGTCATCAGCCAGCGCACCGGCAAGCGCACTGTGGGCTTCGACTCCCAGGCCGTGAAGCACGAGCGGAAGCTGGGGGAGACGCTCTCGATGGTGGAGCCGGAGGACCTCATAAAATACGGCCTCATACCGGAGTTCGTCGGCAGGGTGCCCGTTGTGGCCACCCTGGATGAGCTGGACATGGGCGCGCTCGTGAAGATACTCACGGAGCCCAAGAACTCCCTCATAAAGCAGTACCAGAAGCTCCTTTCGCTGGACAACGTGCGCCTGCGCTTTACGGACTCGGCCTTCAAGGCGATTGCGAAAAAGGCCATCCAGAAGAAGACCGGCGCCAGGGGGCTCCGGAGCATACTGGAAGGCGTGATGCTCGATGTCATGTACGAGGTGCCCTCCGAAAAGACCATAAAGGAGTGCCTCATAAACGAAGAGGTGATAGAGAAGAAGGACAAGCCTATCCTGATTTACGAGAGGCAGTCGGCCTAAGACATGCCTGGTTAAAGCCTGTCATGCCGGCGGAAGCCGGTATCCGGTGACTTCGCCAGGAAGCAAATAAAGCCGTTGGATTCCGGGTCAAGCCCGGAATGGCTGACATACAGAGGCCGGTTGGAAAAGTATTTTGAGCCAGGTGCCCCCGCTCCGCAAGAGCGGGGGTTCTGTTTTGTAGGGGGCGCGCCCTCTTATTATTAAGGGGTTTCGGGGCAGACACATGGGTCCGCCCCTGCGACGGAGCCCCAAACAGATAAGGGGGCGGGGATAAGAAAAACGAAAAACGCCTTTCGCTCGCAGCTTGGAAATTGCCCTCTGGCAGCGCTTATTTGTATACTTATACATTGGCATTAAAGACGGCGCGTTGTTCATGTTTTATCGTCTTTTCATTATTGGAGGGGTGGCCGAGCGGTTTAAGGCGACGGTCTTGAAAATCGTTGCAGGGTTACACCCTGCCGAGAGTTCGAATCTCTCCCCCTCCGCCATCCACCCGCCCCTTTATAACCTGAACTTGACAATAAGCGCATCCGCATGGTATTACTTATTGGTTTTTTTGTCCCTTAAAACATCAAATTTAAGGAGGTGCTGTTTTGCCGACTTTTGCAGGCGGTATCCATCCGCCCGATAAAAAGGAACTTTCCGAGTCAAAACCCATCACGGCGTTAAAGGCCCCGGCGAGGGTTGTCGTGCTGCTCAGGCAGCACATAGGCGCCCCTGCCAAGGCGTGCGTGGCCATAGGCGATGAGGTCAAGATCGGCACCGTTATCGGCACTCCGGAGGGGTTTGTTTCCTCGCCCGTCCACTCGTCCGTTTCAGGCAAGGTCATAGCCATCGGGGAATTCCCCACGGCCATGGGGAGGCCCGCCGAGGCCGTCGTCATAGAGAACGACGGCAAGGAAGAATGGGTGCCCCTCAAGGACGAGCCCAATTTTATGGAGCTTCCGCCAGCCGGGATAAAGGAGAGGATAAAGGCGGCAGGCATCGTCGGCATGGGCGGCGCGGCGTTCCCGACGGCGGTAAAGCTCTCCCCGCCAAAGGAAAAGCCGGTCGACGTGGTCATCCTGAACGGGGCGGAATGCGAGCCCTACCTGACCGCGGACCACAGGCTCATGCTCGAAAAATCAAAAGAGGTCGTTGACGGGCTCAGGCTCATAATGCGCACCCTCGGCGTAAAGAAGGGGTTCATCGGCATAGAGGACAACAAGCCCGACGCCATCGAGGCCATGAAGAAGGCCGCGAGCGCGCATGCGGACGTGGAGGTCTGCCCCCTGCAGGTCAAATACCCCCAGGGCGCGGAGAAGATGCTCATAAAGGCCGTGAGCGGCAGGGAAGTGCCCCCCAGGGCGCTGCCGATGGACGTGGGCGTGGTCGTCCAGAACATCGGCACCACGTATGCCGTCTACGAGGCCGTGAGGTACGGCAAGCCTCTTATAGAGAGGGTGGTAACGGTAACGGGCGAGGGGATAAGGGAGCCCAAAAACCTCATGGCGAGGATAGGCACCCTCGTTTCCAGCCTTATCGAGGCCTGCGGCGGCTTCTCCAACAACACCGCCAAGGTCATATCCGGCGGTCCGATGATGGGCTTTGCCATCAGCTCGCTCGATGTGCCGGTCACAAAAGGCACCTCCGGCATACTGGTGCTGCCAGAGGAGGGGCTCTTCCACGCGGACGAGTACAAGCCCTGCATAAGGTGCAGCCGCTGCGTGGATATATGCCCCATGGGGTTGAGGCCGGGCCAGCTCAGCGTGCTGGCGGAGAAGGGGCACTACGAGGACGCGAAGGCCAACAACCTCTTCGACTGCTTCGAGTGCGGCTCCTGCGCCTTTGTCTGCCCCTCGAAGAGGCCGATAGTCCAGCTTATAAGGCTGGCAAAATCCATGGTGAAACCTTAGGAGACTGATAGAAAAATGTCCGCTACAAGCCAGCAGCAACAGAGATTGATAGTATCGGTCAGTCCGCATATCCGGAGCGAGGTGTCCGTAAGCAGGATAATGTGGACGGTGAGCATAAGCCTCCTGCCCGCGCTTGTGATGGGGATTTACTTCTTCGGCCCCAGGGCGCTTGCCATTACGGCGCTCTGCATAGTGTCCTGCGTGGGGTTCGAGTACCTGATGAACAAGGCGCTGGACAAGCCCCAGACCATATCCGACGGCAGCGCGTTCCTGACGGGGCTCCTGCTCGGCATGAACCTTCCGGCGAGCATCTGGTCGGTGAACCCGTTCCTCCTGCACCTGCCGGTGCTGGGCTCGCTGTTTGCCATCGTCATAACCAAGGCGTTGTTCGGGGGGCTCGGGTTCAACATATTCAACCCGGCGCTCATCGGCAGGGCCTTCCTGCTGGTCTCCTGGCCCAGGGCCATGACCATATGGATAAAGCCCTCCGCCGCTTTCCTCGGGATGGACGCGCAGACCACGGCCACCCCGCTTGGGATTCTCAAGGAGGAGGGGGCCGGCAAGCTCATGGAGGTGTTCGGTTCCAAGGGCAGCATGTACCTTCAGATGTTCATAGGGCACAGGGCGGGCTCCATAGGCGAGGCGTCCGTCATAGCCCTCCTCATAGGCGGCCTGTACCTCCTTGCGAAAAAATACATAACATGGCATATCCCGATCTCCTTCCTGGGCACGGTCGCGATAGTCACCTGGATATTCGGCGGGAAAGACCCGGAGACCGGCAAGCTTCTGCTTTTCGCCGGGGACCCGGTGCTCCACCTCATGAGCGGCGGCCTCATGCTGGGCGCGTTCTTCATGGCGACCGATTATGTCACGGGGCCCTCGCTGCGCAGCGCGCAGATACTTTTTGGCATAGGCTGCGGTCTCATTACCTGCCTGATAAGGCTCATCGGCGGTTTCCCGGAGGGCGTGATGTTCGCCATTCTCCTTATGAACTGTTTTGCGCCGCTGCTTGACAGGTACATGAAGACCAGGCCCTTCGGCACGAGGAAGGAGGCCAGGGCGTGAAAGAGATAATAAAGATAACCCTCAATCTCATGGTGGTCTTCATAGTATCGGGCGTCATACTGTCTCTCGTGTATGCCAACGCCAAGCCGAAGATAGAAAGAAACGAGGCGATTGAAAAGGAAAAAGCCCTCAAGTCGCTGATGCCGGAGGCCTCTAACATAGCCGTCCAGGGCACCTACGAGCCGATGGAGGGCAAGATGGCCGAATACTACGTCGCAAAGGACAAGGACGGAAAGGTGCTGGGCTACATAGCCTCCTCTTACAGCAAGGGCTATTCGAGCATAATAAACCTGCTGGTGGCCGTGGGCACCGACATGAAGATAAAGGCGATAAACATACTCCACCAGGAGGAGACGCCTGGCCTTGGAGACGATATAGGCAAGCAGTATTTCCAGGACCGTTTCAAGGGCAAGGCGCTCGACCAGCTGGAGGTGGTAAAGCTGCCCGACCCCAACAAGATAGAGGCGGTCTCGGGCGCCACGATATCCAGCCGGGCGGCGACAAAGGGCGTCAGGACGGGCGTTGAATTCCTAATCAAGAAATATCAGGGGGTGAGCCAGTGAGCGCCGCAGGCAAAACCAGCTATATAGGTCTTCTTAAAAACGGCATCTTCGGGGAGAACCCGGTCTTCAGGGTCGCCCTGAGCCTCTGTCCTTCCGTTGCCGTCACGAACAGCCTGAAAAGCGGCTTTCTGATGGGCATAGGCGTTTTCTTCGTCCAGACGATGGCGAACATTTCGGTTTCGTTCGTAAGGAAATTCATCCACTCAAGGATAAGGCTCCCAGCGTACATACTCATAATCGGCACCTGGGTCACGGTGGCCAACCTCCTGCTCGAGGCGTACTCCTATTCCCTGTACAAGCAGATAGGGCTCTATCTTCAGCTGATAGTCGCCTTCGCCATCATACTTTCCAGGGCGGAGCTTTTTGCGAGCAAGAACAAGGTTGTGCCGTCACTTTTCGACGGCCTGGGCATGGGCATCGGCTTCCTGATAGCGCTTGTGGTTATCAGCTTCTTCCGCGAGCTTATAGGCAAGGGGGCCCTCTGGGATTACCAGCTGGTCAGCACCAAGCCCATCCTTCTGTTCGTTCTGCCCGCGGGCGGGTTTTTCGCCGTCGGGCTTCTCATGGGCTTTTTCAACTGGATAGACATCAGGTTCTTCGGGGGCCATGGCGCCTCCGGCGGCGGACACTAAGGGGGTAAACTGCAATGGTAAAACTTTTTGAGCTTATAGTAGCCGCATCACTCGTCAACAACTTTGTTTTTACCCGCTATCTGGGGCTGTGCATCTTCTTTGGCGTCACCAAGAAGATGGACACGGCCATCGGCATGAGCATGACTTTTACCGCCGTCATGGTCATCAGCGCGGCCCTAAACTGGGTCGCCTATAACATGGTAATGGTGCCTTTTCACCTGGAGTTCCTCAAGATTCTGGTCTTCATAGCCATAATCGCGGGCTTCGTCCAGGCGGCGGACACGATGATGAGGAAGGTGTCGCCCGGGCTTTACTACAAGCTCGGCATCTACCTCGCCCTTATCGTCACAAACTGCATCATCCTTGCCGTCCCCCTCATCAGCGCGGATTCCAACTATACCTTCATAGAGTCGCTCGTCTTTGGCCTGGGCTCCGGCCTGGGCTTCAGCCTGGCCCTTATCATAATGGCCAGCATAAGGGAAAAACTGGAACTGGCGGACGTTCCCAAGCCGTTCAGGGGGCTTCCCATATCGTTTGTCCTTACGGGGCTTATAGCCCTCGCGTTCATAGGGTTTTCCGGTTTGATAACGCTTTAGCTGAATTGGTAGAATAAGTAAATAAAGTAGTTTAAAAATTTAAAAAATAAAGGGGTGAAATAAAAAATGTTCTTACATGAGGGATTGAACATCCTCGGGATGGTGAGCGAGATTGTAAAGGCGGTAAGCTCCCATGCCATAACCCCCTTGGCGGAGGCCGCCGGGCAGGCTGCCGGACAGGCCAGCGCCGCCGCGGAGTCTTCTGGCGGAGCCGGGGAGGTCATCAAGTTCACGGTGGCGTTCCTTGGCGGGTTGGGCCTGCTGTTCGGGCTGGGGCTTGCCATCGCCGCCCAGAAATTCGCGGTCAAGATAGACCCCAAGGTGGAGCAGGTCAGGAACTCGCTTCCTGGTGCCAACTGCGGCGCATGCGGGTTCGCGGGTTGCCAGGGATATGCGGAGGCCGTTGTGTCCAACCCGGATGTCGCGCCCAATCTTTGCGCCCCCGGCAAGGCCCCGGTGGCCGAGCAGGTTGCGGCCATTACGGGCAAGAAGGCCATTGCGAAGGAGCCTGAGTTCGCCCGCATAATGTGCCAGGGCGGCAGCAGCCTGTCCTTGAAAAGGTACAGGTATGAGGGCATCCCGGATTGCCGCGCCGCGATGATAGCGGGCGGAGGGGACAAGGCCTGCCGTTACGGCTGTCTGGGCTATGGCACATGCGCCAGCGTCTGCCCGTTCGGCGCGATAACCATGACGGAAGACAACCTGCCTTTTGTGGACATAACAAAATGCACGGGCTGCCGCAAGTGCGAGGCGGCCTGCCCCGTGAAGGTCATAGAGGTCCTGCCCGCCTCCAGGGAGGTGCTGGTGGCCTGCCATTCGAAGGACAAGGGCCTGGACACCAGGAAGAACTGCCAGGTGGGCTGCATAGCCTGCGGGATGTGCGCAAAGGTATGCCCGTTCGAGGCCGTTTCCGTCTCGAACAACGTGGCAAGGATTGACATCAACAAGTGCAAGGTCTGCGGGCTTTGCGCCAAAAAATGCCCGACTGGGGCGATAAAGGACTTCATACCGCACAGGTCCAAGGCCTTTATCATGGACAACTGCATTGGCTGCAACGCCTGCGCCAAGGTGTGCCCCGTTGACGCCGCGTCTGGCGAGCTGAAGAAAAAGCACACTATCAACGCCGAAAAGTGCATCGGCTGCGGGATATGCACGGCCAAGTGCCCTGTGCAGGCCATTGACGGCACGTTCAACGCCCCCGCGATATTCGAGGCGGCGAAGGCCAAAAAGGCGGCAAAGGCGGCGGCCACAGCGGCCTGATTACCGGCTGAAATTAACAAAAAAAAGGGCAATCCGGCCGGATTGCCCTTTTTTTTGGATTGCTTCGCTCGCAATGACAAATAATTTTGACCCTGCTAGTAAAGATCGCCCCTGCGCTTCTCTATGAAGTCGTAGACCTTGCGCAGCACCCGGAACCAGGTCTCATCATCGATTTCCAGGATTCTGCCCGCCACCATGAAACCTGGATCGAGCGGATGGCAGTGTGCGGCCTCAAGCTTCAGGACGACCTCCTTGTTCAGGGACCTGGGGGCCGAAATGATGCAGTCTATCCTCTCGCCGTTGTTAAAGGGGATGGGGCACTCGAATCTCATCCCGCCCAGGCTCAGGTCCACAAACACAGCCGGGATATATTCGCCCCCGATCCGCACCCGGAGCGAGAAATACTCCTGGAACTCCGCCGTGGCCTGGTAGCGGGGCGATTTCCGGCGCTCAAGCATCGGCTCCTTCTTGTATAGCATCGGGATCAGCAGGTCTATGCTGTCTATCAGATAATCGGCCTCAGCAAGCCTCGCGTCCTCATTGTAGCCGTAGGTCACGGCAACTGTGCGCCTGAGCCCGGCCTTTTTTCCGGCCTCGACGTCCAGAGGGCTGTCCCCTACCATTATCGTCTCTGCGGGGTCTATCCCCAACGTCCTTAACACATGGAAGACAGGCTCCGGCGAGGGTTTTTTTTCATTTACCGTGTCCGGGCCGGCAATGAGGTCGAAATGCCGCGCAATGCCAAGCCCCTCAAGTATCTTCTTCGTGTACGGAGACCTCTTGTTCGATATGACCGCCTTCCGGAAACCTTCGAGGTTGGAAAGCATTTCGGCCACACCCGGATAAGCCCTGGTATTGTCCAGAAGATGGCTGGAATAGTAATCGAGAAACCCTTGCAGCACCTTCTCCCTAAGCCCCAGCGCGCGGGCCGGGAGGGCCTTTTCGATTAGCCTCGTAATGCCCTCGCCCACAAGCCCCCTTACCCTCTCTTCAGACAGCGGGGGCAGCCCGTTTGCCTGAAAAGCCCTGTTTAGCGCTATGGTGAGGTCGGTGAGGGAGTTCACGAGCGTGCCGTCCAGGTCGAATATTATCAGTTTGATGGGCATTTTCAATTATATCATCAATTATTTTGCGATTATCCCCTTGCTCTCGTAAAGCGGGCGGACCTGCTCGCGGATGAGCGGAAGCCTGCCTGCGAAAAGCAGCGCCGCGGCTATGGAGCAGAGCCCCCCGATAAGGACTGTGTCCGGCGCACCTATCCTGTTTGCCACGGAGCCTGCCAGAAGGCTCCCGAAGGGCGCCATCCCCATGAAGGACATCGTGAAGAAGCTCATGATCCTGCCCCGCTTGTCGTCCTCCACAATGGTCTGCAAGACGGTATTGCTTGCCGCCATCTGCACCATCATCCCGAACCCCGTCATGGCCATAAGGCCAAGGGAGACCCATACGTTTTCAGAGAGCGCAAAGAGCATTAACGACGCCCCGAAGATGCACGAAGAGACGACTATTATCCTTCCAAGCCCTATAACGCTTTTTCTCGATGCCAGGTAGACAGCCCCCGCCAGGGCCCCTGCGCCGGTCGCCCCCGTAAGGAAGCCCAGCGTATTGGCCCCGCCGTGGAGTATCCGGGCCGCGAAGACGGGCAGGAGCATGCGGAACGGCATCCCCACCAGGTTGACCACGGCCAGAAGCAACAGCACCGCCTTTATCGGCGGGAAGCCGAACGCATACGAAAAGCCCTCGCGGACAGACTGAAGGACATTTTTGGGGGCCTTGCCCTTTCTCTCCTTCTTTTTTATCCGCATGGCCAAAAGCGCGGCCAATACCGCCATATAGCTTATCCCGTTTACAAGAAAGCACATCCCCTCGCCCGCGGCGGCAATCAGCACCCCGGCCACGGTGGGCCCCAGGAGCCTCGCGCCGTTTACCAGCGAGGAGTTCAGCGCTATCGCGTTGCCCAGGTCCCCCCTGTCCTCCAGCATGTCGATTATGAACGACTGGCGCATGGGTATCTCGAAGGAGCTTACCACACCAAGAAATATGCTGAGCGCGATTATGTGCCACACCTGTATGGCCCCGGTGAGCACAAGAAAGGCCAGCACAAAGGCCTGGACCATCTCCAGCGCCTGGAGGACTATTATGAAGCGGTAGCGGTTGCTCCTGTCCGCAATGGCCCCTGCCAGCGGGGCCAGAAGAAACGTGGGCAGCTGGCCTGCGAACCCAACAATGCCAAGCAGCATCACTGAATGGCTCAGGCGGTACACCAGCCAGCTTACGGCCACGCGCTGCATCCAGGTGCCAACGAGCGAGACGCCCTGGCCCGCGAAAAAAAGGCGGTAGTTCCTGTGCCTTAGCGCCCGGAGTATGTTTTTCATGCCGCTCATGCGTCAGCGCCCTCCGGAGATTTTCCCATCATGCCCGTCTCCGCGAAGTCGATAAGAAGGCCCGTGACGAGCTTGATATCGCCCTCCGGGGCCGGCCTCATCGCCTCGAACCGGGGGTTGCCGTATATGCGCGTGGTCCTGGCCAGCGCACCGATTACAAATTGGTATCTCCAGAAGACAGTCTCTTTCGGGACCTCCGGCAGCGCCAGGGCAAGAAGCTCCATCATCGACTGAGAGATGGGCCTCATGAGGCGCAGGAAAATCCTCTGCACGGTGCCGTCGGGGTCTGTGAACGCCCTGCCCGCAAGGGCGGAGAACTCCGCCCCGCCGCGCTCCCTCAGCTCAAAGGCTGGCTCGATGAAGGCCCGCAGGACCCCTCTTATGTCCGGCCTGCGCCCGGTGCGCCTTGCCTCATCGCGTATCTCTTTCAGCCTCCTGAGCCTTGCCTCGTTTAGAGGCTTGAGTCTCCGCTCGAATACGGCCTCAAGCAGCGCCTCCTTGGAGCCGAAGTGGTAATTGGCCGCGGCCACGTTCACCCCGGCGCTGCCCGTGATGGCGCGCATCGACGTCCCCTGGTAGCCCTCGCGCGCAAACAGCGCCTCCGCCGCGTCAAGTATCTGTTTCTTGGTGTCCGTCTGCTCCGCCCTCACGCCTCAAGTTTAACATATGTTTTAAACAATTGTTTGAAAAGACGCGTGCCGGTTTTAACGGCATCCGCGCGTCCCCACCGCGCGTCCCCGCCCCCCGTTGCCTCACGTAAAAATCTAAACGAAATGCTTATTGATTGCCTCATTGGGATTATAACCGAAATTGCTGTTTCCCTTGGCAGCGGTTTTTGATGTCGCCGTCCGGAAGAGCTTATTCTGGA
>JAJYJS010000014.1 GCA_021789215.1 Nitrospirota bacterium | reverse complement strand
AACTTAAAAACACGGCAATTACAAGAATATTGCCGTGTTATAATAAGTGCTGACCCGTGGAACCCCTCGAATTAATAGAAAAATTCTATCCGCCGGGAAGCCTCTCGCTGAGGCTCCTCACGGAGCATTCCCGGCTTGTGGCCGGAAAGGCGCTTGAAACCGCCGGAAAGGTCCCGCACCTGGCCCCGGACCCGGACTTCATCTTCGAGGCCTCGATGCTCCACGATATCGCCATCTTCCTCACCGGCGCCCCATCCATCGGCTGCCACGGGGACAAGCCCTACATCTGCCACGGATACCTGGGCAGGGAGATCCTTGAGAACGCGGGCCTCCCGCGTCACGCCCTCGTCGCCGAAAGGCATGTGGGCGTGGGGATAACCGCCGGAGACATCCGCACCCACGGCCTCCCCCTCCCCGCGCGGGACATGACCCCCCGGAGCATAGAGGAGATAATCGTCTGCTTTGCGGACAAGTTCTACTCCAAGGGCGGCAAGACCCCCGCGAGGGAGAAGCCCGTGGAAGAGGTCAGGCGCTCCATCGCACGCTATGGGGAGGACAAGCTCGCTGTCTTCGACGGCTGGCTCAGGCTTTTCGGCCATTTTTAACTCTCCCCCTTCGGCCCGACCCTCTCGCCGGACTCCTTCATGATGTTGTGGACGCTCCCCACGCTGATATCGAGCGCCTCGGCCACCTCCCTGCAAGTACGCCCGGAGGCCAGCAACACCCGCGCAAGCTCCCTTTTTTTCCAGGCTATCTGCCTCTCTTTTTTTGTCACCGCGCAGCGCCTCCTCTCCCGGAGAACAGGAAATCTCTCCCGCATGGAGATTAGAACAGGAGGGCGGACATTGTACATGGGGACCATGTCATCTTTTTTGTGTCCTCGCTGAAAAACTGTTTTGACTGTCATTGCGAGCAAAGCAATGAATATTGCGAAGCAAAGCAATCCCGTTTTTTATATTAATCAGCAATTTTTTATGAGATTGCTTCGTCGCTTGCGCTAGTCAGCGCTCGCGCCAGCCGGCGCTTTAAGCTCCTCGCAATGACTCAAAATGGGACTTTTTCAGCACCCACATTAGAGTAATGGGAACGCGGCGTCCGCGAGCCGCGCGAACTCCTCCAGCGAAAGCGTCTCCGGCCTCCTTCCAGCCTCAATCCCCGCCCTGCGGAGCGCCTCCAGAGTCCCTTCCCCGCAGACGGATTTTATCCCGTTTGCAACCGTCTTTCTCCGCTGGGAGAACGCGGCCTTTACAAGCCTGAAAAGGAGCGCCTCGTCCCTGACCGCAACGGGCGGCCTGACGTGAACATCTATATGGATGCAGGCGGAGTCCACCTTTGGCACCGGGCGGAACGCCCCCCTTGGTATCGTAAACTTAAGCTCCGGCCTCCCCCGGTACTGCACCATCAGGGACAAAACGCCGTAAGTCTTCGAGCCGGGCCCGGCGGCAATCCTCTGGGCGACCTCCTTCTGGATGGTGAGCGTCATGGAGCGCAGGCCCTTTTCCTCAAGGAGCCTGAATATGATGGGCGTCGTTATGTGGTAGGGGATGTTCGCCACAACCCGGAACTCCCCCAAGTCCCCATACGGGAACCTGAGCGCGTCCCCAAGTTCCACTGTCAGGTTCCTGAACCCGGCCTCACGCGCCTTCATCCGCTCGTAAAGCCGCCTGTCCACCTCGATGGCCACCACTTTCCCGGCCCTGCGGCAAAGCTCGCCCGTGAGGGTGCCGAGGCCGGGGCCTATCTCGACAACCGTGTCCTCCGGGCCAATGCCCGATGCCGCCACTATCCTTTTGAGGATGGAAGGGTCGAACAGGAAATTCTGGCTCAGTCCGGGCTTCAAGATTGTTTTTTTCAGGCCCCTTCCTCAAGCGCGACGCACCTTACGGTGTCCAGCTTAAGGAAATTCGCGCACTTGTTGCAGGAGATGCAGTCCGCCTTCTCCCTGCCCTGTTTAAACAGTTTTGGCAGGTCCGGCTGCCTTATGAGGGGCCTGCTCATGCCGGCCAGGTCCGCCTCCCCGCGCTTAAGCACCCCCTCCATGACCTTCCTGGTGCGCATCCCGCCCGTAACTATCACCGGGACGCTCACATTCTTTTTAAACAGTGCGCCGATATCTCTGAAATATGCCTCGTCCTGCGGCTTGAGAATACCCGGCCTTATGGTCTTTATTGCGGACTCCCTCATCCCGCCGCTTATCTCTATGGCGTCAATCCCCATGTCCTCAAGCCTCCGGGCGGCCCTCATGCTCTCCCCGGGGGTGATGCCGCCCGGCAGAAGGTCGTCTCCGTTCATCTTTATCATGAGCGGGAAGCTTTTCCCGGCCCCGGCCCTCATCGCCTTGTACGCCTCCTCCACAAAATGGAACCTGCGTTCCTCGTCCCCGCCCCAGTAGTCGTCCCTGCGGTTTGTGTACGGGGACAGGAAACTGCTCACAAGATATCCGTGCGCGGCGTGTATCTGCACCGCGTCGAACCCCGCGGCAAGCCCCCGCCTTGCGGCCTCGCCGAAGGCTTCTATTATCATCCATATCTCTTCGTCCCGCATCGCACGCGGGGTGATGCCGGTGGAGGTGTCCGGCACCTCGGAGGGGGCCATGGGGGCCTCTCCGCCTATATAGAGCGGAGGGCACTGCCTTCCGCCGTGCAGCAGCTGGAGCGCGATCACGCCGCCGGCAGCGTGCACCCTGCCGGTAAGCTCACTTAATTTATCTATGTACCTGTCGCTGTGGACAGAGAGCATCTTTGGCATGCCCCTGCCGCTTGGATGCACAAGCGCAACGCCCGTAACGATAAGCCCCACGCCTCCCCTGGCAAGCTCCTCGTACATGTTTATCAATTCTTCGGTGGCAAACCCGTCCTCGTCGGCCCTCTTTTCATATGTGGCCGAGCGCACAATCCTGTTTTTGGCCGTAAGGCCGGATATCGATACAGGCTCAAAGAGCATTTTTTTTGTTTCCCCTTCCTCCATAAAAAATCGGATTGGACATCTGCGGCCCTGATTGATTAATTTTAAATTATGGGCGAAAACGATACAATAGCCGCCATATCCACCCCGCCGGGGGAGGGAGGCATCGCAATAGTGAGGCTGAGCGGCCCAAAGGCGCTTTATATCGCTGACGGGATTTTTTCCAGCTCCGTAAAGGACGGGAAGAAAAGAAAAAGACCTTCGGCAGCCAAAAGCCACAGGATGCTCTACGGATTTATAGCGGACCCGGCAACCGGGGAGCAGGTGGACGAAGTCCTTCTCTCCGTCATGAGGGCCCCAAACACCTACACCCGCGAGGACATGATAGAGATAAACTGCCACGGCGGGGGCATCCCCGCAAGAAAGACGCTTGAGCTTGTGCTTAACGGGGGGGCACGGCTTGCGGAGCCGGGGGAGTTCACCAAACGCGCATTCCTTAACGGCAGGATAGACCTTTCTCAGGCCGAAGCGGTATTGGAGCTTATCCAGGCAAAGTCCGCCCAGGCGGAAAAACTTGCGCTGGAGCAGCTTTCGGGCGGCCTCTCCGGGAAGATAAACGCCGTCAGGGACGGGCTTGCGGACATCTGCGCCCATATGGAGGCGTACCTGGATTTCCCCGAGGAAGGGATAGAGGAAAAGACTGAGGGCCAGCTAAAGGCCGGGATAGAGCAGGCAAGGGAAAATCTCCTCGCCCTCTCGCGCACTTACGAAGAGGGCAGACTCATCCGCGAAGGGCTGAAAACGGCGATCGCCGGGCGGGCCAACGTGGGCAAGTCCTCGCTCCTGAATGCCCTGCTCGGCCAGGAGCGCGCCATCGTCACCCCGCTGCCTGGCACGACAAGGGATGTCATCTCGGAATACATAAACATAGGCGGGTTCGCCCTGCGCATCATGGACACGGCGGGCATCAGGCGGACGGAGGACATTGCCGAGATGGAGGGTGTCAGGCGCAGCAGGCAGGCAATCGAGGGGGCGGACCTTGTCATCTGCGTGCTGGACGGCAGCGCCAGGCTTACGGATGAGGACAGGGAGGTGCTTGAGGCCGCGGAGGGGAAAAAGCGCATCGTGGCGGTGAACAAGGCAGACCTCCCTCGGGCATGGCGGCCCGGAGAAAGCGGCGATTGCATAAGCGTCTCGGCCAAAACGGGTGCGGGCCTTGAGGCGCTGAAGGAAAGGATACGGGAGTCCTTCACGTCCCGCGCAAAGGATCCCGCCGAGGCCGCCCCAGGCGCGATCATCACCAGCCTCCGCCACAAGACGGCCCTGGAGCGTGCGGCCCAGGCGCTTGAGAGGGGGGGCGGGGCGCTTTCGGACGGGATGCCGCTTGAGGTGGTCTCCATAGAGCTGCGCGACGCCCTCGATGCACTGGGCGAGATAACGGGCATGGTAACGACGGAGGACATCCTGCGCAAAATATTTGATGAATTCTGCATCGGGAAATGAGATATAATAATTAATCTGTCCGGAGGTCATTTTTTGTATGGATTGCGTTGTTGAAAAGAACAAGGCGCGCTGCGCGTGCACGTATCCCTGCGAGCGGAAGGGGAAGTGCTGCCTGTGCGTAAGCCATCACAGGGAAAGCGGCGAGCTTCCGGCCTGCTACTTCAACGCGGAGTACGAGAGGACCTACGACCGCAGCATAGAGAACTTTTTGCGTATGCGCGGGAAGTAGTTTTTTTATTTTTTCCAGCCAGCCGGTGTGGTGGAACTGGCAGACGCGCCGGACTCAAAATCCGGTGAGGGCAACCTCGTGGGGGTTCGATTCCCCCCACCGGCATTTTTTTATCCCTCCCCCTCCACAACGGGGATTCTCACCGTGAACACGGAGCCCTTTCCGGGCTCGCTTTCCACCTTTATCTCGCCGTGGTGCTTCTTGACCACTATGTCGTAGGCGATGCTCAGCCCCAGGCCGGTGCCCTTGCCCACCTCCTTTGTCGTATAGAACGGCTCGAAAATCCTGCCGGTTTTGTCCTGCGGGATCCCGCACCCGGTGTCCGAAACCGATACATTCACGTTTCCGTCGCCGTTCCATGTCCTCACCACTATCTCGCCGTGTTTCCCGATCGACTGCGCGGCGTTTACAAGCAGGTTCATGAAAACCTGGTTGAGCTGGCCGGGGTTGCACCTCGTGAGGGGTATCTGCCCATATTCCTTTTTCAGGGTGGCCTTGTATTTCAGCTCGTTCCAGACGATGTTGATGGTGCTTTCCAGCCCGGCGTTGATGTCGGCCATTTTCTGCTCCGCCTCGTCCACGCGGGAGAAGCTCTTTAGGTCCCTCACTATGCCCTTGACCCTTTCAGCCCCCTCGACAGACTCAGTTATCAGCGTGGCCGCGTCATCCATTATATAGTCCAGTTTCAGCGCCTTTTTCTGGTCCTCCACATGCCCGCGCACCGCTCCGGCATCCTCAGGCTGCCCCGCCGCCAGCTTCTCCACCGCCTCCGACTGGGCCTTGATAAAGATGGAGAACCGCTCCACATATTTTTGCAGCGTCCCCAGATTGCTCATTATGTATCCTATGGGATTGTTGATCTCGTGGGCGACTCCGGCCGCAAGCTGGCCTATCGAGGCCATTTTCTCCTGCTGGAGTATGCGGGACTGCGCGGCCTTCAGCTCGGCATTGGCGCGCTCCAGTTGGGTTGCCCGGTCCTTCAGGGCCGCGTTTGCGACTCCCACCTCATAGAACGTCTCGCCCAATACTCTCCCCATCTCCCTGAAATTGCCCACGAGGGAGTCTATCTCGACGATCGAGCTGCGGGGCCACTCGATATCCTTATAAACGGAGAGGTTTGCGGGCAGGTCGTTGGTGACATCTTCCAGCTTTAGCAGCGGGCTGGCCAGTTTGCGGCTCAATATGGTTGAGAGCATGACGGCAATGACCGAGATAAACAGCATCATCTGCATGTTCCTGACATAACCCGCAAAAAGGGCCTCCCTGTGCGGCGCCACCGGGGCCTCGACTATCAGCTTCCAGGGGATATTGCCATCCAGAAAAGTCTCCATTACGTACCCGGACCTCCTCCACCGCTCCATGGAGGGCATCTTGCCGGAGGGCTGCCACATATAAAGGCCGGGGCCCAATTTGCTGAACCTGATGCCGCCTTCCCATGCGAACCTCTCAAGCGGCTTCATGGCCGGGTCCGTGGAGGCGATAACGGCATTGTCCCGGTCCACCAGCGTCATGCTCATTGGCAGGTCCTTCAGTATCTGCCTGATTGCATCCCGAATGGGCGCAAGGTCGAACTCTCCGGAGACGCATCCCTCGAACCGGCCCTCTTTCACCACCGGCACGCTCACAAGCAACACCGGCTCCAGCGGGTTGCCTCTGCCGCGGGTGACGGACAGGAAGGGCTGCAAGGTGGACCGGGCCTCCCTGAAATAGGGCCTGCCGGAGATGTCCGCTTCCGGAGGCTCCCCTTTATCCAGGCGCTCAGCCCACAGCATGGATGTGACCGCGCCCAGCCTGTTGGCTATGTATACGCTTTCCATGTCCCGCGGCATCCCCCGCATGACCTGCCCAACCAGTACGGGCGACTTCAGAAAGACGCTGTCGGCAAGCTCCTGCACCTGGTCGAGCCGTTTCTGCACCATCCGTGAAAGCATCGCCTGGGCGTCCACAGATTTGTCTTCCAGCTTGTCATTTATATCGCCTTTCATATTGGCATACCTGTCCCTGCCGTTTATGAAAGTGACAAAGAGCATCGGCACGAATACCAGCAGCAGGATGATGTCGAATATCATGTTCTGGAGCGTGAGCGCCTTTCTGGCCCCATTGGACGGCATCCATTTCCGCAAGGGCATGTGCGTGATGAACAGGCTTGCAAGCAGGGCGTTCAGTATCCCGTTGACGCTCTCCTTGAACATGACAAGCGACACCGCGCTCCTGTCCATGCGCAGCAGGCCGTAATAGAGGAACCAGACCATCGGTATCCCCAGCAGGAGCCAGAATATCCCGTCTATGCAGACCAGGCTCTTGCTGGTGCGCCGGTAAACCAGGCCCACGAAGAGGGCCTCGGCAGTGAAAACGGCAATTGCGTAGGGATGGCCCCAGAGGAAATATGTATAGGCGCTCCCGGCAAGGGAGACGGCAACGCCGGCCGCCGGCCCGAAAAGGCCGTTCGCTATCATGGCAGCCACGCTGCCGAATACGAAATCAGCGCCGAAGAAAAGCGGCAGGCGGAAATAATTGCCCGCAAAGCCTGACACCACAAGAAGGGCAAAAAAGGCGGCAGAGCGGGGATTGATTTTTCCGGCCACCTGCGTTCCGGCTGTTTTATCTTTGATCTCAGGCCCTTTTTCTAACATGGCGCGGATAAAAACCCATTTTCAGTTCTGTTTTTTAAAGTTTTTAGTATTATTATCGGGCCGGAAGCGGGTAAACTTTAATCGGGCCTTTTCCCTGTCCCGGTGATATAATCTTGCCAGAAAAGATGGAAGGAAAACATATTCTGAAACAGGAAAAAGCTCTTCTGCTCATCATTTTTTTATTTTTATGCGGGTGCGCGGCTTTTAACAGCAGGCCTCTGCAACCCTCCAAAACGGCCTCGGATTTCGAGGCACGCACGCTGGACAGCTCCGGGCTCAGGAAGTTTATCGGGAAGAACCTGAAAGAAAAGGGGAAAAAAACCCCCTGGCCTCCAAAAAAATGGGACTTGAATACGCTTTCGCTTGCCGCCCTTTATTACCACCCGGAGATGGATGTGGCCCGCGCAAGGTGGGGGGTAGCGGAGGCGGGGGTCATAACTGCGGGGGAGCGCCCGAACCCCGCTGCCGCGTTCACGCCCCAGTATCACGCCAACCCTGGCGGGCTCCCGCCGTGGACTCTTACGCTCTTGCTGGACGTCCCCATCGAGACGGCGGGCAGGCGCGGCTACCGCATCGCCCGCGCAAAACACCTCTCCGCCGCAGCCCACATGGAAATTGTGGAAACGGCATGGAAGGTGAGGAGCAGGTTGAGGAAAAACCTCCTTGCCCTTTTCGGGTTTGTCCAAAAAGAGCTTCTGCTTAAAGAGCAATTATCCATACAGGAAGACATCGTGCGGATATACAGGGAGCGGCTGGCCGCTGGCGAGGACTCGAGCTTTGACCTCTCGGTCCAGGGCATTGCGCGGGACAAGACCGCGCTGGCCCTCTCACGCGCCGTGAAAGACAAGGCGCAGGCAAGGGCGGGCCTTGCCGGGGCAATTGGGCTGCCCGCAGCCGCCTTAAACGGGGTCAATATATCGTTTGGGGATTTTGAACAGGTAAACGCAAGAAAAAACCTGTATTCGGCGGAGGTGCGCCGCGAGGCGCTCACAGGCAGGGCGGACATACTGGCCAAACTTGAGGAATACGGGGCCGCGCAGTCCGCGCTCCAGCTGGAAATCGCGAGGCAGTACCCGGACATCCACCTTGGCCCCGCTTACTCCTGGGACCAGGGGGACAACAGATGGTCCTTAGGGGTGGCGCTCGTCCTTCCCGTCCTGAACCGGAACCAGGGACCGATTGCCGAGGCCAGGGCAAGGAGGAAGCAGGTTGCGGCGGAGTTCACCGCCCTCCAGGCCGTGGTTTCAGCGGAAACAGACCGCGCATTTGCCGGTTATAGCGGCGCGCTGGAAAATTTGAAGACGGCTGACTCGCTCGTTTCGGCCCAGAAAAAAAACCTTGAAGCAGCCGCATCAAGGGTCAGGGCCGGGCAGGAAGACAGGCTCGCATTGCTCCTTGCCAGACAGGAGCTTGTCTCGGCGGAGCTTTCCAGCCTGGAGGCGCTCCTGCTGGCCCAGGAGGCCGTCGGCCAATTGGAGGATGCCTTGCAAAGACCGCTCAATGAACAGGATGCCAACCAATGAAGACAGAAAAAAGCATAAACAAAAAAATCATTACAGCAGCTCTCATTATAACAGCGTTTGTGCTCGCGCTGTTTTTTTTCTCTTCACCCGAGAGGGGGAAGAAATCGGGCAAAGAGCGGCCAGCGCCCGCCCCTGAATCCGCGGCACAGGCCGAAGGGCAAGTAACCGTCGATGAAGAGGCGCAGAGGGGCGGCGGCATCGTTACGGAAACGCTGAGGCCCGTCCGCTACACAGAGCCGGTAGAGGCATACGGGACGGTTTTGGGACCAAGCGGCCTTATAGAGGCCCGCAGCAAATACGTGTCCGCAAGGGCGGCGCTGGTCAAGGCGGAGGCCGCGCTGGCCAAGTCGAAGAAGGAATACGAAAGGCTTAGGGAGCTTAACCAGAACAACAAAAACATCTCCGACCGGGCGCTCCAGGCAGCCCAGGCCGTGATGGGGGCGGACAGCGCGGCTGAGGTCCAGGCGAGAGAGGACTTGCAGTCCGCCAAAGATGCCCTCACGCTTCAGTGGGGCCCCACGCTCCGGGGATGGATAATCAATTACTCACCGGGATACCGCAAGCTCGTGGCCATAAAGGAGGTCCTGGTGCAGGTCACCCTGCCACCGGAGGTTTCAGTCCGTTCCGCCCCGGCGGCCATAAGCATCGGGGCCCCCGGAGGCCTTCCTGTCCCCGCGAGGTTCATCATGCGCGCCCCCGGCACCGACCCGCGCATCCAGGGGATAAGCTTCATATACCTTGCCCCCTCTTGCGTGACCCGCCTTGTCCCCGGGATGAACGTCGCAGCATATCTGCCGTCAGAAAAAAAAGGCGAACGCGGTTTCGTCATTCCCCTTTCCTCAGTCGTCTGGCTCCAGGGGAAGGCGTGGGCATACATAAGGGTATCGGAAACAGGTTTTACAAAAGTGGAGGTCCCCACGGCCATGCCGGTGAGGGATGGCTATTTCGTGACGCAGGGGTTCCGCCCCGGAAGTGAGATCGTCGTGCGCGGGACCCAGGCGCTCCTGTCGAAGGAGGGCCTGCCGCCTTCGGGCGGGGGAGGCGGCGAGGAGGATTGAGAATAGACGCGGGGCATCACGGCGTCCTGGGCTCCATCGTCCTGTTTGCGCTCCGCCGCAGGGGCGTCATAATAGCGCTTGCGGCAATTTTCCTCGGATACTCGATTTATTCGCTTGGCAGTGCAAGGTATGATGTGTTCCCGGAGTTCGCACCCCCCCAGGTCACCATCCATTCGGAGGCGGCGGGGTTTTCGTCCGTGCAGGTGGAGGAACTGATAACCCGCCCCGTGGAGAATGCCGTAAACGGCGTGGGCGCAATAGCGTCCATGCGTTCAAAGTCCATACAGGGGTTGTCTGTCGTCACGGTCAAATTCAAGACAGGCACGGACATTTACCTTGCACGGCAAAAGATAGCGGAGCGCCTTTCCACCCTGCCAGGGCAGCTGCCCCAGGGCGTAACGCCCATCATGACCCCGCTTACCTCATCGACCGGAACGGTCCTGGTGATTGGGCTTTCCTCCAGTGTGCGCTCGCAGATGGAGCTGCGGACAGCGGCGGACTGGACAGTGAGGCCGAGTCTGCTCGCGGTGCCAGGGGTGTCGAAGGTGGCCATCTTCGGCGGAGAGGTGAGGCAGCTCCAGGTGCAGGCCCTGCCCGGGCGCCTGATAAAATATGGCGCCTCGCTGGAAGACGTTGCGGCTGCGGCAGGCAGGGCCACAGGCATGAGGGGGGGAGGGTTCATCGAGGGCGCAAACCAGCGCGTCCCGATACTTTCCGAGGGCCAGTCGCTCACACCGGAGGAGCTTGCCAGGACTGTCTTCATTCACAGAGACGGGGCCAGCGTGATGATTGGAGACGTGGCCCGCGTGGTAAACGCCCCGGAGCCCCCCATAGGCGGAGGCCTGATAAACGGCAGGCCGGGCCTGCTCATGGTGGTCTCGGCACAATACGGCGCAAACACGATAGAGCTGACAGACAAGCTTGAAAAGGCGGTCGCGGACCTGCGCCCAGCGCTCCTTAAGGAGGGGATAACCATCCATCCGGACCTCTTCCGGCCAGCCGACTTCATAGAGACCGCGCTCCACAACGTGAAGACGTCGCTCCTTATCGGGGCTGCGCTCGTCATAACCGTGCTCTTCCTTTACCTTTTCAACCTGCGCACCGCCGCCATCTCCTGCGCCGCGATACCGCTTTCGCTTCTGGCCGCGGTCACTGTGCTGGGGCGGATGGGCCTGAGCCTGAATACGATGACGATGGGCGGGCTGGCCATCGCGATAGGAGAGGTAGTGGACGACGCCGTGATAGATGTGGAAAACATATTCAGGCGGCTGAGGGAAAACCGCGCCCTGGAAGAGCCGCGCCCCGCTTTGGCTGTTGTGTTCGACGCCTCGATGGAGGTAAGGAGCGCCGTTGTCTACGCCACATTTGCCGTGGTGCTGGTCTTCATCCCCGTGCTCACGATGACGGGTGTTGCGGGCAAGCTCTTTGCGCCGCTGGGGATCGCCTATATCCTTGCCATCCTCTCCTCGCTGCTTGTGGCCCTCGCGGTGACCCCGGCCCTGTCGCTTGTCCTGCTGGGCAGGAAGGAGCTGCCTGAAGGGGAGCCCCCTATTGTGCGCTGGACAAAGGCAAGATACAGGAAAATGCTTTACGGGGTCGAAAGGCATCCGCGCGCAATCATCGCGGCGGCCGCCGTAATCGTGCTTGTGACGCTCGCCATAATCCCCTTGCTCCGCGGGAGCTTCCTGCCGGAGCTTATCGAGGGGAACTTCATCGTCCATGTGTCCACCGTGCCGGGGACTTCGCTTCCCGAGACCCTGCGCATGGGTAAACGCATATCGGATGGACTGCTCCGTTTGCCTTATGTACGCTCCGTCTCCCAGCGCGCCGGAAGGGCCGAGAAGGGCGAGGAGGCAAGGGGGACGAACGCAAGCGAGTTCGACCTTGTGCTGAAGCCGCTTGAGAGGAAGCAGTTCCTGCGGGCAAAAAAGGAAATCAGGGAAACGCTGGGGAAAAAATTCCCCGGCATCGACATCTCGATTGACACCTTCCTCACCGAGAGGATAAACGAGACCATATCCGGCTACACGGCCCCGGTGGTCGTGAATATCTTCGGCAACGACCTTAACACGCTCGATGAAAAAGCCGGGGAAGCGGCAACGGTGCTGAGCGGGATACGCGGGGCCGCGGATGTCCGCCTCCAGGCCCCTCCAAGCGCCCCGGAGCTTATGGCCGCTCTAAGGAAACCGGCCCTCGCCGCCTGGGGGTTCACCCCGCTTCACGTGCTGGACTCCATCCGCACGGCATTCCAGGGGAAGACCGTGGGGCAGATTTATGAGGGCGACCGGGTCTTCGATGTCTCGGTGGTGCTTGCCCCGGAGTTCAGGAAGAGCATTACTGATGTGGGCATGCTCCCGCTGCGCAACCCTCAGGACGCTTACGTGAGGCTCGGCCAGCTTGCCAGCCTGCACGAAATGCCCGCCCGCTTTACCGTCCTGCACGAAGGGGCAAGGCGCGTGCAGACCGTGACCTGCGACGTTGCGGGCAGGAGCGTAAGCTCCTTCGTGAAGGAGGCGGAAAGCGCCCTGCACTCGCGGGTCTCCCTGCCCCCCGGCACGTACATGGAGTTTGCCGGGACGGCAAAGGAGCAGGCCCGCACAAGAAGGGACCTGTTCATGCACTCCGCCCTGGCAGGCATCGGGATAATAATGCTCATTTCAATCGTCGCCGGAAATTACAGGAACGCGGCCCTTATTCTTCTTAACCTGCCGTTTGCGCTTGCGGGGGGCGTTTTCGTCGCCCTCGCCACAGGGGGGTTTTTGTCCATAGGCTCAATCGTGGGCTTCGTTACGCTCTTTGGCATAACCCTGAGGAATTCCGTTATGCTGATATCGCATTACGAGCACCTGGTATGGGCCGAGGGGGAGGACTGGGGGATGGAGACGGCGGTGCGCGGGGCGTCCGAGCGGCTTGCGCCTATCCTCATGACCGCCTCCGTGACGGCGCTGGGCCTGCTGCCGCTTGCCATTGGCAGCGGGGCGCCGGGCAGGGAAGTGGAAGGCCCCATGGCCCAGATAATACTGGGCGGCCTCGTCACCTCCACGCTGCTGAACCTGCTCGTGATGCCCGCGCTGGCGCTCCGGTTCGGCCGCTTCGAAAAGAAGACCGGAAGCCATTATTAATCTTCCTGAAATAGAATATTATGCCGCACATCCGGTCATACCGGCGCTCGCCGGCATGACGGACAAAAGACTTTTTAGCCGTCATTATGTCTTGTCCGGGATCCTTCCTTTTCACTCCTCCGGGCCTATCTTGATTATCCCCCTGCGAATGGCGAATTTTATAAGCTCCGCGCGCGCCGACAGGCCGAGCTTCTCCTTGAGGTTCGCCTGGTGGGCGATGACGGTCTTGAAGCTTATCTTCAGCTCGCTTGCAATCTCCTTGTAGGTGAACCCTTCCGCAACAAGTTTCAGCACCTGCTTCTCCCTGCCGGTGAGGCCCTCGTAGGCGTCGTCAACGGGTTTTTTGTCCCTGTCCAGATAGCCCGTCACTATCTCGGAGGCTATTGTGGGGAAAAGATAGCACTCCCCGCGGCTTACGGCCTTTATGGCCGAAATCAGCTCCCCGCCCAGCGCCGTCTTGAGCAGGTAGCCCGAGACCCCGGCCTTGAAAAAACGGGAGATGTATTCCTTGTCGCTGTACTGCGTCAGCACCAGTATCTTTACGTCATGCCTTATCTTTTTTATCTCAAAGACGGCCTCCAGTCCTCCAAGCTTGGGCATGGAGATGTCCATAAGCACCACGTCCGGCTTGAAGGTCTTGAACTTCTGCACCGCATCTATGCCGTCGGAGGCCTCGGCGACCACCTCGATCTCCCCGCAGCACTTCAGTATGGCCGTAATGCCTTCCCTTACAAGGGCATGGTCGTCTGCTATCAGGACGTTTATCCTGGCCATTTCAGTCCTCCAGTTTGAATGGAAATTTAAGGCGCAGCTGAGTCCCGGCCCCCGCGGCGGAGCATATCTCCAGCTCCCCGTCCAGAAGCGAAGCCCTTTCCTTCATGCCCAGGATGCCAAGCCCCCTCCCGTCCTCTGTCGGATGCCTCAGGACACCGGCCGCATCGAAACCCACCCCGTCGTCTTCAACCTCAAGAATCACAAACCCCCTTTTCTCCCTGAGGCTTACAAAAACGTTCGCGGCCCCCGCGTGCCTGGCTATGTTAATGACGATTTCCTGGAGTATCCTGAAAAAGATTATCTCTATGCGCTGGCCGAACCTCCTCCTGAGCCCGTAATTGAGGAAACATTTCACCCCCTTGCCCGCCAGGTGCTCGTCGAGGAGCCATCTCGCGCCCGCTTCCAGCCCCATGTCGTCGAGCACGGGAGGCCTGAGGTTCTGTATCAGGTTGTGCACGCCCCCCATGATGCCAAGCAGTATCTCCCTCATCTCTTCTATTTTCTTCATGTCCACCCGTTCGGGATACATCCTGCACAGCTCCAGCTTGAGCAGGGCGGCCGAGATGTCCTGGAGCGTCTGGTCGTGGAGCCCCCTGGCTATCCTCTTTCTCTCTTCCTCCTGCGAGGAGATGACCTTTTTGAAGAGTTTCTCTATCTTCTGCCTGCCGAGCCTTATCTGGTTGGTCCGCTTGTGCACCTGCTCCTCAAGCTCGGTGTTGTGCCTCTGTATCTTGTCGAGGGATTCCGCAAGCTTTGCCCTCATGTCCTCAAAGCTCAGGGCCAGCGTGCCTATTTCGTCGCTGCTGTGTATCTCGACGGGCTCCCGCAGGTTCCCGCCTCCTATCCGCTTGGCCGCCTTTATCAGGGAGCGGACGGGGTTCACTATGCTCCTGCTGAGCCCTATGCCGAGCAGGAAGGTTGTGGCTATCGATATAACGGTCAGGATGATAAACCCGTTTTCAAGCTTCGTGGAAGGGGAGAACACTATCTCCTGGGGGTCCCTCACCGTAACGCCCCAGGGGGCGGACACCAGAGTGGCCAGCGCCAGCATGTCCTTTGTCCTGGCCTGGTCGGAGTCCTCAAAATGGCACCTGTGGCACTTCCCGACGTAGCTCTTCCGGCTGTTTATCAGGTTGCCTATGAACTTTTCGTGGTCGCTGCTCCTGAGCACGCGTTTCTGGTCGTTGGAGGCTATGATTGTGCCGTGGCTGTCGATAAGCTCGATGGATGTCCTGGATTCGGTCAGCGCGGACTTTATTATCTGTGTGAACATGTAGTTGGCCGGGTTTATTATCCCGCCCGCCACGCCCGCCAGTTCGCCGTTTTTGTCTTTCAGGGGGACAAGGGCGAAGATGACCTGTTTCTTTATCGGCTCGATGGTGTAGACGTCCGAGATGACGGGCTTGAGTTCCCTCAAAGTCCTGCTCACATATGTAACGCCAAGCAGGTTGACATCCAGGCTTTCCTGGCGCGGATAACTGAGCACCACATTGCCGTATTTATCGAGCAGGAAAATACCCTCGGTGAAAATCGAGTACGCATAGGCCGCTTTCATGGCCTTCAGTGCCGGGGCGGTGTTTCCGCTCTTTAAATCCACCCCGCCCGCGATGGATATGTCGTAAAGCCTTGTGAGGTTGTTTTCCAGGACGTAGTCTATGTACTTGCTTAGTATGCTTGCCAGTGCGAGCCTGCTTGCAAGAGACCTCTCGATGCTGCTGTTCACGCTGAGATAGCTCATTATCCCCAGGCTGCCCAGGATTATCAGCGTACTGAAGGTGACCGAGGCGATTATCCTTTTTTTCATCTCATGTTTTTCATGTCATGAGGTCTTCATTCCTGTTTCATCGCTGCCCGGATTGAAAGGCGGGACGTTTTTGCCTGCATGGACACTCTCGCCGGCCCCCTCCATCTCCGCCAGTTCGAGCGGATGTTCTTCTACCATCCTTTTCCTTGATATATAGCCCGTTATCATGCTTGTGTCAAGCGGAAAGACCTCCGGGCTGAATATGGAATTGTAGATGTGCCACACGGAGATAATAAGGAATATCAGCAGGGCATGGTTGGAATGGAGCGCCTTTGCCGCGGGGATGACCTCCCCCGGCAGATAGCTGGCCGCGAACGCCGGGAACCAGAGCACCAGCCCCGTCGCCATCATCAGGACGGCCCCTGTGAGTATCCCCCAGTATTCGAATTTCTGCTTGTAGCTGTACCTGCCGCAGCTTGCGGGGGCCTCCGTCGCGCCGAAGTAATAACGCAGGTCCTCCACCGCGTCCGTAAAATCCTTCTTCCGTATTATCATGTTGGGCTTCCACTTTTTGAGCATCACGCCGCAGAGGCCCGCCAGTATGTTCTGGGCCGTCAAATATATGAGGAGCACCCCCGCCAGCCTGTGGATAAGCCTCACGGAGTCTATGCCGCCCAAACCCATAATCAGCCGCTTCGATGCGTCAAGGAAATAGAACTTCTGCGCCAGGCCCGTTATGACGAGCGCCATGAAGACAGCCGCATAGAGCCAGTGCTCGATTATTCTCCTGTAGCTGAACCTTCTTACCGAAAAGGATTTTGCCGTTCCCATAAAAAAAACCTCCCTTCCTACCTGTTCACGGCATATCTCCAGATATGGAGCAGTATCTGGAGGAAGAGCCCTGTCAGCATGACGGGGATGAATATCCTGTACGCGAGGTTCACGATGAAGACCAGGGGGGCGTTCCTCAGGCTTGGCCCGTAATGGGAAAGCCACGCATCGGGGAAGTTGGCGGTCGCCCCCGCATGGCACCTGGCGCAGGCCCTGACCAGGTTCGCCTTCAGAACGGCGGCGTCCGGCCCAAGGGTGCCTTTTATCTCGTGGGAGCCGTGGCAGTCCGTGCAGACGGCAATCGGCCTGCCCGGCCTGTAAGATTCCCCTTTCTGGTCCCTGTAAAACCCGAGCGTAACGCCGTGAAAGTCGGTAAGGTACGTCTTCACCACGTCAACCGAGAGCCCGTACCTGCTCGCAATGGCCTTGTTTCCGTGGCAGTTGGCGCACATCTCCGGTGTCCTCTCCCGGTAGCTCAGGGTAAACGGGTCCTTGATGTTATGCGCCGGATGGCAGTCCGTGCAGGCTGGCACGTCCAGGTTGCCTTCCTCAAGCAGCGCCCTGCCGTGAACGCTCCGGGCGTATTTTTCGTAAACCGCCGTATGGCACCCCCTGCACCTCCTGGCAATAACGGTCTTTTCCCTGGCAATGCGGGCCGTGGCATGCGAGCCGTGGCAGTCCGAGCAGACCGGGGCCTTCAGGTTCCCCTTGCTCAAAATGATGTTATGTGTGGACTCAAGGTTTTGCGCGTATTTGTCGAAGTGGCATCTCCTGCAATTGTCCGAGGACGCTATAACGTAATCACGCCTGGTCTTGAAATTCCTCACCGGATGCTCCTGGGAGGAAAAACCGTAATGGCAGTCCGAACATCCAAGGCTGCTGTGGACGGACGACTTTATCTCCCTGACGTCCACATCCACGGGCATCGCCTCGTCCCTTTTAAAGGTCATGGATAGCGGGCGGCTGTGGCAGCCCATGCAATATATCTCCTCCGCGGTCAGTATCCTGCCCCTCGGGGCGGGCTTCATCGAATGCGCGCTGTGACAGTCCGTGCAGACCGGGGTCTGCCCCCCGCTTTCTTTTTCAAGCACGTCGTTATGCACGCCTTTTTCCCGGAGCTGCCTGTCCGGGTGGCAGCGCCTGCAGATGCGCGAATACCTTGCCTCGAACTGCTCCCTGCTGCGGAACCTGCTTGAGGGGTGCCGCCCGCCAGGGGGGAAAAGGCCCTCGTGGCAGTCCCGGCAGGAAAGGAAGCCGTGAGCGGAGGCCCTGAACGCCTTTTCGTCGATGCGGGCCACCGTCATCCGGCCTTCGCGCAGCTTCTTTGTCATCTCCCTCTTGCCGTGGCATCCGAGACATTTTTCCCCGTCCTCATCCGCCCTCTCCTGCCCCCGCGCGGCCCCGGAGAGGAAGGCCATTGCGGCCAGGAGCACCGCCAGGACGGCGAAAAAAACCTTCAGGCTGTTTTTTATTTTTATCTTTATTTTTTCTTCTTTTTTCATCCCGGCTTCCATATCAGCCTCCTGAAAAGCTGTGCCTCCCCAAAGCTGCCGCTATCCCGGCCCCGTACGCCCCCTCTCTCATTTTTTTATGGCTCTTCCCTGATGACGGGCATCCTGTTCAGTATCCAGCGGAATATGAGCACGTGTATGGTGAATATCGTGGACACCACCGCAACTTCGGTCCACGGCGGCACAAGGTGGCTCAGATGATGGGGAAGGTTCCAGTTGAAGGCTATCATGGAGACGTTTATCCTGTTCAGGATTACGCCGGCCACCCCGGAGAACGCCCCGAACCGCACCACCGCCGGGGAGCCCGTCTTTATGCCGCTTACCAGCACAAGCGCCGGCAGCAGGACAAACCCAAGCAGTTCGACGAGGAACCATTTCCCGTATCCCGTGGCAAGCAGCGCCCAGTTGTCGTCATGGGCGACGCTCACGACCTTGAGGGCAAAGTAGATGAACATGCCCACGGCGGCCCCCTTGCCAAGCCCCAGGGTGAGCCTGTCCAGGCTGCTCAGGAAGTTGTAGTCCGCCTTGTCCCTTAGAAAACGGGACGCAAGGGTGCTCACAACGATGACCATGCACAGGGCCGCATAGATGCTCGAACTCAAAAACAGCACCGGGATATACTGCGAATACCACAGGGGATGCAGCTTCCCAGGCGCAAGCAGGAACATGGCCCCGAGCGCGGACTGGTGCAGCGTGGAAAGGATTATGCCCGCTATTGTCATCCCGATTGTAATCATCGTGGCCCACCTGTGCAGCCTCTTCGCCCTCAGCCATTCCAGTATCGCGGGGCTGAATTCCACGAACTGCACCGAGAGGTAAGTGGCCACATGCCACGCCACAAGAAACAGCACCGACGCCGTGCCGAACCCTATGAACATCGGATAATAGATGCGCCACGGCCTGCCAAGGTCCACAAGCAGGTAGATGACTGCGAACAGGTAGCCCATGAACCCCGTGAGCACGCCCAGCCTTACAAGGGGATGGTACCTCTTGAACCCCAGAATGTAATACGCCGTGGCCATTATGAACCCGGTTGCCGAAAGCGGGACACCCGCGAAGAGCCCCCATCCGAGGAAGAGCCCCCAGGGGTATTCGTTCGAGGCGTGGGTCACCAGCGAGAGACCGACCACAAAGCGGAGGATTATCAGCGGTATCCCCACGGCCAGTATCAGCGCCGCTATCATGTTGAACGGGGTCACGAGCTTTCTGGCGTATTCGGGCCACGTCATGCCCATCAGGAGCTTGTCCATGAACCATTTGCGGAAGTTTTTTACCTTTGCGCCCTCCATGCCTTCCATTATCCCGTTATTGTCCATTGTCCCGTTTTGACTCATCGCGAAAAACCTCCTTTTATCTTTGGCCGCCGTGGTCGTCTCCGGGGCCCGTCCTGTGCTTCAGCGCTGCGTAGAACATGCCGAATAGCGCCGGCCAGATGGTGAACACAAGGGGCACTGCCGCGAGGAACCCTTTCGTCTGCTCCAGCATCGGGGCCTTGGGAAGGTCTTCCGGCAGGCCCACCTCGCCAAACGGCACGGCGGAGAGATAGAGCCAGCTCGTCCCCCCGGCCTCCGTTTCGCCATATATATGGTCGATGTACTTGTCCGGGGATTTCTCTATCCTTTTCCTGGCGAGCTTTATCAGGTCGTCCCTTTTGCCGAAAGTCAGGGCCCCTGCCGGGCACGCCTCCACGCACGCCGGGATGCCGCCCTTGCTTATCCGCCCGTGGCACATCGTGCACTTGATTATCTTCGGTTCCAGGGCGCTGTCGTAATCGTAGGCGGGCACATAGAAGGGGCATGCCACCATGCAGTACCTGCACCCGAAGCAGAGGTCGGGGTTATAAAGCACCGGGCCCTCCTTCGTCTTGGTGTAGGCGTGTATCGGACAGGCCGAGGCGCAGGCGGGCTCGTTGCAGTGGTTGCACTGAATCTTGCGGTAAACGGGCTTGCCGCCCGATTTCGGCTCATACCTGTTCACGACCGTATAGGCATTCTTCGTGGGCCTTCTTGTCCCGTTGAACACGGAGGGGCTGTCGAAGGGCGCCTCCGGCCTGGCCAGCTTGTTTGCGGCGTTGCAGGCCTTCTCGCAGCTCCGGCAGCCGACACACATCGTAAGGTCGGTAAGGCACCCGTAGCGGCCCGGCCAGCCGGAGAACTCCTTCATGGCATACGAGCCGGAAGCCCCGGCGAGCACTGCCGACCCCGCAGCGGCCGCGGAGCCCATGAAGAACTGCCTCCGGCTGAGGCCCCGCTCTCCGGGTTTTTTTCCCGACCCGTCCGTCCTCTCATCGTCTTTCAGCTTGTCTTTATCCGGTATCTTAGCCATTAATGGCCTCCTTGAGTTTTTTGCTTTTTGGGCCTGATTCAGTCCTTCCATTGCCTTGCCGCGTGGCACACCATGGCGCACCCCTTTGGGGTAACTCCGATGCCGCCGATGGCCGTGTGGCACTGGAAGCACTGCCTGTGATAGGCCACCTTGAGCGAAGGCATCGCCGGATCGGAGCCGTATCCGCCGTGGCAGTTTCTGCAAGCCAGGAAGCTTTTGCCCACTGAGGACTTGAACGCCTCCGCGCCAAGCCTGTGGCACTGGCCGCACGGGAGGGCCCCGTTTCCGCCGTGCTCGTGATGGCATATCCCGCAGTCCCCGGCCATCCGTGCATGCCTTTCATGCGTGAAGAAGACCGGCCCGTATTTGTCGCTGATGCTGTCCAGCACGGCCGTTTGCGGGGCGGCAGCGCCAGTTTCCGCCGCAGCCGCGCACGCAAGTGATATCAGGAAAAGAAGCAGGAAGACAACCATGGTCTTTTTCATTTATTGACCCCTCCTCCCTGGGCAAAGGAGCCGCCGGTTTTTTCCGGCAGTCCCTTCGCCGCCGTCCGGGGAAAAATTTTCATTCGCCTTCCTCATCCGTTTCGCCTTTGCCGGTTTTCTTTTTCTTGCCTTCAAGATAGGCCTCTGTCGGCCTCCACCCGAATGCCGCCTCCTTGCCCGCCAGCGCCAGCACGCCCCTCACGGCGGCAATGCCAAGCGCATACAGGAAGCTGAACGGCAGGACAATCACATAGGCCAGTCCGATAAACGGGATGGACACGGCCCTGCCGATGGTCTTCAGGTTCTCAGGCCCCCTCCTCTTCAGATGGGCCAGGTCTTCATTGACGGCGGTGGAAAGCCTCTTGAACGGCCTCGGTTTCAGGAACTCCCAGTAGAGGAGGTAGCCCGCGATAAACCCGATGGCAATCACGTACTCCACTATCTTGATGTGCGTCACGAAATCGAAAAAGGTATGCATGTGTCCTCCTTTCGTTGCCGTTTGCCGGCGTCTATTTTTTCCCTTTTTTCTTGCCGGCCAGATAGGACTCCGAAGGCCTCCACCCGAACGAGACGACGTTCCTTATCAGGCCCGCCAGTCCGTGAAAGGCCTTTCCCGCAAGCAGGGCAGCCGTCGTCCCAATCGCGATAAACGGCATGGCAATCACATAGGCCAGCCCCACAAACGGCCCGAGAATGAGCATCAAAATCCCCTTGCTGTTTCCGTCATCCTCGTAAGCGACCATTTCGCACCCCCTTTCTTTCCGGCGGTTTTTTCCCTTCCGCCGGTTAAACTCTATCAGGGGGGCACAGACTGGGAAATCGGAAGAAATCAGTATTCCGGGTAGGTATTTTTACCTAGCAGGCGGGTTAATTTTTCATAAATCAGAGGAAAAAATATTTTCGGCTAGCGCAGCATGCTCCCGGCCACCCTGATAAGCTCGAAGGGCGGGGACTTCATCACGGCCCGCATCCTGTATGTGCCTTCGTCCCACGTAATGCGGCTGCACGGCTCACCTCCGCAGACGCCCGCTTCAAGCAGGGCGGGCCTGCCTTTGAGCGCGTAGCGGGCCTTTTCTTTTATCTCCGAAAATTTTATCCTCCCCTCTGCGGGCATGCGGCCACCCCTGGCATACTGGAAAATCTCCAGGCAGACATCGTTTCTTTTCGTGCCGTTGAACTCCATGATAATGGCGGGATAAGGCCTCCTCTGGGCAAGTATGGCCGAGGGGGGCCACCGGAGGCCCTCGGGGAAATAGCTTGGGACATGCGGGTCTTTTATCCCGGACTTGAGGCGCAGGCCGGAAACATCGGCGTAGCTTCTCATATAGCCGTCCTCTATTGCGGAAGGAAGCCAATTCAGGGTTTTAAGGAAGACAACAAGGGCCGCTATCGCCGCCACTGAAAGCGCAGCCCTTATCAGGAATTTTTTCTTCATCCGGCCAGCCCCCTCATACCATGAAATAGTTTATAGCCGCTATCGCAAAAAAAGTAAATGCCAGCTCCGGCCAGCGGCCGCGCTCATCGCAGCACTCCCACCTCTCAAGCCTCTCTATCCTGCTTTTGATGTGAAGCCCGTGGCTGTACTCCTCGATGTCGCCCAGGCTGAGCGGGCTTTTCGGGCTTGCGGTTTCCGCCCCTCGGTATATCTTCCTGAGCGCGCCCGCGAGCGCCTCCGGCCTGCCCGTGGCGGAGGCCGCAATGCCGTCGCATATCTTCTCCTCTTCCTGCACTATCTTCCTGAACTCAAAGAGCGCCACTGGGTTGAAAAACTGGAGCACCCTCAAAAAAAACACCGCCGTCAGCATGGGTTTCCTGTTCCGCTCTATATGGGCCGCCTCATGTGCTATGGATGCGGCGACCTCCCCTGCATCCAGCACCTGTTCGAGCCCGGAGGAGATATAAATGGCGGGCTCCCGCCCCATGATGGAAAAAGACAGAAGCTCATCGCTTTGAAACACGAAGACTCCAGGCCCGCCCGGCAGGATGCCGTTAAGCGGACGGGCGGACTCCGGCATGGATTTTTTCCGCGCCTCAAGCGTATGCCCTATAACGGGGATGAGTTCCTGATGCAGGAAAACCGCTCCGGTTGCGGCAATCATCAGCAGGAAGAATATTGAAAGCGGGATGCCCGCAAGCTCAAGCGTAAGCCATCTGGCAGAATCGAAGACTGCGCCAAGCCTGAAATAAGCCGAGCCCCTGTCCGGGTCAATGAGCTGATAGACGGGAAAGGAAAAGACCGCCGCAATGATTACGCCAAGACGGAACCGCTGCCTCACCGCAGGGCTTTCAATCCCCCAAATCCTAACCGCCCCGCCGGATGCAACAGCGGCCACAAGGGAATGAAGAAAAGACTGGCCTAGATACATGCCCAGGACGGAACCCGTAAAGCAGGAGCCAAGCAGCACGGACAAGCTCATAAAATAAGCTTAGTCAGTAAGGGCGCTCCGCACAAGGGATTTTAAAATGGATTTTTTCTTTTTCCCCTAGAACTCGTATCTCATCTGCACGTAAGTATTGTCATCCCTGCCAAACTGGCCGAACTGCGTGTATTCGTGCCCGCCCCCAAATACGTTCGCGCCGAGCGCGGCCCAGATATTGTCGGTAAAGGAGTACTTGACTTCGGGGTTGAGCATGAAGTCGCCTTCGGAGGGGCTGTAAAACATGAACCAGGAAAGTCTGAGCGTCTGGTGGCGCAGCAGCTGCGTAAGTCTCAGTGAAGTGAGCTCATATAATCTCCTTGCCTTTGGCAACCCGGCGGGCAGGGTGCTGACATACCGCGAATAGTTGTGCATGTATTCCGCGTAATACTGCACGGAGGCGGTGAGATCCTCCCCGAGCTGCCTCTGGTAGCCTATAAGGAACCTCGTCTGGGAGTTGGGGATGAACGGGTTGGTGCCGCTCTCGTCGTCCCTGGAATCGTAATAGCCCGCTTCAAGACTCAGGACCCCGTCAAAAAAGGCCCTGCCCTGGGCGCTTGCGCCGTAGACGGAAAGCCTTGGGAATATGAGGTCCAGCCTGGAGGGGGCCAGCGGGTTGTCCGGGATTGCCGAGGGCTGCCGGAAAAAGCCCCGGTAAAAATACACGGATGTGTCGAACCCCGCGACCTCCCGGTATGCACGCAGGGCTGCCTCAGTGTTCCTGAGGCTCGTCGCGGGCTCCTCCTTTGGCCTGCCAGCAATCTGCGGCATCGGGTCGAACATCCAGAATTTTTGCGGCGAGGGATAAACGTTAGGCGTGAAAAAGGGTATCGCGACAACCTCGAATGAGGCAAACCCCGGATAGATGCCGAACTTCACGCCGTCAACGCCTTTTTTCAGGTATTCAAGCGGCCTGCCGGAGAAAAACGCGGCGTAGTCCTTTGGGAACACATCGTTTATGAATATGAGGTCCCCGACGCCCCAGGTGATTATCTGCCTGCCGAGCCTGGCGTCCCATTTTCCGGAAGTGTATTCGGCATAGCCTTCTCTCAGCTCCGAATCGAACTTTCTGCTGTCTATCCAGTCGTGGAAAAAATCTCCCTTCAGGAAAACACGGAAGGGGTCTTTATCCGCATCCAGCTTGAGCTGCACCCGCTCCTCGGCAAGCTTGAAGCTCCCGCCGTCGGGGTTTCGCCTCGCCGTGTCAAGGGAATAGTTGCCCTGCAAAAACCCGTTCAGCTCAACGCCTTTGGGCGGGAAGTCCAGCGCAAAAGCCCTTCCCCCGGCGCCTGAGAAGAAAAGCAGCGCCGCGATTGCAGGCGCAAAAAAAAACCTTATTCTATCCATCTCTTCGGGGGCTGCTTGAGGAAGCGCTCTGAAAAAAGACTGTCGGGGACCCCTATGTTGTAATCGGCTTTCTCAAAGGCCACCTCAGTCCTGTGCCCGCTCTGAATGTTCTTCATCGTCCTTTTCGTTATGGTAGGGAAGCCTTTTACCGTCTTTATTTCATCTGCGGTAAAGACCTTATATATCTCCCCCCGCCTGTCATGGTATTCCTCCTTAAGGGGCAGGAAACTCGCCTTGTCTATCCAGGAGAGCTTCCAGCCGTATTCCACGTCCGTTTTTTTGGGGGTGCTCTTCACAAGGTAGCAGTCTCTGCCGCCCAGTTTTTCCTCTCTTAAAAGCACGTGGTTGTCATCGCCCACGTTCCTGCCCGAGACGTCCTCGTAGGAGAAGTCCGACCCCACAAAGCTTGAGCGCTTGTCCTGGGCGGCAATCCTCCTCACCATGTTTATTGCAGGCACATAGAGCCACCTGTCGCTGTCCCTGTCGGGGTATTTATAGACCATGAAGGTCATGTCCTTCACATCGGCGGGGCGGAAAAAGTAGATGAAATATTTCTGGGGGCCGCCTGGGTGGCCGTAATTCTTCCTGAGCATGGTAAGCTCCCGGAGCCTCTCCTGCCCGCCTGCGCTCACCAGCTTCATTACCATCCTGGCCTTGAAGTCCCTGCCGGGGTAATAGAACGCCGCCTCGGATTTCTCCATTATGGCGCGGCCATCGATGGCAAACGCGTTTCCGGCCAGCAACAAAAACATGACAGTGAGTATAAAAAACCGTCTCATCCTGAAAGACCTCCTTCAAAAAGCCAGCCGCTGAGAAGGGTTATCAGCGCGGGCAGATAGATTATCGTCAGGAGCGAACTGAGCATCATCATGCCCACAATGAACGCCCCGACCGTGACGTAGGGCGTAAGCGGGGCAAAAAGCATCACGGAGAACGCCGCGGCAAAAAGCACCGCGTTCCTCATTATCCCCTTGCCGGGCCTTGCCGCCGTCCAGAGCAGGGAATCGGCTATCATTTCTTTCCCCGGGGCGCCGTCCTCCCCGGCCTTTAAGGCAAAAAGCCGCCTTTTGAACCGGCTCACAAAGTGAATGGCAAAGTCCACGGCCATGCCAAGCGAAAGCGTCGAGAGCACGGATATGGGCATGTCGAAGTCCTTCCCGGTAAAGCCCACAACCCCGTATATAACCAATATCGTGAAAAGGAGCGGCACATATCCGATAAGCGCCCATTTGAACGAGCGGAAGTTGAAGGCAAGTATTATGAAAACCACTACAAGGGCCGTGACAAACCCCTTCAGCATGTCCCACAACACCTCGTCGTTCCAGACAAGGTTGAAATAGGCTATGCCCGCGGGCTTGAACTCCATCGCAATTGGATGAGCCTTTTTGTATTGGCCCACGGCCCTTATCACGTCCCTCATCGCCTGCGCGTCCCATGTCTTCAGCTGCACCCAGATGTTTGCCCGCCTGAACGGGTAGTCCACCATGTTGTCAAGGTCGGCGGGTTTGGCCGACATCCCGAACAGAAACAGGTACTGCCCTATCGTGTCCTTATTGCCAGGGATTGCATCGAACGCGGGGTTGTCATTATGCAGCACCCGGTTTATCCGTTTCACGTAATCGGCCACGGAGGCCGTCTTGCCGACAACCGGGAGCTTTCTTTCCAGGTAGTGCTGGAGCCCTTCCAGGTAGTTCATGGCCTCCGGGGTCTTGATGAAATCGTCATCGTTTGCCATGGCAACGATGTAGCCGGGCGAAGTGCCGCCCAGGGACTTGTTCAGCACCCTGTCCGCCGTCCTTATTGCGCTATGGTATTTGAACCACTCTATGAGGTTGTTGTTCACGATTATCTTCGATGTTCCGATTGCCGCAATCACAAAAAGGACAAGCCCGGCTGCGGCAACCGTTTTCGGCCTGTGCACGCCAAGTGCCGCAAGCCTCCTTAAAAGTCCGCTGGCCCTTCCGGCCTCCGCATCCTCCTTAAGGGCTGCACGCTCCAGCCTTTCCTCACCGGCGAACGTGAGAATGGCCGGCACGAGCGTAAAGCTCAAAAGCAGGAGGGCAATCGTGCCAAAACCCACGCCAAGCCCGAAGACCCTCACGGGGATTATATTTGCAAGCGTCAGGGAGCCGAAACCCACGGCTGTCGTGACATCGGTGTAAATCAGCGGGACGGCCACCGCGTCCATCGTTTCAAGTATCGCCGCACGCCTGTCTTTCTTCTCCTTGTACCTGAAGTAGAACTCGTTGAAGATGTGTATGCTGTCGGTGGCTATGGCCATCAGGAAGACGGGGCCCATCGAACTCATTATGTGGATAGGGTATCCCAGCCCTATGACGAGGCCCATGCTCCAGATGATAATGACCATTGCGGGGACCATTATCGCAAAGGAGAGGAAGAAGCTCCTGAACATCCAGAAGGCGACGGCAAACATCACCATGCCCGCTATCGGGGAGAAAACGCCCATGAGCTTGAACATCTCGGCCCCGAAGGTGTCCCTGGCCACGGGGTCTCCCGCTATGTAATAGCTGTCCCCGCCGCCCCCCTCGCGTTTGACTATCTCCCTTATCCTGTCCGCGATCTCCTTGCCGTTTGCGCCCTTTTCGAGCGGGATATATATGGCGGTTGCCTTGCCGTCGCCGGAGATGATGCGGTTCAGGAAGAGCGGGTTTTCGAAGAGGTCCCGCCTGAGGGCACCCATGCCGGCGCTGTCTTTGGGGACGTCCGTCATCAACGGGCCCACCTTGAGCGTCTGCCCGTCCACCGTTACGTTGTCTGTCGTCGTGAAGCTCGAAACATCCCTTGCCGCCACACCCTTAAGCGTCAGGACGCCGTCGGTTATCCGTTTTATCCTGCCAAGCGTGCCCTCATTGAGGACGCCCTTTCCGTTGGTTATGCCAAGGACTATAGTGTCCTCGTAAAGGCCGAAGGTCTTTTCCACTTTGCCGTTCCAGACCCTCACCCCGGATGTCGCGGGCAGCATGTTTTTGGGGTCGGTGTCCGTCTTCATCCGGGGCAGCTGGGTCATGAACAGAAGCGTGACAGCCCCAACCAGGAGCAGGACGAGCTTTGGCCGCCTGACGGAGAATTCCACAAGAGTCCTTCGTATTTTGTTCTTTCCCATCCGGAGTCTTTTCCCCTCTCCCGTTTTCCCCTTTTATGGCAGGCTGCTCAGGCCGTGCCTCATCTTCCAGAGGAAATATCTCTCGAATGCCGCCTTCAGGTACCTGTACCGCATGCCTTCCTTTGTTATGGATTCCTGCCTGGGCGGGAGCACGGGGACGGCCTTCATCAGTGCAGCCGTGTTGCCCATGTCCATAAGGCAGGTGACGGAAAGCTCCCAGGCGGAGGGGATGTTTTCGCCTTTTATCTCCGCGCTTATTGTTGCCGCGGCGGTCCTGGCCATCTTCACGGTCATGAAGCCGGTTTTGGGCACCCCGGTTGGCACAGGCGTGGGCTCCGGCGGCGCTATCGCCATCGCGACCCCCACGACAAAGATGTTTTGATGTTTTGTGTGCCTGAAATTCCTGTCCACGGGGATAAACCCCCTCGGGTTTCCAAGCGGGGTGACAGCAGGCACCCCCTTGAAGGGCGGGGCTATCATCGCGAACTTGAACAGGATTTTGGCGCCGCCCCTGAGCCTCACCTCTCCCGGCGCAACCTCCTCTATCGCCTGGCTTACCAGGGGTTTTATCTCCCTTTCCGCAAACGTGTCCTCGAAAAACCTTTTTGAGTTCCCAAGCCCTCCGACCCCCATGTGCCCAAGATAGGGCTCGGAGGTGATGTAGAATATCGGCACCTTGTGGCGCAGCTTCCGCCTTTTAAGCTCGTTGTGCATCTCGTAGGCAAGCTCGTATGACGGCCCGAAACAGCTCACCCCCTGGGCCGAGCCCACGACGACAGGGCCGGGGTCTTCAAGGATTTTTTCCCATGCCATCTTCGTGTTGACTGCGTGGCCCAATGTAAATGTGCAGCTGGTATGGCCCCTTTCCGGGCCGAGTCCCGGTATCTCCTCAAAAGCGAGGTAAGGGCCGGTGGATATGACAAGGTAATCGTAAGGGATCTCCCCGCTTGCGGTGAGCACCTTTGATTTTTCCGGATCGACCCCGGTTGCGGCCTCCCGGATGAAGCTTATCCCCTTCGGTTTGAGTATCTCCGGGACATTCAGCGTTATGTCTTCAGCCCTTCTGTGCCCCATGATGAGCCAGGGCAGGGAGGGGAGGAAGACAAACCGCTCGTCGTCTCCCAGCACCGTCACGCCGGCCCTTTCCCCAAGCAGCCGCTTCAACTCGAACGCGGCGGTAAGCCCGCCGAATGAGCCCCCAATAACAACTATTTTCGCCATCTCTCCCTCACCCCTGCCCCTCTCCCTTTGGGAGAGGGGATTGAAAGAAAGCAAGAGCCTCTAACTAATGTGGCGTCTCACAAATAACCTTAATAAGTCATTCAGAGCGAAGCGAGGAATCTGGCCGTGAGATTGCTCCGGGGCCCTTGTCCCTCGCAATGACTTATGCTGGAAATTTACGGGACACCACACTAGAATGTCCCCTGCACCTTGTCCGCGTTCTCAAGCAGGCCCACAAATTCGCCGTAGCTTATCCCTTTTATATTCCCCGGCCGGCCCTTTCCCGCATGAAGCCCCCGGAGCCTGCTTTCCTCCTCGATTACGTAAACCTTCTGTTCATCGGCAAAGGCCTGCCCCGCATTTTTAGCGTTTGCGAAATAGACCCCGTTTTGCAGAAGGACGACATCCGCTCCGCTTTCTTTTGCCAGGGAGACGCCCCTCCTGCCCTCGGGCGTATCCGGCGCGCTTTTAATGATGAATAACATGGACTTGCTCTCCTTTAGAAAATCATTAATGTATCAACTTCCTGCACCATGGCAGACAGTTCATTCGGCGCTATCACCTTGACGCCTTCGGCCATTTCCGAGGGATCAAGCTCCTGCTCCCTCATTGAGCCTGATTCGGCGTAGACCTCCACGCCCATATCTATGCAATCCCTGAGCGCGCCTTCAAGGTTGGTAAAGCCCGTGCCGGACTCGTCATGGCCTTTTTTGGCGAGCATCACCCCGCCGTCCACAAGGAAAAGCATGACCTTGAGGTCGTCCGATACGGCCCCCAGCGCGTGCCTGACGGCCTCGGCGGCGTTTATGTCGCCATAAGGCGGTTTCCTGAGCATCATTCCTGCTGTCTCCATCGTTCTCCCCCTATGCGCCAAGATTGAGCCAGACATCCGACTCCCTCATGGTCTTGAAAAGGCCCTTCATCGAGCCCACCTCTGCCCCCTCCATGTAGTCGTCTTTCGCCGCACGGCGGAAGTTCAGGCACCCGCCTCAGAGATAGACCTTCAATCCCTTCGAAATAAGCTCCCTGAACTTCTCCTCCGCGTTCAGTATCCCCTTTGCCTTCTGCCCCTTCAGAAAACAGTACACCCCGTCGCCCGACGCGATAAGGTTCACCGTGTGCCCCCTTTCAAGGGCGCTCCCGGCAATCTTCGCTGCGGTAAGTGTGTTCTCATAGGAATAGGGCGAAGTCGACAGGTACAGCGTGAACGTCTTTGGCATCTCTTCATCACCTCCTGCGCTTTGATTGCGTATTCTCCCACTTGAAAAAAACTAAAAATGCTTTCAGTGTCTCCTCTCTCCGGGGTACTTGCCCTTTTTCGTGACGGGGCAACAGGCAGGGGCGGGCAGGGGCTCCAGGTGCTCCTTCTTGAGCGCCCCGACTATTTCAGGCACCATCGGGTCGACAAGAAAATAGCACCTGAGCCGCCCGTCAACGTAATAGTCGATTATGTTATGCACCCTCAGGACCGAAAGGTGCTGCGAGACATTTGGCTGGTTGATGCCCAGAAAATCCTCGAAGTCGCTCACGCACTTCACACCCTTCGTAAGCTCATCCAGTATCTTTATCCTCACCGGATGGGCTATCACCTTGAGCATCTCTATCTTTTTTGAAAGCTGGTCCATCTGCTCCGCTCTCCCCACTATTCATTCATGTATAGATATATAAGCATCCTTGAATGTATTTGTCAAGGGAAAAGACGTTTGGACATCCTGAGGAAAATCAGATTACCCGCATGAGGGGTCGATACAGTTAAAGGAGCGGGCCAGCGCGAACGCCCTGCCGCGGCAGCCGCCGTGGCATTTGCCCGCCTGGACGCATGGAGCGCATTGCCCTGGCGGGTTGTGGAGGGCCTTCCGCAGCTCCTTTTTCTCCTCCGAGTGGATTATCTCCATAAGAGTCGTCTTCTTCAGGTCTCCCAGCTCCAGCGGCATGGCCGGACACGGGTAGACCCGGCAGTCCGGAGATATATACAGCATGCTGTTTGCCGCCTGGCAGGACCCTTCGTGATAGTCCGTGCCGGGGTAAAAGACCAGCCAGAGAAATGGGTCGTGTATGGTAACCTGGAGCCCGCGGCGGCCGATCCCGCGTAACTTATGGCCGAGTCCCTCTCTTTCCTTTTCGTCAAGGTAAAAGACCTCTTCCCCGCCGCACAGCCTCTGGATTGGAAAGACCAGCGACCTAACGCCGCTGTCCAGGCAGAAGGAGACCAGTCCGGGGATGTCCCGGTAATTGCCTCTTTTAACCTCAAACGATATGCCTGACAGTGAGACGAAGCCGCCGTCCTTTTTTATCGCCTCAACCGATGCCCGCACATCATCGAGCGACGAAGACTGGATAAGCACCGCCTTAACGGCTGGGGCGGCCCGCATCGCGGACGCGGAAGGAAACGAGCCGGGGGGGACTGTAAGCGACAAGGCAATATTCCTGTCTTTAAGCCGCCCGATAATATCCGCACAGGAAGGGACTGGCCCGGCATCAAAAGTGCTCAGGCCAAGAAACAGTATCTTCGCCTCCGCAATCTCCTCGCATATCTTTTGGCGGAGGGCGGGCCCAGGGGCCCAGCCAGCCAGGTCCCAGTAGACCCTGATGGGAGAGGTTAATTCACTGAGGTTCATTCACCCGATGGGGACACCCAGCAGTGGGGGTCGGGGTTGTTGATATCTCCCGTAAGCGCAAGCGTCCTGGCGGTGCACCCGCCCAGGCATTCGGAGTACGTCTTGCAACTGAGGCATTTCCCCTTCGGCACCTTGTTCCTCATCATCTCGAGCACGGGGGATTTGTCCCAAACTTCCAGCAGGTCGTCCTTGCAGATGTTCCCTATCACAATGGGGATGAAACCGCAAGGGGTCATGTCCCCGTTTGACTTGATATTGAGGGAGAGCTTCCCGCAAACGCTCCCTTTCACAAGGGAATCGCCGTTCTTGTGCCCCAGAGAGGCGATAATCGGATCTTCAAGGGAAATCCTCAGCCCCTTTACCGTCTTTTTCAGTTCGAGCGCCCGCGTATAAAATTCCTTCCACTCCGCGGGTCCCAGGTCAAGGGTGTCCTTATTGGTAAAGCCCAGGCCGGAGCACTTGAAATTATGAAAATTTATATTCGATACGCCCGCTGAAAGCGCCATTTGCACCAGGCCGTCTATATCGCCGATATTTATCTTGCATATTACCGATGAAATGGAGGTCTCTATGCCAGCCTCCTTCAGGTGGGCCAACGCCGCAAGCGCCTTTTCATGGCTGCCGGCCACACCCCTGAACTGGTCATGCACCTGGGGCTTGGGGCTGTCTATGCTGATGCCTACCTTTGCGAAACCGGCTTCCTTAAGCTTGCGGGCCATGTCCGCGCTGACAAGAAACCCGTTGCTGTTCATCGAAACCGTAAGCCCCAAATCCGCGGCCAGCCTGGCGATGCCAGGGAGGTCCTTTCTCAAAAGGGGTTCGCCGCCCCCGAAGTTCACCGAGAAGACCTTTGCCTGGGCGAGCTTCCTCACAATGGCGCACAACGCCTCGAAATCAAGCTCTTCCTTTGTGTCGGCCCGGCTGTAGCAGTGCTTGCACCTGAAGTTGCATGCGTTCGTGACCGCCCAGTTTACCGTCACGGGCGCGGACGGGATGAAAGCGTTATTTTTCATAAATAAGCCCTTCCTCCTTCAGGCCCTTCAAAAAATCTCCGACATCCTCCCTGAGGACGTCCTCCCCGACATCGAATTTTTCCCGGAGTCCGGAAACTATTTCTTCCGCCGTTTTCCCGTCGCACAGTTTCCATATCTCTGTCCCCAGCACATTGAAGGAATGCATCTTCCCGGCGCAAAGTATTATAGAGGTCCCTATTTCGGAGACATCTTCCCCCTTGCCAAGCCCGTCGTATGCCTGCTCCGCGAACTTGTCCTCTTCCCTCCACATCGCCTCGGGGTTCCTGAATATCCTCATACGGCCAACACGCTCCGGCAAAAAACCCTCAGTCGCCCTGGGCCGCGATGGATGCGATCACGAGGTTTTCCTTCGCGGAGTTGCGTATGCCGTGGTCGACAAGCGGGGGGACGATGACCACCTTGCCGGTTTCGATGACCTGCTTCTCACCAGCGGAGAGGAACTCCCCCGCCCCTTCCATGACTATCCAGATGTGGCTTCCGTGATGCGTATGGGTTGTAATCTCCTGGCCCGGTTTCATGCATATGAGGTTTATCCTGGAGAGATTGTCGGACCATACGGTCTCCTGATGGCGCTTCTCGTCGCTGAATTTTTTGAGCTTCTGGATATCGAGTATCAATGTCTTTGTTTTCATAAAAATTTCCTCCGCTTAATTATACAATTAACCCGGCCGCGAAAGCTCGTCAGGCCTTATGCACAAGTTTCAGCACCTTCCCAACAGCCCCCGACATCCTGCTGAAAAAATAGGTAGACGTGGACACGGTAAGCTCTTCCGGGTTCCGGGCAAGCCCTGAGAACGTGACGCCAAACCCGGAGGCCGCCTGGTTGGCGGCATCCGCCCCTTGCTGCCCCTCAGGCACTAACAGCATCCCCTTGCCGTCGTCCGAGAACCCTGAAATCGCATCCAGCTCGGCCTGGGAGAAGCGGCCTCCCCCTCCCTGCGCCCCCGGGAAGAATATCCATAACTGGCTGTGCTTGCCGAGCAATCCTTCGGAGAGCACAGGGGTTTCTTTCCTGTCCGCCAACTCCACCTTAAAGCCCTTTTTCTCCAGATACGAAACCGCACCGCGGCTGAACGCATCCGCCCCGGAGGGGCCGAACACGTATATCAAAATATCCTTTTTGACATCCGAATCGTTGTTTTGCTCAAGCCATCCCGCGATGTTGCCCGCATATTGCACGTTGCCGTACCTGCCTGCCTGGGGGCCGAGGAACCTCTCCGCGCCAGCATCGAAAACAACGCCGCCCTGCCCCTCGATATAATTGTCATAGAGCGCAATTATGGTCTTGCCGCCGGGGTCCATAACGGCCCTCACGTGCTTGCCCGTTTTATTGATGACTGGCGAGTTGCCGCCCGATACCGAGCTTACGCCCCTTAAAAGAGGGTTGTCCGTGTCCACGCCGGGGACAAACACGAGGTATTGAAAGGAATAGGCTATCAGTATTGTGCCCAGGACGCAGACGAACAGGTAAAGGAAGAACACCCTCTTTTTGAATGCCGTCCAGAACATCGTGAGCGTCGGAATGGCCGTCACCGGCCCCCCTATCATGAAGGCAAGCCCCGCCCCGCCGCTAAGGGTGCCGTCCAGCCCGCTTTTTATGTGATAAAGAATGCTTGAGGCGCTGATCTGGTGCAGGAATATGGGGATTGTACCAAGCGTAATCCATATGATGCTGAACCTGCCGCCCTCGTCGAACAGCTTGTAAAGCCATTCATAGGACATGTATCTCTCAATGACGGTGCCTATCGCGACCCCGGCCAGAACGTATTTACCCACCAGCCAGAGCATCTCCGAGGACTTTGCCAGGAATATGAGGAATTTGTTGCTCGTCCTGGCCGCAACCCTGTTGCCGAACTTCTCCTTGCAATTGCACTTGAGCCGCTTGTCGGGGTAATTCTCGTCATGGAAATCCCCCCGAGGGATGGCCCCCTCGATAAATATGGAGCTTGTCTGAAAACCTTTTCCCCTGACCAGATGGGTCACCATTCCGGCGAAAATGCCCATCAGGAATGCCGCAACCGTCCTGATGACCGCCCATTCCGGCCCCAGGTCGTTAAGGGTCAGCAGATAGGCCGAAGGGCTCATCAGCGGCGAGGTGACAAGCAGGGACATGACCGGTGCCAGGGGTATCCCCGCAAACAGCAGGCTTATCGCCGTGGTCAACGTGCCGCAGGCGCACAGCGGCGTCAATATGCCCGCCAGGGAGGCCACGAACACGCTGAAAAAACCGTACCGGTTGAGAGAGCTCCGAAGCTTGACCGTAAGCTTGTACGTGCGTATGAGGCCAGCCAGAAGCACGCCGGACAGGTAATACGGGAAGATGTCCCTCAACTCCGCGAGGATGCCTTTTCTGCCGAAGATTATGTCCCATATCTCGTTGCCGAGGAGCACAGGGAAAGGCCGCCGCGACAGGGCGGGGTCGACCGGCCCGTAAGCCCATACGTGCCAGATTACAAGCACAACAGAGACAAGGACAATGGAGAGCAGGGATTTGTTTAACGCCTTTTCCCCGTGCCCGTGTATCTCGCAGACATCATTTTGTTCAGCGTGCTTCTTCCTGAATATCATAGGGTATGTCTCCAGCTTCGGTCCATATGCGGTCTAATCGAGCCCTTCCTGGAATTCCGGCGCAAAGGTCTCTCCCCTTTTCCTGTAAAGAAGCCCTATGACAAACAGGGCGCAGAGGCCGAAAAGGACGGCCAGCTTCCCCTCATAGGGCGTACCGGCGGCATCCCCGCCAAGTCCCCAGTCCTGCACGAGCGCGGCCCCGGTCAGCATGCCCAGGACTGCAGCGGCGGCATCGGTGTCCCCCTGACCGGCTGAAACGAGCTGCCTGAAGGGACAGCCCCTTATGAGGACGGAGCCGAAGCCCACCAGGAGCATCCCCAGAAAATTCCAGAGATAGCTGTCATTGGAGCTGGGCTGCCCGTGCCAGCCCAGTGAGAACTGCCCGGTGAGAAGGCTCGCGGCGAGCGCGGTCAGAAAGAACGAGCCTATGCCCATCGCGAGGCCGGTGGTCTTCGGGCATGACGTGAATTCCCTCGGCCCCCAGAGGAATAGCCTGGAAATCCCTCCTGTTACGCAAAACCCTGTCCTCTGGGCCAGGGCCCCGATAACGAGCCCCGCAAAAAGGGAAATAAGCAGCGGGGCGTGCTGTGCGGCCGCCCCTTTAGTGCTAAGAGAAATGAAGTCCGGTTTCCACAGGAGGGCAACCAGCAGCAGCGCCATACCGGCGGGCGCAAGAAAGGCGTTCGCCCTGGGCATCTGGATTTGCCTGCCCAGGCTGAAGCCGCCTTCAAGAAATTTCAGCCCTATAAACACCCCGGCGGCAAGCCCCGCAACCCCTATCAGCGCCGTCAGGTCTCCGGCGGCAAGCCTCAGCACCATCTTTATGGGGCAACCCATGAACACGGCGCATCCGATCATCAGGAATATGCCGGCCAGATACCTTAAAAGAGGAGAGCTTCCTCCGGTTGCCCTGAATTCCTTTTTATAAACCGAAATCAGGAATGAACCGAGGACAAACCCCATTATCTCAGGCCTCAGGTACTGCATCCTCACGTTCCCATGGAGCCCGAGGGAGCCGGCTATGTTCTCCATGAAGCACGACACGCATAACCCGGTGTTTGCGGGGTTTCCGAAATAGCTCAGCAGGACGCCGCCGATGCCGATGGCGGCCCCGGTCAGGACGAACAAATACCTGGGATAACAGGACGGCTCAGCCGGAGCGGGCGGGCCGGCCGCAAAAAAGTTTTTTCTTATCTTTTCCAGAAAAAAATTTCCCATTCCATTTGCCGGGGAAAAATGCCGCCGTCTTCAGGAGCAGCTTCCGGCTATCTTCCTCTGGAGGTAATAGACAGCCTTCCTGTCGCTCTTCAGCGATTCATCGGAAGGGTTCTGCTTTATTTTTTTGTCAATATCGGCCAGCGCCTCGTTGACGGCCACCTGCAATTTCTTGCCCTCGAAGTCCGGGGTGTTCTTGTCGAGATAGTCCGGATCGAGGTCGACCGCCTTCTTGTACTCCATCACCGCCTTGACCGCGTCCTGTTTCCTCATGAGGACATCGCCCATCAGCATGTGGGGCTCCCCATTATAAGGGTATTTCCGCATCATCTCCTGGGCAAGGGAGCCCGCCTTGTCGAGGTTGTCCGAGTCGATAAGGTCTTTTACCAGTTTCGCCTGGCTGTCCATTTCCCCGCTGGCCGGGGCGTAACCGGCCCTTGCCTTCTGCTGGCTGCGGCCGGGCCGCGCCGCGCCGGTATGGTTGCTGATAAGGGCAACCGAGCCGATGATGAGAACTGTTATCGCCCAGATTGAGGCCCTGTCTATCCAGTCCATCAGAATTTCTGGTATGGCGGCATATTGGTCCTCTTCGCCATGTCGCGCACCACGTCGTAATCCTTGTCCTTGATGTCCTCATACCCGTCTATGTTGGCCCTGTCGAGGACCTTAACGATCTCGCCGTCCAATGCGACGGTATCGTCCTTCGTGATGCTTGTGAGGGCATCTTTCACCTTTTTCGCAAAGGCGTCGTCAACCCTTTGCGTCACGCCGAAGGTGCAGTACGGGATTGGCGTCCCCAACGCGATGACATGGAAGTCATCGCGGTCAAGCTTTCCCTCGTCGACCATCCTGTCGAAGTCGAGCATGGGGAAGGCGCCCGCGTCATATTTCCCGAACAGGACACTGTAGAAGACCTTTTCATGCTTGAACGAGCCGGGCGGTATCGTGTAAAAGGAGAGGTCCCTGTCGGGGTCTATCCCGGCTTTCAGAAGCAGATCCAGCTCGGACATGTAAGCCGTAGGCCCAAGCATGGGGCCAAAGACCATCGACTTGCCCTTCAGGTCCTTAAGCGTCTTTATGCCGCTGCTCTTCAGCGTCACGATGGCTCCCTGAGACCTGGAACCCAGCGGCCCCGCTTTTTCCGCGCACAGGACGTTCACCCCGTCGTTTCTGTGCATGATTATATACAGCAGGGAGTTGGTGTGGGTGAAATCCAGCTTGTCCACCTGTCTGGTAAAATCCGTGGTATCGATGGGCACCGGCTCGAAATTGACGCCCAGTTTCTGGCTAAGATACGCGCACAGCGGCCTGAAACGGGAAAGGGTCTCCTGCTTGCTGTTGCATATCATAAAGCCTATCTTGTAGGTGCGCTCCTGCTGCTTTGCGGCAGGCGAGTGACATGAAACCAGAGAAAAAAGGACTACAAGGAATATGAGACCTCTTCTGATCAGCAATTGGTTACCTCCAACAATTCATGCAGCGTTTCCGGGTGAAGCCGTTTTTGCCGGGAAACGCGAAAATGCGCCCTGCCTTTTGCCGCCGGGATCATTTTTTATATCCACGGAGCCTTCTGACAGCATACACCAGAGACCCTATCCCCATGACTAAAAAACCCAGAAAAACATAGGGTTTCCCGGGATCATCCGTTATCTGAATGCCCGCGTAGCGCAGGCCGTATTTGTCCTGCTCAACTTGCGTATTATAAAAACTAAGCCGTTTCCAGGTCAAAGGCCCGTTTATTTCGGAGACGCCTTCGGCCAGCACTTCGGGGCCCCTGGAGAGCATAAGGTCGAGCCCCGACCCGTTAAGCAGGGGCGTCTTGTAAGCCACCAGCCTGAACCCATATGGAAAGCCGCCGGGGAGATTGCTCGTGCCGCCGGTGTCGGCGGTGCCTACAAGGTTGTCTCCCTCGAACACGCTCAGCCTAAGGTCCTCCGACGGGAACTCCATGTAGTCCGCCCTGACCGAATATTGCCCGATTTTGAAACTCTCTCCCGTATTGAGCACAAAGAGCCCGGCCTTCTCTTTGCCCTTGAGGACCCCGACTTTAACGGGTATCGGATAGTAATGCATGTTTATCTTCTTCAGGGTAAGGGTGAACCCGAGCGGCATGTCCTTTTTAACGTCCCAACGGTAAGCGGTGTCCACCGAGGTGCCTTCATAGACGTTCACTGTCGCGATGTAGCCCATGGAGCTTATTACTCCGCCAGCCAGGGTCAGGAGCACCCCAACATGTATTATCAGGACCGGTTTTGAAAGGCCCTTTATCTTCTGGAAGGTGCACACCATGAGGTTCAGGGCCATGAGCCCGAATATCAGGCTGCTCCACCTGTCCAGATAAACGTCCGCCGCCTTCCCGAAAGTCTTTGGTATCAGGTCCGCGCAGAGAAACAGAAACAGCACCAGCGCCAGCTTCGTTGATCCAAGAAACCGGTAAAATCTCCTTAAAATTTCCGATGGTCTCGACACGGGCCCCACTTGTCATATTATCTTCTTTGATCTCAGAAAATCCCTTGCCACGGTCTTGGGCGCCTCGCCCGACTGGACGGACCTGATAAGCCTCGTGTACGTCGCATCGTTTATCGCTTCGCCCAGCTTGTTGATGACCCTGGGGAGGGCCGGGAAATTATTGACGACCTCCATCCTGAGGACCGCCGCGGTATAGGACGGGGCGCTTCCGCCGCCCCTCAGGAACCCAAACGGTCTCAGCCACACGAGCCCCATCCTCTGCTCGTATGCCGCCTTGACCTCCTCAAACGCCCTCCTTGCGTCGGCGTCCGCGGGCCTGCGCAGCACCTGCATCGCCCTTGCCGTGTTTTCAATGGAAATATCGACCTTTTTTGCCTCTATGGCGCCGTAAAGGTCCTGCTCGTCCTTGTAATAGGACACCTTGACCGTCGTGCCCGTCCTCTCGTTTATAAGGGTGGAAAGCATCTCCGCGAACAACTGCCCCTCGACTGAATTGAGGACCCCGACGTTCAGCGTCTTTCCGACGCAGGCCCAGGCCCCCGGCGAAAATAATGCAAGCATAGCTGCAATCAATACCGCCCTGAATGCCGCCCTTTTCATAAGCCTCTACCTCCACTCGCCTTGAAAATCATCATAGTCTAACATATCCCTGTTCCTTATCTGCCCGCGCCGGAGCGCCATACAATATCCACGCCGGTTTTGTCCGCATCGGCGTTCACCTGCCCGCCCATGAAATGAAAATCCTGTCCCGGGGGAAAGGCCCCGGCGCACCCGATATAGTAGTTCCCCTTCGGGAGATACAGCGTGTACCGGCCCTCCTTGTCGACCCATGTGGAGAGATAATCGGGCACTCCGGAAAATTTTTCCTTCCTGCTGGCAATCGCGTATGCCCCGCTTACAGGGGAGCCCTTTTCATCAATAATCCTTCCGCTTATTTTTATGAGCCGCTCCTTTTTCTCCCTCTTCATCATCATGGCCTCTTTGAGGTCCGCAACGACAAAATCCGTGCTGGTCTCGCTGCCGGGGTCGAGGTCGATCTCCGCCGGGTCTCCTGAATGTTTGTCGCCGGGCATGAGCGGCCCGTATCCTCCAGACTTCTTCAACCTTGCCACGGCCCAGTAATGGCCGGGCGGCACGGTCATTTGATATTCGCCGTTTCCGCCGGTGCCAGGCGATATGAAATCCGCGGCCCTCCTCACATCGGAGGTGTTATACAAAAACACCATTGCGCCCTCCGCCGCCTTGCCGGACACATCGGTTACCTTTCCTTTTAATACGGATGTCTCTTCCGCCAAGGTGGCAGGGACCGGATGGACGCACATCAGGGCAAAAAACAGCAATATAACGGAGACCGGATACTTATGCCGTCTTTTCATTTCGCCACGGCCCCTTTACCTACGCGTTTCCCGCCAGGGGTGTCCGCAGGAAAAAACGGACGCTTCGCGTAAGGCTCGTAATTCACCATGCCGATTCCGGGTTCTCTCCTTGCGTCATAGATGGTTTCGGACGGGACGGGGCCGCCCCACCAGTTGTCCCTTGCGTCCACGTCCTCGGTATTGAAATCGCCCAGCCGTATGTTGTATTCGTTGTTGTCAAAGAAATCGTTCTCCCTCAGGGTGAGCCCGCTGCCCTTTTCCCTGACAAAGAGGCCTATGCTGTTGCCTGTTATGACGTTCCCGGCAAAGCGTGCGTTGCCCCTGAACGCCCTGATGCCTATCTCGTTGCCCTTGAAGGTCGAACCCACAACCTCCATCGGCCCGCTCGTGAACCTCATGCCTCCGTAGTTATTCAAAAAAGAGCAGTTTTTGACCTTCAGATTTGTGAAATGGACGTGCAATGCCCAGGTGGCGTTTGAAAAAACGCAGTTTGAAAATGCGCTCCCCACCGCATGGTCCAGAAGCATCTCATCCCATTGGCCGGCGCCTCCCCCCTTGAGAGAGGTAAAGACAACAGGCCTGTTTTTTTTGCCTCGCGCAACTATCCTTCCTCTTACGACAAGCCCGGCGCCCTTTGAAAAAAGCACCTTCGCCCCTGATTTAACAGCAAGATTAATGCCAGACTCCACGATGACGCTGCCTTTTATCCCGATGTCCCCGCGCCATAGCGCGTCCACCGGCACTGTTTTCAAGGGCCAGGTGAAAACGGCGGGCCTTTCCATCACGGGCGTATAAACGGCCCTGCCCTTGGACGGGTCGTCCGCCTTGTCGAATATCGTCTTGCGGACGTCCCCTCCGCCCCACCAGTTCAGGGGCGCCGGGACGTCGGCCGCGCCTTCTATCCCAAGGTCATAGAGCCCGTTGTCCAGGATATTGTTGCCCGTTATGCTGCCCTCGAAAGTCACCACGCCTATGCCCCTCTCGCCGTTGTCCGAGATGAGGTTGCCGCGTATCAGGGCGCCTGAATCCTGGATGTTTATTCCGTTGATGCCGTTGCCCTGGACAAGGTTGCCGCCGATATCGATGCCGCCTGAGCTTTTTAGCGATATCCCCGATTCGAGGTTGTGTGATATCACGTTGCCGTCATATGTCCCGTAGGCGCCGTCGATTATCATGAGGCCGAACCTGTTGCCCTCTATAAGGTTTCCCTCCACCACGGGAAGCCCTTCCCTCACCTTGAGCCCGTCGCGGTAGTTGCCGATTATCGAATTGCCGGAAAACGTGATGGTGTCGCGGAATATATTGATGCCCGAATAGTTCCTGTAAATGGTGTTGCCCGAAAACCCGATTTCAGAGTCCCTCGCCTGGAGCGCGCTCTTGTTGTCCAGGAAACGGGTGTCCCTTATCTCCACGATTGATTCCTGGAACTGGATGCCCCTGTAATTGTTTTTCAGGACGGAGTTGGCGACCGCCACGTTCGAGAAATGGAAGTGCAGCCCCCTGTAGGCGTCCTCTATCTGGCAGTACTCTATCAGGTTCTGTGCCTTGTCGCTGTCTATGATGTTGATGGAGTCCCAGTCCCCCATCGCCCTGTGTTCCTCGGCCGATCTGAAGAAAATGGGCTTTTCCGGCGTTCCCTTGGCTATGATTATCCCCTGTATGAGGAGCCCGTTCTCGCCGATGCCGTCATGGCTGGAGTCTTTCTTCCTGAACTCCACAACAGTGCCCGGCGTTATGATCAGCCGCGACCCCTGCGGCACGCGGACAATTCCGTCCACCTCTATCCTGCCCTGCCAGATGGTCGTGCCCAATAAGGCGTCATCTTTGTATACCCTGCTCTTCTCCCCCGCCTGCGGTCTGTATTCCTTTATTGCCGGCCGGTATTGCCTTGCGGACAGGGAATAACTGTCCTTTTTCCTGTTCCCCTTGACAATGGTGTTTTTTACGCTGTCCAGCTTTGCCCCGGAGAGCAACATCACCCCGTAATCGTTGTCTTTCACCTGGGTACCTTCGGCATGGACGTCCGAATCAGGCCCGTAGACAACCAGCCCGTACTTATTTCCCGTCAGCACGGAGTCCGTGAGCTGCACAAAACCCCTTATCGCCTCAACCGCGGTATCGGCATCATGGATAGCGGCGGAGCGCAGGACGGCCTTGCCGCCGTCAACTATTATCCCTGCCCATCCACGCTTCTTTTCCGAAGAAAGAAAGGTAACGGGCAAGCCCTTGCGTCCGTCCGCCACAAGCGTGCCCCTTACGGTTATCTCGGTCTGTGGCGAAAGGAATTCGGGGTCCGTCCTGGTGCTCTCCGCGGGTACCACCCGTATGGTCGTTCCGGGAGCGATGGTCAGCGTGACCCCGGCGGGGATGAGGACGTCCTGGTCGACCGAGACCTCGCCAGACCATATCGTGCCGGATTTTATCACGGTCCCAAACGCCGCATGGCAAAGCAAAAGGAAAATCAGGAAAGACAAGGCCGCCACGGGCTTATTCATGCTGGAGGCATTGCGAAGGACAAGCCGGAAGACGTTTTTCATACGGGTCATAAACACGCCATGAGAAAACAAAAAACTCATTTCCAGAGCCGCATTCAGGAAAAAACCTCCCCTGCTTCACTCGCCCCGCTTCAATCGCTATGTATGTTATCACAGCGCGGCTTTTATTCTCAATCGGGCACCCATTTCCCCCCGCGCCCCCGCGGGAGAGGGGGGCAGAGGGGGTGAGGGAATTACTATTTCTGCGGCGCCCCCGAGAAAGGCCCCCTGCCGGGGAATTTTATGACGCTGAAATTGATGCCTCTCCTGACTTCGCCCTCTTTCAGGGTAATCGGCGCGGGCTTTCCGTCGCCGTAGTACCCGACGATCTGGCCCGGCATGGGCGGCCCGCTCGTAAAGCTGTTCCTGACCCTTAGATAATACGTGCCCGCTGTCAGCGGCAGGGTGTATTTGCCGTCCTTGTCCGAAATGTCAGAAATAAAGACCGGCTTGCTGTTGACAGAGGGTTTCGCGAAGGCGACCACGACCACGTTTTCGACCGGGTCCCCGTTCGTGTCCAGGATGATGCCTTCCACCCCCGTGGTGACCACACGCCCGGCGGTATCCGTCTTGTACGGGGCCGCCTCCGAAATGGTGCCTATGTCCAGAAACCTTCCGGGCTGAATGATATATTCTTTCAGGTCTCCCTTCTCATCAACGCCCTTGTAGACGTAATCCCCCTCTTTTGGCGGGCCGACCTTGTCGCCTGAAAGCCTCTTTATCGCCCGCATATAATACTTCCCCGCGGGCAACTCGGCGATGAACCCTCCCCCGGCATCGATGTCCCTGATTATATCAGGCGTCCTCTCATATTTGCCGGGCGAAGGCGGAGGCCCTCCCGCTGCATCGTAAAAGAGCACCTGCCCGTCCGCCAGGGGGCCGCCGCCCTTTATCATTATCCTTCCGGCAATGGCACCTGTCGCAACGCCCTTCGCCGCAGCGCCGCCCTGGCCCGCAAAGGCGCCGGACAGGAAAAAGGCGATTATTACGGAAAAAAAAGGAAGCCCAAGACTCCGTTTGACAGAAATCATCCGTTTTACCTCCCTCACCCTTCCCCTCTCCCCAAGGGAGAGGGTGAAAGAAAAAACCCCGGACGGACCGGAATGACTTTTATTAAGGTTGTTTTCCGCACTGGATGAGAACATACAGATATCTTTGTTCGTAAAAACAGCGCCTTAAGAAGAAAACAGAGGTGAGACCCGTTCCGGTCCCACCTCTCTTTCATCTCCGGCTCAGCAGGGATGCACGCTCGCTGAACCGACCACCTTCGGTTTTACATATGCAAGCTTCTTCATCATGAACCTCCTTTCAAAAAAAGCCTGTGCCGCCTCACTCAGAATGACATACCTTTCTCCGGCATGTCAAACTTCCCATCCTTTACCTGGTAAGCCTTATGTCAATCCCTTTCGTCATGTCCCCCGTTTTTACCGTCACTTTGACGGGTTCGGAATTCCGCCCCAGCACCATCAGGAGGTACTGGCCGCCTTTTGGGAATCTGATAATATACCTGCCGTCCTTGCCCGTCCTGCCGTCAGAAGTAAAAAGAGGTCTCATGGCAGCGGGGGGAACGCCGGCAATGTTGGCAAGCACAAGCGCACCCTGGAAAGGTTTTTCCCCGCTTGCATCGACGACGGTTCCTTCAACTCCGGTCTTACCTTTCAAGACCCACGCCTCCTTAAGCGGAACGGCCCCGGATATCGTCCCGATATCAGTCGTTTGCCCCGCCTTAACGGTATAGACCGGCGACTTTGCGGCGTCCGCGGACGGATAGACCAAGTCTCCCTTCTGCGGCGGGCCAGCCTGGCTTTCCCCCGGTTTCTTTATCGCAATCAGATAATACGAGCCTTCAGGGAGCTGTCCGGAAAAACTGCCGTCATCCGCAATCGGGAAGGCATAGCCCTGAACTTGCCAGTATTCATGCCCTAAAGGCGAATACCCGCCTTTCACGTCCCACAGCTTTACCTGGCCGCCGGACATCGACTCGTCGCCTTGGGCGACGACCTTGCCCTTGATTGAACCATCACCGCCTGCCTGCCCGAAGGCAACGCCCGGCACCAACAACAGGCAGATGGCCAGCAATGTCAGGGATATGCGCCCTTTCATAGTCTTTATGCTTCCCTTCCCACGCCCACCAGCATTATCCTACCACGGCGTCTTTGAGTTCCAGTGCTCGATGGCCGGCCATGTCTCGCCGGTGGTGTTGGCGTTATCATGGCATACGCGGTACGGCGGGTAACTGTTCTGCGAACTACCAGGTATGCCGAAGAAGAACGAGCCGCCACCGTTGTAGGGATAAAAATAGGGCTGCTGGCCATAACCTCCTCCGCCAGCGGGGAATCTTCCGTTACCCCTGCCGTTACTGCCAGACATTTGTCTTGTCCCAGCGGTGCCGCCGGAGGCCTTCTGCCCCCTGTGGTTGGAATCCAGGCAGTTGGTGACCAGCAGCCGCGGCAGGGCCGAGTCGTGCGGGGCATGGCACTTGGAGCACACATAAGAGTGAACGGCGTTGTTGGCGTTTGCCCCGAAGGTGCCCCAGCCCTTCACAACATTATGTATCCTGTCCACGCCCTTCCAAGTCGAGTTGGTGCCAGGGTCCAGGCTGGACTTGGGATGGCACTTGAGGCAGAGGCCCGCGAACTGGTCCGGCGTCTCGGTTATCCTCTTCTGCGAGGCGAAATTCCATGTATAGGGAGCCGTTGCCGGGAGCGTCTCGAACGTGTTCTGGTCTATGTGATATCCGGGCGTACTAGCGCCGGCCCATTTAGACGGCCCCTGCGGGCTGCCACCAACTTGCAAGTTGGTGGCTAAAGGCGCGGCATCCTCCTTATAGGGGGAGGTGAGCCATGTGCCTTTGAGAAGCGGCACGCCGTAGGCCTGGTTGGCCCCGAGCGATGGGCTTACCCCGTGCGGGTCGTGGCACGGCGTGCAGAGCCCGTTGATGGAACCCGTGACCGTCGTCGTCATCGCAGTAGTTATCCCGAAATGCCCTTCCTTCGCCGTTCCCTTGCTTGCCTTGTAGGTAT
>JAJYJS010000013.1 GCA_021789215.1 Nitrospirota bacterium | reverse complement strand
CTCTTCTCGTCCATCGTCAGCCCCATTCCCGCCTCCTGAATCGAAATCCAAGAGGCTATTTTCGTTTAGATTCTTAAATGAGGCAACGAATCGGTTTCGTTTAGATTTCTGATGAGGCAAGTCGCGTCCTTTACAGCAATATACCCGTATGTTAGAATTAAGGACATCTTGAATCGGCTTGTCCTGAGTTATGCCTGAGAAACTAGCAATAGGAATCGATTTAGGGGGCACCAATCTGCGGGTGGCGCTTGTCACCCGGCAGGGAGAGGTGCTTAAAAAAATCAAGGAGCCTTCCAGCGAGGACGTCATTGCAACCCTCAAACACGCAATAGGGGAGATAATGACCCCGGAGGTGGAGGGCGTGGGCATTGGCGTGGCTGGAATAATAGACCGTCCGGAGAAGAAGGTGATAGTCTCTCCGAACCTCCCCCAGGTGGCTGGATACTCGTTTAATGAACTGGGCCTTTCCGTTCCCATATATGTGGAAAACGACGCCAACGCGGCGGCGCTTGGAGAGGCAAGGTGCGGCGCGGGAGTGGAGTTCAGGGACTTCGTCCTGCTGACGCTTGGCACGGGAGTCGGCGGGGGAATGATATATGAAGGCAAACTCCTCAAGATGGCCGCCGAGATAGGGCACATGAGCATAGCGGCCGACGGCAAGAAGTGCTTCTGCGGAAACAACGGCTGCCTGGAGATTTATTCGTCCGCAAGGGCCATAACGGCCGCGGTTGTCCGCTCGCTTGAAGGCGGGGCCGAGAGCATCCTTAAGCAGTGCTGTCAGGGCAATATCTACAGGATAACGCCGGAGGACGTCTACAGGGCGGCATTGCAGGAGGGAGACAGCGTTTCCAGGGAGGCGCTGAAAGAGGCCGGAAGATACCTTGGAGTGGGCATCGCCAACGTCATAAACATAATGAGCCCTGAAGCGGTGATACTTGCCGGAGGGCTCATAGGCGCATGGAACATCTACATCGACGAGGCGATAAAGGAGGCGTCGAAAAGGGCCTTCAAAAGCCTCTTCCAGAAGGTAAGCATCATACCCGCAAGCCTTGGCGACGAGGCCGGCATCGTCGGGGCGGCAAGCCTCGTCTTTCAATAGAGCGTTTTTTAACCGCCGGAACCCGCCAGCATGGAGCGCCGAAGCCGCGGCCGCAATCTGAAAAAGCAAAAAGCAAAAAAATAAAAATATTATAATAAAGAATGCCTGAGAACATACGCAATTTCTCGATAATAGCGCACATAGACCATGGCAAGTCCACCATAGCCGATAGGCTCCTCGAATTCACGGGGGCGCTCCCGGAGAGGGAGATGATGGCGCAGGTGCTGGACTCGATGGATTTGGAAAGGGAGCGCGGCATCACTATAAAGGCCCATGCCGTGAGGCTTATGTATAAAGCCGGGGACGGCAGGGAATATACGCTGAACCTCATAGACACCCCCGGCCACGTGGACTTTTCCTATGAGGTCTCCCGGAGCCTGGCCTCATGCGAGGGGGCGCTCCTGATCATAGACGCCACACAGGGCGTCGAGGCCCAGACCATCGCAAACGCATATCTCGCAATAGAGAACGACCTTGAAATAGTGCCCGTCATAAACAAGATAGACCTCCAGCAGGCCGACCCCGAAAGGGTGAAGGAACAGCTGGGGGAGACCATCCCCATCGAGGCGGACGGGGCCATACTGGCAAGCGCGAAGGCGGGCATCGGGATAAGGGAGATACTCGAGGCCGTCGTAAAAAAGATACCCCCGCCGGAGGGCGACAGCGATGCGCCTTTGAAGGCGCTTATATTCGACTCCTGGTTCGACAGCTACAAGGGGGTGATTACGCTTGTGAGGGTCTTTGACGGCACCGTGAAGACGGGCATGAAGATAAAGCTCATGAGCGTGGACAAGATATACGAGGTGAACGAGGTGGGGGTGTTCACCCCCAAGGCGCTCTCTACCGGAAAGCTTGGCGCGGGCGAGGTGGGTTATATAATCGCTGGCATCAAGGACGTGGCGGACACGCGGATAGGCGATACCATAACGGGAGGCGAAAACCCGGCGGAAAAACCGCTGCCGGGCTACCGCGATGCCCGGCCGATGGTCTACTGCGGGCTCTATCCGACCGAGCACAACCAGTACGAGGCGCTCAAGGTGGCGCTGGAGAAGCTCAAGCTCAACGACGCCTCCTTCACCTTCGAGCCCGAAAGCTCGCAGGCGCTTGGCTTTGGTTTCAGGTGCGGCTTCCTGGGCCTCCTGCACCTCGAGATTATCCGGGAGCGGCTAGAGAGGGAGTTCGGCCTCACCCTCATAAGCACCACGCCAACTGTCATCTACAAGGCGCTGGACGCGGCGGGAAACTTTTTTTTTGTGGACAGCCCCTCCAAGTGGGAGGCGTCCTTCGGGCGCGTGGAAGAGCCTTACGTGAAGGCGATAATATTTGTGCCGCAGAACTTTCTGGGCGCGGTGTTCGACCTCTGCCAGTCCAGAAGGGGCGTGCAGAAGGAATTCACCTTTATCGGCAAGGACAGGATAATGCTCACCTACGAGCTTCCGATGAACGAGATACTCTGGGACTTCTTCGACAAACTGAAGTCCATGACCAAGGGCTACGCCTCTCTCGATTACGAGTTCATAGGCTACAGGGAAGCGGACCTGGTGCGTGTGGACATCCTGCTCAACGGCGAGCCGGTTGACGCCCTTTCGCTCATCGTGCCCAGGGAAAAGGCCTACCTCAGGGCCAGGCAGGTGGTGGAAAAGCTCCGGCAGGTGATACCCAGACACCTCTTCGAGGTGGCGATACAGGCCGCCATAGGCAGCCGCGTAATAGCCAGGGAGACCGTCAGGGCGCTCAGGAAGGACGTCCTGGCCAAGTGCTACGGCGGCGACATCACACGGAAAAGAAAGCTCATAGAGAAGCAGAAGGAAGGCAAGAAGAAGATGAAGCAGGTGGGCAGGGTGGAGGTCCCGCAGGAGGCGTTCCTTGCGGTCTTGCAGCTTGAGGACAAATGACCGGCGCGGCAAACTTGCCGCACAGGGCTTCAATAGAGTAATATAAAAATTGATGTCTCAGACCAGGGCACCCAGAAAAAGCGCAAAACGGATATTATGGGAGTACGTAGAGGCGATTGCCACTGCGCTTATCCTTGCCCTTATCATCAGGGCCTACGTGGTGCAGGCGTTCAAGATACCTTCCGGCTCCATGATCCCCACGCTCCAGATAGGCGACCATATCCTCGTAAACAAGTTCATCTACGGCACCAGGATACCGTTCGACAAGAACAGGGTCCTTGAGTTCGAGAAACCCCAGGGTGGGGATGTGATAGTCTTCAAGTACCCGAAGGACCCTTCGAGGGATTTCATCAAGAGGGTCATAGGGGTGCCGGGAGATGTCGTGGAAGAGAAGGACAAGGTGGTTTACGTCAACGGGAAGCCGCTTAAGGAGCCTTACGCACAGCACGTGGAAAACGACATGAAACCCGCGGGCTACGACCCGAGGGACAACTTCGGCCCCGTCATCGTCCCCAGGGGCAGTTATTTCGTCATGGGGGACAACAGGGACGAGAGCTATGACAGCCGCTACTGGGGCTTTGTGCCCTTCGATGATATAAAAGGCAAGGCGTTCATTATTTACTGGTCGTGGAACGGGGACTCGCACCTTCCGCGCGTCACCCGCATGGGGAAGATAATCCACAGTGTTAGGATGGATTAAAGGGCTTTTCTGCCTGGGCGTTCTGGGGCTGGCCGTTTACGCCGGCCTGCAATTCGGCAAGCCTTATTTCGAGGCCAAAATGTTCAAGGCCGATGTAAAAGAGATGGTCCATTACGAGACGAGCGACCCCGGTGAGGTCAAGGCCAGGATACTTGACAAGGCCAGACAGATGGACATACCAATCGCCGATGCGAACCTGACCGTGGAGGGCAAGAGCACCGATTACAGGGCCAGGGGGAACTGGAGCGTGACCGTGAACATATTCGACCAGTACAAAAAGCAGCTGAATTTTTCCTTCGACAGCGGGCAGTAAAGGGGGAAATAAAAAATGTTCACCGGGCTCATCAGGGAGCTAGGGACCGCCGTGTCGCTCAGGCGCAAGGCCGCGGGCGCGGCGCTTGCCGTAAAAGCCCCTCTTATTTCCAGGGAAATCGTCCTTGGCGGAAGCGTTGCGGTCAACGGCGCATGCCTTACCGTCACAAGGATAAACGGCGATTTGCTGGATTTCGACCTCTCGGACGAAACGCTTGAGAGCACCACTCTGGGCGGGCTGAAACCTGGCGAAAGGGTGAACCTTGAGCCTGCCCTGAAGGCGGCGGACCCCCTTGGCGGCCACATGGTGACGGGGCATGTGGATGCCGTGGGCAGGATGCGCTCCAGGAAAAAAACGGGCGAAATGTATAAAATAGAGGTCGAATGCCCGCGGGAAGTCCTTAAATTCCTTGTGGAAAAGGGCTCGGTGGCGGTGGACGGCATAAGCCTTACCGTTGTGGATGTGCTCGCGGACAGCTTTACAATTGTTATAATACCCCACACGGCGCAGAACACGACCATCGGCTTCAAGGAGACCCCGGCGGCCGTGAACCTGGAGGCCGACATAATAGGCAAGTACGTCGCCAGGTATCTTGCAGGTGCAAGCGGGCAGGGCGGGGGGCTTAAGAAGGCATTATCTGAATCCGGATTCATAAAGGGATAGGGCAAAAAAAATGGAAAAGAAGAAATACAAATTCAACACGATCGAAGAAGCGATAGAAGACATCAAGCAGGGCAGGATGGTCATCCTGTGCGATGACGAGGACAGGGAGAACGAGGGCGACCTCTGCCTGGCGGCCGAGATGGTCACCGCGGAGAGCATAAACTTCATGGCCAAGTACGGCAGGGGCCTTGTCTGCCTCTCGCTGGTCCCGGAGCGCGTGGAGGAGTTGAAGCTCCCGATGATGACGGACGTGAACACATCCTCCTTTGGCACTGCCTTCACGGTGTCCATAGAGGCCAAGAAGGGCGTTACGACGGGTATCTCCGCCCACGACAGGGCCGTCACGATAAAAACGGCGATAAGCCCCAGGACCAAGGCGGAGGACCTGGCGAGGCCTGGGCACGTTTTTCCGCTCCGGGCGAAGCCGGGCGGCGTGCTCCAGAGGGCGGGGCAGACCGAGGGCTCCGTTGACCTGGCGAGACTTGCCGGGCTGTACCCTGCGGGCGTCATATGCGAGATAATGAGCGAAGACGGCACGATGGCAAGGGTGCCGGAGCTGATAGAGTTCTCCAAAAAGCACGGCCTCAAGCTTGTGACCGTGAAGGACCTCATAAACCACCGGATGCGCACGGAGCGCTTCGTGAAGCGGGTGGCCGACGTGAGCCTCCCCACGGAGTACGGGCAGTTCCGCGCCATAGCCTACAGCAACATGGTGGACGACAGCGTTCACATAGCGCTTGTCAAGGGCGATATCGGCAAGGGCGAGAACATACTGGTCCGTGTGCACTCGGAGTGCCTTACGGGCGACGTGTTCGGCTCCAGGCGCTGCGACTGCGGCGAACAGCTCCATGCCGCGATGCAGAAGATAGAGGCCGAGGGCAAGGGCGTCATCCTCTACATGAGGCAGGAGGGCAGGGGCATAGGCATCGCCAACAAGCTGCGCGCCTACGAGCTTCAGGAAAAGGGGCTGGACACCGTCGAGGCCAATATCCAGCTCGGCTTCAAGCCCGACCTGAGGGACTACGGCATCGGGGCGCAGATACTTGTGGACCTTGGTGTGAGGAACATGAGGCTCATCACCAACAACCCCAAGAAGATAGTCGGGCTTGAGGGCTACGGGCTGAGGGTGGTCGAAAGGGTGCCCATAGAGATGAAGCCGCACGAGAAGAACATCCTTTATCTACAGGCCAAGAAGAAAAAACTCGGGCACATGCTGGACAACGTTTAGATAAAAAGTTTCAGTTGCGATGCTCCCATTGTCTCCCCATCCCCTCCCCCTTGTGCCAAAATGTCAAATTGAGTAGAATTAAAGACTATTTCCAAAAGACCTTTTAATTTAACAGGAAGCGGAGGTGGCAATGAAATACATCGAGGGAGAGCTTAAGGCGGACGGCCTTAAATTCGGCATCGTGGTCAGCAGGTTCAACGACTTCATCACGGGCAAGCTGCTTGAGGGGGCGCTGGACGGCCTTCTCCGGCACGGGGCGAAGGAGGCCGACATAGAGGTGGTTAAGGTGCCGGGCGCCTTCGAGATACCGCTGGTGGCAAAGCGCCTTGCCTCAAAAGGCCCATATAACGCAGTGCTGTGCCTGGGCGCTGTAATCCGCGGGGCCACCCCGCATTTCGACTATGTTGCGGCGGAGGTCTCGAAGGGTGTCGCCCATGCGTCGCTTGAGACCGGCGTGCCCATAGCCTTTGGCGTCATCACGGCGGACACGATAGAGCAGGCCGTGGAGAGGGCGGGGACGAAGAGCGGCAACAAGGGTTGGGACGCCGCGCTCACGGCCATCGAGATGGCAAGGCTCCTCAAGAAACTTTCCTGAGAAAAATTCCCGTATAAGGAGTGCAATGAAACGCAGGAAGGCAAGGGAGTATGCCTTGCAGATGCTTTTTCAACTGGACTTTAACCATGAGGAGCCCGGCAAGGCCTTTTTCAGCCGTTTCTGGGAGCCGCTTGACGAGCCCGAGGACATAAAAAATTTTGCCGAGCACCTCGTGACAGGCACGGTGGGCCACCTGCCGGAGATAGACGAGGTAATCCGGAGGCACGCGGAAAACTGGGTGCTTGAGCGAATGGCCACGGTAGACCGCAACATCCTGAGGGCCGCCGTGTTCGAGCTGCTTTTCAAGAAGGACATCCCGCCCGCCGTCTCGATAAACGAGGCCATCGAGATAGCCAAGAAATTCTCCATGAAGGAGTCCGCCGCGTTCATAAACGGCATCCTGGACAAGATAGCAAAGGCTTCCGGAAAGGCCTGAAAGGCTTTTTTCTTTTTTCAAAAAATACCTGCTAAGATTTACTTATGGCTGAATTCGCCGTAATCTCGGATGTCCACGGCAACCTTGAGGCGCTTCAGGCCGTGCTTGCCGACATCTACGCGAGGAAAAAGCAAAGGAAGGCCGCCCGCCTCAGGATACTCTTCATTGGAGACGCCGTGGGCTACGGCCCCAATCCCAACGAGTGTGTTGCCGCAATAGACCGGCACGCGCACGTGAAGATAGCTGGCAACCACGACTGGGGCGTGCTCGGGCTTACGGACATCTCCTTCTTCAACGCCAATGCCAGGGCCGCGATACGCTGGACCGGCGACGTGATTACGCCTGAAAACAGGGAGACGCTGGAGGGGTTCCGGCTTGCGGCAAGCATAGGAAAAGAGAGCATCTTCCTTGTCCACGGCAGCCCGAAGGAGCCCGAGGAATGGCATTATATCCTCTACATGAGCGACGCGGAGGAGAACTTCGGGTGTTTCAGCGAAAAGATTTGCATCGTCGGGCACAGCCATCTGCCGTTCATCATGGAAAGGCTCCCCTCGGGGGACATCGTGGTCGAAAAAAGCTGTGCGAAGCTCTCTGAAAACAGGTTCATAATAAACGCCGGAAGCGTGGGGCAGCCAAGGGATGGAGACCCCCGCGCCTGCTATCTCTGGCTTACGGGCGGGACGGCGGAGTTTATACGGGTGCCCTACGACATGGAGCGCACCCGGAGGAAAATAATCGCGGCAGGGCTTCCCCTGCCGCTGGCCGACAGGCTGGAGCGCGGGCTTTAATGCGCCCCGTGTATGAGCATGGGGAGGCACCGGACGCACACCAGCTTGTCCTGCCCCTCGTGAACGCATTTGATATACACGGCGTTAGCGTCTTCCGTGCCGCAGACGAAGCACTTAACCTTCATTTTTCTCCTCCATGCCGTTGATTTCGGTTATCACCCTGGCCGGGTCCACATTGTGCATCATCGCGCCAAACGCTATGGTCTCAACCTTTATGCCCGGGCAGGTGAAACACCCGTTGCCGAAATACTTCTCTATTATCTTTTTGGCCTCCGGGCTTGAGTTTATCACGTCCCCTATGAGGGAGTCTTTTGTCACCTTGTTCTTCGTGGTCATTGCCGTTTTCTCCTTTTCTTTATGGACCATGTTTTTTCCTCCGCCTTTTTCTGATTTTATGATAACCGGGGCAAAACAGGGCCGCTATGACGCATATCATAGGCGTGCCGCCTGCCCGGACATAGAATAAAATAAGCGGGATGGAATAAAAAGGTAAAAAGATAAAAAGTTTTTCAAGGAGGGGTTTTCAATGGACAGGTTCGTAAAGAATTTCATCTTCATGAGCATCGTGTACCTGGTGTTGGCGTCTTTTCTGGGAGTGGCGATGCTCCTGGACAGCGATATGCTGGCCTGGAAGTTCGTGCATTCCCACCTCATGCTCCTTGGATGGGTCTCAATGATGATTTACGGGGTGGGCTATCACATCCTGCCAAGGTTCGCGGGGAGGTTGTTGAAGAGCAAGGCCATGGCGGAGGTGCAGTTCTGGCTTGCCAACGCAGGGCTTACAGGGATGCTGCTTTTTTACATGCTGGACCGGTATCACCCGGAGACCGCCGCATATAAAAGCCTCTCCGGCCTGTTCGGGGGGTTGGAGGTGGTCTCAATCGCGCTGTTTTTCTATAACCTGGTGGCTACGGTCTATTCAAAAGGCGAAGGGGAATAATCAGGAGCAGAGCGCTTTCAGTTTCTCCACGTCCCTGATGATGATTTTCCCGTCTTTTTCTTCGAGGACGCCGGTCTTTTTAAGGCGGCTCATGGTCCTGATGGACGTTTCGACGGTGGAGCCGACCATCTCGGCGATGTCCTGTTTTGTGAGTTTCATGTCTATGGAGACCCCTCCGGGGGTCTCCGTGCCGGACTTGTCAGCGAGCTTCAGGAGCAGGGAGGCCACCCTGGAGACGACCTTTTCCAGCGCTATGTTCTTCATGCTTTCATGGGAGTCCTGGAGCCTTGTCCCAAGGTTCTTGAAAATCTCGAAAGTGATGCCCGGGAACTTGCCCAGGACCTGCATGAGGTCCTCGCGGGATATCCTGAGGAGCACGGAGTCCTCCATCGCAACGGCGTTTGCCGGGTAGGGTATCCCCCGTATCACGGCAACGCCGCCGAAGACGTCAAGGGGAGGGATTATCTCGAGTATTATCTCCTTGCCCTCCTGCGAGAGCTTGGTTATCTTCACCTTGCCTTCAAGCACTATGTAGAACCAGCCGGGCGGGTCGCCCTCCGAAAAGAGTATGTCCCTCTTTTTGCTCTTTTCTGTTTTAAAGCGGGGGGCTATGGACTTCAGGTCCTCTTCGCTCATGCCCTGGAATATGCCGATTTTTTTCAGGTCGACCATACGTTTCTAGAATAAATGAAACCCCGCCCCCGTTACAACCGGCCCCCGTGTGAGATTGCTTCGGCGCTTGCGCTAGTCAGCGCTTTAAGCCCCTCGCAATGACTCGAAACGGGCTTTTTCAGCCGCCGGAGGCCTATTAGAAATATCGGGTAGAAATATCGGGCCGCCTGATTTAAAAATCAAATGGTTAAACAGTTTCGAATTTTATTGACAAATATATTCCGGTTTTGTAATATGAAATGAAGCTCAGGGAAATATGCCAAGGAGGTTATGAGATATGGCTGAAAAGGGCAAGAAGATGGCGATAATCGCCAGCAAAAGCACGCTTGATATGGCCTATGCCCCGCTGGTGCTCTCGGCGACGGCGGCCGCGCTGGATACGGACGTGAGGGTTTTCTGCGCCTTCGGCGGACTGAACATACTCCACAAGGAGTACAACAGGCAGCTTCCGCCCCCGCCCGGCATGGAGAAGCTGCCGGAGCTTGCGGCCGCGGTGAAGTGGTCCGGGATACCCGACATGGTCCAGATGTGCAGGGACGCCGGCGTGAAGTTCATCGCCTGTTCCGCGACGATGCAGATGCTGGGCTACAGGAAAGAGGACTTGGTAGACGGAGTGGAGGTCGCCGACGCGGACAAGTTCATAGAGTTCGCGCAGGAGGCCCAGAGCAGCTTATTCATCTGATCTAAAAGGCTTCCATCCCCTCAAGGGCCCTCTTTATCCCACAGAGAGGGCCCTTTCCCCTTCCTCCCCTGCGGAATCCTGGCGCTCCCGGCAGCTTTCTTGTGCTATAATAGAGCGAAAATGAAGTTATTTATTTCTAAACCGTTTAACTCAGGGTTTTTTCCCAGGATATTGTTTTCCCTGTTGCTTCTGTCCGCCCTTGCCGTCTGTCCGGCTTTGGCCCGTGCCGCCGCCCCCGGGAAGGCTTACGGCTTCAGCCTCAAGGGCGTGGACGGAAAGACGTACAGCCTTTCGGAATTCAGGGGCAAGGTGGTCCTGCTCAATTTCTGGGCCACATGGTGCGGCGAGTGCGTGAAGGAGATACCCTCGTTGGAGAGGCTTGAGGCGAGGATGAAGGGACAGGCCTTTACGGTCCTGTCCGTTTCGGTGGACGACTCGGAGGAGGCGCTCGATAAATTTCTGAGGAAGACCCCGCTCCCCTATCCGGTCCTGCGGGACCCGGAAAGGAAGGTGGCTTTTGACTTGTACGCAGTTTTCGGGCTTCCGGCATCGTTCCTCATAGACAAAAACGGCAACCTGGTCGAAAGGATTTACGGCTCGAGGGACTGGGATTCGGCAGACACCGTGGGTTTAATCGAAGGGCTTATCAAGAGGTAATTAAAAATGAGACTGGCGGCAAAGGTGGTCCTGGTCGGGATTCTGGCGCTTGCGGCTTTCGGGTGCAACCGGTTCATAATCTACAAGGGCGGCAAGGCGTACTATTTCGCGAGCAAGAGGCAGGGCCTCTACAAGATGCTCTGCGAGAGCGGGGACTTCAAAAAGGTGCTTGAGGCGGCAAAGACCATCCCTGAAAAGGACAAAGAGGACCTCTGGAAGTATAACTGCGTGGAGCCCTCCGCCGACAAGGTGCAACAGATATACACCTCCATGACACCTGGGCAGAGGACGGACCTGCGCGAGGCCTTCAAGACCCAGGGCTACGAGATAAACTACTTCCCCTGCGCCTGAATCTGACCTTTTCTCCCCCGGTCGGGGGAGAGAGGAAGACGGAAATAAAAGATTTATTTCATGTTGTCGTAAATGCCTTTTACGGCGGCCAGGTACTTGAGCAGATCGTGCTCCTTCAGATAGGCATAATCCGTCCGTGCTGCGTTTCCATCCGTTTGCCGGTCAAGAAGATATTCCATCACATGGGCGATATCGGCCATTTTTGAAACAGGCAGCCTGTTTTCTATCCATTTTATGAAATCGCGCGCCTTCGTTTCCTTGCCGTCTGACACGAGAATATGTGTGTAGTAGGGCAGGAACCTTTCTGGAATTACAAGTTTAAGGGAGGCGTTCAATATCCGGTCCTGTTTGCCGGGCTCTTTTATAAATGGAAGTGTGGTAAGCAGGGTGAACCCGTACTGGTTTTTTATCTCGTCAACAAACAAATCATCGGAGTACAGCGGCAGGGCCCTTTCATAATTGAGTTTCTGGAAATTATTAATCAGGAAATCGGTCTCAGGAGAATCAGGGGAATTCTTATGCAGGACCATATAGTCCAGCGGGCCGGAAAAAGACGTCCTGTACCCGGATTTTAATTGATAAATCAAGGCACCTGGACCGGTGGCATAGAATTTTTCATTATCGGCCAGGCCGTTGAGTTTTGACGTTACGATAATCCGCCTGCCTTTTATTTCTTTTATATAGTCCTGCCCAAGAACGTGATTGTATATAAAACTCGACCTTCCAATGATCGCAAAGGTGTCCAAACCCCGTATCCGGTTGAAGGTTGTTACATCTTCACGGTATCTTTCCACCCATTGAGTGTAAAATGTCGTGAATGTCGGATTGTCGCCGTATAAAATGAACAGGCTTTTCACGGGCAAAACGCTTAGGCTGTCTCTTCCTCTGTCATAGGCGACAAAATCATTTTTAATGGTGCTTTTGAATATTGTGGGCGTATAGACAAGCGGTACTATAAGAAAGACCTGCGCCATCTTGAATATACCCGGGTTAAGTTTTTTCAAAAAGATAAAAAGCCTGTTGACGGGGATGCTTATGACGAGCGGGACAAAAAACAGCAAGGGCAGGAAAAAACGCGCCACTATAAGCATGGTCTTGTAGTCAATAATATTGGCAGGTACAGTCATCCTGGGCAGAAGAAAAAGCCAGGGGAAGAGGGCCAGCGACATATAGATCTTCAAGCTTTTTTTCTCGGGGAGGAAGAAAAGTACCAGGGCTGAAAAAAAGAAAAGCCCTGTAATTGCCGGACCGTAATTTCTGGAAATTACATATTTGACTGTATTTATGAACCCGTAAAAATATAACGGAGCGGAGTTCTGCAAACCTCCAAGGGCTTTCAGCGCTTCTGTGCTGTTTGTGTTGTAACCTCGCCTCAGAAATACGTTAAGAAAACCGTCGAAGCTGTTTCCAATGCTGTAAATGTAAGCTGAATTTGCTATGGCAACACTTCTCAAGTAGATATGAAGGTTTATTAAAAATCCTGAAAAGAAAAAAACAAAAGACAGGGGAATAACAGATGCTTTTCTGTTTTTAATCAATATCAGCGTGAAAGGCAGCAATACCGGGAATATGAGCAAGGCAAGCGTATGGTGGTTGCCGGAGCCAAGTCCGAAAAGGAATGAAACAATATAAAGAAATCTCGCGTCATCTTCCTGGTAAGCCCTGATTCCAAAGTAAAGGACGAGGAGGCAGAAAAAGGCATTCATCGCGAATGTCTCCGCTATCAACGCCTCCTTGAAACCCAGGTGAGTCAGCACCGGCAGGAAAGAAAATGAAAATGCCAGTTTTTTATTATTTGTGACCAGCTCTATCAGTCTAAAAAGGACGACATAGGAGAGCGATTCGAAAACGGCTGAAACGAGGTTTGTCCTCCAGGCAATAGAGCTAAAAGGGATGAAGGTGAAGAGCTTGCCTATGGTTGCCCAAAGGGGATAGCCTGGCGGGTGGGCGGTGCTCAGGAAATAGCTCGCATTGGTAAAGAGGGGGCTGTCGGCTACATAGATAACCGGCGCGAGATTGAACAGCGATATGATGAAAACGGCCAGAAAGCCTGCTATTTGGGCCAAGGGCCGGTTTTTACTCCATCCTGGTTTAATGTGAGGTTGGGGTCTCCAGCAACAGGGCTTCTTTGAGCTGTGGCCGTAATCGTATAAGCATTTAAGGCGGTAACATTCATCGTATAGCTGTATTTGTTTACGGTTCCGCCCGCGGCCTTTTTGGGCAGGAAGCTTGGCAGCCAGCCTGTTATGGTATCGGCATTGACAACACCGTTGTTGTTAACCGACCAGTTATAGGTTTTAGGCGGGTTGTCGGCAGGGGGCAGATACCTGTTGTTTTGGGCATAGTATTCCTCCAGGCAGAGGGAAAGGGCCTGGAGGTTGGAAGTCGCCTCCTGTCTCGCCGCCCCGCGCGTGTAGCCCGTGTACATCGGTATGGCGATGGAGGCCAGGATGGCAAGTATCGCCACTGTCACAAGGAGCTCTATAAGTGTAAAACCTTTTTTATTCATGGACTATCTTAAAACAAAAAGGAGGGCACGGACAAGCCGTGCCCTCCGGGGCTGTGTTTTTAAAGGGCCGAGCAGGCTATAACCGCGCTTACGTCCCACGTGGTATCGCCGCTTGTGTCCGCATAGACACCCACCACTCTGTTGTTGGTGCAATCCAATGAAATATTGTCTTGATCGGTGGAGGCCTGTATAAGCACCTGTCCCTTGCCTACACTGCCGGGGGCAGTATTGCCAGCCGCGTTAGCCTTTGCGAACGCCATTACATTCGGAGCCCACGGGCTCCTCTTGTTCAAGCCACCGTCGAGGGATGTAACGGCAGCCTTGGATACGTCATTGGGGGCATAGGAGTATTTGGACATCTCGGCCTTTACATACCTGACCGCGGCATCCCAGTTCTCATACGCCGCGCGTTTTTTGGCGTTGGCCTGGTACCCCATATAGGCGGGTATCGCGATTGCGGCCAGAATGCCGATGATCGCAACGACGACCAGCAACTCGATGAGCGTGAAGCCTTTTCTGTCTCTTGCCCTGTTAACCATCTTGAACATCCTTCTTCCTCCTTCTTGAATTTTCTTATGAATCAGTACCTGAAAAGCCTTAAAACTTACGCCCGAAATCCCTTTACCACCTCCCTGTGAATTTTTCCAATTGCGAATATTTTTTGCAGATTCCGTGCCAAATCAAAATAAAATAAAATCAAGGCCTTTTTCAAGGGGAATTTGGATATCTGACAAAAAACGTCATTTTTCGGGGCCTTTAATGTCAGCATTCATTTTCTCCCAATGTTAAAGGGACGAGCATGATAATACAGTGCTTATGTCCATCGTTTTGTCGCCGTCAGTGTCCGCATAGACCCCCACGGCCTCATCTTTAACGCAATCCGCCGAGATATTATCTGAATCCGAGGCCACTATTACCACCTGCCCTTTGCCGATGGCAGGCACCGCATTGCCGGCACCTGTGGCCCTGGCGAATGCCATGGTTTTTAAATCCCACGGGCTCTTTTTATTCAGGCCTCCGTCGAGGGAAGAAACCGCGGCGCGGGTTACATCGCTATTGGGAGAAACGCTTTTAGTCATCTCGGCCTTTATGTATCTGACTGCCGCATCCCAGTTCTCGTATGCCGCGCGCTTTTTTGCGTTGGCCTGGTATCCCATATAAGCGGGTATGGCGATTGCGGCCAGAATGCCTATAATCGCCACGACGACCAGCAGTTCGATAAGCGTGAAGCCCTTTCTGCCTTTTATAACCTTAAACATCCCTTCCCCCCTTTATTTGAAATCCCGGCACCGGAAGATTTAAAAAGCAGTTTCCATGCCATGGTAAAATACAATAAAATCAATCTATTTGGCAAAACAAACCAAACGCATGACAAAAAACGTCACTTTTTTATGGCCTTTAATGTCAGGGCTTTTCTTTAGCGTTATATTGAGATAACTTGGCCGTTCTGGTATTCTTTTTTTAAAATTGGCAGCTTAAGAAGGGGAGGGTCTCTCGAAAGTATGCTTTTTTTTGCCGGTCTTGACGCGGGGTCGGTAAGCGTCAAGCTCGTTCTGCTTGACGGAAATGGCCGGAAAATCAGGTCGGAATACATAAAACACAGGGGCCATCCCCTGAAAACGGCCCTTGACGTGCTGAAAAGCCCCGATTTAAGCAGCGCAATCCTTAATATAACCGGTTCTGCCGGAAGGCTTATAGCCTCGGTCCTTGGCGTGGAGCCCCTGAATGAGGTCGTCGCCCAGGCGTATTCAATAAAAAAACTCCATCCGGAGATAAAGAGCATAATCGAGCTTGGCGGGGAGGACTCCAAGCTCATAATCCTTGGCGGGGGCGCGATAGAGGACTTTTCGATGAACTCCGTCTGCGCCGCCGGGACCGGCTCCTTCCTGGACCAGCAGGCCGAAAGGCTTAACCTCACGATAGAGGAGTTCTCACAGCTCGCCCTGAAGACGGAAAACCCGCCCAGGATAGCCGGGCGGTGCAGCGTCTTCGCAAAATCGGACATGATACACCTCCAGCAGATAGCCACGCCCGTGGAGGACATAGTTGCCGGGCTCTGCTTTGCCGTTGCCAGGAACTTCAAGGGCTCGATAATGAGGGGCAGGACGCTCCGGGAGCCCGTCTCCTTCCAGGGCGGGGTCGCGGCCAACAAGGGGATGGTGAGGGCGTTCAGGGAAGTCCTTGGCCTCGATGGACTCTTCGTCCCGGAGGACTTCGCCCTGATGGGGGCATGGGGCGCGGCGCTAAAGGCAAAGGACGAAAAAAAGACTTTTATCGCAGATGCCGGAAAGCTGGAAGAATTCGTCAACAGGGAAAAAGAAAAGGCGCTCTCAAGCGGCCATAAGCCGCTGGTTTCAGATGGGGACGGCTTTGCCCAAAGGCACATAAGGCCCGAAGACCCCGTCCATGAAATAAAAAAAACGGACTCGCAGCCCACAAAGGCATGGCTTGGGATAGACGTTGGCTCGATAAGCACGAATCTCGTCCTCCTGGACGGCGAGGGCAGGGTGCTTGCCAAACGCTACCTGATGACCGCCGGAAGGCCCATCGAGGCCGTAAGGGAAGGGCTCCGGGGGATAGCCGCCGGGACTGCCGGGCGTGTGGAGATAGCGGGGGCCGGGACCACGGGCTCCGGCAGGTACATGATAGCCGATTTCGTGGGGGCCGATATCGTGAAGAACGAGATTACGGCGCAGGCGGCCGCCGCGGCCTTCATCGAGCCCGCAGTCGATACCATATTCGAGATAGGCGGGCAGGACTCCAAGTACATCTCTCTTAGAAACGGCGTGATAGTGGATTTCGAGATGAACAAGGCGTGCGCGGCGGGCACGGGGTCGTTCCTTGAGGAGCAGGCCGAAAAGCTCAATATCTCCGTCAAGGGGGAATTTGCCACATGTGCCTTTTCCTCCTGCAGCCCGCTCAGACTTGGGGAGCGCTGCACCGTGTTCATGGAGAACTCCCTGATGGCGAACCTGGGGAAAGGGGCGGAAAAAAACGACCTCCTTGCGGGGCTTGCCTACTCCATAGTGCAAAACTACATAAACCGGGTGGTGGCCGGAAAGCCCATCGGGCGGAAGATACTCTTTCAGGGAGGTGTGGCCTTCAACAAATCCGTTGTCGCCGCCTTCGAAAAATATCTGGACAAGCGTATCACAGTCCCCCCGCACCACGACGTCACCGGCGCGATAGGCATGGCCCTCATAGCGAAGGAACACATGGCAAAGACCGGGGGGAAGAGCGCCTTCAAGGGGTTCGAGCTTTCGGAGCGCCGCTACGGCATCTCGTCCTTCCAGTGCAAGGGCTGCCCCAACGTATGCGAGATAAACAGGGTGAGCATAGAGGGCGAGAAGGGTTTTTTGTTCTACGGCGGCAGGTGCGAGAAATACGACATAAAGAGGAAAAAATCCGGGCTTCCGGACTATTTCGCCTTCAGGGAGGAGATGCTCTGGAAGACCCACCTCGCCCGGACGCCGGTGCCCGGCCGCCCGTCGATAGGCATACCTTACATATTCTATTTCGAGGACCAGCTCCCCTTCTGGAGCACGCTCCTCTGGGAGTGCGGGTTCAACGTGGAGGTCTCCCCGAAGACCAACCGCGAGGTCGTGAACCTGGGGCTTGAAAGCGTGCTTTCGGAGGCATGCTTTCCCATCAAGGTGGCTCACGGGCATATCGGATACCTCAAGGAAAAGGGCGTTGACGCCGTCTTTGTGCCCAGTTTCATAAACATGAACGCCCCCGGAGGGGAGTTCAAAAGCGGGCAGGCGTGCCCTCACACCCAGACTATACCCTATGTCTCGAAGATAGCCGTCAGCGGCCTTGACCTGATTACCGCGCCCGTGGATATGGGCAGGGCGGACAAAAACCTGCTTGGCCCGGTAAGGGCGGCCCTCACGGGAAAGTTCAGGGTAAGGGCAGGAACGCTTAAGAGGGCGCTTGCAAGGGCAAAAGAGGCCCAGAGGGAATTCGAGGAGTCCATAAGGCGGAAGGGGGAGGAATTCCTTTCGGGCCTCAGGGAGAGGGCAGTCGTGATACTTGGCAGGAGCTACAACGCCTTTGACAGGGGCATGAACCTTGAGATCCCCGAAAAACTCGCCACCCTGGGCGTAAGCTCCATCCCCATGGACTTCCTTCCGCTGGAGGACGCCAAAATCGCGGGTGAGTGGGGGCAGATGTACTGGCGCAGCGGGCAGAGGATACTGAAGGCGGCAAGGCTCATAAAGAAAAACCCCCATCTTTACCCCATACTGATAGGAAATTTCTCCTGCGGGCCGGACTCCTTCATCCTTAAATATTTCCGGCAGGAACTGGGAGAGGCTGAAGAAGGAAAACCTTACCTGCACATAGAGATAGACGAACACAGCGCCGACGCGGGGGCCATAACCAGGTGCGAGGCCTTCCTGGACAGCATCGAGGGGAGGGAAAAAAACCCCGCCAAAAAAACGGGCAAGCCGGCGAGAGCGGGCAAAAAGGCCGTCCTCCAGGCGGCCAGGCCGCTCTCCGAAAGGACCGTTTACATCCCGCACATGTCCGACCATGCCTTTGCGCTCAAGGCGGCGCTTGAATGCTGCGGGGCCAGGGCGGAGGTGCTGCCCCCTTCGGACTCCCGGACGCTCGAGCTTGGAGAGCGTTTTGTCTCCGGCAAGGAATGCTATCCGTTTCTTGTCACCACGGGCGACATGCTCAAAAAGGTCTATTCGCCGGGGTTCAGGCCGGAGGAGTCGGCCTTCTTCATGCCCTCGGGCACGGGGCCGTGCCGGTTCGGCCAGTATAACGTGTTCCACAGGCAGGTGCTTGAGGGCATCGGGCTCGCGGACGTCCCGATATTCGCCCCCAACCAGGACTCCGGCTTTTATGAAGACCTGGGCGAGATGGGCAAGTCCTTCGCCCTTACAGCGTGGAAGGGCATCGTCGCCATAGAGCTGCTTATAAAATGCCTGCACGAAAGCAGGCCGTACGAGCTTGAGCCGGGCCGGGCGGAAAGGCTCTATGGGGATTACCTGGGCCGCATCCAGAGCGATATAAAAGGCGGAAACGGCAGACTTGAGGCCACCCTTTCCGCCATGAAGGAGGATTTTTCCAGCCTCCCAAGACAGCAGGGCGGGCGCAGGCCGCTGATAGGGATAGTCGGGGAGATATTCGTGCGCTCAAGCAGGTTCTCCAACGAAAACCTTGTGAAGAAGATAGAGGCGTTGGGCGGGGAGGCGTGGCTGGCCCCCGTGGAGGAATGGATATTCTACGTGAACCTGATGGGGCTCAGAAAGGCGTGGACTGAGAGGGACTTTTCAGCGGCCCTGGGCATTACGGTGAAGACCTTTTTCCAGGACAGGGTATGCCGGAGGTACCATAAGGGCTTCTCGTCCATGCTGAGGAGCATTCACGAGCCGCATACCGGAGAGATAATGGAAAAGGCCGCCCCGTACGTGCACGATTCTTTCGAGGGCGAGACCATCCTCAGCATCGGAAAGGCGGTTGACCTTGCGGGCAAGGGCGTTGCCGGGATTGTGAACGCGATGCCTTTTGGGTGCATGCCTGGCACCATAGTCACCGCCCTCATGCGCGGCATAAGCAGGGACTACGGGGTGCCCTCCATAAGCATCCCGTATGAGGGGACGGAGTCCTCCACGACCATGCTCCAGCTTGAGGCCTTCATGGACCAGGCCAAATCGAGGGCGGAGGGAAACCCGCCTGGCTCCGCCCCATGCCCCGGAAAGGCATCTTGCTAGTCTTTCCCACCGCTCGATATGCTTACGACGGCCTCGAGCATCTCTATAAGCCCGTGTTTCAGCTTCCCGCTGTGGAGCCTTCTGTAAAGCATGAGAAGCCTGGCCTCATCGTTCAAAAGGCCGCTCCGGCCCATGTCTTTTTGCCCGGCGGATACGAGAGGACATACCTCCATGAAAACGCTTGCCGGCACTCCCAACGCCTCCGATATCTGTTCCAGCCTCGAAAGACTGAGCTGGTTTGTCCCCTTCTCGTATTTCTGCACCTGCTGATATGAAATCCCGACCTTTTCCGCAAGCTGCACCTGGGACAAGCCGGAAGATTTTCTCATTTGCCTGATAAGCTCCCCAATCGACTTCCCGCTTTTAAACATTTTTTTCAATTTCCCCATATTTGGGACAATTTATTTTTCATTTTGACCAGGGGGCATTGATTCTGCGGAGTGACGGCGGAGTTCATCAATTATTCTCTGCCGGAGTTTGCCCGGCCCGACGGGTTTCCCGATGCAGACGTAATCCCCGATTGCTTTGAGCCGCTCTTTGATTTCAGGCGTAAGCAAGCCTGTAAGCACGATGGCAGCAGTGGCGGGAAAATCCTTTTTTACATTGGCCAGGAGCTCGAACCCGTTCATCTCAGGCATCTCCAAGTCGGTGACCAGAAGGTCTATCTTGTGCCCGGCCCTGAATATTTCCAGCGCTTTTCCGCCGTTTTCAGCCGTGAGTATTTCGAACCCTTCATCAGGGCCGCTCAATCCCTCCGCGAGGCTTTGCAGGACCTCCTCCTGGTCGTCCACCAGCAGGATGCGCCTGCGGCGAATGTTCATGTTTTCATTCGTTCCGTTTTTTGAAAAATTACTTTTGGTTTCAATGTTAATATAAAAGAGGATTTTAATCAACTTAAAACTTACCTTTAGCCAGTAATTCTTCTTTTAGGATGTACTATCTTCAGGCTTCCCCTTGTTATCCTTCTTTTAAAAGGAGACGGGGACTTTATGAGCCTGCTTGTAGGCATCGGGAAAAAAATCCAGAGGGTCAGAGAAAAGAGGGGGCTCACGCAGGAGCAGCTAGAGGAAAAGACCGGCATCAATGCCAAGTATATTAGCGCGGTTGAAAGCGGTCAGAAAAATGTAACAGTCAGGACACTGGACAAGATCGCCAGGGGCCTTGACATAGAGCTTTATGAAATATTTCTCTTCTCGTATGAAATCCAGTCCGAGCAGGCCGTAAGGAAGGCGCTTGGTTCCCTGCTGAAAGACGCCGATGTAAGGACATTGAACCTTTGTCTGGAATTCCTGGAAAAAGTGACAGGCTGACCTGAAAAATCCTGACAGGGTGGTGTCCCGGGAATAAGCTTAACCTTACAGTTGCATAATTGGTGGATTTGAACGCATTTAAAGTGTACTGATAACCAGTTTTCAGGCCGATTTCCGCGGCAGACAGGAATTCACTGTCAGTGAAGTCTTTTGTTGTCATTCCGGAGGTATTAATCCGGAATCCAGTGACTTTGTAAAATGGTGACATGTTTCCCATGTACAATGTCCGCTCTTCCAGTTTATCCTTTCATGCGCGGGAGAGTTTTTCCCCGCTTGTCTTTCATCCGGCCTCAGCCGGGGGAAAAGGGGCATTTGAACAGAATGAACAAAAAATTCCCGCAACTCTTCATTAACAAAGAAAAAAACCGTTTTCTTCTGAACGCTAAAAAAAGGGGAAGAAATTTCCCCCTGTTCTGTTATAAAATCTCTTTTATCCTTTTTTCCGGGAGGTGTTTCTCAGATGACCATAAAAGGCAGGGTTTGGAAATTCGGCGACGACATAGACACGGACGCGATAATACCGGCGAGGTACCTTAACACGTCGGACCCGGTGGAGTTGGCAAAGCACGTCATGGAAGACGCCGACAAGGCTTTCCCCTCGAAGGTCAAAAAAGGCGATGTGATAGTGGGCGGGAAGAACTTCGGCTGCGGCTCCTCAAGGGAGCACGCCCCCATAGCCATCAAGGCCGCAGGGGTGCAGACCGTAGTGGCGAAAAGCTTCGCCCGGATATTCTTCAGGAACGCCTTCAACATAGGGCTGCCCATCTTCGAATGCCCCGAGCTTCCGGAGAACGTCTCGGAGGGCGAGGTCATCCAGATAGACCCCGCGAAGGGCGTGATACGGACGAAAAAGGGCGAGTTCAAGGTGAAGCCGATACCGCCATTTATGGCGGAGCTTATCGGCGCGGGCGGGCTCGTGGAGTGGACCAAAAAGAAGCTTTCAGCCAGGAAAAAAGCAGGGAAATAAAAAAATAGAGGGAGGTTTTTTCGAAGCGCCATGAAATCATACAATATTGCGGTAATACCCGGCGACGGGACGGGGCCGGAGGTAATCGCGGAGGGCATAAAGGTCCTGGACGCCGTATCCGGCAAATCCGGTTTCAAGCTCAACTACACCAATTTCGATTTTGGCGGTGAGCGCTATCTGCGGACGGGCGAGACCCTTCCGGCGGGCGCCATAGAGGAGCTTAAGAAGTTCGACGCCATCTTCCTGGGGGCCATCGGGCACCCGGACGTAAAGCCGGGCATCCTCGAAAAGGGCATACTGCTTGAGCTAAGGTTCAAGCTGGACCAGTACATAAACCTCCGCCCGGTGAAGCTCTATCCCGGCGTGGACTGTCCGCTCAAGGACAAGGGGCCGGAGCATATAGATTTTGTCGTCATCAGGGAGAACTCCGAGGGGCTTTATGCCGGGGCCGGCGGCACGCTGAAGAAAGGCACCCCGGACGAGGTCGCCATCCAGGAGTCCATAAACACCAGGAAGGGCGTGGAGAGGTGCCTGCGCTACGCCTTCGAGTTCACGAAGAAGAGGAACAGGCACAACAAGCTCACCCTCTGCGGGAAGACGAATGTCCTTACCTTCGCCTTCGACCTCTGGCAGAGGGCCTTCAACGAAATAGCCCCGGAATACCCTTCAATCAAGACCGGCTACGCCCACGTGGACGCCATCACGATGTGGTTCGTGAAAAACCCCGAGTGGTTCGACGTGATTGTCACGGACAATATGTTCGGCGACATAATAACCGACCTTGGCGCGATGATACAGGGCGGGATGGGTATCGCGGCCGGGGGGAACCTGAACCCAGAGGGCGTCTCCATGTTCGAGCCGATCGGCGGCTCCGCGCCCAAGTACAAGGGGCAGAACGTTATAAACCCGCTTGCCGCCATATGCGCGGGCGGGATGATGCTTGAGCACCTGGGAGAGACCCGGGCCGCAAGGGCAATAGAGACGGCGGCCATGGAGGTCACGGCAAAGCACATCAAGAGCCTTGCCGCGGGAAGGATGGGCCTCACCACCACGCAGGTGGGCGACCTCACCGCGAAACTGGCATCAGCTGTCTGAGCGGGTAGAGCGCCAGCATGTTCAGGATGTAGACCGTTATCAGGGCGGCGGAGACCCATGAAAACAGAAAAGGTTTTTTCCCCGCCGCCTGCACCCGGTAGGATATGCCCGCGATAACCGTCGCGGACATTATTATTATCGATATGGCCGTCATCATGTTGTCCCTGCTGACGTATTCGAGCACCGGCCCCTTTGTGTAAAAAAAATCGGCGGCGGCAAGTATCAATATGTTGAAGAGGTTGCTTCCAAGCAGGCTGCCCACGGCCATGTCGGCTGCGCCCATCCTGAGGGAGGCGAGGGCGACCGTAAGCTCCGGAAGAGTGGTGGAGACCGCGATGAATATGCTCCCGATGAACGTCTGCCCAAGCCCGGTCAGGAGCGCCAGTCTGTCCCCTATCAGCGGAAGCCAGGACGCCGATGCCAGGATGACAGCCGAATAATAAAGATAGCCCCTTGCGGCCTGTTTAAGGGTTATCTTTTCATATTGAAGGGCCTCCGCCATTTTTTTCGTGTAGGATGCGAATTTCCTCTTTTCGTAGGAATGAATGAGCCTTACCGCAGCGGCATAAATGAGCGGTATGAAAATGCTGTAAAGGCCTATCCAGCCCAGCCTGCCCGCTCCCGGGCCAAGGAATATGCCCGCAAGCACTATCGCGGCCAGCATTATCACGAATGCCGCCGAAATGATATGGCCCTCATGAATGCGCCCTGAGATGGGCTCTTTCCCAAGGAGATCAAGCAGGGCTATGATCAGGAAATTCACCATGCACGCGCCCAGCACGTCCCCGGCGGCAATATCCGGCGTATCGAAAAACGTTACGGAGCTTATGGCGGTCATCAACTCTGGCAGGGAAGTGGCAACGGCCATGAGCACGACTCCGCTCCAGGCCCTTCCAAGGCCGGTCTTTTCGGCTAGGATGTCTCCGTAGCGCGAAAGGCCGGAGGCCCCGTAAAAGACGGCGGCGGCGCACAGCAGGAGCGCTCCCCATAAAAAAAGAGGCGTCATGAATAAAAGCTACATGATAAAAGCCGGGGGCGCAAATGAGAAAGGGCCGGTTTTTTACCGGCCCTTTCGGGAGGGGAAGAAGGTTTTCTTAACTCTGGCTCTCGCCTTCATAATCAGGATAAGCAAAGACTTTGAAGAAAATATATGGATAGGGTGAAGAGATTATAGGGATTTTCCGGTTTCTTTGCCTGCCGCCCGTTTCCTCCAGACGGCAAGCGCAAAGCCCGCGGCCATCATCGAAAAACTGAGTATCTGGCCCATCGTGAAGGGCCCAAGCACATATCCAAGCTGCGGGTCAGGCTCCCTGGTGAACTCCACCATGAACCTTATGAAGCCGTAGAGGATTATGAACACGGAGAGGACCATGCCCTTTGTCCTGAGCCTGTCTTTCAGGACCCAGATGACGGTGAAGAGGAAAATCCCTTCGAGGAACGCCTCGTAGAGCTGTGAGGGATGGCGCGGGATGTCTCCGCCGCCGGGGAATATCATGGCCCAGGGCACGTTTGACGGCCGGCCGAAAAGCTCCCCGTTTATGAAATTCCCGAGCCTCCCGAAGGCAAGCCCGGGGGGCGTGGTGGGGACGAACAGGTCCGCAAGCTGCCAAAAGTCTATATTGTTTTTCCGGCAGAAGATTATCCCTGCGATTATCGAGCCGATGAGCCCGCCGTGAAACGACATCCCCCCCTGCCACACGGCAAAGACCTTCAGCGGGTTTTCGATGTAGTAGGGCAGGTTGTAGAAAAGCACATATCCCAGCCTCGCCCCCAGGATGAGGGCCAGGATGAGCCAGAAATAGAGGTTTTCAACCGTCTCTTTCGTTATGGATTTTATCTTCTTCTTTTTTATCTGGTACTGGAAGAGGATGTAGGAGGTCACGAACCCGAGCAGGTACATGAGGCCGTACCACCTTATCTCAAGCGGGCCTATCCGGACGATGACGGGGCTGATGTGCGGGTATGGTATCATCTGCCCCGGCCCTCGCCCCTGAAGACCCCGGTCAGCCTCTGCCCCAGGCCGTTCTTTGTAAATTCCTCAACGGGCAGAGGGGTTTTCCTCATCCAGTTCGGATACTGATTTGTGGTGCCGGGCATGTTCTGCTGCTCCTCCAGCCCCAGCAGGTCGTCAAGGCTTGCCGACACCAGCATTGCCGGCGTCCGGGCCAGGTAGCGGTGTATTGCGAGCATCAGTTCCTCATCCATCAGGGAGGGCATCTGATAATTATCGGCAATAAGGCCCTCCTTTTTCAAGGTGGATATGATGAGTCCCCTGTCCTTCCGCCTTGTCTCGATGTCTTTTTCGTATGCCTCTTCGGAGGGATACCGGGCGAGGGCTTTTTTGGACTCTATGTCCTTGCCGCTCCAGTAGCCGTGGACGGTCGGCAGGTCGTGGGTAGTCACGGCGCAGAAGGCAAGCTCCGGGTAATCGCCCGGGGGGACGAATTCCGGGCTGGGGTATTGCCTCTCGTAGTAGAATAGCCTGTAGGAGAGCATTTTCCGGTTCAAGAGCGCCGCGCGCACCTCCTCGCCCACCGTGCCCAGGTCTTCGGCGACGATTACCGCCCCGCTGCGTGTGCTTTCGAGCGCGATTATCGCGAGCATCTCCTCGGCCGGGTATTTCACATAGGCCCCATCCGCGGGGCTCATCCCTTCGGGCACCCAGAACATCCTGAAGAGCCCGAGCGCGTGGTCTATCCTGAGCACGCCGCCGTGCTCCAGGTTCTTGCGGATGGTCTTTATGAAGAGCCTGTAACCGGTTTCCCGCATTTTTCCGGGTATGAGCGGGGGAAAACCCCATTTCTGGCCGTCCAGGCTGAAGTCGTCGGGCGGGGCCCCGGCGTCAACCCCTTTTGCGAACACGTCCTTGAAGCCCCAGGCGTCCGCCCCTCCGGCAAGCGCCCCAACGGCCAGGTCGAAGTAAAGCCCCGCGCGCATCCCTTTTTCCCGCGCGCGTTTTGAAAGCGCCCCAAGCTCCTCGTCCATCAGCCATTGCAGCCAGGCGTGGAAGAGGACCTTTTCCTGGTGCCCTTCCCTGAAACCGGCGACCTCCGGGTTTTCCGGGTCCCTGTACTGCTCCGGCCAGTCCGTCCAGCCGCCTCCGTGCGCCTCCGAAAGCGCCATGTATGTGGCGTAATCCAGAAGGCTCTGCCCCTCCGCCGCCATGTAGTCCCTGAAGGCCGCGGCCCTCGTGGTGGATTTAAGATACTGCTCTTTGCAAAAGACAGCGAACATCTCTCCGAGCGCCTTCAGTTTAAGTGCGTGCACGCCCTCATAGTCCACAAACTGCCCCTCTCTAAAAGACGCAGCCTGCGTGATGAAGTTTTTTCCGTCTATGTCCTGGAACTCGGGTATGCTTTCCAGGTCGAGATATATGAAACTCCTGTAAAGGCGGCTCAGGGGGGAATAAGGGCTTTTCCCGGAGGGGAGTCCTATCGAGTGCAGGGGGAGCACCCCGGCGAAATCTCCGCCAAGGGAGGAAACCCAGTCCACCATTTGGCCCAGGTCCCTCAGGTCGCCTATACCCCAGTTTCCGCCGGAGCGGAGCGAGTAGAGCGGGAATGTCACCCCCCATGTCCTCTTGTAGTCTTCCGGGGTGAAGCAGGCGCCCGGGGCCACTATCAGCAGGGATTCATGTCCCTTCTTTTCTGCTCCTGCGGCGCATTCATAAGAAAGCGAGATGCCGTAATATCCAGCCTTTCTGCCGTTTAGGCTGATGAGATAGCCGCCGAAATCCCGCCCTTCGAAATTCATAAGCTCAGAGGGTGCTGCAGGCCCGGACTGGAGCGCCTCCTCATTGCCGTACTCGTCCGTTACGCGCATGCTGATTGCAGCCTTTCCCGTGCAGGGCAGGTTTACCCGGACTTCAAAGGCGCTGCCTTCGTTGGCGACGATTACGGGCTCGATAACCTTTGGTCTTTGGCACTCTCTTAATGCGGCTCTCAGGGACTCCTCGTCATCGGCATCAAAGCCCATTGCTTTGAGGATGGCCCTGTTTGTGCCGGCCGTGACCTCGTGCTTCCTGCCCCAGATGTCGTAGTATTCCGGGACGACGCCCATCCGCAGGGCAAGGTCTTTTTCTGTCAGGCCCTCATCCATTTTTCTCTCCCGCTAATGAAAACAATTGTATTATATCAGCCCGCTTTCGAGGCAAGACAGAGGGGGAAATCCCTGAAGAGTTCGCCCAGTTTTATGGCGGTCTTTCCGTTTCCTGTTTTTTTCGCCGCGGTCTCGTCCTGCGTAAAGACATCCCTGAATACGTTTTTTTGGTCTTCGGGGCGCGTCCCTTCCGGCAGTATGAGCACCGTGTCTTTCCAGACCTCCGGGCCTACGGGAAGCACGCCCGGCCCGACAAGCCTGCTATAAAACCTTGGGGCCGCAACCAGCACCTCCCCGCTGTTTTCTTTTTTTATGAACGCGCAGACGTTTTCCTTGTAAGTGCCTTCGGCCTCAAGCGGCACGTATTCCCCTCCCATGAATATATTTTCGTGCGCCTTCCTGAAATTGAGCGCCTTCCAGGTGATGAAAAATTTTATCCGCCCGTCCTGCATGCTTGCAAGCAGGTTTTTGCAAAGCCCGGCCGCCTGTTGCGCGGACTCAGCCGCCTTCAGTTCTCCAAACAGCTTTATCCGCGTCTTGTAGTCCACCGGGCCCCGGTTGTCCGGGTCCACCAGGTGGAAATGCCACAGTTCAGTGCCCTGGTAGAAGTCCGGCACCCCGGGGCTTGCCGCCTTAAGGAGCACCTGGCTCAGCGAGTTCAGCATGCCGTAAAAGGACACCATCCGCGCAAACGGCGCAAACGAACCGAGGAAGTCCCCCGGCTCCAGCACCGCGTCGATGAAGGCCATGAAGGCGTCTTCATAAGCGGTGTCCGGGTCCACCCAGCTTGAGTTGACCTTCGCCTCCCGGAGCGCCTTCAGATTATATTGCTTCAGCCTTTCGGCAATCTGCCGGGGGTCGTCGTCAAGCGGCCAAACGCCAAGCAGCGTCTGGTAGAAATGGTATTCCTCGTTCCTGTCCGGGACGGGCCTGTTGTCGAGCACTGTTTTTTTGTCCTTGTTCAGCCTGCTCCATTCGGTGACGGCGTCCCTCCATTTATCCGGCATTTCCGTGATGACGTTTATCCGGGCGCGGACGTCCTCCGAACGCTTGCTGTCGTGGGTGGTCGAGGCCGTGAGGCAGAAGGGCCAGCTTTTGGCCCTTTCGATGTTCTGTCCATGGAACGCCTCAAGGCTCGTCCCGAAGCGCTCGGGGGCGCCGCCCACCTCGTTGAGTGATAACAGCACGTTATAGACATAGAAGGCCGTGTCTTCGAGGGCCTTTGCCATAACCGGCCCGCTCTGCTGCTGGAAACGCATGACGAAATTGAGCCACTCCGCCCTGTCCTCGTCAGTGAACTCGGCGGGGTACTCAAGCAGGAGGGCGCTTTTGAGGAAATCGAACACGGAGCCGCTTATCGCGGGGTTCATCCTCTTGGCCTTCCGGACGGCAAGCTCTACGTAGCGGCGGTCCCTGTCGTTCACGCCGGAGGCGGTCGTATAGGTCCTGTAAACGGGGAAGCAGGCCATTACCTCTATTATGGCCTTTGTGAGGCTGAGCACCGTGAAGTCCCTCGTGCGCCGGGACTTTTCAGCAAGCTGGCTCAGCCTGTGCCCGAGCACGTTTATCTCGCCGGACATCGAGGATTCCATGATGAGTTTTTTCTCGTCATATACGAGCATGGGGAAGTTGACGCTCCCGCCTATGAAACGCGAATACGTTTCCGAAAGCTGGTCGGAGCTTTCCGCGTTCGCGAAGATGCCGTTTAGCATATTCAGAAAGTCGTAGCCCGTGGAGCCGTATATGGGCCAGTCCTCCGGAAGCCGCTCCCCCTTGAGCAGTATCTTTTCCCCTATCACGTAGAAAGGCGGCTTCGAGTCCTGCCTGGAAAGCTCCCCGCTCACGTATTCCTTTATCTGCGCCCGCTCCGCGGCCCCGCTTGCGGCGGCGGCGGCCTCCTTTTGGAGCGTCCGGAAATAGTCCGCCGGGTTGTAGAGTCCGTCCACATGGTCCACCCTGAGGCCGGTCGCCTTTCGCTCCTTTACAAGCTTGAGCACAAGCTTGTGCCTCTCCATGAAGACGTCCGGCTCCTCCACCCTCAACGCCGCAAGCTCGTTTACGTCGAAGAACCGGCGGTAGTTTATCTCCTCGGTCGCCACTTTCCACTGGGAGAGCCTGTAGGGCTGCCTTGAGAGCAGCGCGTCAAGGAGGTCGAAGCTGCGCGGGTTTTCCTTCGCGCCGTTGAATATGGAGACATTTTCGTCTATGAACCTGGCAACCGGCCTGGAGGAGTCGTAAAGGGCCGAGAGCCTCCTTTTTATCACTTCCTTTTCCCTGCTGCGCTCGCGCACCTTTTCGGCGTCCGTTTCGGTATGCGGGGGCAGGTGGTCCAATGCCGTTATTATGCTCATGAGGTCCTGGAGGGCCTCGGAGCCCGCTATCCTGGCCTCAAGCTCTTCCAGCCTGTGCCGCAGGACAAGCTCGTAAGAGCACGGCTCCACCGGGAAAGTGTTCTCGTAATAGCTTATGAAGAAGGAGCCGTCCTTGAAATTAAGTCTCAGCTCCCCGGACTCAAGCACCTTCCCGTACTGCTCGCCAAGGACCGGTAGCAGCACCTTTTCCCTGAGGGACTGTTTCAACGGGGTCCAGTCTATATCGAAGAAATTCGCATAGGCGGAGCTCCTTCCGTTTTCCAGGACGTCCTGCCACCACCTGTTGTCGCCCAGTATGCACATGTGGTTGGGGACGATGTCCATTACCTGCCCCATGCCGTTTTTTTTCAGCTCCATGCACATCTCCGCGTGCTGGGCCTCCGTGCCCACCTCCGGGTTCAGCTCGTCATGCCTTATTATGTCGTAGCCGTGGAGGCTGCCGGGCCTCGCCTTGAAATATGGGGACGAGTAAATGTCCGTGATGCCAAGCTCGCCGAGGTAGGGGATTATGGCTTTTGCGTCAGTGAATTTGAAATTCCTGTTGAACTGCAGCCTGTAAGTGCTGCATGGCAGACGCAGGATTTTTTTGTCATCTGGCTGCACCGGGGACCTCCGATGTGTTGAAAAACAGCGCTTCGCCAAGCTGTCTGAACTCATCGGCCAATTTTCCCGCCCCTTTGTCCCCGGCGATTATTTTTTTGTAGTCCGACTTCGCCATGAAATAATAGATGTTCTGCGCCTCCCAGAGATTTACGTCAAAGGGAAGCCTGAACGCGAATGCAAGAAGCCCCTTCAGCCGGGCGATGGCCTCCGGAGAGGGGTCCTTTGAAAGCTCCTCAAGCCATGCCGCGAATTTTTTCCTGAGGAGGAATTCCAGCTCCACCTGGTCCGGCTTGAGCCCCCAGCCCGCAAGCTCGTCATAGAGCTGCCCGGCCCTGTCAAGGTCCACATCCTGCCCGCCAAGCTTCCTGATGATTTTGGACCGCAATACGAACCCCGCGGTGGCGAGGAATACGTCCGGTATGGGGGCCTTCAGCTCCTTCAGGTAGCCCATCAGGAAGCGCCCCCTGTCGTACAGGTCCTGGTATATCCGCTCGTAGTCGTCGAGCGTTTCCTTGACGCTGATGGAGATTATCTTCCTCTGCTCATCGGTGAACAGGTCCTTGAGCGAATACATCGCCCCGTCCACGTACTTGTCCATTACGCGCATGGCCTCCGAGATAATGCCCTTTAGGAATTTCTCCCTGATCTCACCCTTCATCATCTCGAATTTGCCGTCCTGGGGGCATTCGCAAAGCCCGCAGTTCACGTCGTGCACCCCCATGCGGAGCACGGCGAAATGCCTTTCGTCCTCTTCCAGCGTTATCCTGGAGCGTATCCTGACCCTGCCTGCGGCGAACTCCGCCCCGCCCGCCTTCAGCCGCTCGTAATCCTCTCTCAGAACATCGAAGCAGTATATGCCCTGCTCCTTCGAATAGTCCTCGTAAAGTGAGCTTATCGCGTAATGGGCCATGACCTTCTTCAGGTCGAGCACCCGGTTTTTAACCTGTTTTGCAAAGATGTCCCGGCCGTTTCCCTGTTCTTTTACGTTGCTCCGGGCTTTTGAAAGCATATCGAGAAATTCTCCCTCGATGTCGTCGCCGCCCGGCGAAAACTCCCTGTAGAGCTGCATGGCCCTGCCCGCATACTGGAGCACCTGGACGGCCTCTATCCCGGAGATGTCGTCAAAGAACCAGCCGCAGCTCGTGAACATGAGCATGCTGTGCCTCTGCATCTCAAGGAGTTTCAGGGCCGCAACCCTGCCGCCCTGGCCCGGTTTTTCATTGACGCCCTGGCTGGCGAAAAACTTTTCAAGGTTCTCTGGCCTCCGGTCGAGCACGACGGATATATACCTGTCCCTTGCCTCCCAGGGGTCCTTGAAGTATTTCCGGCCTTCCCTCTCGTACATTGCGGCGAGCCTGTCCCTCAGCCGGTCCAGCGATTGCCTGAGCGGCGTCCTCCATTTCTGGTCCCATCCGGGGTGCCCGCCCGTGTTGCAGCCGCAGTCGGCCCTCCACCTCTCCACTCCGTGAAAACAGCTCCACGAGGTGTTCTCCTTCACCTGGGCCTCCCAGGAGGGCGGGTTTTTCTCCAGGAACTCGCCGTAGTTGGTCAGCCGCGCCAGGCCGTTTTGCTCTATGTAATGGAGGCAGTATGCAAGCGCCATGTCGGCAAAACGGCTGTGATGGCCGTAAGATTCGCCGTCAGTGGCGATATGGGCAAGCTGTGGCTCCCCGTTTCCGGATAATTGCCCAGCCAGCCTCTTTGCGAAATCCTCGCCGTTTTTCAGCAGCCCCTCGAAGGCCACTGCCCGGGAGACCGGCCCGTTATAGAAGAAAACGGCGATGCTCCTGCCCGCGGGCAGGTTGACCCTGTATGCCCGTCTTATATCCAGGCTCCCTTCGTCTACATGGGTCCATTCGCTGCTGCCAATCGGGCGCACCCTGTGGGCCTGTCCGGGGGCGAGGACCGTGAATTTTATCCCTTGCCCGGCAAGGGCCTCAAGGCTCGCCGTGTCAACTGCGGTCTCCGGCAGCCACATGCCCTCAGGGTCCCTCCCGAAACGGCTTCTGAAGTCCTCGATGCCCCAGGTTACCTGCGTTTTCTTGTCGCGGCCGTTTGCAAGCGGCATTATCATGTGGTTGTAGCACTGGGCCAGGGCATTGCCGTGGCCGGAGCGCTCCATGGCGCTCTCCCGGTCGGCCTGCACGATAGCGTCGTGGATGCGCGGTGAGGACTCCTTCAGCCAGCTGAGCAGCGTCGGCCCGAAATTAAAGCTTATCTTTTTGTAGTTGTTCACTATCAGGTTTATCCGCCCGTTGCCGCCCAGTATGCGCGAGAACGCGTTTGCCGCATAGCATTCGGCCGTTATCCGCTCGTTCCAGTCGTGGTAGGGGTACGCGCTGTCCTGTATCTCTATGGTCTCAAGCCATGCGTTTTCACGCGGCGGCTGGTAAAAGTGCGCGTGAATGGTCAGAAAAGAATTTTTCTTCATCCTGTCTTCCTCAGCAAAACTGCCTCATGCGGGGCCAATTTAAGAATATTATTATTTTTTTTATTTTCAACTATTTCAAAAAGGTCAAGCGAGCCCGCGAGAGGGGCCCATTTTCCATACGGCAAGACGGCATCCGACTGCTCGCCGGAAAAGTTGAGCGCAATCAGCACCTGTCCTCTATCATGGCTTCTTATCACAATTATAACTTTTTTTTGGAGCGATACCACCATCCCGTCCCTGGTAAGCGTCCTCAGGGCGGGGATTTCCTTCCTGAGGGCTATCAGCTTCCTGTAGAAATCGAAAATCCCGCTGTGGATGGGTTCCAATCTCAAATCAGGGTTTAATTTGGAGGACTTGAAAGTCCCCTCGGACTGCGCATCGGGCACCTCGCCCTCCCACCTGAAGGCCGAAAACTCCTTTTTTCTGCCCTCCCTCACGGCTTCGACCAGCGCTGGGTCGGAGTGGCTGACGAAATACATGAAAGGGGCCTTCTCGCCGTACTCCTCGCCCATGAACAGAAGGGGTATGAAGGGGCCGGCAAACAGGGCCGCCGCAGCGAGCTTGAGCTTTTCGGGGCCCAGCCGCCCGGAGGGCCTGTCGCCGTAAAGCCTGTTGCCCACCTGGTCGTGGTTCTGGGTGAACACGACGAACTGCTCCGGCGGCCTGTCCGCCGAAGGGCTGCCGTGGCTTTTCTTCCTGTATTCCGAATACTGCCCGGTATAGACGAAGCCCTCCCGGAAGGATTTGAGCAGGTCTTCCGGGCCGGTGGAGAAATCCATGTAGTAGCCGTGGCGCTCCCCCGTCAGAAGCACGTGCAGCGCATGGTGGAAATCGTCGTTCCAGTGGGCGTCTATCCCGCAGCCGCCCAGCGCAAAGGGCCTGATCAGGCGGGCATCGTTCCTGTCGGACTCCGCAAAGACGTAAAGCGGCTTTCCCATCTGCGCGGAGAGCGCAAGCACCTCCTCCTTAAGTTCCTCTGCGAAGTGTTTCGGGCTTTCATCGTGTATGCCGTGCACCGCATCGAGCCTCAGCGCGTCGAAGTGGAATTCCCTGAGCCAGTAGAGGGCATTGCCAATGAAAAACCCCCTCACATCATCGCTGTACGGGCCGTCGTAGTTTATCGCGTCTCCCCAGGGCGTCCTGTACCTGCCGGTGAAGCACGGCCCGAAATCGGCAAGATAATTGCCCTCCGGCCCCAGGTGGTTGTAAACGACGTCGAGGATGACGGCAAGCCCCTGGGCATGGCAGGCGTCCACGAGCCTTTTGAGCCCCTCCGGCCCGTCGTAGGAGTTTTGCGCCGCATATGGATAAACGCCGTCATAGCCCCAGTTCCTGCTGCCCGGAAACTGCGCCACAGGCATTATCTCCACCGCCGTTATCCCAAGCTCCTTAAGGTACGGAAGCCTTCCGATTGCGGCTGCAAAAGTCCCTTCGGGCGTGAACGTGCCTATGTGGAGTTCGTAAATGATATATTCCTGAAACGGGATGTTCTTCCAATCTTTGTCCCGCCATTTGTATGAGCCGGGGTCGACTATCTCAGAGGGGCCGTGCACGCCCCCGGGCTGAAAGCGTGACGCCGGGTCCGGCCTCTCTTTCCCGCCTTCAAGGAGGTATAAATACCTCGCTCCCGCGCCTATTCCCGGCACGAAGGCCCCGAAATACCCGCGCCCCTTCCGCTCCATCGGGACGGTCAGTTCCAGGGGGTGGACTATTTTCAGAAAGACCTCGCGGCTTAAGGGCGCCCATACAAGAAAGTCCGTCCCCCCGGCATTCGGGAAAAAACCCTTCCCCTTGGGGAAAACCCTTCCCTTCCGGGGAATGGCACCCAGAGGCAGTTTAACCATCATCCCTCCGCAGCCCGCAAAACCTGATTTTTCCACTGATTGCTGAAACAGTCTCATTTCAAGTCATTGCGAGGAGCGTAAGTGCCGGCTGGCACAAGCGCTGACTAGCGCAAGCGGCGAAGCAATCTCATAAGTTGCCGATTAATATAAAAACGGGATTGCTTCGCTTTGCTCGCAATGACAGTCAAAACAGTTTTCAGCGTCCTAAACCAGTTCGATCAGGGTCTTTTCCCTGTTTTCCAGAGACACCAGCACGGAAAGGTAATCCCGCAGCTGTCTGGTAATGAGAAAATTATTCCTTACGTGCTCCATCGCCTGTTCGCCCATTCTCCTCAGCATATCTTCATTGTTCAGGAGCTGTCTTGCGCGGAATGCCGCGCCCTCTACCGAATAGATGAGAAAGCCGGTCATCCCGTTGATTATCTGGTAAGGGATGCCGCCCACGGCCCCGCCTATGACGGGTTTTCCCTTCCACATGGCCTCCGACACCGTCAGGCCGAACCCCTCCCTTAGGGATTTCTGGAACACTATCGCGGCCATTCTCTGGAGGGCGTTTATCTCCTTGTCGCTGAAGGGCGGCAGCAAGAGGATTTTTATATCGGGGTCGCCCTTTGCGAATTCCTTCACTTCCTCCAGAACCCTGGCCCCCTCGGGGTCGTCCGTGGCAGGGCTCCCCGCAAGCACAAGGATGCAGTCGTTGTATTTCTTTACAAGGCGGTATGTCTTTATTACGCCGATAGGGTCCTTGAAGCGGTCGAAGCGGGAGACCTGAAGGAGCACCGGCCTGTCCTGCGGTATCCCGAACCTGGCCGCCACCGCGAATATTTCCTCCGCGGAGAGCTCCCTGTTTTTTTCGCTGAGCGGGTCAATGGAAGGCAGCACTATGTATTCCGGCATGGGCATCTGCATCGCGAACCCCGCGACCGAGAAGACGGCGGCGTCATACAGCCTGCTCAGCGTGCTCACGCGCCTTAGCGCGTTTTTTTGCGGGGAGGACATGTCGATATGGCAGCGCCATATCCAGGTCCCCTCCCTTTTGGGGTTTTTTATCAGGGGCAGGGGCTGGGGGTCATGCACAAAAACGAAGTCCGCTTTCAGGTCAAGCCTCTCCGCGTTTCTCCTGTTGACCTGGTAATAATGCTCCCACATCTCGTAGGTTATATGCTCCCTGTTGCCCTGGAGGGAGTTGTGAAGTTTCTTGGTCATGTCGAAAAAGTCCGCATCCCCCCTGATGACCTCCCACCTTGCGTCAAGGCCAAGCTCTCCCAGCATCGGCACAATGCGGTTAAGCAGCTCGGCCACCCCTCCGCCGGATTTGGTCGAGTTTACGTTAAGGACGCTTCTGCCTGATAGCTTCTCGCCAAGCACCTTGAGGAATTCCAGGTCCCTTTCCGGGGATGTGCCCTCGTATCCGCTGATCAAACCGCGGCCCCCTCTTTTTTCCCTTTTTCCAGCTCGCGGGCGCAGTACCCGGTTATCTGCTCTCTTATGCTCCCGATGGAGTGCATGAAAGGGTCTATCGAGCTTATCTGGTCCGAGAGGCCGCCCAGTCCCAGGGAGTCTCCCACCCAGTTGGAAAAATCGTTCACGCCGCCTTCCACCCTGACCCTGCCCTCGTAAAAATGCCAGTAAATGGATGAGTCGTCCACTTTTTTAAGCGCCTCGACGAACTCTTCGAGACTGGATGCGCTGTATTCGGTGGGGAACACAAACGTAACGGTCTCCTGGAAGAAGAACTCCTCGCCAGGCGAGAAGACCTTTCCCGGGCTGGGAAACTTCTTTATATATGCCTCTATCTTGTTCAAAAGCTCGTCTCTCAGGCTCGCTATCGAGCCGTGCCGGAAAGGGTCTATCACCGAGAGGTTTTCAGCCAGCACATGCGCCTCGAGGTTTTCGCCCACCCAGCGCGCGAAATCATTCGTGTATTCCAGTATGCGTCCCCTGAAGAAATATTCATGGGTATGGTGATAAATGGAGTTGTCGCTTGCGACACGGATGAGCCTCATCAGCTCATTCAGGCTGGAGGCCTTCTTGCCGGTCGATTTAAGCAGTTTCATGCACTGCCTGAAATCGAAAACCGGGTCGTCCGGGACAAGTCTGGCCTGGTCCATACCGTTCCTCCCTTATTGTAATATTACAATAATATTATTATGGGAGGTATGGGAAGAGGCTTTCAATACACCTTTTCGTCCCGGAGCCGCTTGTATATGCGCTTCCTCAGTTCGTGCTGGACGGCGTACCGGGTGGTGAACTCGCTCAGGCGGAAGTTCAGCGTAAGCTCTATGGAGACCGGCCCCAGCGCGCTGAACGTGACGGAGGGGGGCGGCTCCCTGAGGAGGTCCGGCAAGTCTCCGGACGCCTTTTCCGCCTCCTCAAGCAATATCTTCTCGATTTGCCCGGCATCCGCCTGGGGAGGGAACTGGAACGCAAGGCTGAAGGCTGTGCGCGGGTCTGGCATGTAATAGTTCGTGATTATGCTCTGCGTTATCTTGTTGTTGGGTATCACCAGCATGTTGCCGTTAAGCAGGCTGAGCCTTGTCGTCCTCAACCCGATGTCTTTTATGTAGCCCTCCTGCCCGGAGTCGAGCTTCACGTAATCCCCCAGCCTCACGGGTTTTTCTATGAGTATCTGAAGCCCCGCGAAGAGGTTGGAAAGGGTGTCCTGGAGCGCCAGTGCCACGGCAAGGCCGCCCACGCCCAGCGCCGTGAGCAGCGGGAGTATCGAGACACCCAAATCGTGCAGGATTATGAGGAAACCTATTACATAAACAAGGGCTTTTATAAGGTTGTATGTAAGCCCTGTCGTGGGTATGGGTATGTCGGCTTTCCTTACATAATGGCCGAGGAGCCTTGTTGTCAGATTGGCCGCAACGATGGTAACGGATATGAGCAGGAGGACATATACGGTCTTGTCCAGCGGGACGGCATATTTGCCGGGGACGCCGGAAAAATCTATCCCCTCGTAAATGCCGATGGCAATACACCAGAAGAGGGACGGGAACCGGAGGGATTCGAGGAAGAGGTCGTGCAGGTCCTTGTTCCTCCTGAGCGCCCATTTCCTGAGCATCCGCAGCAACAGGGACCTCGCCATGAACAGGACGGCTGCGACCCCGATGGCAATCGCCGCCGGGGCGATCCAAAAACCCTCGAACCGCATTACTCACCCTCCGTGAGGGATGCCGAAAGATTGCTTTGTTTGTCATTGCGAGCGGAGCAATGAATATTGCGAAGCGAAGCAATCCCGTTTCTTAATAAATCAGCAATCTTATGAGATTGCTTCGTCGCTTGCGCCAGTCAGCGCTTGTGCTCCTCGCAATGACTCAAAGTGAGATTTTTTCAGCATCCTGCACTAGATTTTACGCCTTGCCCGGTGATACGGTCAATAACATCCCCCTCTTTAACCCTCGCCCTTTGGGAGAGGGGCAGGAGTGAGGGAGCCATTTCATTAAAAGCGGCGGTCCGGGTTATAATAATCCGTCATGAAGATTTTTTCGACTTTGTCTTTTTTGTTTGCGTTTTCCGCTTCCCTTCTTTTCCCTCCTGTCTCGCGCGCACAGGCATTCACTGGCCGGGAGGTCTCCGCGCTGCAGGCGGAGGCGCGGGAAAAAAAACTTCCCGTGGGCGACAGGATTGCCTTCTTTGCGGAAAAATTCGTCGGCATGCCCTACGACCCCGACCCCGAGGGCGCATACGTCACAGGAAGGCGCATTGTGAGCGATGGCAAGGTGGACTGCATGTACCTGGTGTTCCGCTCCGCGGAGCTTGCCCTTTCGAATACGCCGGAGGGGGCGGTAAAGGAGGCCCTTTCGCTCAGGTTCAGGGATGAAGGCAGGCTCGGCGCAGACGGCAGAGTGCTGAATTACGACGACCGTTACCAGTACGGGGAGGACATGATAGCAAGCGCCAAGTGGGGCAGGGACGTAACTGGCGAGATAGGCCCCACGCGCAAAATCCCCGGCTCAAGGGGCATAGAGTCCGTAGATATCATCCCGAAGGAGGAAATCCCGCGGGTCCTTTCGAGGTTCAAAAGCGGCGATATCGTTTTTTTCATAAAATCGCCCGCGAAAAGGGTTGTGGGCGAGATAGTGGGGCACCTTGGCATCCTGAAGGTTGAAAACGGCAAAGTCCTCCTCATCCACGCCAGCGGCCTCAAGAACAAGGGCGGCGTGGTCAAAAAAGTCCCGTTTGGCTGTTATGCGAAAAAGATGGCTTTTATAGGGGTGAAGGTTACTCGGTTCGGCCTGCCCTGAGCTTTTCGACTATCTCCGGCAGTTCCTTTTTCAATTCGGGATGGTGCCTCCCCAAAAACAGCTTGAGCCCCCTCAGCTCAAGCTTCAGGTCCTTGATCTCTTTAAGGATGCTGTCATAGCCGGACTGCCTGTCTGAAAGCGTTACAATCTCCTTTTCCAGAAGTCTTATCTTCTCCGTAAGGATCATGTCTTCCTTCATTAGGGCTCCTTATTTGCTCCTTCTTGAGAACTTCATCTTTTTCCTGAGCTTTTTATGTTTATGTTTGGACATCTTCTTCTTGCGCCATTTGACAACACTACCCACTCAATCACCTCCTTCAAGAACAAAAAGTTTGATTCAGGCAAGACAGCCCTCTTGAGAGCTTAATTATAACCTTCTTCAGGGAAAGTTTCAATTGAAAGCTGATTGGCCTTATTCCTGATCGGTCGAGAAGAGCGCCTCCATGAAGTCCTGCGGGTTGAAGTCCCTGAGGTCGTCAACCCCCTCGCCCACGCCTATGAGCTTTATCGGGATGCCAAGCTCCCTTTTAATAGTGAAGACGATGCCGCCCTTGGCCGTGCCGTCGAGTTTGGTGAGGACGATGCCGGTCACGCCGATTGCCTCGTTGAAAAGCTTCGCCTGGCTCAGGGCATTCTGCCCCGTGGTGGCGTCCACCACGAGCAGGGTCTCCTGCGGGGCCTCCGGCATGGCCTTCTGGATAACGCGCTTCACCTTTTTAAGCTCTTCCATGAGCGGGCTTTTCGTGTGAAGCCTGCCCGCCGTGTCCACGATGACTATATCTGCGCCCCTTTTCTTTGCCGCCTCCACGGCGTCGAACGCCACGGCGGCCGGGTCGCCCCCCGCCTGCTGCTTTATTATCTGCGCCCCGGACCTTTCGGCCCAGATGTCGAGCTGCTCTATCGCGGCCGCCCTGAAGGTGTCCGCCGCGGCAAGCACCACCCGGTGTCCCTCTGATACAAACCTCGACGCGAGCTTGCCGATTGTGGTGGTCTTGCCCGTGCCGTTTACCCCTACCGTGAGAATGACGAAGGGCCTTTCGCCAAAGAGCACAAGGGGCTCCGGCCTGCCCAGGAGCGCTGACATCTCGGTCTTGAGAAACTGCCTTGGCGAGCCGGCCTTCCTGATCTCGGCCTCCCTGCCCTTGAGGAACCCCGTTATCTCCCCGGCGGTCTTTACGCCTATGTCCGCCCCTATCAGCGCCTCCTCAAGCTCCTCCAGGGATTCCTCGTCCAGCGCCTTGCCGCCCGAAAATATCGCGTCCACCCTTCCGACAAGCGCCTGCCTGGTTTTTTGAAGCCCGCCCTTGAGTTTATCCAGAAAACCCATTATCATTCCGCCTCCAGGTAAGTTGTCCTTTTATCATAAGGTCTTTCGGCCCATTAATCAAACGGGGTTGATATAATAAATACCACATGGGAGAAAAAATAAAAAACCCTTACCGGTTCATGATGCCGCGCCTGGAGGGCGCGGATTTAGGCGCGGGCGCAAAGGGAGAAAAAAAATATCTGGAACTGGCGGGAAAGGGCGTATGCGGTTTCATCCTCTTTGGCGGGAGGCTTCGCGACGTAAGGGAGGGGACAAAGAGGCTCCAGGCCGCCTCTGAGCTGCCCCTCATCATCGCCTCGGATTTGGAGCGCGGCCTCGGGCAGCAGGTGGAAGGGGGGACGTCCTTCCCCCCGGCGATGGCTTTCGGCTCCGCTTTCAAAAACGGCATCGGCGAGGATGTCATCAGGCGGGCCTTTTCAGCGGTCGCGGAGGAGGCCCTATGGGCGGGCGTCAACATGATATTCGCCCCGGTGCTGGACATAAACTCGGACCCCGAAAACCCCATAATAGCCACGCGGGCCTTTGGTGAAGATCCGGAGACCGTTTCCCGGCTCGGCGTGATGATGATAGAGGAGTTCCAGAAGCGGGGCGTCCTTGCGTGCGGGAAACACTTCCCGGGTCACGGCGGCACAAGGGTAGATTCTCACCTTGCGCTGCCCGCGATAGAAAAAGACTTGAAAGGGCTCCTCGCATTCGAGCTGAAACCCTTCAGGGCGGCGATAGCCGCCGGTGTTTCAGCGGTTATGTCCGGCCATCTCAGGCTGCCCCTGATAGACCCCTCCGGGCTGCCCGCAACGCTTTCGGCAAAGGTCACGGGCATTTTAAGAAACGAGTTGGGCTTCAGGGGGCTTGTCGTTACAGATGCCATGAACATGGCGGGGCTTTCGATGGAGGAGGGCAGGGCGGCGGCTCTGGCGCTTGAGGCCGGGGTGGACATACTGCTCCACCCGTCCGCGCCGGATGAAATGGCCTCATATCTGAAAAGCAAAAAAAACCGAGCCGATGCCTCGTTCCTGCTTGAAACAATGAGGAAAAACCTGTCTCCAGGCCCCCGGCTTAACGAGCCCGTGTTTGCGGAGCACAAAGACCTCGCCCTTGAGATAGAGCGCCGGGCGGTGAGGGTGGAGGGCCGGCCGGAGATAACGGGGGATTCGGTCTTTGTGGTGCTTGCCGATGAACCGGGCGTGCTAAAACCTTTTATAGACGAGCTGGAGAGGGCGGGGAGGCGGGCGCTTGTAAACCCGGAGGAGTCTTTTGCCCCCGGACACGGGCCTCTTGCGGCAGTTGTCCATTCGGCCCCCAGGGCGTGGAAGCCGCCGTCGGAGAGGCTGAAAAGGGTGATAGGGCGGCTCTCGGGCACGGGCGCAAGCTGGATTTCATTTGGCAACCCGTATCTCATATACAGGGAACGGAATAAAATCCTCGCATACTCCGATTCGGCGGATATACAGCGCGAACTGGCGAAAAGGGTTCTTTGTTAAAATAAAAAAGCGAAATGAAAGACATGCTCGGAAGGAATGGGGCCGTAACACCGGCGGAGGCGCTTGAGAAGGTCCTGTCCTCTATCCCGCAAAGGCCAGCCTTTATTGAGGAAACGGCGCTCGATGAGGCTTTCGGGAGGGTGCTGGCCGAGGACGTCCATTCCCCTGAGGACCTGCCCTCCTTCAGCCGTTCCACTATGGACGGCTTTGCCGTAGACTCCAAAGACACCTTTGGGGCGTCCGAGACCTCTCCGGCCTATCTCACGTTTTCCCTTGAGATAAAGATGGCGGAGGAACCCCTTTACCGGCTGAAAAAAGGCGAATGCGCGAAAGTCCCGACCGGGGGCATGCTGCCCCAGGGCGCGGATGCTGTGGTCATGTTCGAGCACTGCGGCTTCGAGCACGGCAATAAAACACTCCGGGAAGGGCAAAGCATTATAGAGGTTTTCAGGCCGGTTGCGCCCGGAGAAAACGTCATCCGGCGGGCTGAAGACGCGGCGAAGGGCGACCTCATTTTGAAGGCCGGCTCTGTCTTGCGCCCGCAGGACGTTGCGGCCGCCGCAGGTGTCGGGGTGCCTTCTTTAAAGGTCTTCAGGAGGCCTGTGGTCTCGATAATAGTGACTGGCGATGAGATTGTCCCGCCCGATGCCCCGATGAGGCCGGGGTGTGTCCGGGACATAAATTCGTATAACCTTGCGGGGCTTGCCGGAAGCATGGGGGCCGTGGCCCTCAGGGAAGGGATTTTCGGGGACGATTACGGCACGCTTGAAAAAATTCTTGCCGATGCCGCCAGCCGCGCGGACATGGTGCTCATAACGGGAGGCAGTTCGGTCGGTACAAGGGACTATACGGCACGGCTGATCTCGGAGCACGGTGAAATCCTTTTCCACGGCGTTGCCCTGAAGCCCGGGAAACCCCTCATCGGCGGAATACTGATGGACGGTAAAAACAAAAAAAACAAAAAACCCGTTTTCGGGCTTCCGGGGCACCCCGCCGCCGTGGGCGTATGCTTCGAGCTTTTCGTAAAGCCCGCGCTCAAAAGGCTTGCCGGGGCCGGGGACACTTCAAGGGAAAGTTTTTCCGGCGTGCTCAGGGCAAGGCTTTCGAGGGATGTAAGCTCTCAGCCCGGACGGATGCAGTTCATCAGGGTGGCGCTTGACTATAAGGATGGGGAACTGTGGGCGGAACCCGTCCTTGGCCCTTCGGGGCTGATTACGACCTTCACAAGGAGTGACGGGGCGGCGGTCTGCCCGGCGGAAAGGCCGGGGCTCCATAAAGGCGAACTGGTGGAGGTAAGGCTTTTTTAGGCGGGGCCGCTTTTTATTTTTTCAGTTTTCTGCCCAGTTTCTTTTCAACCGAGCTTATCTTCTGTTCCATCCGGCCCTTTTTGCCCTTCCTGTCGTCTATGTCTATCCTGAGGACACATCTGCCGGTGTGTTTCATGGCCGCCCTGTGGCATTTGCGAATGAGCCGCATCACCTCGTCCCATTCTCCCTCGACAACGGTGCCCATGGGGTTGAGCCTGTAAGGAAGCCCGCTCTCATCTATAATGCCAAGCACCTGGGAGACCTGCCCGCTCAGGCTCTCGCCCGTCCCTACCGGTATTATACTGAACTCCGCCAGCATCTTTTTTGTCCCCTCCTTCTGTTTGAGATAAAAAGGTGAATAAAAAAGGGCAGCTTTTAAGACTGCCCTTTTTTTAAAAACCTGGATTTTAAAATTATTTAATTGAATCCTTGAGCATCTTGCCCGCCGTGAATTTAGGCACCTTCATGGCAGGTATCTTGATTTCCTCCCCCGTGCGAGGGTTGCGCCCCTTCCTCGATTTTCTCTTGTTCACATAGAAGGTACCGAAACCTACGAGGGTGACCTTCTGGCCTTTCTTCAGGGCACCCTTTATGCTGTCTATGGTAGCATCAAGCGCCCGGCCCGCGTCGGCTTTGGAAATACCCGCCTGCGAGGAAATTTTGTCAACCAGCTCCGTCTTAGTCATTTACTTCCCCCCTTTCAAACAGTGTTAATTAGAAGTGGTGATACGCTAACAGGAAGAAAATAACTTTGTCAAGAATAAAAATGACCCTGAACTCAAGGTTTTAAGCGGGTTGACAGGCGGAATCCGTAAATTTAAAATTACGGATGCCACGAACAGGGAAAACCCTTGCCGTTTTGGCCTCGGCCGTTCTGATGGCCGTGCTCCCGCTCGAATTTCCCGCCCCGTGCGCGCTTGCGCATTCAAGGAAGGTCTCGCACATCAAGAAAAAGAAAACCAGGCCCGCAACCAAAGCCAGCCAGCCCCGGAAACCCCAGGCAAGCCCGCCTGCCGCGCTGTCCAACGACATAAGCCTGAGAATGATAATTGTGTCCTCAAAAGACAGGGCGGAGGACATACTTGGGCGGATAAAAAAAGGCGGGTCTTTTGCAAGGATTGCGAAAGCGGAATCCCTGGACCGCATGAGCGGGGACAAGTACGGGTATCTGGGCGCGGTAAAGCGGGATAGCCTGGACAAAAATGTCGTAAATGCCCTGAAGGGCCTTAAAGAGGGCCAGGTGAGCGGCGCAATCCCTCTTGAGTACGGGCTGTACGGCATCGTGCAGGAAATTGACCCGGCCCTCTACGGCAAGGGCGAGGCCGCCTTCAGACAGGGCGATTACGCCTCCGCCAGCCGGTACCTTGGCCGGTATGTCGACGTGAACCCGGACGCCTCCGTGTCGCGCATCATGCTGGGGAAAATACTGGAGTCGGAGAAGCGGTTTCCCGAGGCCCTGGACATGTACAAAAAGGCGGTGGAATTCCACCCTGAGTTCGGCACGGGATACCTCCTGCTTGGGCGGCTCTACCTGAAGCTGGGCCGCTATCAGGAGGCCCTGGACACTTTTTCCGAGGGCTTGAAGCACAGCAAAAGCGACCTGCTTGAAGAGGGCAGGGTAAACGCGGAGATACTCCTTGAGGGGCGGAAATCAGGGCTCCACTGACCCGCGCACTTTACAGGCAGCGCCTGCATATGGTATTCATTAAGGCATGAAAGAAAAGGTGCTGAAGGCTTTTGAAGAGAGCGCAAGGCTGAAGGAAAAGTTCTCCAGAGAGAACCTGGACCTTATAATAGAGGTCTCCAGGCTGATGGCCGAGGCGTTCAGCCAGGGCAGAAAGCTTATCCTCTTCGGAAACGGCGGGAGTTCCTGCGACGCCTCTCATATCGCGGGGGAATTCATGAACCGGTTCAAGATGGAGCGCCCTCCGCTCCCGGCAGTCGCGCTCAACACGGACACCGCCGTCATAACCTCGATAGCCAACGACTATGACTATTCCGAGATATTCGCCAAGCAGATAAAGGCCCTTGGCGAAGAGGGCGACGTGGTTGTCGGGATAAGCACAAGCGGCGGCTCCCCGAACGTCCTCAAGGCGATGGATACGGCCCGCAAAAAGAAGCTGCGGACGGTCGCCTTTACCGGGGCCAAGGGAATAAAATTCGCCTCGAAGGCGGAGTTCGCCTTCATAGTCCCTTCGGCGGACACGCCCCGGATACAGGAAGTGCACATAACGATTGGGCACGTCCTGTGCCAGATGATCGAGGAGATACTTTTTGAGGCGCCCCGCAAACGCAAGTAGCTCCGGAGGCGGGGATGTCGTGCTTGGCATCGACCCGGGGAGCATTTACTGCGGCTACGGCATAATCAGGAAAAAAGGCGCAAACTGCGCCTATGTCTCCTCCGGAAGGATAAGCATGACCAAATCGGCCCCCCTTGAGGTCAGGCTCAGGGAGCTTTTCGAGGGGCTGAACGAAGTGATAGGGGAGTTCATCCCGCGTGCGGGCGTGGTGGAAAAGATATTTTTCGCCAAGAGCGCGAGGGGGGCACTGAGCCTTGGGCACGCAAGGGGCGTGGCCCTGCTTGCCCTTGCAAATGCCTCTGTCCCGCTTTACGAATACAGCGCGCTTGAGGTCAAGAAGGCTGTGACGGGCTACGGCAGAGCGGAAAAGCCGCAGGTGCAGTCCATGATAAAGAGGATACTGGGGCTGCCTTTCTCTCCAAGCACCGACGGGGCCGATGCCCTTGCGCTTGCGCTCTGCCATGTGCAGAGGGGGATTTTTACGGAGGGTCTTTCGTTTTGATAGGCACCCTGAGGGGCAGGCTTGTGCATAAACGCGCCGCGGGCGTCATAGTGGACGTCCACGGGGTGGGCTATGAGGTGATGATGCCCGTGAGCGCCCTTTCATCGCTTCCTGAGCAGGGGGTGGAGGTGTTCCTTCATATCCACACCCATGTGCGGGAGGACGGCATAAAGCTCTTCGGGTTTGCGACGGAGCAGGAAAAGCAGCTCTTCGTGACCTTGCTGGGGGTGAACGGTGTCGGGCCCAAGCTGGCCCTGAACATACTCTCCGGCACCCCGGCTGACATGTTTTCGAGGGCCGTTGCCGCTGACGACGTGGCCGCCCTTTCGAAGATACCGGGGGTCGGGAAAAAGACAGCGGGCAGAATAATACTTGAGCTGAAGCAGAAGCTGCCCGCCATCGAGACCCCAAGGGACATAATATTCGAGGACGCGCTCTCGGCGCTTGTGAACCTGGGCTACCGGAAGACGGACGCGCTCGGGGCGCTCGAAAAGGCCGCAAAAAAGAAAACGGCGGCCGCGCTTGAGCCGCTCCTGAAGGAAGCGCTCAAGGAGCTGACGGAGCGCCATTAAAAACGATGAAGAGGATAGACGACAGCCATCCGCTGAACCCTCAGCCCCGGCCCGAGGAGACATTCGAGTTCACTCTCAGGCCGCGGGGCTTCGACGATTTCGTCGGGCAGGAGAAGCTGAAGGAAAACCTCAGGGTCTTCATACAGGCCGCCAGGAAAAGGGGCGAGCCGCTGGACCATGTCCTTTTTTCAGGCCCTCCGGGGCTTGGCAAGACAACGCTCGCGCATATCATCGCCTCGGAGCTGGGGGTGAGCATAAAGAGCACCTCCGGGCCGGTGCTTGAGCGGGCCGGGGACCTGGCCGCAGTCCTGACGAACCTTTCGGAATTCGATGTCCTTTTTGTGGACGAGATACACCGCCTGCCAAGGGTGGTCGAGGAGATACTCTACCCCGCGATGGAGGACTTCCAACTGGACATAGTTATCGGCCAGGGGCCTGGCGCGAGGACGCTCAAGCTGAACCTGGCGCACTTTACACTGGTCGGTGCGACCACCAGGACGGGGCTCCTTACGTCCCCTTTGAGGGACCGTTTTGGAATTATCAGCAGGCTGGACTTCTACTCGCCAGGTGAACTGGAAAAGATCGTGACGCGCTCGGCCGGCATCCTGAACATAAAGATATCCGGAGAGGCCGCCGCTGAAATCGCCTCGCGTTCCAGGGGTACGCCAAGGATTGCCAACAGGCTGTTGAAGCGGGTCCGGGATTTTGCCCAGGTCAGGGCCAATGGTATAATCGATATTGAGAGCGCCAGGGCGGGGCTCAGCGCCCTGGACGTCGATGAAAGGGGGCTGGACGAGATGGACAGGAAACTCCTCCTGGCAATGATACAGAAATTCCAGGGCGGGCCGGTCGGCGTGGAGACCCTCTCGGCGACCATCCGCGAGGACAAGGACACCATAGAGGACGTTTACGAGCCCTTCCTAATACAAGAGGGCTTTATTGAACGGACACCCAGGGGCAGGACGGCGACAAGGGCTGCCTACGAACACCTGGGGGTGAAAGCGCCAAAGGGGCTTTTCCAATGACAAAGGAAGAGCTTTCCCTTTCCTGCAAGGAGGACTTCGATAACCTTAACGGGCTGACGCTTAAAATCCAAGAGTTGGCATCTTCCGGAAAAGGATCTTATGCCCTTGAGGAGACCGCCGCCATCGGCGCCTTTCTTTTCAGCGCGTATTCGGGGATAGAACGGGTGCTGGAGAGGATACTCCTCTTCGAGGCATTTTCCCTGAAAGGCGGAGAGGAAAAGCATGCGGAGATACTTAAAAAGGCCCTGGAGCTTGGGATTTTGCCGCAGGAGCTTTATTCCGGCCTTTCCAGGTATCTTGCCTTCCGGGAATTCTTCTGCCGTTCTTATGTCACTCAGTTCAATCATGAAAAAGTCGCAGCCTTGGCCCAGGGCTTTAACGCGGTCCTCAGCAGCTTCGAAAAAGAGCTCCGGGAGTATATAGATACCATTTAGCGTGCCCGTAAATTTTCCATCATAAGTCATTGAGGGACAAGGCTCACGGCAGCAATCTCACGGCCAGGTTCTTCGCTTCGCTCTGAATGACTTGTTAAGGTTATTTGTGAGGCACCACACCAAGCCCATGGCCTCCATTCCGGATTGACTTCCCTTTCCTGTGTGCTAATTTTTTTTAAAAGGCAGGCCCCGAATTCATCCGGACCCATTTTTCCCCTGCCCAAGGAGGAAGCAATGAAGATCGCAAGACGTGTATTTCCGCTTTTGATTGTCCTGGCAATGGCCCTTACCGCATCGTATGCGGCTGGAAAGGCCGATATAGCCAACGGCAAAAGGCTTTTTAACGACCCCGGGCTTGGCGGCGGCACGTCCGGAAACAGCTGCAACACGTGCCATCCTGACGGGAAGGGGCTCGAAAACGCGGGAAAGAAAAACAGGCACGAGTGGACCAACCCCGGAGGCAAATGGCTTAACCTCGAAGACACCAACAACGTCTGCATATTGATGGCCATGAAGGGGAAGCCGATAGACCCCAAAGGCAGGGAGATGAAGGACCTGGTCGCCTATATAAAGTCGCTTGCTAAATAATTTTGGCTATTTATTCAGGTGGCAATCAAAGCACATTATCGCGGCGGGCACCCTTAAGGTGGTATCTTCTCCGATATGCACGCTGTGCACCGTAATGCATTCCATCCTGCCGTTAAAGAGCGGGTATCGAACGCCCGACACCTTGCCTGTGACATAGTTGCCCTGAGGCGCTTCTATCCCTCCGGAGCGTATTTTCGGCGAGTTCGCGTAGGTAAAACTCACCGGATGGCCGCCATAGACCGAAGGGGACGCCTCCATGGCTACGGCGCCGTCATGGCAGCCAAGGCATACGCTGCTTTCCCATCCCGGGCCGCCGTTTGCCGTATATTGCGGATATCTTGCCGGAACGCCGGAGGAGACCCACTTCAGATTCGGGAGGGATTTTCTGACCGGGCTATGGCAAAACTGGCAGCTCATCCCGTGGGTCCCCAGCCTTCCGGCAATATCGTGCCTTTTGTTAAGTATCTTTGCCCCTGTCTGGCTGAGCATTGCAGGCAATGCCAGCGCCATGAGCGCCGCGGCAAGGAAGATTTTTTTCAGCCGGACTCTGGAAAAGGAAAGGGCGGGCATGATATCCTACCCCCTTTTGATCGCCTCTTACCTCCTGTTTATCACATCCATAGGAAAAGTCGATAAGTTTTATTGCGATTTTTATATTGAAAATTGCCAGGGGGTGTTTGGAATGCTAATGCCGCACATCCGGGGACAAAAGGCTTTTTAGCCGTCATTCCGGAGGCATTAATCCGGAATCCGGCGGCTTTATGGTAAAGGGCACTTTCGGGTCAATGACGGCATGGGATGTTCAGACTATTGTGAGAACATTAGTAAAAGGGGGTTGCTCCTTTGAGAGGGTTACTTCAGAAAGCCGCCGGTAGGGTCTTTTTTCAGGACCCTGGACCTGCGTCCTTTTTCGAGCACATCGAGCATCCTGTCAAGGGATTCCTCATGCAGGCCCTCTATAAGCTTCGGGTCCGGCGCGGCGGAATAGAAAAGCTTCTGGCTGCCCGCATGCCTGAGGCCCGACATGAGGACTATCCCCTTCAATATCCTTTTGTTTGTCTTGAAGGAGAAAAAAGGGC
>JAJYJS010000039.1 GCA_021789215.1 Nitrospirota bacterium | reverse complement strand
CCCTCTATAAGCTTCGGGTCCGGCGCGGCGGAATAGAAAAGCTTCTGGCTGCCCGCATGCCTGAGGCCCGACATGAGGACTATCCCCTTCAATATCCTTTTGTTTGTCTTGAAGGAGAAAAAAGGGCTTTCGAGACAGCGCTTAAGCAGAATATCACCCCGTTTTTGCACGTCTTCGCCGATGCTCAGGGCCAGAAACCAGTAATGCCTGTCTATAAGGCTTTCAGCCTGGAGCTCAAGGATCGAGTGGGACAGGTTTTTCCTGCCCTTCGTGTATCTCGTGTGCGCCACGGTATCGGCCGCAAGGTGGCTCATGTACCCAAGGACGAAGGCCCGCTCCGGCTCGGTCTCAGCGGCATCCAGCAGTTCCAGCGCCACATCCCAGTTGTGCGGGTTCTTTTCCCTTGGCAGGTATTTTTTGGCGAAGATTATATCCGCCATGATGTTGCCGTAGAGATAATCCTGACGGAACTTTCTTAAAAGGGCGTAGATGCTTGGCGAGATGGCCGCCCCCATGAAATACACCTCGGAGCCCAGGTAGATGTGCGTAACAGGCCCCCAGGCAAACACCGTGGAGGGAAGCAGGATGACAGATATGAAGAACAGGAACAGCCAGATAAACATTTATCTCTATCTTACCAGAAGAGGCTTTTTATATACAAACCGGTTTAAAAACCAGGCCCCGCCAGCTTGAAGGCAATAAAAAAATCAGTTAAAAAACGGGATTTTTCCCGGGTTTGATATAATTTCTACTATGGCTTTCGAGGGAGTGATAAAAGAGGGCGTCCGCGGCTTTCACCGGGAGGAGATAGAGCGCATATACAGGGACCGCTTCATAGGGGGCAACCTTGTGGAGCTGTTATGGAAGGGGGAAGACACCTTCCGGCGGATATTCGATGCCGTAAAGAGCGCAAAAAAATCCATCTGCCTGGAATTTTATATCTACCGCAACGACGATACGGGCAGGGAGATGGCCGGGATATTAAAGGCCAAGGCCAGGGAGGGGGTGAAGGTCTATGTCCTTTACGACCATTTCGGCTCCTTCGGCACACCCAGAAAGTTCTGGAAAGACTTGAGGAGCGCCGGCGTCAATGTGGGGGCCTCCTATGTGTTCAAGATAGACTCGCCTTTCAAATATGTCCACAGGGACCACAGGAAGCTCATCATCATAGACGGGGAGGCCGCCTTCACCGGGGGCCTGAACATGGCCAACGAATACAGCGGGTTCCATATCCGGCATAAAAAGGGGTGGCGTGACACGGGGGTGCTCATAAGGGGGCCTGTGGCCGCATACCTTTTGGAGACGTTCAGAAAGGCATGGAGGCTCTGGGGCAAGGGAGAGATGGCCATCGGGGCGGCCGCGGTCAAGCCGCACGGCCCGCTTTCCGTGATGCCTGTCTTCGCCGGGTTCGGCAAGGGCAGGAGGAAGCTGAGGAGGCTGCTTTACTACAGCATAAACCATGCGGAGGAGAGCATCCTGATAACCACTGCGTATTTTTCCCCGAGCTGGCGGATGCTGGAAACTATCGAGTCCGCGGCAAGGAGGGGGGTCAAGGTGAAACTCCTCCTGCCGGGCAACAGCGACGTCCCGGCGGCAAAATACGCCGCAATGGCCTCCTATGAGAGGCTGCTCAGGGCCGGCGTGGAGATATACCATTACTTCGGCCAGGTGCTCCATGCGAAAAACTACGTATTTGACCGCGGCTGGAGCATAGTCGGCTCAGCCAACCTGGATTTCCAGTCCCTGAGATGGAACGATGAGGGCAATGTGGGCATCCTCGACGAGGAATTCGCGGGTATGCTGGCAGAGGTGTTCAATGAAGACCTGAAACTCTCGGACAGGGTCACTCCGGAGCAATGGAGCAAAAGGCCCTTTCAGATGAAGATAAAGGAGAAATTCTTCTCCCTTTTCAGGACAAGGCTTTAGCTGGAAAAAATTATTGCCAGCTTACGATGTCTGCGTCTTCGCCCTCGCCGCCCTGCTGCCCGTCTTTTCCATACGAGAAAAGGTCATATTCTCCGTGAGTGCCGGGGCACTGGTAGACGTACGGCCTGTTCCAGGGGTCTTTGGGGATGAGGCTTTTTTTGAGGTATGGGCCCTGCCAGTTGTCTATTCCGGGGTTCTGCAAGAGTGCGTTCAGGCCTTCCTCGGTGGTGGGATACCTGCCCACGTCCAGGCGGAAGCTGTCCAGCGCCTGCCCGAACGACTCTATCTGCGCCCTCGCCGCCGCCTCCTTGCCTTTTGCCACCTTGGGAAACAGCCTGGGCAGGACGATGCCCGCCAGGAGGCCGATGATGATTACGACAACCATGAGCTCGGCGAGCGTGAAGCCGCGCCTGTCCCCAAGAAGCCCGGGATATTTTTTCCTTAATGCCATCATGATAAAAACTCCTCCTGAATACTACATAATAACACAAGGGGTGTTTTATAATAAAAGCCATGGAAACCGCCCGGAAACGTGTCCTCTCGCTGGGGTTTTCCCCGTGCCCAAATGACACCTTCATCTTCTACGCGCTGGTGCATGGCAGGATAAAAAAAGACGGCCTTGCGTTCAGGGAAGTGCTTGAGGATGTGGAGACCCTGAACCGGAAGGCCCTGAGGGGCGAGCTTGACGTGACCAAGATTTCCTATCACGCGCTGGGGCATCTGAGGGAAAATTATGTTGCGCTCCGCTCCGGAGCGGCGCTTGGAAAGGGGTGCGGCCCGCTGCTTGTCGCACGCGGGCCTTTGGATCCCGGGGCCCTGAAGGGCGGGAAGATAGCTGTCCCGGGAGGGCTTACTACCGCCTATCTGCTGCTCATGCTTTTCGAGCCGTCATTCAGAAACAATACCGTCCCGATGGTCTTTTCGGATATTATGCCCGCGGTGAGGGACGGCAGGGTGGATGCCGGGCTGGTCATACACGAGGGCCGGTTCACCTATCAGAATTACGGCCTCCACTGCCTGATGGACCTGGGAGACTGGTGGGAGGGCCGGACGGAGCTTCCCATCCCCCTTGGCGGCATAATCGCCAGGCGCTCTCTTGGGACAAAGGTCCTGAGGGCCGTCGAAGAGGCCGTAAGGGAAAGCGTCCTTTATACGAGGAGCCATCCGGAGGAGGCGGCCTCTTATATAAAAGGGCACGCCCAGGAAATAGACACTCTGGTAATAAACAGCCACATAGGGCTCTACGTGAACGATTTCACGGTGGACATAGGCAGCGAGGGCGAGAACGCGCTCCGCGTGATGTTCGAGATGGCTGGGGACGCCGGGATTTTCGAGGGGCCCGGGAAAACGGCAAAAAATAAAAACTCCCTTTTCATAGCTTGACCTGGTATGGGGAGGCAGAAAAGATTTACATCCTGCCCTTCGGGAAGCTCCCCGATGCCCTCCTTGAGACGATAAAAGATTCCGTCAGGGAGAGGTTCGGGAAGGAAACGGCCATAGCGGATGCGGCCTCCCTGCCGCTTTATTCCTACGACAGGTCAAGGCATCAGTGCAACTCCACGGCCATCCTGGAGGGCATCGCCCGCATGGGGCTTGAAGGAATGGCGCTGGGTGCCATCGATGCGGACCTCTATGCCTCCGCACTCAATTTCGTCTTCGGAGAGGCCGACCCAGTGGAAGGCGCGGCCATAATCTCCATTGCAAGGCTCAGGGAGGAGTTTTACGGAAGGACTCCGGACTGGCCCCTGCTGCTTGAGCGGGCTGTCAAGGAGTCGGTCCACGAGACCGGGCACCTTTACGGGCTTTCCCACTGCCCGGACGCGCGCTGCGTGATGCACTTCTCAAACAGCCTTGATGACACGGACCTCAAGTCCTCAAGGTTTTGCCCCTCGTGCCGGACGAAACTCGAAAGCACGCAACGGTAATCTCTTTCTCATATTTTAGGGATAAAACGGGGGACTCTTTTCATGTATTCGATGTATTGCGGGCCGAAGCGGGCCGTAAGCCTTTTTTCCTCTATGAGCGCGCCCCAGATGAAGTAAATATCGCCAAGCGCCGTTACGGCGAGCCGGTTTACGGTGATTACAGGGATGAACGTGAAAATGATAATCCCGGCGGTGTAGAGAGGGTGGCGCACGAAGCGGTAGACGCCCCTGGTGACGAAGTTTTGCCGGAGCCCCTCCCTGTCGCCCGCAACGGGCTCGCCCCTCAGGTATTTAAGCGCCTGGCTTGCCCCGATGAACTCCATGAAATCCATGTCCCTGAAGCCGGATATGCCAAGCATTATGCCAAGGAACTGAATGCCCGCCATTAAAAGCCTTACAAAAGCGGGAAGTGGCCATAAGACTTTGTCCGGCATCAGCAGAATGGCGTAAAGCGCGGCCAGGGACGTAACGGCGCTGAAGAAAACGTAAAGGAACCTGTACATCCCTTTTGTGAACCGCTCGCCCAGATGCGCGGAAGAAATCTGTTTTGCATGCTCCGATGCCAGGAGGCTGTGCAGCAGGGCAAAGGCAAGGAACACGACGGTGATGGAAACGATGCTTTTAACCATATTTGTAATTATACTTAATATAGACATACTATTTTTTTGAATATGCACCTGACGAAAAAAATCCTCCACATGGACATGGACGCGTTTTTTGCCTCGGTAGAGCAGCTCCGGCGGCCGGAACTGAGGGGCAAGCCCATCGTTGTGGGCGGCTCCGGCAACCCGCTCAAAAGGGGCGTGGTCTCCACGGCCTCCTACGAGGCCCGCCGCTACGGGGTGCATTCGGCCATGCCGCTGCGGACCGCCCTCAAGCTCTGCCCCAACTGCATCTTCCTGCCCGTCGACTACGGCGAGTACCAGAGGGTGTCGCGCGTCATAAAGCGGCTGCTCCTTGAGGTAAGCCCTTTAATGGAGGATGTGGGCATAGATGAGGCATACCTGGATATAACCGGGAGGCCGGAGCCTGTTGAAGAGACCGCAAGGGAAATAAAAAGGCGGGTCCTGGAAGCCACGGGCCTTACCTGCTCGATAGGGATTGCGCCCAACAAGCTCCTTGCCAAGATAGCCTCCGACCTCAGAAAGCCGGACGGCCTCACTATAATCGGCGCGGAGGATGTCGAAACAATGATATGGCCGCTTCCCGCAAGGAAGCTGCCCGGGGTGGGCCCGAAGACTGAAGAGCATATGAAGGGGCTTGGAATAAACACGATAGGCGGCATAGCGGCAAAGACGCCAGGCGAGCTGGAAGAGCTTTTCGGGCGCTCTTACGGGCAGTACCTCTTCGAGGCGTCAAGGGGCATCCATGAAAGCCCCATTATCACCGAATGGGAGCCCAAGTCCCTGAGCAGGGAGGAGACCTTCGAGACCGACACGTCGGACTGGCAGACCGTGGCCAGGTCCCTGGCCATGCTCCTTAGGGACGTGGTCTCCTCCATGCGCGAGGACGGCTACTCCGGCAGGACTGTGGCCGTAAAGATAAGGTTCGAGGATTTTCAGACAGTGACAAGGGCAAAGACGCTTCCCGTGGAGACGTGCTCTCTGGAGGTGCTGAGGCGGGCCGCTTTCGAGTGCCTTGGCCGCATTGAACTCATAAAAAGGGTGCGGCTGGTGGGCGCGAGGGTGAGCTCGCTTAAAAAGATTGCCGGATAATCCTGCCATCGGTTATACTTTTTAGGCTTTTTTTCTTTTCCTTTCATGGACAGGAGGTGCCAAAAGATGCCCTTTTTTGGAGAACTTTTCGCAAGCGAGATAATTAAAAAACCGGTCCTCGACCCCAAGGGCGAGGAACTGGGCAGGATAAAGGACATCGAGCTTATAAAAGGTGAACTCCTGCCCAAGGTGAACGCACTGGTGCTCCAGAAGGGGAAGGCCTTCTTCAAGCTGCCCTGGCACCTGATAAGCATTTTCAACAAGAAGGTCATCGCAGCCGGTGCCGGGGCGGAGGGTCTTGAGCCCTATTCAATGGACGAGGAGGACCTGCTTGTTGTGAGGGACATCCTGGACAAGCAGATTGTCGACGCAAACGGGGTCAAGGTGGTCAGGGCTAATGACATAAAGCTCGAAGGCTACAAGGATGACGCCATAGTCGTGGCCGTGGACGTGGGCATGAGGGGGCTCATGAGGAGGCTCGGTTTCGAGCGGAGGGGGGAGGACATCCTGAGGCTCTTCGGCTCCCAGCTCTCCTACAACCTCATAAGCTGGAACTATATCCAGCCGCTCCAGCCCAAGCTGACCACGCTTGCGCTCACCGTGCCCAGGCAGATGCTCTCCGAGCTGCACCCCGCCGACATAGCCGAGCTGCTGAGCCAGGTCTCCCATGACGAGGGGGCGGCGTTCATCGAATCCCTCGATGTGGAGACCGCGGCCGATACCATAATAGAGCTTGAGCCGGTGGCGCAGACCGCCATAATCAAGGACATGGACGCCGAGAAGGCATCCGACATAATCGAGGAGATGCCGCCCGATGTGGCGGCTGACGTCCTTGGCAGGCTTTCCGCCGGAGAGGCCAAGGCCATCCTGGAGCGGATGGACAAGGAGGAGGCCGAGGACATCCAGGAACTTCTGAGCCATGAGACGGACACGGCTGGCGGCCTGATGACAAACGAGTTCATCGCTTACCCCCCGGGGCTTACCGTGGCCGATGTGACGGAGAGGTTCAGGAAGGACGCCCTGGAGATGGAGGCGGTTTACTATATCTACGCGGTGGAGGGCGAGGAGCTTGTGGGCGTGATCTCCCTGCGCGACCTGATGCTCGCCAAGCCCGATATGCTCCTTTCCTCGCTGATGGAGACGAACCTCAAGACCGTCGCTCCCGACGATGACGAGATGAAGGTGGCGGAGGTGATTTCAAAGTATAATCTCGTCGCCATCCCGGTGGTGGACGAGCACGGCAACATGCTTGGCGTCGTCACGATAGACGACATAGTGGACAGGCTCCTGCCCCGCAGGAGAAGGAGAAAGGTGTGAGCCGCTGGAGGCAGTTCCTCATATTCCTGTCCATCATGGGGCCGGGGCTTATAACGGCCAACATAGACAACGACGCCGGGGGCATCGCCACGTACTCCATAGCGGGGGCGCATTTCGGCTATTCGCTGCTCTGGACGCTGATACCGATAACGGTCGCCCTTGTCGTGGTGCAGGAGATGTCCGCCAGGATGGGGGCGGTAACCGGCAAGGGGCTTGCCGACCTCATAAGGGAAAACTACGGCGTGAAGATAACCTTCTGGCTGATGGTCTTCCTGTTCATGACGGACCTGGGGAACACGGCGGCGGAGTTTGCCGGCTGGGCGGCCAGCACCGAGCTGCTTGGGATTAACAGGTATATTGCCGTCCCTATAGGGGCCGTGTTCATCTGGCTCATAGTCGTCAAGGGCTCGTACCGGTCGTTCGAGAAGATATTCCTTTTCGTCTGTGCCGTGTATCTTGTGTATATACCGGCGGCGCTGTTTGCCAGGCCGGACTGGAGTGATGTGGCGCTCCAGACGGTAAAGCCCTCTTTCCAGTTCAAATCGGACTATATTGTTATGTTCATAGGCGTGGTGGGCACCACCATAGCCCCCTGGATGCAGTTCTATCTCCAGTCCGCCGTCGTGGAAAAAGGGGTAAGGAAAGACAAGTACTGGGCTTCGAGGATCGACGTGATAGCGGGCTGCTTCATGACGGACATTGTGGCGTTCTTTATAATTGTGGCCTGCGGGGCCACGCTCTTCAAGGCCGGGGTGCATATAAACAGCGCTGAGGAGGCCGCGATGGCGCTTGCCCCGATGGCCGGCAAATACGCCTCCCTGCTCTTTGCCATAGGGCTTGCCAACGCCTCGCTTTTCTCGGCCTCCATACTGCCCCTTGCAACTGCATATTACATCTGCGAGGGCATGGGCTGGGAGGCCGGCGTGAACAAGACTTTCAAGGAAGCCCCCCAGTTCATGTGGCTCTACACATTCCTCATAGTGATAGGGGCGCTGATAGTGCTTTTCCCGAAGGCCCCTCTCATACCGATAATGTGGATATCCCAGGTGATAAACGGCGTGATGCTGCCTTTTGTCCTCATATTCATGCTTGCCCTTATAAACAAGCCCGCCATCATGGGTGAATATACCAACTCCAGGACATTCAACTGGGTATCGTGGGCGACCACCGGCATAATGGTGGCGCTTACGGGGGCTTTCGTCGTAACGCTCTTTGTCTAGAGGGCAGGGGGCGGCTTTTTTTTTCAGGCCGCCCTCTTTTTTTTCTACTGCCCTGTCTGGGGCCTCTTCCAGTTGTTGTCGCTCTGTGGAGGGGCCCAACCGCCGTCACTTTGCGGCGGTGACCATCCTCCGCCACCCTGGGGAGGTGTCCCGTTATTGCCCTGAGGAGGCGGGGTCCCGTAACTGTCCTGCGGCGGCGCACTGTCCCCGCCGTTTTGCGGAGGAGGGGTCCCGTAGCCGCCTTGTGGAGAAGTGCCGCCATCACTGCCCGCACTGTTGTCCTGCGGCTGTTTATGCCTGAAGCTGTTAATCAGGGATTTGAAACCCGATATTAAATTCTTAAGGTTCTGGTTCAGGTTCCGGGACGCGGCCTGCCCATCATTTTCCTGCGGAGGAGGGGTGCCCTGAGGAAGCGCGCCGTACCCGCCAGGCTGGGGCGGTGGAGTTCCATAATTGCCCTGCTGCTGCGGGGTTCCGTAGCTGTCCTGTGGAGGCGTTCCATAATTGTCCTGCGGGGAAGAACCGTATCCGTTTGTCTGCGCGGGCGGTGTGCCGTAATTATCCTGCGGCGGCGCACTGTCCCCGCCGTTTTGCGGAGGAGGCGTCCCGTAACTGTCCTGCGGGGGTGTCCCGTATCCGCCGGTTTGGGAGGAGGGCGTTGCATTGCCCTGGTCCTGTCCTGCTCCCGGAGAAACGGAGCAGTCCTGGCACAAATAGGTGACTGTCTGCTGCAGCCCGCGATAATAATACCGGAAGACTATCTGGTTGCCGTTTTGAAAAGTCCCTGGGCCTCGGACCTTCGATTTGGAAAGGAATATCTGCCCGCCTTCCACCTTGTAGGTCCCATGCTCGCTTGAGATGTCGTAGGTGCCGTCCCCGTGCAGGAGGAGCGGCGGCGACAGCTCGCATCTGCCCGCGTGTCCGCCCACGTTAAAGCTCCAGCAGCGGTAAGTCCCCGCGAGTCCGGCCTCCGCACTGGAGGGCAAAGGGGCGAGCATGGCGGAGATTGCCAATATTAACAGAAAACGCCTCATTTTTTAGCCTCCCTCTCTTATATACAGGAGGGGGCCGAAACGGCCCCTCTCCGGGTTGATTCGACGGCTTGCCTTTGGTTACGGGGCCGCGCTTGTCAACGGGGCCGCGCTTGTCAGCGGGACTATCGTTGTCAGGTTGTTGCCGATAGGCATGGTAAAGCCGGAGGACCCTCCTCCAATGAGGCCGGCACCCGCGTTGCCCACGAGGTTGTTATTGTTATACAGATTGTTTATCTGGTTTAAGACCTGCTGTTTCTGATAGTCATTGAATTGGACCTGGCCATTCTGCGGCCTCTGGAATGTAACCGCCGCCCACTTCTGGTTCCTGCCTCCGTTACAGTCCCAGAGGACGAGCATGCCGCCGGGGAAGGGGTTGTTGTTGGCCCTGTCAAGGCAGCGGTTGTTCATGCCCCTTATCTCGCCGCTTGCGGTAACGCGCCATTTCTGGTTGGGCCCGCCGTTGCAGTCCCAGATTATTATCTTGTCGCCCTTGTTGCCCCTCCCGCCTGAGGCGTCCACGCACTTGTTGCCGTACACCCTTATCTCGCCGTTCGGCATGAACGTGAACTGCTGGTTTGAGGAGGACTTGCAGAACCACAGCCCGATACCTGTGCCGTTATTATGGCTCTCATAGGCCACATCCATGCAAAGCGGCGTAATAGCGCTCATTAAGCCCACCGGGCCGGAATAAACCGGACGGGGCGCGGGCTGGGGAGCAGACTGGGGAGCAGGCTGGGGATGGAGCCCTCCAACGCTATACCTTACGGGCGCCTGCGGCACGGGTGCCTGCTGGGCAGCAATGTTCAGGCCCCTGAAAGCCGTCCAGCCGTTGCCGCAGGTGTCGCAGCCAGCCTGCACGTATGCGCCGCCGGGCCTTGCCCCGGAGGGCACCCTGAACGTAAGGGAATATCTGCCGTTGCGGTCCACATTGGCGACACCCACATGGGTCTCGCCGCAGCCGCTGTTGCAATAGAAATAAACGCTCATGGCGCTGCCTGGCCTGGCCGAGCCGGACAGCGTTACGGTATCTCCCGGCCTGGCCGAGGCCGGGCTGAAAAACCCCGTGGCCGGAAAGGCAAGCACAGGGAAACAGAACAACATGACCGCAAAAATAAATGCTCCCCATATTTTTTTATTTCTTTTCATTTTTTTCTTTTCCTCTGCCCCCTAAGGGGTATGTTTTTCTTTTTAAAAAAGGGTTCAGGTCCCGCTCGGTCTCAAGGGTTCAAAATCAATAAAAACTGCCTCCTCTCTCCCTCTCCCGGTTTTTAGCTGAAAATGATAAGAAAAATTTGTGCCATTTTTCAATTTTAAAAATATGCTTAATTTATTTATTTTTTTTGTGATGCCCTAAAGCCCTGATTTTAAGTCCGGGAGTCAGGATTTTGCCCATGTCAAAAAAATGCCATGCAAGATAAAAAATCCGGCTTGTGTTTAAATATAGAAACTCTGAATTTTCATCTTTAATCTTATTTTCAAGGAGGAACCATCATAATGACTGAGAAGGAAAAATCCGGCCTGGACGAATCGTCCCTGAAGGGCTACAAGGAAAAGATCGCCCCTGTTACCAAGGGCGCGCTCACATGGGACAAGGAACTCATCTTTCAGGGCAGGACCCAGCGCGGCTACGAGATAGACTTTGACGCTAAGATAGAATGGGGCTGCGCGCCTACCGAGAGCCTGCTGCTGAGCCTCGCGGGCTGCATGGCCATAGACACGGTGTCGTTCCTCCAGAAGATGAAGGGCGAGCTTTCAAGCTTCAAGATAGACATTA
>JAJYJS010000038.1 GCA_021789215.1 Nitrospirota bacterium | reverse complement strand
CTCCAGAATAAGCTCTTCCGGACGGCGACATCAAAAACCGCTGCCAAGGGAAACAGCAATTTCGGTTATAATCCCAATGAGGCAATCAATAAGCATTTCGTTTAGATTTTTACGTGAGGCAACGGGTGCCCCGTTTATTTTTCTTCTTCCCGCCCCGCCCGTCTTTTCAAGGTATGGGGGCTTATGCCCCCATACCCCCGGAAAAGGCGAAAAGCCTGGAATTCCCGTATGCGGCGGCGCTCCGGGGTGGGCATGCCGAAATCAGCGGTATGGACGTTCAAAAATCTACGTATGCAGGGCACGCCGATAAAAATTTTCTCTCCTCCGGTTAAAGAATAAAAACACCTTAGTCTGTCAAACCGGCGAGCAAGCGGTCTTCGGTTTTCCCCTCCTGCCTTAAGGGGGATGAGGAACTATGTAAATCTACCCGCCCTCTCCCCTCCCTGGAAGGGAGAAAGGGGTGGGTTTCGATCCCATTCAGAATTTCTCGTAATGTATCTTTTCTGCATCGAATTCCTCGTCGCTATGCGGCGGGAGTTCTTTTCCTTCGGGGTATCCTATCGGCATCATGCACTGAATGCGGAAACCGGCGGGAATGCCAAGCTCTTTTTTGATGTATTCTTCCGGGTTGCCTTCAAAAAGGCCCTTGAGTTCGGGGCCTAACTCCGCGTCCGCCACCTGCACAAAGCATGTGCCCAGACCCTGATTGACGGCCTCAAGATAGATGCTTCCGGCGCCCAGGGAGCAGTCCTCCCTGAAACGTCTGCCCCTGGAGGGGTCGTAGCAAATCACTATGACCGCCGGGGCGTTCCTGGCGAATGCCGAATACGGGGTTGCCTTCGACAGCCTTGCCCTCATTTCTTCGTTTTTCACAACCACGAATTCGCACGGCCTCAGGTTCTTTGCGGTAGGCGCGAAGAGGGCGGCCTTCAAGACTTCTTTCAGCTTGTCTTCCTCAATATCCCTTTTAAGGAACTGCCTGTAGCTTCTCCTTCTTTTAATCGCTTCCAGCATAAGAAAACCCTCCTGTTTCTGATTGTGAAATTTTATATCAGGCATTTGCGGTTTACAAGGAGCGGGCTTTTTTATTGCGTCCTGAAAATTATATTGACAATCGTTTCGGAGGTTGCTATAGTGAATCATGTTTTACAGCACCTTGCTCATAGACGGCGGGAAAAAACTCCTCTGGAAGGCATGGCGATGGCCGTGGCTTGCGGAGTTTTCAATGTAGTCCAGCAGCAGGTAAAGGAAAGAAACTCTGAAGGCCACGGCGAAAAAACCGTGGCCTTTTTAGTTTGGGCGGCTTAACTTGCATAAATCTTATAGGATATAATAAAGGATTGAAATGAAAATAAACCGGTTATCAGGGCTTCAGGCATTCCCGGGCAGGGAGGCGTTCAGGGCCCTTTCCCAAAAAGGCAATCTCATCCCAGTTTACAAGGACGTCCTTGCGGACACTATTACGCCTGTCAGCGCGTACATGATGCTTGGCGAAACCCCGTCGTTTCTGCTTGAGAGCGTCGTTGGCGGCGAGAAATGGGCAAGGTATTCCTTCCTGGGGCTGAAGCCCTCCGCCGTCATCACGGCGAGGGGCAATAAAATAGAACTCACCAAAAACGGCGAAAAACGCGAGTTCGAGGCAGACCCGATAGGGTTCGCCCAGGAGTTCATGAAGGCGTTCGTCCCTGTTGAAACGGACGGGCTGCCCAGGTTTTACGGCGGGCTCGTTGGCTATATGGGCTACGACATGGTGAGGTTCATAGAGGAGCTTCCGGACAAGAAAGCGGAGGGCATTCCAGCCCCCGGCATGTTCCTGATGCTCACCGACACCATGCTCGTCTTCGACGGGCTGAAGCAGACCGTGAAGGTGCTGGCCAACGTCCATCTGGAAAAGGGCATGGACCCCGGTCTTGCATATGATGAGGCCGTGGCCAAGATAGACGCGGTAATCGAAAAACTCGGCGTGAACGGGGCCGGGAGCAATCCCGTCCCCGGCGCGGCCGCAAAAGGCGGCGAAAAGGTTTTTTTATCCCCGGAGTTCCGGTCCTCTTTCGGCAGCCGGGAGGATTTCATGCATGCCGTGGAGCGCGCGAAGGAATACGTGATGGCAGGAGATATCGTGCAGGTGGTCCTTTCGCAGCGGTTCGAGAAACGGACGCAGGCGGACCCTTTCGACATTTACAGGGCGCTACGGGTGATAAACCCCTCCCCCTACATGTATTTTATAAATACGGGGGACGTGCGGCTTGTGGGCTCCTCGCCCGAGATACTGGTGAGGCTCGAAGGCCGGGACATAACGCTAAGGCCGATTGCCGGGACCCGCAGACGGGGCAGGGCGGAAGAGGAAGACATGGCGCTTGAGGGCGAGCTGAAGGCGGACCCCAAGGAGGTGGCCGAGCACATAATGCTTGTGGACCTTGGGCGAAACGACGTGGGACGGGTGGCCGAAACGGGCTCTGTCCGCATCCCCGAGCTTATGGTCGTAGAACGCTACAGCCACGTCATGCACATGGTCTCGAACGTCCTGGGGAAGCTCAAAAAAGGTCTTGGGCCGTTCGATGTCCTGCGGGCGTGCTTTCCAGCGGGCACGGTCTCAGGCGCGCCCAAGGTGCGGGCGATGCAGATAATCGAGGAGCTTGAGCCCGTAAAGCGCGGCCCTTATGCGGGCGCGGTGGGCTATTTCAGCTATTCCGGCAACATGGATACCTGCATAACGATCAGAACCCTTATAATAAAAGGAGACACCGCATACGTACAGGCTGGGGCTGGGATCGTTGCGGATTCCGTGCCTGAGCTTGAGTACACGGAGACCGTGAACAAGGCCAAAGCCATGATGGAGGCCGTAAACATGGCCGAAGGGCTTTTTCCCGGCGGGGCGGGGGAGTAAAAAAATGCTTCTGATGATAGACAATTACGATTCTTTCACCTACAATCTCGTTCAGTACCTGGGCGAGCTTGGAGAGGACGTGAGGGTGTTCCGCAACAACAGGATAACCATACCGGAGATAGAGCAAATGCGGCCGGAGCGCATAGTGATATCTCCCGGCCCATGCACCCCGAAGGAGGCAGGGATATCCATAGACGTCATCAAGGCCTTTGCCGGGAGGGTCCCTGTGCTGGGCGTGTGCCTCGGGCACCAGTCCATCGGCGCGGCTTACGGAGGGGAGATAATAAGGGCCCCAAGGCTGATGCACGGCAAGACATCGCTCATATATCACGACGGGAAGGGCCTTTTCGAGGGCCTGCCCAACCCGTTTGAGGCCACAAGGTACCATTCGCTTATAATTAAGAGAGAGACTCTTCCGGGCTGCCTGGAGATAACCGCATGGACGGAGCAGGGCGAGATAATGGGAGTGCGGCATAAGGAAGCCTTTGTCGAGGGGGTGCAGTTCCATCCGGAATCCATCCTGACGACCTCGGGCAAGGACCTTTTGAGGAATTTTATTTTCTCAGGAAGGGGAAAAAGGTCATGATAAAAGAAGCTCTTAACATGCTCACGATAAACGTCCATCTCTCGGAGGCCGAGATGGCCCAGTGCATGGAAGAGATAATGGACGGGAAGGCGACTCCCGCGCAGATAGGCGCGTTCCTCACGGCGCTCCGGATGAAGGGCGAGACCGTGGAGGAGATAACCGGGGCCGCCATGATGATGCGCAAGAAGGCGATAAGCATAAAATCGCCCGCGGGCACCCTAGACACATGCGGCACGGGCGGGGACATGTCCCGCTCCTTTAACGTTTCCACAATCTCGGCCGTGGTGGTTTCCGCTTGCGGGGCGCCTGTGGCCAAGCACGGCAACCGCTCGGTGTCCAGCTCCACGGGCAGCGCGGACGTGCTGGAAGCACTTGGGGTGAAGATAGACCTGCCCCCCGAAAAGGTCGAGAAATGTCTTTTTGAGACCGGGTTCGGCTTCCTGTTCGCCCCGCTCTTCCATCCAGCGATGAAGTACGCTGTGGGGCCAAGAAAGGAGATAGGCCTGCGGACGATTTTCAATATCCTTGGACCGCTCACGAACCCCGCCGGGGCCAGGCGGCAGCTGATGGGCGTTTTTACGTCCAAGCTGACGAACCCGCTTGCAGAGGTGCTTGGCAGACTGGGCTCTGAAGACGCGATGGTTGTCCACGGCGCGGACGGCCTGGACGAGATCACCATATGCGATGGGACGAGGGTGTCCAGGTTCGCAAACGGCCGGGTCGAGGATTTCATCATCTCCCCGGAAGACTTCAACCTTAAGCGGGCGGAGCTAAAAGACATTCAGGGCGGCAACAAGGAAGAGAACGCGAAGATTGCGCTTTCCATCCTCAAGAGCGAGCCGGGCCCGATGAGGGACATCGTGCTTATGAACTCCGCTGCGGCCTTGCTGGTCGCCAATGCGGCCGGGAGCATGATGGAAGGCTATGAAAAGGCGGCGGAGGCGATAGATTCCGGCAGGGCGCTGAAGAAACTGGAGGAAATAATCAGGGTGACCCAGTCGCTTTGAAAGCGGGAATCCCTTAAATGGATAGCGAGCGCGTATTGCCCGTGGGCAAAGAATTGCCACGGGGTCAAGCGGGCTGACATAAACAAAAAAATTTCTTTACATTAGATTCCCTGCGGCTTGCCGCAGGGAAGACCAATTGCAAGGCTGGTAAAAAACAGGTGTTTGGCATTTTGAGAAAGCTCCTTTGCCTGGCCGTGATAGCCGGGGTGCTGTTTGTGGCCGTTTCCGTGTTCAAGGGCGGGAGCCCTTTCCGGCGCTTCGGCAGCAGGGTGGAGGAGGAAAGCGTCAAGGCCGGGCAGAAGGCCGACAGCATAAAAAAGACAGTCACCCAGGTCAGGGAAAAGGCCCGGCACTCCATAAATAAAGTCCACAGCATAGCAAACGCGATAACGGGAGATAAAGACAGGAAATGATAGAGGTCAAGGGGCTCCAGAAGACGTTCAGGCATCCTGCCGGAGAGCTTAATGTGCTTAAGGGCATAGACCTGTCCGTATCGGAAGGGGAGATGGTGGCCATAGTCGGCGCTTCCGGTGTGGGCAAGAGCACGTTCCTGCATATCCTTGGCACGCTGGACAGGCAGACGGCGGGCAACATCTTTTATGACGGCCTCGACACCAGGAGCCTGAATGACAGGGAACTCACCGCGTTCAGGAACCGCAGGATAGGCTTTGTCTTCCAGTTCCATCATCTTTTGCCGGAATTTACGGCGCTTGAAAATGTCATGATGCCGGGGCTCCTTTCCGGAGAGAAAGACCGCGAAGCGCTCAAGGCAAAGGCCGGCGCCCTGCTTGCCGAGCTTGGCCTTGAAGGACGGATGCACCACAGGCCGGGCGAGCTTTCCGGAGGAGAGCAGCAGAGGGTGGCCGTTGCGAGGGCGCTTTTACTGGCCCCTTCGGTAGTCCTGGCGGATGAGCCAACCGGCAACCTGGACATGGAGACCGGCAGGGAGCTTTTCGACCTCCTCTACAGGCTGAACGAGCAGAGAGGCATCACATTCATAATAGCCACCCATGACAAGGGCATCTCCGGCCGTTGCAAGAGGGTGATAGAGATGGTGGACGGCAGGATAGCCAGGGACACCAGAAGACAGGCCGCCTAGGCCTGCCGCCTTGTCTTTGCCGCGAAAAAGCCGGTAATGGACACGATAACGATCAGCCCGCCTATTATCCTCAGCGCCGGGACCGCCCCGTAATGGCAGGGCATCCGCGGGCTGAGACAATAACCCGTTACATTGGGCATGGCCAGTACTGCCGCGCCCGTGAAAATTGAGCTGAACGAAAGCCACTTGAGGGCGTCGTCCGTCCTGGACAGGAACATGGCCAGCGAAATGGCTATTGCAACAAAGCCCAGGCCAAGCTCCGCCTTGAACATGAAGCTGCAAGAGGAAAGCTCGTGCCCGGGGGACACAAACTCGCAGACAGGCAGTATGTACCTTGGCGTAACGAGCACAAGTATTCCCAGCGCGGCGAGTATGACCCCAAAGACCCGGTTTTTATTCATTCAGTTCAAGAGTGAGAACGCCCCGTCAAACGTGGCCGGTTTTCCATGGGCGCCTGCCGCCGCCTGTGACTTGAACGCGGCAATGCCCCAGTCCATCGGCCCGCTGAATTCCTTCAGGTTTTTCACGTAAAAGGCCTTTTTCCCGTCTATCCACTGGCCGGTGGAGTAGTCCTTGACATGGACTTCCTTCAAGTCGCCCTTTTTCTTGAGGAAGTGGATGAGCATGTCCCCTATACTGTCGAAATAGAGCGTTTTCCCGTCATTCGTGACCACATAGCTGACATAAGGGGTGTTCGGGTCTATCTTCATGCCGCACTCGGCGCAGCGCGCCCCTTCGGGTATCTGGGCGACTGCCACGGACGCCAGGAGCAGCAAAAAAACCGCTGATGCCGCCAAAGCCGGTATGTTCAGTATGTTTTTTTTCATTTCAAAAAAATCCTTTTTATGGTTTTTTCTCGGTCAGCGTGCCGTTTGCCATCCTGAATTTCCTCCGGGCCGCTGCGGCAAGCTCGCTGCTGTGGGTCACAAGCACGAATGTTATACCCATCTCGCGGTTCACAAGCTCGAAGAACTTCATAACCTCTGCCTCGGTCTCTTCATCCAGGTCTCCGGTGGGTTCGTCGGCAAGGAGCAGGGCGGGGCCGTTCATTATCGCCCTTGCAATGGCCACGCGCCGCTGCTGGCCCCCGGAGAGCTGATAGGGGAAGTTGCCGCCCTTGTCCTTGAGCCCTACAAGCTCCAGGTACTCAAGCGCCTTCTTCTCCCTGTTCCCGTTCTGCGCGAGGCCGGGTGTGAACACGGTTGGCAGGAGCAGGTTCTCCTTTGCCGTAAGCACCGGCATGAGAGAGGCGAACTGGAAGACATAGCCTATCTTTGCGGCCCTGTATTCGGAGATGCGGTTTTCACCCAGGCTGTAAATGTCCTCGCCATCGAACAAGACCGAGCCGGATGAGGGCCTGAGTATCCCGCCGATAATTGACATAAGGGTGGTCTTGCCCGAGCCCGAATGCCCTACTATCGAGATAAAATCGCCTTTTTCGATTTCGAGGTTGGCCCCGGATACGGCCGTGAACTCCGAGCCGCCAATCTTGAAGACCTTGCTTAAATCTTTTAAAACAACCTGCGGCATCCTTATTGCTCCTTTTTTTAGTTCAGGACTGCGGCTGGCCTTTTATTTTTCCGAGCAGGTCGTCCGCCATACCCTCGTCTATCTTCATGAGGGCCTTGTATTGCCTCATTGCGGACTTCCTGTCTCCCTTCCTCAGATAGGCCATCCCCAGGTTGAAATTTGCCGTTGCGTACCTGTCCCTCAGCTTGACAGCCTTTTCCAGGTTCTTTATCTCTTTTTTCGAATTGCCAAGCTTTCCGTAGGCGACCCCAAGGTTGTTGTAAGCCACCGCGTAATCCGGCATCTTTTTTATGGCCTGCTCGAAGGCCTTTACCGCCTGCTCCGGCTGATGGAGCCGGTCGTAAGCCGTTCCCATTCTTAGATACGCATAGCCCATGTCCGGCTTCAGGCTGACCGTTTTCCGGTAGGCCTCAACGGACTTTGAATAAAGCCCGTTCCTGTCGTACACGTCCGCAAGGTGGTACCAGGCCTCCGCGTCGTCCGGGTTTTCTTTCAGCTTTTTCTCAAGCTCGAATATCTCGGACTCGGCGGAAAACGAGCTTAGGGCCTTATTGCTGGTTGCAGGCCCTTCTTCCTTCTTGCTGCATGAAACGAGCGGCAGAAGGAAAAGGGCGATAAAAAGGCATCCGCAGATGGCCTTTTTAAGGTAATCTGCTGCCTTGTTTTTCAGGCAGCCGGAGGTTTTTTTCATGCCGGTACCCAAATCAGTCTCCTTTCCGTATCGCCTCGTAAGGGTCCATCCTGCTTGCAAGCGCCGCTGGCAGAAGCGAGGACAATAAACCTGTGAGGATGGAGAAAACGATAGCGGCGATTATCAGCTCAATTAATACCTCAGGTGAGGGGAGAAGGTAGGGCAGTTTAAGGCTGTGCAGTATCAGGTCCTTGAACGAAAACAGTATCACGGAGCCTATTATGAGCCCGATGACCCCTCCCGCGGTGGATATCATGACGGCCTCGGTTATTATCAGCCGGAATATGCTCCTGTTCTTGGCCCCCATGGCCATCAAAAGCCCAAGCTCCCTCTGCCTCTCATTCACTATCATGTAAAAGGCGAAGCCCATCATCAGCAGCGCCAGCGCCCACAGGACGGCGCTCACGGCGAGGATCCCCTTCATTAACCCGTTCAGTTGCTGCCGCACCGTGTTTATCACCTGATCGGAGGCTATGGCCTTTACCCCGTTTACGTCATGTTCTATCCTTATGACGGCCCTGTCGGGGCTGTAACCATCCTTTACCTTCACAAGGACAGCCGAAATCTGGTTTCTGTTTATCGTTATCGGCTCTATGGCGTTTTTCTTGGAGTCCGCAGCCATCTTGTAAGCCGCATCCATGGTCATGAAAACGGAGCGGTCGAAAAACTTCATTCCGGTGGGCTCCATCGTCCCCGCGACCTTGAAGGGCGTGCCAAAGAAGGGGAGTGTGTCGCCGGTAACTACGGGCACCTCTCTTCCTGTTATTATTTCGTTTCCTGCAAGGGGTTTTCTCAGGTGTTTCTCAAGCCAGGGGGTAACGGTAAAGTCCGTTTGCGGGTCGAAGGCAACCAGAAAAACATCGACGCTGTAACAGCAGGTGAATGAAGTGGGCTTTATGAAAAGCTGCGGCGACGCGCTTTTTACGGCATCAACCTTCCTGACCTGATCGAGGATCGACCTGTCCATGTAGAAACTCGTGGGCTCTCCGGAGAGCAGGGCGGCGCGCGCCTGGGCCTCGTATTTGTCAGGCACGACCAGCACATCCGCCCCAAGCCTGTAGGTGCCTATCCTCAGGGCGTTTTTCATGCTGGAGATGAAGAGCGTGGCGGTAAACAGGGTGCCTGTCACTACGGTCACCGCCAATAACAGGAGAATGCTCCTGACGATCTTTCTCCTCAAATTCCTTACAGCGAAAGAAAAAATACTTAATCTAGTTCCCACAGTAGAGATAAGGCTCCTATCTTAACCTAAATGGATTTTTATGTAAACCGCCCATATTTCCCCGTGTCCGGCCAATGCTTTGCCTGATGAAAAAAAAGGGGGCAGTTCTGCCCCCCCGTTAGCTAGCATTTTTACCGTTTTTTATTTAACCCCTATTTCCCCCACTTGATCGCCATGCCGCACAGCAGAGGGGAATTGTTGTCAATCCTCACCTCAATGCCGTATTTGCTGTGGCAGCTGTAGCAGACCGAAACCTTCTTCTCTATCTTGTGCGTCTTCACGTCCATCAGGGCCAGGACGCTGTCATTTTTGTAAGTCCTGGCGGTAATGAGGGCCGTCTTGCCGCTGGGGCTGAATTTCACGTCATGCAGGCGCATGTCATCGGGAAGCTGAATGTGGTCGCTCACCGTGTCGGTCTTCGTGTCGATAACGACGATATAGGGGTGGTGAGTGCCCGGCTTCAGGCCCGGATCGAACTCATTGGCGGCAGCGACCCAGAGGTGCCTCTGGTCGGGGGCCATCCTGATCTGGTGGATAAAGGTCATATCGGGGTCCTTGATCGTCTTGATGGTCTTCTTGGTCTTCCAGTCGATTACATAGACGACGCCAAGCGGCATGTCGGAGACATATGCCTTCTTGTCGTTTCTCGTCCAGGCTATTCCGCATACGGCCTTGCCTACGGGCATCTTGTCAACGGTCTTGAGCCCTTTGGGATCGAACACGTACACGTTGCCGTCGGCCATGTCCTCGAAATAGATGTTGCCGTCGGGGCCGATAACCGCGTCGCAGAACTTCTCGCCGACCTGTATGGGTTTGGACTTCTTCCCAGTCGCCAGGTCGTATTCGACCACCTTGCCGTCGAGCAGGCCGACATAGAGCTTGTCGCCTATGAGTGCGCTGCCGTGGGTGCCGCCGGCCTTTTTGACCTTCTCAAAGTTCATCCCGGCGATGACGCCTTCCATCTCGCTGCCCGCCTCGGTGATTACAATCCTGTCTTTTTCGATATCTGTGGGTGGCCTCATGGTCGCAAGGTCAACGATTGCCAGGTGGCCGCCGTGGCCGGCGATATAGACCGTGCCGTTCAATTTCTCAATAGCCGATGCCTGGGGTGCGAAATACCCCGCGGCTATCAGCGCCAGCGCTGCGGCGCAAAGAAAAACCTTCTTCATAGATCCTCCCTTTCGGTTTTTTATTTTCTTTTATTTATGTGCTTCATGAAAAAAACTCCAGCAGACGGAATGAAAAACACCCCACCTCCTTTCCCCTTAGCTGGAACATCTCAATCCCACTTGATATCTATCCCAACCTGTCTAACTATATCCCAGCGCTCCCCGGGATTGCAACTTAAAATTACAATTATAAAGCTGACTTTCAATTGTTGATTAAGAGGAATTGAACGCTTCTTCCGAAATAAAAAAGGGGCTCATTTGAGCCCCTTTTAAAAAATGCCTTCGTGGTGATTAATCCTGCATCGGTTTTATGAACTTGAAGTACACCATCGTCCAGTTGCCGAGCATTATGAAGATGGTCGCCACTATGCTTGAGACAGCCAAGGTTGACACACCGGTCAACCCATGACCGATGTTTCAGCCGCCTGCCACGGAGGCGCCAAACCCCATAAGGAGACTGCCGCCGAAGACCGTGAGCAGCTCTGCCGCCGCAGGGCTCTTGAGCTTGAATTCCTTGAGCGCCCTGGCGCTGAGATAAGCGCCGATGGGCACGGTAAGGATGTACATGGCGCTCCATGTCACGGTAACCCAGCCGAAGTTGAACATCTGCCGCTCCGAGTGGCTGGTGCGGCTGAAAAGGGCCTGGAAGAACTCGCCCATCGGGCCGGTGAAGGAAAGCCCCCTGGGGTCCTTGCCGTACACGCCGGAGGCCCACCACGCGGCAATCGTAATGATTCCCGCGAACAACCCGGTGGTTGACCATTTATAGCCCTTGGCGGGGCCTTTCTGGAAAGGGTTGCCTTTAAGCAGGTATATCCCCGCGATCACGGCGATGACGCCTATCGTCACCCATTTGGCGGTTTCGCTGCCGCCGAAGAGGTCGAAAACGGCAAAGCCGTAGTTGGTCTGGCCGTCCGCCCCGGTTAGGCCCACCTTGTAGCTCCTCAGAAAAAGATATACGGGTCTTAGTACGCCCGATGTCGTTGTAAGAATGCCGATTGCAAAGCCAAGGACCGC